>NZ_CAXBEQ010000002.1:0-753004 GCF_963974845.1 uncultured Marivirga sp.
TGCTAATTTTAACCCCGCTACAACGGTGAGCCAAGGGTTTGAAGTGACTAAGGCTTTGCTATCGCTAACTGCCGATGACCAAAACATTGTGTATGGTGATGCTATTCCAACACTTAGCTTCTCTTACTCTGGCTTTGTCAATAGTGAAGATGCCTCAGATTTAATCACTGCTCCTACGGCCACTACCGCTGCCAACGCTAGCAGTAATGCGGGAGACTATCCCATCACTTTATCTGGGGGAGTCTCCAGTAACTATGATTTCGATTATACGCCAGGAACTTTAACCATTGCCAAGGCTGATCAAACTATTACTTTCGACCCCATCGCTGACAAGGTTTACGGTGATGCTGATTTTACTCTTTCCGCCAGCAGTAACAGCGGACTGCCTATTAGCTTTTCGGTGGCTTCTGGAAATGCTAGCCTTTCTGGGAATACGGTCACCATCACTGGAACAGGTTTGGTTTCCATTCAGGCCAATCAAAGTGGTGATGCTAATTTTAACCCCGCTACAACGGTGAGCCAAGGGTTTGAAGTGACTAAGGCTGTTGCTTCAATTCAAATCATTAATACTCTTCAAAATTTTGATGGGAGCCCAAAAGAAGTATCAGTTATTACACAGCCTGATAATCTAAACTTTAGTATTACTTATAATGGAAGCACTAGCCCACCTTTCAGCGCTGGCGTTTATACAGTAGAGGTAACTATAACAGAAGATAATTATCAAGGACAATTAGTATCTGAGCTCGTAATCAATAATGCACCAACCACTAGCAATATCCCGAATCAGGAAGTTGCGGAAGACAGTAATCCGATTCAATTAGATTTGTTAAATTATTTCAATGATGTGGAAGATGAAGATTCCGATTTAACATTTTCTGTTGTTAATAACTCTAATCCATCCTTATTTTCTAAGATAGAATTGATAGACAATCTTGTAGAATTACATTTTAAATCAAATCAAAATGGTATCAGTAACATAACAGTGAGATGTACAGATACTAATGGGTTATTTATAGAAAGCAGTTTTGAAATGTCGGTCACTGCAGTACAAGATGCTCCATTTATAACAAGTGAACCAATTGTTGAAGTATTACAGGATCAAGACTATCAATATCTAATTACTGCAGAAGATTACGATCAAGATGATGAGTTATCGATAACAAATATTATTTCATTACCATCTTGGCTAACTTTAACTGATAATGGAGATGGGACAGCTGTTTTATCTGGATCAAGCAACAATAATTTAGTTGGGACCTACGGAATTGCAATTGGTGTTAGTGATGACAATGGAAATTCTGCCAATCAGTTTTTCGATATCGAAATTGTTGACGTGAACGATCTTCCCGTTTTCACAAGCTCTCCGTTAACTGAAGTAGAGGTAGAAAATGCATATTCGTACAATATTACAACACTAGACATAGATCAAAATGATGAAGTTTCTATCTACGCAATAAAAAAGCCTTCTTGGTTAGTTTTTTCAACTGAATCAATGCCACAAGGAAATGCCACATTGAAAGGCACACCAACTAACAGCGACCGAAACAGCTCACAAGAAGTAAAACTAATTGCAGTCGATCTACGAGAAGATACCGCCTACCAGAACTTCACCATAAATATAGATTTTCCTAACACCGCTCCTCTATTCATTTCAGAACCTATTACAGTTGCAACCGAGGACATCAGATACGAATATAAAATAGAAGTCCAAGATCCTGAAGATGATTCTTTGAAAGTAATCGCTTTGAACTTGCCTGAATGGCTTGAATTCAACGAAGATTCTTTGGCAATATCGGGATTGCCAAGCAATAGTGAAGTCGGGGCGCATAATGTGGCTTTAGAAGTTGAAGATTTTTTTGGTTTAAAAGTCACTCAAAATTTTAGTATTGAAGTCGCCAATGTGAATGATGCCCCAGTAATAATTTCTACACCAGATACCACTGCAGTTCAAAATCAGCTTTATGAATACCGAATTGAAACCGAAGATATTGATCTAAATGATGATGTAGAAATCTCAATTCTTACGAAACCGAGTTGGCTTAATTTTGACGATGAAAATTTACTAAGTGGAACTCCTAAATTTGAAGACGTAGAAAATAGCCCTTACGAGGTACAAATAAATGCTACTGACATGAGTGGTGAAGTTGATATGCAATCCTTTCAAATAAATGTTCAATTAGAAAACTTCCCGCCCACCATAGATTCAATTGAAAATCCAGCACCTATCTCAGAAGATACTGAAGAAGTATTTACTGTTAATTTGACGGGGATTTCAGATGGTGGCGAAAACAATCAAGAAATTACTATGGAACTATCGACAGATTCTCCTAATCTTTTTACTGAATTTAATATTGAATATGCATCTCCCAATAAGGAAGCAGTTTTAAATTATCAAATTCGCTCTGACTCTTTTGGCATTGCTCAAGTTAAGATTAGAGTAGAAGACGATGGCCCTAGTTCTATTAATTTCAGAGAAATCTACTTTCAAATCGAAGTTCTCCCAGTAAACGATTCTCCGGAAATAACATCTACTCCCGTTGAAAGAACCTTACCAAATGAATTCTATCAATATAATATTGCAGCTACAGATGCCGATCCAGATGACGATTTAACATTTACTTTAACGAGTGGCCCAGACTGGCTAAGTTTGACAAAGAATGGAAATCTGACTGCAACTCTAGAGGGACTAGTCCCTGAAGATGCCACCAGTGAAAATATTTCTATAACGGTATCGGATTTGGAAAACGCAAGCAATATTCAATCATATCTTCTTAAGATAAATGACCCGCCAGTAATTTCTGATTTTGTTATTCAAACAAATGAGGATGTTCCTTATCAGTTTTCAACTTCTGATTTTACAGTAAACTTCAATGATCCAGAAGGAGATAATATCAATGCAATTCAGCTATTTTTCACTAGAGGAAGGATTCAATTAAATGATTCAGACGTATCCACTGGGGAATTCATTAGTTTTGACCAGGACATTGATTTACAATTTATCCCTCCACAGGATTTTTTCGGAACTATTAATTTGCAATGGTCGGCAAGTGATGGTTTCGTTCAATCAGAGTTAGCCAATATAGTAGTGGAAGTTGATACTGTAAATGACAAACCTATATTATCAAATATTGAGAACACAACATTAGAATTCATCCAAGGTTCAAACCCAATTTCAGTTACGGAAAGCATGACCGTCTCGGATATTGATGATTTGATGATGGATTCCGCATGGGTTCAAATTACAGAGAATTATAATTCATCGGAAGATAGACTCATCAATGAAGCCGTAAACAATAATGAATTAGCATTTGAATTTAATCAAAGTTCAGGTCTATTATTAATTACTGGTAATGCAACTAAATCGGATTATGATTTGGTTTTAAGGTCGATTGCATATCAAAATATTAATTCATTATCGAATGATATTTCGCCAAAAAGTATAAGCTTTAGTATTAGTGATGGAAAGGATAGAAGTCTTCAAATTTCAAGAGAGGTTCAGTTGTCAAATGTGCTCCCTGAACTGGATTTTGTAAATGCTTTCACCCCAAATAATGACGATGTAAATGACACCTGGGATTTTACAAACTTGGATGCATTTGAACAAGTCAATATTTCAGTGTTTAATACACAAGGAGTTAGAGTTTTTCACTGCACTACAACTGATTGCCAATGGGACGGAACGTATAATCAGAAAGAACTTCCAGCAGGAACTTACTTCTATCTAATTAAATTAAATAATGGCAGAAGAAAATATGAAGGAAATGTTACTATCCTCAGATAAATCAAATATTATCAAAGCCATTATAATACCTTTGATGGTGTGTTTTGGAACAACACAATCTGTTCAGTCACAAGACGTACTGTCCCGCACGCAGATATTTCAGGCAATCGAATGGCAAAGCCCAGCGATGGCAGGGATTCAAAACACCTTATCTGCTGACATCATGTATCGCCAGGCACTAAATGGTTACGGAAATCAGTCTGGCTATATTCAAGCAGGATTATTTTACCCGATTAAAAAAGGTTCAGTACAAAATCTTAACAACTCTTCATTTGCTCTCAGTAATCCTGAAAAGGCAGAAGAGTTTTACAATTCAAAGTTAGCTAGAAGAAAGCAAGGTGTAGGCCTGCAACTAAATTCAATTCAGCTTGGCCCCTTAGATAGGACAGAAATCAAAGGGTTTTATGCCTATCATCTTCCGGTCAGTAAAAAATTTAATTTAAGTTTCGGAAGTGCGTTAAAGTTTCAGCAGAACAGTATTGGTTTAAACAACTTAAATGTCCGTGACAAAGCCAATGATGAATTATATCAAAGACTGATTAATACAAATGCAGGAAGACAATCGAATATCCAAATGGATCTGTCATTAGCTTATTACAGCAATAAATTATACTTAAGCTTTGTAGCAAATTCATTGTTCACACACGGCTTTCAAGAAAATGAAATGTCTTCTTATATGAATGACGGTCTAAATTTCAGCTTAATTGCCGGATATAAATGGAATTTAAATTCCGAACTGAGCCTTTTACCTAATGTGGAAATTAATTATTTTGCTACAACTGGAGGACAGTATAAATCATCATTAAGATTAAAGTATAAAGATTTAATGTACATTGGAACGGGTATGCACCATCAATTAAAATGGGCAGGTTTATTCGGGGTCAATATCCCAGGAAATTTTTTCCTTCATTATTCTTATGACTACTATACAGGATTTATTCAAGAGTTCTCAAATGGTGTCCACGAAGTAAGCTTAAGCTTTCTATTTAATAACAAAAATTCATCTACTCCATATACATGGTAAGACTTTTTCTAATTTGCTTTTTAATTTTTCATCTATTCAGTCTGCACGTTTTCGCTCAAAAACAGCTTAAATCAATTGAGAAACTATCTGAGCACATTAACACGGAAGCTGAGGAAATTCTTCCATTACTTAGTCCCAGTGGCGACAGCCTTTTCTTTGCGAGGGTATTTCATGAATCAAACAAAGGTGGTAAATATAGTGGGTCAGATATTTGGTTAAGCACATTTGGTAACACAGCACAAAATTGGGCTATCGCAAACAACGATTTGAAGGATTGGAATGATAAGCGTAATAATTTCATCATAGGAATAAATCCACATGAAAAAATTATTTATCAAAATAACCCAAAAGATCCAGATAAAGGTATTCGCTTTGTAAAAAAAATCAGCAATTACTGGACAAAACCAGAAGACTTAGCAATTCCTGGAATTCCAAATAGTGGTTACCAAGGAATTTATGTTAGTCCGGATTATAGTGTTATTCTTTTTTCAATGAAAACTATTAGAAGTTTTGGAAAAGAGGATTTGTATGTAAGTACAAAAGACAATCAAGGGGGCTGGACTGAACCAGTAAATTTAGGAACGACAATTAACACCTCGAATTCTGAGATTTCACCCTTTCTATCTTCAGACAAGAAAACTTTATTCTTTGCCAGTGCTGGTCATGGCGGTTTTGGCGATATGGATATTTTTATGGCTCAAAGGCTGTATAATAGCTGGACTGTATGGAGCAAACCCCAAAACCTAGGCAATCAAATAAATTCGACCGCCTTTGATGGTTATTATAGTGAATATGGAGATAGTATTGCTTTTTTTAGTAGTAATAGAGGTGGCGAGTTGAGTGACATATTTGAGGCAAGATATGTGAGAATTGAAGAAAAAAATGCATTGAATCAGACTGTTAAAATTAGCACTGCACAGCAGAAAGCGAACAGAGTTTATATAAATGAGGATAATTTAAGCTCAGATTATGGAATCCCCTCAGATTTCAGGATCGAAGTATCCCTTAATAAAGCACTATCAGAAAATAGTCTTATAAAGGAACAGTTATGGTTTTTAGCTGGTAAACTCAACAGATACTCAAATTTAAAAGTAGCATTTGCAGTGGTCCCCACGACCAATATCCCCTCCGACATATTAGTCATTCAGTCCAATAAAATAATGGCAGAACTGTTCTCCGAATTTACACAACTAAAGGTAAGTCGCTCTAAAATTGAATATGATGGAATTGAATTAAGAGGCAATTTGGAAAATGGTCTTGAACAAATGGTACAGATCGTCCCACTGTTTTTTAAGGAATAATAAAGTTGTATTTTTCAGAACCCGGCAAGTTATAATAAAAGGCAAAAACTAGCAGTTTATCTCAATTTTGATTTTTTTGGATAAATCGATTTAGTTCTTTTGTAAATACAACTGCTCCAAACTTATTCACATGATCAGAGTTTCTAAATAAAGAATCTGGATATGAGAAATCATCAGTCTTGTCAAAAATAAAGGCCTTATTTCTATACTTAAGTTTTTGCTTTTCAAATTCTATCAATATCCTTTCAGGTATTCCATCATAATATTCCTTTCGGACAGGGGAGCTTACTAGAAATACTTCTATATCATTCTTTTGACATAATTCAATAATTGAATCCAAGTATTTGATAGAGACAGTGGAAATATCAAGTTGTTCACTTTCGAAATAATAATGACGATTAATACTTGTTTTCCAACCAGAAATACTCTTTAAGTCTGAATTTGAATATCCACCAATGTAATAGCTATGGTCTAATTTTGGATAAAATGAATTGTTTTTTAGATAAATCTCCCAGTATTTTTTATAATCAATTTCTATAAGATGGTCTATCTCTTTAAATCTTTGTATCGGATAACTTCTTTTAAACATCTCTAATGACCAGAAACTATCAGAAAATTTGAAATCATTAAATTGAGATAAATTGTGTGGGGCTAAACCAACTACGACTATACTCGGCTTAGTCGTTTTCAGTACCTTCTCCAATTTCCAATAAGTTAATACATATGGTTCAGCTGTTTGCGATATACTTACGGCATTTTGCAGGAAATCTGGATTGATACTTCTCGTGGGATGGGAATCACCAATTACTAATATATTTGCAGTATCTAATTGAAGTTTCTGATTACTATACAGATAATGATTTACTGAAATATTCATGATAAAGTAAGCTACTAATGGAAGCAGAAAAAGTATTGTCCTGTATAAGAATTGTGTACTCCTCATAGATCAAAATTGAAAATAAATAAACTCTTGCTCCTTTCCCCCAAACCATAAAATTGCAATAATAAGCGAATAGTATAAAATATATCTTATTGGCCGTTTCCAAGTCAATCCTAATTTAGCGATAGCAAATTGCCATTCCCTACCATGCCATTCAAAAAGTAGAAAGACACCTACCAACAGTAACACCATTGAGGCTCTATTAATGTTCTCAAAGTCTGGAAACGTGAAAAATGAAAATGATAAAATTTCAGATATATAACTTATCGCATGCTCAACATTATTAGCTCTGAAAAATATCCATGCAAAAACAACCAAGCTAAAAGTTATTAACATAAGGAAAAATTCCTTAAGTGTAGGCAAAACTTTACCTTTTGCTACTATTTCAATATTATTTCTATTGTTCTCTGTCAGTAAAACTGGTAGAAAATAAATAGCATTCAAAGTTCCCCAAATTATAAATGTCCAATTTGCTCCATGCCAAAACCCACTCACAATAAAAATGATGAAAGTATTTCTAATTTTCATCATCAACCCACCTCGACTTCCTCCTAGTGGGATATATAAATAATCTCTAAACCAGGTCGATAATGAAATATGCCACCTTCTCCAAAATTCAGCAATATCCCTTGAAAAGTAAGGGAAATTGAAGTTCCGCATTAAATCAAATCCAAAAAGACGAGAGGTACCAATTGCGATATCAGAATACCCTGAAAAATCACCGTAAATTTGAAATGTAAAAAATAAAGCACCTAAAACTAAGGTACTACCTGAATATGCTTCCGAATTATTAAAAATCATATTTGCAAACTCTGCACAGTTGTCTGCGATAACTATTTTCTTAAACAAACCCCACAGAATCTGACGAAGACCGTCAACAGATTGTAGATAATCAAAAGTTCTTTTTTTATAAAATTGTGGTAGCAAATGGGTAGCCCTTTCAATGGGCCCTGCTACTAACTGCGGGAAAAAACTAACAAAGGCTGAAAAAGCTATAAAGTCTTTTGTCGGCTCTAATTTACGTCTGTAAACATCTATTGTGTAACTTAAGGTTTGGAAAGTATAAAAACTAATTCCAACGGGTAAAATAATATTTAACGAATTAGCTTGTATTTCCATTCCTAAAAATGAAAACGCCTCAACAAAATTATCAAGGAAAAAGTTATAGTATTTAAAAAAGCCTAAAAATCCAAGATTTGCTAAAATGCTTATCCATAAAAGGGCTTTCCTTTTGCCTTCTCCTTCTTCAGATCTTAATCTATTCCCAACTGTGTAATCAATGATTGTACTAATTACAATCAATAACAAAAATCTCCAATCCCACCATCCGTAGAAAACATAACTAGCAAAAACAATTAACAGATTCTGATATTTTACATCCCTATTATTTAAATACCAATAAAGGATAAAAACTATCGGTAAAAAAATTGCAAAGTCTAATGAGTTAAATAGCATTTCACAAAAATAAACTTAATAAATAAATATAAACAGTTTCGAACTATAGTGATTGGAAGTTATAAGTATAATTTTAAGATGCTTTTAAACCTTACAAAGTATCTAGCTAAAGATACGGTTTTTTAAATATTTTTGAAATTGTAGTTTTAATTAAACCGCCTATAGAAAGCCTTATCAGCTAGTTCTAACATTTCCTTATCGCCATTTGTGTCACCATAAGCATAAACCATATTATACTTACTCAAATCATATTTTTGTTTTATCTGGGTAACTTTTTGCAACCCTTTACAGTTTTCACCATCAATTTGTCCTGACAGCTTGTTATCGTAAACCTCCAACTTCGTTCCTATTAAATCTATATTTATGTCCTCGCACCAATATTTAAGCCAGTTCATAGGGGATGCAGAGACTACAACTATTTGATGACCTCTCTCTCTATGCCACTTGATTTTCCGTAAGGCCTCTGATCTTAAATAATTCACTAAGATTTCCTTAGTAAATAATTCACATTTCTGTTCAAATACAACAAGATCACAATTTTTGAGAAATTTCTTAAAAACTGACTCTTTCATATTTTTACTGTTGATCACCCCTACTTTAAATAAACCTAAGGCAGGAATTAAGGATATTAGCTTTAAATAAAAAATCAGATTTCCCGAAAAGTATTTAAGAAAAAGCCACAGGCTGTCTCGTGTTGTTATAGTTCCATCAAAATCAAAAAAAGCTATCGCAGAGTCTGTTTCAGTATTAGGCATACAATAAGATATAAAACGACAATACCCACGCCAAAAGGACTACAAAAATAAATGCATCTTTGTACAAAATTTTAACGGGTGATCCACTTTTCTTTTCAACCATAGTAATTTGAAGATATCGCATCAAACCTGCGATTACAAAAATGCATGTTAAGAATAAGTACTTAGAATCATATCTTTCTTGCACTTCATCAGAAACAGTGTACATTATATAGGAAACGATCATAACTGCGGAAAGAAGGGTCAAACAAGCATTAGTGAAATCCAAATTATAACCAGAGGAAGCTTTTCTAATATTTTTAGTTCCATTTTCAACTAAAATCAAATCATCCCTCCGTTTAGCCAAAACCAGAAACAATGACAAAAGTAAAACCATTATTAACAGCCAATGGGAAACTGGGACTTCGGATATTTCGCCTCCTGCAATTACTCTTAATAAAAATCCGAATGCAACGATGAAAAGATCTAATATCGCTATGTTCTTTAATCCGAAAGAATATGCTAGATTCAGTGCTATGTAGAAAACAATGCAAATGAAAAAGAAAAAATCCAAATAATAAGCTGTTCCTACAGAGATAACAAATAAAACAACTGCAATTAAGATAGCTGATTTAACGCTTATTTTCCCAGCGGCAATAGGCCTGTTCCTTTTATCAGGATGTTGACGGTCTTCCTCTACATCAAAAATATCATTAAGAGCATAAATAGCACTAGCTGAGAAAGAAAAAATAATAAAGCCAGCGACACACTCATAAAATTTATCATTTGAAAACAGCTCTCCCGCAAAAAACACTGGTAAAAATACAAATGTGTTTTTAACCCAATGCTTGAGGCGAAGTAGTCTTATGAAGGCTATCATTACCAAATATTTTCTAATTCCTCTTTATTATATAAATGATTTCTAACCTCAAAATTTGAGCTTTTGGGTTTTTTTAGTCTCAATGGATCCTTTGTAAACAACCTGGAAACCAGTGCTATTGGTGTCAAGAATAAGTAAAAAATAATACTTAATAATATCCTCGTATTTACCCAACCTAGTAAAAAAGCTAATTTCATCCATAGCCAGTTTATAGCCTGTGCTACTTTAGGCGATAATCCACCTAGTACCGCTATAGAAACCGAAATATACAGCAATACCATTACATCAAAAAAGAGGTAGAACAGCAAAAATCCGGCTGTAATTATTAAGACATTTCTATACTTACCAACATCTTCCATAAGCTAAAACAATGTATAAATAAATGGAGCAATTGCGGAACTACCACCTAAAACCAACACTACACCAATCAAAATTAGGAGCATAATTACAGGTGCCAACCACCATTTTTTTCTGGCTCTGACAAATTGCCATAAATCTTTTAAAAATTCCATTCCTTTAAAATTATTAATATCAAATAAATACTAAAAAAGTGTACTTAATCTAAAACATATTCTGTTTTCCAATTATCGGTACTGCTCCACTCAGGCTGTTGCCTTTTGTCAAACACAAACCTACCCATCACCAAATAATCCATTTCAGTTCTCATAAAGCACCGATACGCGTCTTCTGGATTACAAACTATAGGTTCCCCTCTTACATTAAAACTTGTATTCACCAGCATTCCATATCCTGTCTTAGATTTAAAAGTATTAATTATATTCCAATAATCAGGATTAGTTTTTTTAGAAACTGTTTGAATTCTAGCCGTGAAATCAACGTGCGTTATGGCCGGAATATCGGACCTTAAAAAATACAGTTTATCACGTAAAGGCAGTGAAAGGTAATTATCAGGTAAATTCTTTCTTCTCGACTTCTTTATAGGTTGTACTTCTAGCATATAGGGCGATATGACATTTTTTTCAAAAAACTCCAGTGCATCTTCTTCTAAAACTGAAGGCGCAAATGGCCTGAAAGATTCCCTATATTTAATTTTCAGATTAAGCTTCTTTTGCATTTCCTCATTCCTAGGATCTCCTAAAATACTCCTTGCCCCTAATGCCCTAGGTCCGAACTCCATTCTCCCTTGAAACCATCCAACAACAGATCCTTTAGCAAGCAAATCTGCCACTAAGGAATAGAAATAATCATCATCTTTGATCAAGGAATAATTTGCACTATACTTTTTTGCCACAAATTGAATATCCCGGTCCAAAAATGATGGACCCAAATATGAACCATTAAGTTGGTCAACATCATCAGTAATAATCCGATTATTTTTATAATAAATATAATAAGCAATTAAAGCCGCCCCCAATGCCCCGCCTGCATCACCTGCTGCAGGTTGAATAAAAATATCCTTGAAAATATCTTCGTTGTGCAATTTTCCGTTGGCCACACAATTAAGTGCAACTCCTCCTGCTAAACATAAGTATTCACAATTGGTGATATCCTTTGCATGACGAGCCATTTTAATGACAATTTCTTCTGTAACATTTTGAATTGCCAAACCTAAATCACAGTGCCGTTGCTCTAATTCTCCTTCCGATTTTCTCTTTGGCATATCAAAAAGATTTTCCCATTCTTTTGACTTCACCATTGTTAAACCAGTGGAATAATTGAAATACTTTTGGTTTAACCATATTGAACCATCATCATAAATTTGAATCAATTTAGATTTGATAATATCTTCATACTCTTTAATTTTCTCATGATCTTTTCTCCCATATGGTGCCAATCCCATCAATTTGTACTCCCCTGAATTAACCTTAAACCCTAGAAAAAAAGTAAAAGCAGAATATAATAATCCAAGAGAATGAGGAAATTTTAGTTCTTTGAGAACACTGATTTCATTATCAACTCCGTGGCAAATAGAGGCTGTGGCCCACTCTCCTACACCGTCAATAGTTAAAATAGCTGCCTCCTTAAAATTAGATGGATAAAAAACACTTGCTGCATGAGACAAATGATGTTCAGGAAAAAGTAGTTTGATATTTTTCCTATCGAATTTGTCGATTTTTTGTAGCTCATCAAATATTAGTTTCTTTAAAAAGATTTTCTCTTTTAACCAGACCGGAATGGCCATCATAAAAGACTTGATTCCCTTTGGAGCAAAACTATAATATGTTTCCAACAGCCTTTCAAATTTTAAAAAAGGCTTATCATAAAAAACGATTGCATCTAATTGCTCAATCGTGGTAGCGCACTCTTTCAAGCAATACAATACAGCATTGGAAGGAAATGAAGGGTCATGCTTTTTTCGTGTAAAACGCTCTTCCTGAGCTGCTGCAATTATTCTTCCATCCTCAATAATGGCAGCCGCTGAGTCATGATAAAAAGCTGAAATTCCAAGTATTTTCACTTAAGCGTATTATGAGTTGATAAGTTTATTAAGCTAATTCACCCTACTACAAAAAAGGTGAATTAAAATGGTTGTTGATTTAGAAATAAACTTAGCAAAACATTCTGATTAGAAAAAATTATATTAGAACATCTCAAAATCTTTACAACACATATAAGGATTTGTTATCAAAAAATATTTAATTGCACTGAGGTAATATATCTAATAGCTGACTCTCAAACAGTTTTTTTCAGGCTAAGGGAAATGCTATAATCTTTTTATGACTCAGAGAGCTATTTTCATTAATTTACTTCATTAAAGGCATTCATAAATTCCTTGACCACTAAATCCCTTTTCAAAACTGGAATGATCTTGGAATTCATTCAATGAGATTTAATCCATTGATGGGAGAGTAATGTGGGATAGAACAGAAAGTAACTTCTAAAACTTGGGGTGCTAAAACCCCGGTATAACTGACGGAAATTGGAATGTTTAAAAGAACCATTTACTACTTCTAACTTAAGGTTTATATTTAGTGACAAAATATTCAAGAAACTATTACGTAAAATAGAAGAATGATTAACTATATTAAAATCACAGCAATTTTCTACGGAACTATTGCGATATTTACAATTACTTTATTGAGGATCAAAAATTAGCTCTAAATGGATATCTTATACCTCTTGTACGCTTTGTGGAGAAAAAAATGGATAATCATTATAATTCCTATAATTTCTGTAGCAGTCGCTGTCCTTTTGACAATGAATTTAAAAACTACCTATAAATCCAATTCGCAGATTGCTACTGGTTTTACTACAAATGAAGGGGTGAGTGTAACAGATGAACGATTCAATCTAAGAGAAGTAGATTTAAAATTCAATAATTTATTAGCGGTGATGAAATCTGGAACTATTTTAAATATGGTATCCTACAAAATGACCGTCAATAGAATTAATAAGCAATTAGAATCTGGGAAAACCGATGAAAAATTCACGGAAGATGAATTACTGCTGGCTGAATCGATTTTTCAATCCTACCTTAGGAAACAAGAATCATTTTCTATAGAAGACGAGAATTCTAAACTATTACGAGACATTTTAAACGACTATGGTTTTACATTTAATTTCTTTCGAAACGGATTTGATATTAAAAGGCAGCCCAATACAGATTTTATCCAAGTGTCATTTGTCTCAGGAAATCCAGATAGATCTGCTGAAGCTGTAAATACTTACTGTGATGAATTTCTAAGATACTATGCCACAACCAAAAGAGAATCGAGCAGTGAATCTGTTACTTTCTTCGAAGAATTAAAGAAGAGAAAAAAGGATGAATTGGATGCTAAAAACCAAGCACTAAAAGTCTTTAAATCGAATAACAATTTACTAACAGGTAGAACTGATGGAGATAGTCGCTCTTCTCAACTTTATGAACTGGAATCACAAAGGGATCAGATTAACAATAATATTTACGGTCTAACATTAAAACTTGAAGATTATCGAACAACGCTTTCTGAAAAAACTAGTGGGAATAGCAATATTTCCACTTCAAATTCTAACGAACGCATTCTAAATATTAAGAAAAAAATTGACAACCTTAATGAAAAATTCATTAGTTCCGGCTCAAATAATGCTCAGCTATTAGATTCCTTGAATTTGTTGAGACAACAATATAAAGTTGAGTTAGGCTTAATGGAAAGAGGAAGTTCGCCACAAAGCACACAAGGCTTAAGCGCAGGGGAGATAAGAGATTTGATAAAAAGTACGGAGATTGAATTACAAGTCCAAGAATCAAGGCTTTCTGATATTAATTATAAAATCAATAGTATAAGAGGATCCTTATCAAGTTATGCCAATAATGAGGCAATCTTAAGTACATTAGAAAGAGATGTCGAAGTAGCATCAAACGAATATTTAGCAGCAGTAGAAAAATTCAATGAGGCTCAAAACAAATTAATGGCCTCTGCAGGTTCAATTAGGCAAGTATATAAAGCTGTTCCTCCAGCAAGCCCTGAGCCGTCAAAAAGATTTATTATTATTATTTTAGCAGGTTTTGCAACTTTTGGACTTTGCGTATTTGTGATTATTCTGCTTGAGATTATAGATACAAGTATAAAAACTCCTGCTCAATTTGAAAGATTGACAGGACTGCGGCTGTCCGGAAGCTTAGTAAAAATCGATACAAAAAAATTAAACTACGTTAATTTATTTACTAAGAAACAAGAGCAAGAAGAACTAGAGCAGTTCAAACATTTCCTTAGAAAAATTAGATATGAAATTGAAAATGATAATGCTAAAACCTTCTTAATAACCAGTACTAAAGTTGGAGTAGGGAAAACTTTTGTTATTTTTTCTCTTGCTTTTGTATTAAGTATGATTAAAAAAAGGGTCTTGATAATTGATACAAATTTTAAAAACAATGCCTTATCAAAATGGCTAATCCCTGCCAAGAAAAAACCCAAATTTCTGGATCAAGGGAAGACAGATCGAACCGAATTAAAATTATACAATGAGGGACAAGAGGAAGAAAGCCAAACCCACAGTGAAGTTGAACTAGTACAACCTACCAAACATAAGAATATTTATATCATCGGGAATGGTGGTGGTTTTGAGTCCCCAGAAGAAATCTTTTTTAACAAGGATTTCAAGAGTTTGATCAAAGGGTTATCAAATAAATTCGATTACATCTTGCTTGAAGGTTCGGCTTTAAATGATTATTCAGATTCTAAGGAATTGGTAAAGTACGTTGACAAAATTATCCCCGTTTTTTCAGCCCAGGAAACTATTAAACAATTAGATAAAGACTCAATCGCCTATTTACAGAAACAACCTCAAAAACTCTCAGGTGCGATTCTTAATTTCGTTGACCATAAAAATTTGAATATTTAATCAAGCCAATGACTTAAGTCCTTATCAATTAATGCTTGCAATAGTAAAATATCCTGTCTGTATATTTCATTTGAGATTTTTGATTTCAGTTCTTTGGCTAACTTTGGCTTTGACAGGTTTTTACTTCTTAAATCATTTACCTTTTTAAATATAAATCTATTATCCTTAAGCCGTTGAAGGTTCTTTTCAGAAATTATCTTCTTCAGGCCCGTGACCAAAGGGCTTTTTGATCCTATCAATTTATCAACAGTTGGATTTTTGATAAAGCCAGACTGATTGTACGTTATGGAGAAATCTATTTCAAAGTCCTCATTTACTCCGAGAAAATGAAATATTTCTTGATGCAATTTTACAGGATCCTCACGTAATTCCTCATACAAGAATACTTTTATTTGAGAATGGTCAAAAAGCTTGTAGTATTCATCCAGATATTTTCCATAAAAACCCTCCTTTATCAAATCATTCCTTTTCCACCAAATTGTATTTTTATCTAGGCAATCTGCAAATTCCTTGGAGGGCAACTTGTCTTCCCTTGCTAAATGCAAATATCTAGAATATAATCTTTCTGCTGGCTGACGTAAAATAGCGATCAACTTTACGTGAGGCACATAATGTTTAATCCTTTTTGCTGCATGCTCATGGTACATATATGTATTTGAAGTCTCCCCTTTTACCTGGCCAACAGAAGCACCTTGAAATAATTTTAGATAATCATCAATATTAGTCACCGAACTATTATAGTGATTCAATTGAGGACTACCTTCAAAATCTTTAGGGGTATTTAATTCATATCCAAAAAAATTAGGCTCCTTCACTGGACTAATAAATATTTCAGGATGTTGTTTTAAATAATTATCTACGCTGGTTGTTCCTGATTTACCAGCCCCTATTATTAAGAAATCTGGAAGATTTTTAAATGAATTCATTAATATCAAAAATTGTAGAATAAAACTCCAAAGACATAAAGTATAATCTTAATTCATTAAAATTACAGTTTAAATTTGTACATCTCAAAGATATCTTTGCAATAAATATTACTTTTGTAAAATGGACTTTTCTCAAATCATATACATCGCCTTAGCTAGATGGGATGGGCAGTATGCTTCTACGGCATTTTCAATTGCTGAGGAATTGTCAAATCAACAAAAGAAAATTTACTATATCGAAAATCCATTGACCTTAAAAGACATTTTACTTAAAATACATAAAAAGGAAACGTCCAAAAGGCTTGGAGCCCTATTTTTGGGAATAAATAGTACTTACAAAATAAAAAATAATTTAATTGCAGTTACTCCTTATGCCGTTCTACCAATAAATTGGATGCCCAAAGGGAAACTGTATGGCATTTTTACAAAATTTAACAATAGCTTATTTAGAAAATCTGTTGAAAGAGTTATTCGAAAGGAAAAATTAGATGATTATATTATTTATAATTCATTTAACCCCTTTTATACTTTTAGCTCCAAATCTAGACCTGCAAAGCTTTCTATTTACCAATCTGTGGATGACATCAGTCAGTCTGAATACATTAAAAAACATGGCGTTAATCTTGAAAAAAAATATGCTCAATCTTCAGATGTGGTGCTGGTAACCTCTTCTCATCTGAAGAAAAAATTAAGTAAATACAATCAAAACACGCATTTGGTTGCTAATGCTGCAAACGTGAAGCTGTTCAATAAGGCCTTTGATCAAGAAGAAAATGAATTGAATTTAGGTACTTCCTTAGATAAATATAAGGTGGTGATCGGCTATGTGGGCAACATTTGTCATCGTATAAATTATAAGTTATTACTAAAAATTGTTAATGAATATCCGGAATATCTATTGTTAATGGTCGGTCCCATCAATGACAACAATCCTGAAATACTGAATCTGAAAAAACATGCTAATGTATTTTTCACAGGCCCAAAAAAACCTGCAGAATTAGTTCCCTACCTCAGAAAAATGAATTGTTCAATTATTCCCTTTCTTAAAAATGAATTAACAAAAAGTATTTATCCGTTAAAAATTAATGAATATTTGGCGGCTGGTCTACCCGTCATAACAACTAATTTCTCTGAAGATATTAAAAGCTTTAAAGATGTTATATATTTAAGTAACAATGAGCATGATTTTACAATTCAAATTCAAAAAGCCATAGAAGAAAACAACCTAGCCACAGCTCATAAAAGAATGGAGTTTGTGGCATCAAATAATTGGACCAATAGAACTTTACAGATTTTGGATATCATTAAAAATCAATCTGACAATGAATAAAAATGGAAAAGGATTCACAAAGAGAGATTTCATCATATTTATATGCGTAGCTTATGTCGTATTTATTTACTTAGTGATTTTTCTTAAAATATCATTTATTGAATGAATTTAGTGAAGAAAAATATATCGAAAATTCAAGTATTTCAAATTCTTATCCTTGTTTTTTCGGCTGTACTGATTCCATATTTGATGGTCATAACATCTTATTTGATGGCCGCTTTGGTCTTGGGTATCATCGCTTCAATTCTTGTGCTAATCAGTATTTTTTGGCATTATAAAGCAGGTATTTACATTCTACTAGTATATAGTTCATTTATATTCTTGATCGATAGGATACTAATGGCTAACATACCGTTTGGAATTGCTGTTGAAGTTCTGATTGTTATAACTTTTATAGCATTATTAATTCAGCAGAAAGGAAAAGAAAGTTTTCAATGGAAGTTAAATGAACCCATTGTCATAATTCAGCTAATATTCTACTCCTACTTCATTTTACAA
This sequence comes from uncultured Marivirga sp., assembly GCF_963974845.1. NCBI lineage: Bacteria > Pseudomonadati > Bacteroidota > Cytophagia > Cytophagales > Marivirgaceae > Marivirga > uncultured Marivirga sp. The sequence continues at coordinate 18,153 of NZ_CAXBEQ010000002.1, forward strand.
ATAGCAAACCCTAATGCTGTGAGTATCTCTGCATGGCTAGCTTCCGCTCGTTTTTTAACAACTTTCATACTATTCTATATTTTTTTGCATTTTTTGAGTAATCTTCGCGATCTAAAAATATTCACCAAGGCATGGTTGATAATAGCTATGATGGTTGCTGCCTATGGTGTTTTTCAAGAGTATGTTGGTCTTAGAGATTTCGAATGGAGATGGATAAGGGCCGTTCCCAATCGTTATGATTTGTATTTTATTTGGGGTCATATGAGAAAATTCTCCTTTCTTTCCGATCCATCAGCCTACGGTCTATTTTTGGGGTTTACTGGTCTTTCAGCTCTTATGATGTCATTTGGACCCTATTCAAAGTCAAAAAAAGTTGTTTTAATTTGCATGACCCTATTCATGTTTTTTGCCATGTCTTTTGCGGGAACAAGGACTGCATACGCGATGGTTGCAGTCGGGGTATTTCTTTTCATTTTCATGAACCTGCGTGATCCTCGGATACTTGGCGTCAGTGTTTTTATTGTGATTGTAGTCACGATTCTCATCACAGGACCATTTTACAGTGCACCAATTAATCGAATGAGATCAACCTTAAACCTATCCGAGGATGCATCAATGAATGTTCGTGACATAAAAAGAATTCGTCTACAAAAATATATCAAAAAAAATCCGATTGGCGGTGGAATAAATACTGCCGGAAACGCTGGTTTAAGATATTCTAGAGGACACCCTCTAGCAGGTCGATATGACCCTGATAGCGGATATTTAAGAACTGCACTTGAAATGGGTTGGATTGGTGCTTTTTTGGTGATTTGCCTAAATGGTGCTATTGTAATAAAGGGAATATCAAATCACTTTCGCCTGAAAAATCCAACTTTAAGAACTTACAATTTAATGTATGTAATTCCTTTTCTAGGTTTAACAGTTGCACATTACACCCAAGACGCATTATTTCAAAAGCCCGTAAATTTACTGGTAATTGCAACTTATGCCCTAATGGTTAAATTGCCTGATTTAGATGAAGAGAAACAAAAACCCCCAATAAAATAGAATGTTTGTTCCTTTTATAATAACTTTAATCTTAAACTGATGATTAGAATGCTAAGAATTATAATTTCACTTTTTATTATAGCCTTTACAAGTCTCAATGCTATTTCCCAATCAATCGACTATAATAAAGTAATATTGCCTGAAGGAATTTCAGATATAAGCTTTGAAGAAAAGCTAGTGCAATTAGCATGGCAAAACCATCCTGCTAATGAAGAAGTCAAAAAATCCGTTGACCTGGCAAAGTATGATTTGCAAATTTCTAAAAGATATTGGTTAGAAGGCTTTAGAATGACCGGAAACCTCAATGAATTCAATATAGATCCAGCTAGAGATATCACAAATAGATCTCAATTTTTTCCTAGATATAACTTTAGCTTAGCATTACCATTGGGTCAACTTTTCACAAATCCAGTTGAGAATAAACAAAGTCAGTTAAGAGTAGAAATGGCAGAAAGTAAAGTAAACGCCTTAAAACTTGAACTGAGAAGAGAGGTGCTTTCCGCGTATAATGACTATTTGATGTTCCAAGAAATCTTTAAAATTCATTCTATAGCACTTGAGGATGCAGAAATGAATCACAGTATAGTAGAGGAAAGTTTTAAGCAGGGAGAAGAATCTTTTGATAAGTATAATACTAGTAATACAAATTTAAGTCAAAAGAAAATCAGTAAAATTCAAGCCTCCACTGACTTACAAAATTCAAAGTTGCAATTAGAGTCTCTTATTGGTATTCCGCTGGAAGATGTCCAATGATTTTTTATTTACATCAATAAATTAAAGGACACTTACTGTGTTTTTCTTCTAGTATAAACTTCAATATAAGACTCTTCAGGAATTCTAGGAGCTAGAAACTTAAACTTAAGTTCATAATTTTTTAAGATACAATCTCTTACCTCATAAGAATAGAAATTATTAAGATCAGGAATATCTTGAAACAAAATCAAATCATAATTTTTATTCTCAACTTTTGAGCAAAAATGTTGTACTTCTCTATCGAAAAATGCTACGCCTTGATGATACCATAACGGATGATCAATTCCTTTTTCGGTGTCATAAGGAATTTCATAAGCTAATTGAGTCAATTCGGACATATTCAATACTTGCAAGTCATTTTTTGAACGTTGAACAATCGGCATTTCTAATATTTTATTTATACCCTCAATAGTTTCTTCAGGTATTTTGACTCCCTTAAAAGTTTCAAACTTAGGTACTACCCAATTGGAACGTTTCATTTTAGAAGTATCATTATCCAACACATAGGTGTTCTTTGAAACAACATCCACTTCTGTAATTTGAAAATATGATTTTACTTTTGGTCTTATATTTCTGACCCAAAAAACATTAGTCCACCAAAGTCCAACCAAACAAATGACAATAAAAAATGACCATCCCTTGTGAAAGACTATTCGACTATCAAATTGAAGTAATACTACTCCAAAAATGAAGCTGTGGAAATAAATATTTCCATCGAGCGGTGTATAACTAGTCACTTGAATAACAGAAGCCTGAAATAATATAAATAGCCCAATAAAAAATGGAACAAATATTTCAGTCTTAAAAAAAGTTTTCCAATTGTTATTAAGGCGGTAATAAAGTATAACAATTATTAAAACCAAATAAAATTTAATCCATTTCGAAGCCCCTAAAAATTCATCCAGTAAATCAAAAAATGTCAATCTTGAGAAATGCGGAGTCTGTCCATAATTAAACCAATAAGTAAAATCATACATCAGAAACGGTGCAATTAATAAAATCATCCAAAAAAGATACGCCCCAATAAAGGTTAAAACACTTACAGGTTTCTTTCTTTTAATGGAATCAAATAGAATTATAGCTCCTGAGAACAATAATGCAAAGCCCCCAGTATCCTGCTTTGTCATAAATGCTAAAGCTGCAAAACCAGCTGAAAGAAAACAGTACAACACAATTCTTTTATTTTCATTTTCGCCTAACAGTTTTAGTGCAAAAAGTAAAGAAGCCATCTCCAAAACAAATACGAAATGGTTATACCAAGGCCAGAAATTAAATAGCGAATAGGATAAAACAAAAATAGATAAGGCAACAACCCTAGCTCCAACCTCCAACTTTAATTGTCTGAAAATTCTTGAAAACAGGTAATTTGAAATAATATTAATAAAGGCTTGAACCTTTAACAAAGTAATTACAGAAGGACCTAATATTTTGAAAAAAATTGCTGGCAAAATCCAAAATACGTAACCAACAGGGGTACCAAAATCGCGATATGGAACCTCTCCTAAAGACAACCTAAAAGCACCTTCCCATGCTAAAAATAGGTTTATTCTATACGGAAATGTAAATAGCAATGGAATTGCAGGAGTTGCCAAAATTATGACCCACTCTATAATGCCAAGGGAATCAGTAGTTTTTAATTGCTTCAATCGGTTCATTTGTATATTTAGGCTGATAAAAGAAATAAAATATTATCGAAAAAATTGTAGGAATTAAATACAGGAGAAAAGCAATAACCCATAACCCATATGGCACTCCGTACTGACTGTCTCCTAATGTATTTCGGATTGTATCTGATATAAAAGTGGATGAAGCGCTAACTCCCAGAATTAATGTAATGGAACCGATTAACACATACTTATTTTTTAAAAATTTCAACCAGAGTTTTTGATACTTTCTTATAATTCTTAAACAAGGGATTATAACCCAAGGAAATGCTAAATAAAGCAAACGAATTTCATTGAAAATACCGAAAAGAAAAGTAGTTGAAATAACCACACCAAGAGCTAAAAAAACCGCTTTACCTGAAAACAATCCGAGATCCTCATTCTGATCATGTGCACCTTTAAAAGAAAAAATCAAATGCGTCCATAAATAGGAAAATGAAAGAAAGCCAAATAGAACTAACTGAACTGGATTTGATAAATTCCATTTAAGACCAAGCCAGAAATCATATGGTTCAGTGCCAATCAGCCATCTGTACACTAACCATACCACCAAAGGTAATCCACTAAGAAAAAGCTTTCGCGGTAATGGTATCTTAGCAAAAAGTAATAGCAAAAATGGCAGGAGTAACAGGGTCTCCCGTACAAAAACACCTACACAAGCAATTACTAAATATAAAATGTATTTTTTATCATAGAGAAAATATATGGCCGATAATAAAAAAAGAAAACCCAATTGGTCTTCTCTTGTGTGGACTGGTAATGTAAAGGCAAACACAATGGGTGCCATGCTTAGATGCAATAATACTCCTAAAAATGCCAAAGATCGGAATTGGACAAGCTTTAATAATAGGAGGTAAAACATGCATGAGGTGGATATGAAAAACAGCCAACTAAAAAACAAGTAACTCCAATAAAATTTCTGGTTTGAAGTAGCTGAACCAGGAATTACCCTACTGACATTTTTAACTATGAGTGGAAACAGCATTCGGTATTTAAAAGGCGGTTTATTGCTTAACTCCCATTCTGACAAATTCATTGAAGTGGATTGTAATTCACTAGCTAAACGCTCTTTATTCTTAATATATCCTTCAAAAGCATATTGGTTTAAAAAAAACAAAACCGTGCTTAAGACTGCTATTATAATCAGTCGATAATCTAACATTAGTTGTTGAATAAGATTTAATATCTAAACCTATTGATGTTTTTTTAATAATTCAAAAAAATCTTTGTAAATTTATAAAGAACTGTTTGGCTATCAACCGATTAAAAATGTCGTTTTATCGAATAATTTACTGTTTTAATCCAAGGTTTTATTTACCCGAAAGAATATGTGATGTATATTTTACCATTATTCTTTTTCTTCTATTTTCTAGTATTTCCTACGCCCAACAAACTGAAAGTCAAAGCCCCCAAGGAACCAATTTTCTTATATACACTCCCCCCAGTTACGATGCTCTAAATAATCCTAGTCCACTTTTGGTTACGTTAATGGGTGGTGGCGAAATTGGTGATGATTTAGAGGTTTTTCTTCAAAATAATTCCAACAGAAGCCCGGCTTGGGCAATTGATAGAGGCGAATGGCCACAGCAGTATCCATTTGTAGTATTAACACCCCAACTTCCTCGAGATCTAGAAATAGAGAACCCAAACGATCAAAGATGGTCGACTGGTCTTATAAATGAAGTGATCAACCATGTCATTAATACATACAATATTGACGAGGACAGATTGTATTTGACAGGAGTAAGTTTGGGCGCAACTGGCTGTTGGGATTTTGCGGCTGAATTCCCACAAAAGGTAGCTGCCATGATTCCAATCTCGGGTCCATCTGATGACTCACTTGCTTGTATTCTAAAAGATATTCCTATTTGGGCTATGCATGGAGAAAATGATGGTTTAGTCGATCCGTTTATTAATTCTACTGGTGAGATGGTGGACAGCATAAACAATTGTAATGGACAATACAAAGCAGAATTTGAATTAATTCCTTCCAGAGGTCATGACATCTGGAATGATATTTATCCTGAATCTATGGGACTTTCAATTTATGAATGGCTTCTAAATTTTGAAAAAGGGCAAACCAATAACATTAAGCCCTACGTTGGCCTCGGCCCAGATCTAAAGCTTTTAATGCCCGAAGACTATATCAACATTTATGGATTTGCATTTGATATTGATGGCACGATTATGAACTACTCGTGGGAAATTATTAATCCCGTTTCAGCTGAAATAGTTGTTATTGACAATAATAATGTCAAAATATACCCATCAGCTGAGGGTATTCACCAACTGAGATTAACAGTAACTGATAATGAATCAGCTATCCAGTCAGATACGATGGAGATTGAATTCTTTGATGAAATACCTGTTGGTTTAAATTTCATGACAGGACTCATGCTACAAGATGGAAGTACTAATACTGATTTAATTCCATTGGAGAATGAAGATAACATTATAAACTTATTTACTCTAGGAACTGAGGATATCAACATCCTGGCAATAGATGATGGAGTTTGTAACAGCTTTCGATTTGCTATTAACGGTTATCAAAATATAAGAACCGAAAACCGACAATCAGTTGGGCTTTTGTTAAGTAGAAGAAGGAACCCTCCAGAATGGAATGTAAGCCCAGGAACTTACATTATAAGTGGTACTCCATTCTCCGGTAATAAAAATAATCTTGGCACCGCGGGAATTTCAGTGATTAATAAGTTGCAAGTCTTTGATCAGGAACCTCAAACTTACCAGTTAATTCCGGAAACTGATATTGGCTTAACTCAAAATTGGTTAAATTCTGGCGATGCAACCAATCCTGATTCTTTTCAAGAAAATTTCCAGAATTTCATCATTAATGACAGCGCCTATCTTAACCAAGCTATTTTAGAAAAAGGTGTAGTTTCCAGTATCAGACTCGGCACAGGAAGTTATTTAACACTAAATGATTCATTAGCCATTCCCTTGATTCTAGATTCTGCTTCAATCCTTCAAATCAATAATCCGAACAATGTCAGTTTTCAGGAAATCCACCCAAATTCACTGATTATTTATAATACTACAGGTTATTTGGACTTAAGTACAGTTGGAAATCTAGAAGTTAAAGCGTCCAATATTCTGAACTTGAAGAAAGATTCCGTAGCAGTAAATAAATTAACAATCGGTGATGGAGCACGCATCCAAAATAGCTCCCAAAATCTAACTCTTAACATTAATGATGATTTAATAATTGAAGGAAACAATGACTTCACTCCCTCATCCCCATTTTCAATAGTCTTTAATTCAAACAAGAATCATCAATTGATTTTTGATACCAATATTCTAAATTTTAATTCCATTGAATTATTGGGGCAAGACACGCTAGAGTTCAATCATTCAACCAAATATGAGCTTAATTTAAGCCGAATAAACCTATCGGAAAGTTCACTATTATCACTTGCAAATTGCGAACTCGCAATTACAGGAAATAATGTTTTGTCTGAAAACCTATCAAATGGAAAAATTAAATTTGGCAATCAAAGCAATTTGTTAATCAATGCTAATCCAACACAAGACCTATTCCTAAACTTAGAAGAGAATGGCAATATTCTTAAAAATCTCACTTTTAACATTACTAACGCCAGTAAAATAATAGTTTCTGATTCTTTAAAAATTTACGGAAGAATTGAGGCTGAAAATGGGACACTTGCAAGTGGTGGGTATTTGCAGTTTCTTGCAACTGATTCAATGACTGCTTATATAATAAATGATTTAGGAACAGTTGAAGGAGAAGTGCAAATCGAAAAGCTAATTTCCGAGGGAAAGGTTTTTAGATACCTAAGTTCTAGTGCCACTGATTTTTCGGTGGAGGAATTTCAGCAGTTTATACCTGTGACGGGAGCATTTACAGGTGCAAGTACTGGCCCAGAATTGGGAAATGATCCATCAATTTTTAGCTATGATTCCAAAAATGAAATTTGGATTCCATTTCCCAGCAGTACCAACCAAGAAACCTTTGAAACGGGAAGAGGTTATGCAATCTATTTTAGAAATGAAACGGATCCTACAAAAATCAAATGGATGGGTCCGCTAATACAATCAGATTTTAACTATACCATCACAGGAAATGATGATATTGGAAACCAGCAAGCTGGATGGAATTTAATAGCTAACCCCTATGCTACTCCCCTCCTTTGGGGAGACACAGGCTGGACCTCTTTGGGTTTAAGCAATACTGCAAGCATAGCAGATAATACAGTGGCTGGTGGTAGGTTTTTGGTTTGGGATGGTGAAATAGGAGACCCTGAATTCTCGGGGATTATTTCGCAAAATCAAGCCTTTTGGGTACGGTCTGTCACCGAAACAGCCAGCCTCAATGTTTCTGAAGCTGCCAAATTGGAAGAATCTAATGCAAGTACCTTTAGAAACGTCAAAAGCTCATATTCAGGGCTGGTCATTACTCTGTCAAATCAGGAACTTCTGGACCGCCTTTATTTAAAAATCAGTGATATAGGTTCCGTTGAATATCTGCCAGATATAGATGCCGTAAAAAGATCCAATGCTTATTTCAACTTATTTTATCCGCAAGAAATTAATATCCGATTAGCTATAAAAAACCTGCCTGATAACCAATGCTTTAGTAATAAATTAGGAATTGAAGGGATAGAGAGCGGGAACTACTCCTTAGAGTTTAAGAAGGTATCTAAAGAATTGACAAACGGAGATCTATTTTTCTATGATTATCTGCTAGACAGCTCGATACTGATTACTAACAACCTTCAATATGATTTTTCATTTGATACGAATGATTCCATTTCACTTTCTGAAAGATTTGACTTGAAATACGAGTTAAGCACGCCAATTCCAGAGATTTCGATTATTGGTGACAAATTAATAGCCAACTATGAAGAGAACATTCAGTGGTTTAGAGATAGCACTTTAATAGAAAATGAGACAGATGCTACCTTAATCCCTAATCAAAGTGGTAGTTACTTCTTCCAGGCTGAGTCAAATTCATGCCTGGTAAGCTCTGCCTCCATTTATTATGTATTAACTGCAAATAGGTCAATAGAGACAGATATTTCTATATTCCCAAATCCAGTTCGAGATAATAAGCTAATTGTGCAATTACCTGAAAAGAATAGAGGAATTTTTGAACTAAGTCTTATTAATCCCGAAGGGAAAGAAATTATGAGAAATGATGCCATCAACTTTAATGAAACAAATGCTGAGCTGTATTTCCCAGAGGATTTGAGTAACGGGACTTATATTTTGATGTTATCCAGAAAGCACAAATTTTATCAACTCAAAATTATTCTTGACCGATAAGCAAGGTACATTAAGCTTAAATCTGTAATTAATCAAATCTCCTCCTTATAAAGCCTATGCGTAATAAAATTGTATTAAATTTGACGAAAACAATAACTAACTTAGACTTAAAATAAACTTCATGCCCAAAAAGCAATCCTATTGGATTCAGTCAGGAAAGTTTACTTTACTGGAAAGGTTTTCCGTTTTAATTTTTGGAGTTTTTACCTTTATTCTTTTAGTAAGGATTTTGGGGAAAGAGCAATACGGAGCTTGGATGTTGTTTATTTCCTTAGCTACCTTGTTGGAAACAGCGAGAAACGGCTTCTTTAAGAACCCTTTAATTCGATTTAGCAATACAGAAAATGAAACAGAAAAAAGCTTAATTCAATCCACGTCTTTAGTACTCAATATATTATTTTCTATAGGGATTTCCATAATCTTAGCAATTATTGCAAATCCTTTGGCAGAAGCATGGCAAGCTCCAGAATTGGTTGAATTACTTTATATATTTATACCAACTAGCATCATTCTGGCACTTTTTTTCCATTTTGATTATATCCAGAGAGCCAATTTTCAATTCTTTGGTCCCTTTTTAGGCTACTTTTTTAAGAATGGTTTATTGTTTTCCGTAGTGCTCTTTCATTTCATTTTTGAATACCAGATTACTTTATTTCAATTGGGGGTTTGGTATGGAGCATCAGCTTTAACCGGTACGCTTGTCTCTTTTATAGCAAGTAAAAGTAAGATCAGTTTTCAAATGAACAAGAAATGGACTAAAGCGCTCTTTTCTTATGGAAAGTACACTTTGGGCACCAATCTTAGTGCAGTTTTGATGCGAAATATTGATATATGGATGATAGGTTGGTATTTGACCCCTGCTGCTGTAGCGGTCTATAATGTTGCCATCAGAATTGCCAACTTATTTGAAGTGCCTTCCATGGCACTTGCCAGTATTTTATTTCCAGAAGCTGTTCGCAGAGCAGAAGCAGATGGGGATTCTGCAATGAAATCCCTTTATGAAAAGTCTGTAGCTGTAATTTTATTATTCAGTGTTCCCTTTGCCATTTTTGTGATTATTTTCAGTAATGAAATTATAGCATTATTAGCTGGTTCAGAATATTCAGAAGCAGGCATTATTTTAAATATCACTATGCTGTATGGCTTGTTAATTCCTTTTAACAAACAAATGGGTGTAGTATTGGATGCCGTTGGAAAAGCAAAGAAAAACATGTTTTTTGTAATGCGAAATGCAATAATCAATACCATTTTGAACATCATGCTTATCCCGTATTTGGGTGTGATGGGAGCTGCACTTGCCACGTTAAGCTGCATGATAATAGTCCTTCTATTGAACCAAATATATTTGCATAAAAACTATAAAATATCTTTAAAAAATATAGCGCGCCATTTCGGAGACTACGGACAAAAAGCCTTTAAAAGAGTATTGAAATTACAGTAACACTTATTTTTCCCATTGCGAGAGGTCTTTTTTCAGCAAATCTTTTAGTTTACTTATATCTTCCTGAAAGAAGTTATATAAATCGGTTGCTGTTTCATTTTCCAACTGTAAACGATTCATATTTTTGCCGGAAAGCCAAGTGACCATACGCATTCTTTTTTCTTGTGTTGGTAGTATTAATCTAGCAAAAGGTCTTATCATTTTTCTGATCTTAGTTTCGCCTTGAAGGCTTTCATGCAAAACTCTGTTTTTCGGTTTGCCTGAAACATTAAACTTTAAATCATATTTGATTTCCTGTTCAGGATTAACATCTAAAAACTGAAACACCTCTTTCAAGCAATTTCCAGTATCGTTTTGTAAATCTTCATTCAAAATTACTTTTACATGTTCGAAATTATCCAAGAAGGCTTTCACTGGCTCATAATATTGACTCACCTTTTTATAATGATATATCAATTCATAATTATCTCTTATTCTTTCAGGTTCTTTTTGTAGAGCATCTTCAAAGCTTCCCTTTTCCCTTTCATCCCTGATTAAATGCTGGTAAGCAGAAAAGGCTCTTTTAACAGGGTTTCTGAGAATAATTATAATTTTAGGATTACCTAACTTTTCCTTTATAAGTGGGATTGTACATGAATGAAAATACAGAGTATCAGCACTTGCTTCTCCAATAGCTTTCTCCTTAGCTGAAGAAAACATTTCTAAATATTTATTCCAGTCTTTTACATACCATTTCTCTACTTCTTTATCTTTAGGTCCTCCCATCGGGAATTGCATGCATTGGCTCGAAAAGTAGCGAGGCTCTTTATGCTTAGTGATAAAAACATTTGGATGCTGTTGTAAATATTGAGCTAATGAAGAAGTTCCACATTTAGCCATTCCTACTATAAGAAAATTGGGTTTTACTGTCATTTTTTCTGAATTAGCTTCCTACTATTATCCTACTGTGTTTGCCGAATACCTTTCTTATCATAAAAATGATTACTATAGCAACTAATATAATAGCTAATAAATAGATTATGTAACTCAATGTATTCAGCCCTTTAATTGGAAGCAATTGTTTTCGCTCCAATATTTGGACAAAATTAATGATATATAGATGAAGGAAGAATATACCAAAACTATCATTTCCAGTTTTATTTAATAATGGGAAACGGAAATCATTTAACCTATTAAAACCTATAATCAATAAAAAACATAACAGAATTGCCTTCAATTTACTAAGGTTAAAAACAAATACCATTTCCTTTAAATCCCTTAAATCAAGGTATTTATTCACTGGGATAATACCATACACCTCTAAAATTGTCATGGCTAGATATATACCAATTAAGGAAAAAAGCCAAAAAATATGAGCTGAAAGAATTCTCAGCCGGTGCTTTGCTACCCACATCCCTAACAGATATATGGGCAGAAAATGTACAAATGAAATAAGTGGATTAGCATGATAACCAAAGCGAACAGTCCAAAGTCCTAAAATGCATATGATGGGTACCAAGTAATCGAATAGTTTATGTTTACTAAACAAACGAAATAAGAATGAGCAAAAGTAAAAAATTGAGATCATAGGGATAAACCACAAAATACCAGAGTGACGCCCTGTTGTAACCATCAAAAAAATTTTATAAAGAACAGAGGCTTCTTGAAAATCAACTGTCATCCACCAGTGACCACCATCATCAAAAAAGAGTTTATCAACTATGGCTGGAATAGAAATAATCAGATAAGGGGCTATGACATATTTCAATTTCTTGTGGAGATATTGAAAATAATCAAAAGTATCATGGCATAAATAGTAAAAAAGAAAGCCTGCTATAAAGACAAATAGCACCGTTCCATTATTAAAAACTCCCACTAATAAAGATTTAGCTATTGAAAAGCCTTCCCACGGAATTGAAATAATACTATGAATCCCTACAATAAATATAATTGCAAGTCCTCTAAAATTATGTATATAATCTAAAAATGGCTTTTTTTCTTGTTTCAATATTTATTCGAGTGATAGTTTAAGCTTCTGGCGAATTTAAACTTTTTTAAATTCACATCATAGTTTATTAATAAAATGACTGAGAATTATTCAAATTTCGTAACTTGGGATTTCATACCAATTAGAAGGCATTTTCAATGCAAAAAACATCTATAACAAATTGGAATAAGTTTCCGGAAATTGAAGCTGAAATAAAACATTATACACTTGGCAGTGAAAACAATCCTTCATTTTTAAAAAATGATTTTTCCCCTAGAGGGAATGGAAGAAGCTATGGAGATGCTTCCTTGGGCGAAGTAGTTTGTTCTAGTTTAAGACACAATAAAATACTTTTTTTCGATAAAGCCGAAGGACTATTCATTGCTCAAAGTGGTATACTTTTTTCTGAAATATTGGATGTTATCACTCCCAATGGATGGTTCCTCCCTGTAACTCCAGGTACAAAATATATTACATTAGGTGGCGCCATAGCCGCTAACGTACATGGCAAAAACCATCATGCTGAAGGAAGTATTTCACGCCATATCCAATTTATTGATTTATTGTTGGCCAATGGGGAAATTTTAAGATGTGATAGAAGTCAAAATTCAGCTGTTTTTTATGCTTCAGTTGGCGGGATGGGGCTATCTGGTCTTATAGTTGCTGCCGGGATACAATTAAAAAAAATTGAGTCCACTTCAATTTCTCAACTTCAGTTGAAAGCACAAAATCTTACAGAAATTTTAGAGTTTTTTCACCAGTATGCTACCTACACTTATTCTGTCGCTTGGATTGACTGCTTGAAAAAAGGCAAACAGTTTGGCAGAAGCATTTTGATGCTGGGCGAACACAGCAAGCAAAAAGAAGTGAGAAATACAAAAGAACTTTTCGTCTCACACAGAAAAAACTCTATTAATATTCCGTTTAATTTCCCTGGCTTCGTACTAAATGACTACTCCATCAGATGGTTCAATACCTTTTATTATCATAAAAATCTAAAATCGAGAAAGGAATTACAATCACATTACGACACTTTCTTCTATCCATTAGATTCCATCTTAAACTGGAACAGGATTTATGGTAAAAGAGGCTTTATTCAATACCAATTTGTATTGCCAAAAGAAAATGGAAAGACCTACCTTGAAAAGATATTAAAAAGAATAACCGATAAAGGCTGGGGCTCCTTTTTAGCGGTTTTAAAAATGTTCGGACCCGAAGACGAAGGATATTTATCTTTTCCAATGGAAGGCTACACTTTGGCATTGGATTTTCCTATTCGAAAAGGCCTATTCCAGTTTCTGGATGAGCTGGATATTTTGGTTAAAAAAGCCGGAGGTAGAATATATTTAACAAAAGATGCCAGAATGTCCAGCCAAATGTTTAAAGATACTTATCCTAAATTAAAAGAATTTCAGGACGTTATTAGAGAAATAAATCCCGAAATGAAATTTCAAAGCATGTTATCAAAACGACTTAAAATCGTTTAAAAACAATAATAGTAGTAAAATGACATATAAATTTAACCACCTTCTTATATTAGGAGCTAATAGTGATATTGCAGAACAAGTAGCTTATCAAGCTGCTAAGGAGCGAATCGCTTTGACCCTGAGTGGTAGAAACTTTGAAAAGCTAAAGGCATTACAATCGGACATTCAAGCAAAGCATGAAGTCACAGTATATATTCGAAAATTTGATGCTGATAAAATAAATGAGCATCAATCGTTCTATAATGGCTTAGATGAAAAGCCCGATGCCGTATTATGCGCTTTTGGTATTTTGGGGGATCAAAAGTTAGCAGAAAAGGACGAATCATGGCAAAATATTATTCAAACCAATTTTACTGGTGCAGTTTCAATATTGTCTATCATCGCAAATGATTTTGAGAAAAGAAAACATGGTTTTATAGCAGGAATAAGTTCAGTTGCAGGTGACCGAGGCAGACAAAGCAACTATTTTTACGGAGCAGCAAAAGCAGGATTTACCACCTTTTTGTCAGGTTTACGAAATAGAATGCAACATTGCAATGTTAGCGTTTTAACAGTGAAGCCAGGCTTTGTTAAAACCAAAATGATCGATGGACTTGAGACTCCTGGCCCCCTGACTGCAAAGCCAGCAAAACTGGCAAAAGCTATTTTGACTGCAATGAATAAAAGAAAAAGTGAAATATATTATAAACCGATATGGTGGTTCATCATGAAGATAATTACTTCAATTCCAGAAAATCTCTTTAAAAAAATGAAATTATAATATTTTTTATTAAATTTATTCTATACTTAAAGGCTGGGTCATGAAAAAAACGCACTATCTTATCATCCTTCTATTACTTCCGATTTTTATTTTCATTAGTTGCGGCAAAGAAGACGATGTCACACCGAAAGATGATGATATTGAAGACAATCAAGATGAAGAGGAAGAAGATCCAGAACCCGAAATTGTTCTGGAATGGGCAACTGATTTTCCGCAGCTAAGAGTGGGAATCCGATCAGCTGACTTCTTACTAAAAACTAAATCAGCTGTTGATGTATATTACATTTTCAGTAACCAAGAATTGGATTTTGAAAGTGCTGAAGACCTTAGAAACCTAGTAGACAGTGAGGTCACAGAGAATATATTGTTGAGCGGAAAGAGATCTACTAGTTCACAGGACGATACTTTAAAGGTCACCTTAGATGGATTGGCTGAATTAACTACATTTTACGCATATTCCTTAATATCTCATCCCGAAAAAGACAGCTTACAAGAGGAAGGATTTAGTATTGAATTTGAAACACAAGAACGACAAGGCACTCACTCGTTTCAATCTGAAGAAGAAGAAAGAGAAGTCCTATATTTAGCCTATCAGTTAGAAGAAGGGTTGAAATATCCTGAAAAGCTCCAACCTGCAATCATTTTCATGGGTGGCAATGGGGAGACCGCCAATCAAGGAGCAATTAATTTAATTAGAAATGGCTCATTACCGCAATTTCTAGATAAGGGGAATGACGTTCCCATGTATGTGTTTTCTCCTCAACATATAAAAAATAATTGGAACATCCATATGATAAATGAAATGGTGGATGAAGCCATAGAAAATTGCCCTATTGACCCTAAGAGAGTTTACATGACCGGGATAAGTGGAGGTGGATTTGCTTCTTGGAACTATGGAGTTGAATATCCAGAAAGAATTGCCGCGATGGTACCCATCAGTGGGGGCGGAAACTCCAATAAAGCCTGTGAACTAAAAGACGTACCTATTTGGGCATTTCATAATGAAACAGATGGGATCGTTGGCTCAAACGGATCTAAGAGTATGGTGAATGCAGTGAATGCATGCCCACCTGAAATTGAAGCTGAACTAATTCTATTTGAAGATAATGGGCACAATGCCTGGAGAAGGGTTTATGATCAGGAACATAATGACTGGAATAAAACCACTGTTGATCCAGTGAATATTTACGATTGGTTTTTACAATTTGAGAAAGACTAAAAGTCAAATATTTAGCTTTATTTAAGAGGAACATACTTATCTATTTCACTTGCCATAATTTGATTCCCGTTAGGTGAAACATGGCAAAAATCAATAAATATATATTCCTGTCCATCAAAAGAGGTGCTTAAATCATAAATCCAAGGATACTGCTTTTCTGATATTTTTTGACGAATTAACTTATAAACTTGTCTGAAATTATCACCTAAAATAGGACCCAGCTCTATGTGATCCGTCCTAGGCTCTCCTATATAGGCTGCGGGTTGTAGAACTGCATAAAATTGACCTCCTCTTGAGGTCACAATATCATGTGCTATTTCCCAATTAGTAAGCATAAAATCTGCAATAGCTTGTGCTTTTTTAGGAGAACTCACACAATTATACATATCATCTCTATCGGCCGGATTTAGTTTTTTTGACAACAAAATTAAATTCTCAAAAAACACTTTACCCATCGCTTCCTTTGCCATGTTAAAATATGAAGTGTAAAGTTTACCTTTAAACATAGGAACAAGTCTGTGCCCCGGTACCTCCACATCTGATGGGCAGAGAAAAGCTGCATCATTCACCCCATCATAAAAGATTACTACATCAGAATGCTTACCTTGTTCATAAAGTGTAATTAAGGCATCTAGATTTTGCCTAGAGTTGTAAGCAAGTTGGCCATGATTGTAGACGTTAAGATGCGGATTCTGCTGCTGAAATAATGAAGGGATCGTGTTTTCGTCATCGGCCCCCTCCCCCCACAATGTTGACCCTCCAAAAAACCTAACCGCCTTAGCAGAATCAGTGATCTCTGCAGGCCTAACTGTTCTTCTTATTCCTTCTGCATTGATTGTCGTGGTAGTCCCTACATAAGGCTGCGTTTTCCACCCTACAAAAGGTTCATAGAGATGCTGGACATTGTTATAATCTGTAAAAATTTCCTTTGCATATGCTATGTTATCCTTATAATTGGGCAGATCAGCCCTACTTTTCTTATTACTATTTTTAAGATATATCCCTACTAAAAAATTTACTGAAAATAGTAACAAAATAAAAACAGCAAGATTGATAAAAATCAACCTTGCTATGGATTTCAATTTTTTCAAAAGCCTTGTATTTATTGTTTCAATATTATTTTAAAAACACCGATTTGACCCTTGTCTATTATTCTTAACTGATAGATTCCATTATTCAATCTTGTCGGAAGTTCCATTCTATATCCATGTTCAATTTCAGTTTTTGCCACAGATTCAGAAAATATTAACCTGCCGCTCAAATCTACTAGCTGCAATTTTATTTCAGTATTTATCAATGCTCTAGATGAAATATTCAAGTAATACTCATCAGTGGGGTTAGGATAGATCGTAACACTTCCTTTATCAAGTAGACCAAACGAGGCTGAAATTATAAATTCTAAGACTTCTGAAGTAACTGAGCAGTCATTTGATTCTACAACAACTGAATAGAAACCACTCTCTATTAAAGGAATCTGAGATTTATTATTGAAATCAGAAAGCAATTCATCATTAAAATACCAATTTATTGTGGCATCTGTTACGGGGTTCAGAATAAATATTGTATCCGTATCTTGGTTCAAAACCGGCACTACTAAGGAAGTCAACTGCACAGGAACTTCAACTATGCCATTTTGCGTACAACCCAATACGTTTTCAACTTTTACTTCAATAGGAAGCATATCTGGACCAAAGCTTTCAATGGAAAATTCAGTACCTATTTCTTCCTCCAATAAAATGCCAGCAGAATACCAATTAATCGTGTGTTGATCATAACTCCCTTCCAGCGAAATATTCAAATTCTCTCCAATACAAACTGAATAGCTATCTTGTTGAAAAATAACAGATTTAGTCTCAATAATATCTACTGGGGCTTCTATTAATTCCGAACTCGAACAACCAAAACTATTAATTTGCTTTACTTTTAATGGTAATAATTCAGATGTAAAGCTCTCAATTTTAAGTTCAGGACCATTTTCGTTAGTTATTAACTTTCCAGCTGAATACCATTCAAAGACATCTCCATCTTTTATCTCATTAATTGAAATAGTTACTTCCTGATTTTCACAAACTGAGTAAACCTCTTGCTCGAACTTTACCTCTTTAAGATCTACTATGTCAATTGGAACCTCAACAGCATTTTCATTTGAACATCCTAATCCATTATAAACTTGAACTGTCAATGGTAACAGATCATTAGATATATCATCAATTGTTATAAGTGACGTAGATTCTCCCTCTATAAGGTTTCCAGCTGAATACCATGCAAAAGTTTCTCCTTCTTTCACATTTTGTAATGCAATACTTAGGCTTTGATTAATGCATACCTCATATAAGTCTTTCTCGAATTGGATATCAGGTAAAGATGATATTTCTACAGGAACTTCTACTAGTTCATTATTAGTACAATTGAGCTGATTGAAAGCTCTGACAGTAATAGGTAATAAATCAGCGGTCAAACTATCAATATTCAAAGTAGATTCTGATTCGCCTTCTATTAAAATTCCGGAAGAAAACCATTCATATCGAGTGCTTTCATTATCATCTAAACTTAAAATAAGCTCGTCTCCTTGGCAGACACTAGTAACTTCTTCCGATACTTCAATTTTAGGTAGTTCCACTAATTGAATTGTATGGAAGGTATTCAATGTCATTTCCTCGCATCCAGATTTTGAAGCCACGATTTTTAATTCGAAAAACCCTGTATCAAGTGAATTAACATTGACTGCAATTTCCAGTTCGTCTCCAGTACCCAACACTTGCGTTGACAATTCATTTACTCCTTGGTATGCCTTATAAAAAATCCCTTCTTGGCTGTTTGGAATAGTTGCAGTAATAGAAGCTGTACCATAACAAAATTCAGTTTCATCTCCCCAGATTACTTCTTTATTTTCAATTAGGAAGCTTTGCTCAAAATCTTCTGAATACAACTCCATCATTGACTTCTCAGATAAACAGCCTTCTGCAGACCTAGCTTGTACGGAAATTAATTCAAACTCGTCTTCTAAATCGTAGAAATACAAAGTGTCCCCTTCGTTTTCTATTGGTTTGTTAATAGATTCATTAAACCACAGCATCTCGTCTGAATCATTTTCTCTATTTGCAATAAGCATAATTGACGAGCCTTCGCACTCCACAATAAAACTCTTCTGCAATTCCGGAGTACCTACCTCAATTTTTTGAAGCTGCACCTTTTGGCCGACATCATGGACTGAGCAACCAGGGAATTGAGACTTTACATAGAACGGCTCAGTTTCTGTAACCATATTACTACTATCAACAGAAAACAACAATGATTCACTAGTCGCCATAGCTACTTCGGTTACTTGATTTCCATTTCTATCAGTAATATAGTATTGGACTCCATACTGTGCGTTTACAATTTCTATCTCGGAAGATACATTTCCTGAACAAAAAGCATTATCGTAGACTAAGTCTTCATTTGACTCCATCTCAGGTCTAGTCATCCGTAGAACAAATCTGCCTTGATATGTAGTTATATCTTCTGTATCAAGATTAAAACTTAATACCTGATTTTGATTTATTGCTAGAGTATCTCCATTATAATTATCAATCAGGCTAACCAAAGCCAATGGGAATTGCTCAACGTTGCTAAAGTTCATTTCAAACTCACCACTACTTACATTATTCATTTCCAAAGGAATATTCAATTCACAAAACTCCATCGACATATTATTCATCGCCAGATTAACACCATCCGCTGATTTCGAATAAAAGTTTATGATTGAATTGGGTCTTTTAAAGCCATCTTCTAATTTATTATAATCATCTGAGGCGGAATCTTTAAACTTAATATAAGTTGCATCTTCTTGATTTAATGGATCTTTCAGAACAATTTTCAAAAAGTGGTCTATACCGGGAGCAGACCTATAGAATACAGCGTCAGAACTACTTTCACTTGTTGAAATTGCACTTTCAGTTATCGTCAGGCTGGGACTGGAGTTAAGTGATTGCACCCAAAATCCTTGACCCGAGGCAATCTCTCCTCCAGGTAAATCACCTGTATCATCACTCCTATCATAAATATAAAACTGAGACTGATTACCTGGCATATTTTTAGCAACAGATACTACATTCCCTACTCCGCTTGATACCCAGCCCTCATCATTCCACTGAATGGTGGCCGCATAAGGATTCCCTATTAGATTCCATCCATCTTCTGCATCACCAGTTCCTATTGAAAGATTGTAAGAAAAGTCACCTTGGTGAAGTGTACCAAAATTCTCAATTAATACCGAATTTTCGCTATCTCTAATATAAGGTGCATAACCAGTTCCAACATTGATTGGATATGTATTGTCAGTTCCAGTAGGTGGGTATTCTTTCCAACCGCCATTGTCTTCATCATAGTAATATAAAGAAGGAGATGAGCCCAAGCCGCTTCCCGTGCTTGCCCCTGTAAAATTCCCAGTGATAGGGAAAAACTCTTGCCAATCTTCAACAGTCATTCCTGATACTGGAGAAGATATATACCTGTATAATTTCGCTGCTGCCATAAATCTCTCAGCTTTTACTTCCCCAAGTAATTGAGAACCGTTCTTCATTGGTAAAACCTGAGCTGTAGTTGTATCACTTGATTTTAATACAAGGTTCCCGTTTGAATGAAAAGTAGCTGCATCTAAATCAATTCGATCAAAAATTTCCATCTCGTTATGAAGTTGCACGTTAGCCGCAGCATTAAATTCTAATCTACCGATTTTATTCATTACGGTATCGAACCGGAGATGAAAAGTGCTATTTCCACTTGAGTTTACTTTTATAGTACCTAAATCTGAAGCTATTGAGCCATCAGAATTTTCAGTATTAATGGTACCACTTCCCGCTATACTTAGGGTATGAAGACCAATATTTAATTGACTACTATCTTTTAAAATCAATCCGCCACCATTTCCACTCCCTAAAAACAGCTCTAAAGGATTACTTGCTTGTAAATTAACAGTATCCATAGAGGATATATTGATATCATAAAACAGAATATCATTGGTTGTTTGCAGAGTGTGCTTTTTGTCCCCTTCAAATTCAACACGTAATAAGTTATCTAAAGCGACTTCGTTGAGTTCAGCTTGAATATCTAAATCTCCATGCAGCACTAATTTTGATTGGTTTCCTGGCACTCCTTTTAAACCAATTTGACTTACAATTTTAAGGTCTCCTAAAATTTCCAAGGTCCCTTCACTAAAGTTCTTAATCCCAGTACTGCCGAGTGTTACATTACCCAAGCGGCCGGAAGGCAAAGAATTGTAAGTATTAAAATAAATATGGGAGTTGGCATGAGAAGGTAAAAACTCAGGCAGATTAGGGGTATTCACATGGACTATTGCATTATCCATCACTTGAACCTTTCCTTGTAAGTCCGCTGATATTTCCAAAGTCTCCCCAGTCTCGACCACCAACTTGGAAATCTTTCCATCAATTTGCCATTGATTGCTTAGGGTTGAGCTAGCTGTTCTATTTGTTAAATTAAAAATTTGCCCATTGTTGAAAAAATTATCAGGAGCATCTCCAGATCCATCTAAAGATAAGCCCCATGAACTCAGATTATTGAGATCTCCCGTACTTTTAGCATAAAAATGCAAAGGAGTATCGGAGGTAACATTAATTCCGCTAGATGGGGATGAAATATTCCCACTTACATCTACTGCTTCTACCGTCAGTACATAAGTTGTTTCAGGTTCAAGATCATTTGTATAAAAAGTATTATTGTTACTTTCTCCCAACAAATCCCCATCTGCATAAACCACATATTTTTCAACTTCGTGATTATCTGTAGAGGCAGTCCATTTAATACCCGTATTGGTAAAAGTGGTAGAAACTACTTGCAAGTTTGATGGTACACTTGGTGCTTCGCTATCAGAATTTGTAATTGCATTTACCTCACTAGTGAATGCTGAACTTCCATTTCCATTAACTGCGTTAATCTTATAATAGTAAGTTTGACCTGGTAATAAATTCAAGTCTTCATGTGAGGTGAGTCCGTTTTCAATTCGACCTATCATTTCAAAATCTCCTCCACTCTCTGGAGCTCTATATATTTCAAAATGAGTCAAGAATTGAAGCAATTTTGTTTTTACTTCTGAGAAGATATATGCGTGACCGTCATCATTTAAATGGATACCGTCATTGGGAACTGCCTCCAATGAAGGTTCAATCATTTCATTTTCATCCGCTAAACTATCAAATACATCAATAACATAGCTACCAAACCCAGCCCTGACAGAATCAAGTTCTTCTAATAAAATTACTCTTTTAGGGGAGGAAGGACCAAAATTCCGTGGTTGTGGAGTTACTATAAAAGTCTTTATACCCGCTTGGTCTGCTAATTCCTTTATTTCCCTGTAATGGGCCATAGTAGTATCTGCAGAAATTAGCGAATTAGCATTATTAGAAGGAAGATTAATGATCAAATAGTCTGGATTTAAACTTAAAGCTTTGGTGATATTGTGATCAGTATCCACTGAGGGATTTGAACCATTGTCACTCCCATCTGGCCTAATATGATAAGTAGTAAATCCTCCAACAGCTAAATTTGTAAGCGTATAATTCGAACCATTCTCTCCTAACCAATGATTTAATCGATCAACCCACGCACTATCTTGTACTGTTGCCCCTACACCCTCGGCAGTAGAGGAACCCAAGACTACCACATCCAAATCATCGGGTACTAAATCTGTTTGATCCCATGACAAATCAATTTGATCCATACCATTGGCATTGGCCGTCAAATTAGTTGGAGTAGAGGGTGGATTATGATTTTCAATAGTGCCACTCTTAAGCATTGAATCTGGAATTGGTGAAAAGGATGAAGTGGAATTGAAGCTATAATCAACTCGTAACGTTTGTCCACCAGATTTTTCAAAGAAAGTGACTGTTATTGGATAAGAACCAGGTTCCAAATATAAAGCAACCGGAGTATCTGGTCCGTACGTGCCACCATGAAGACCGTCATTATCGAAAACCAAATTACTTGGACTAAACCCTCCAACATAAACTCTGCTGCCGTCATCTGACCAAGATTTAAACCTGTATGTCCCAGCAATCAATATATTAATATAACCGTCAAACTTAAAACTAAAAAAGTCATCTTGTGTACGTTCGCTTAATCCAAAATTAGGAACCGTGCCAGTATATTCAATAAAACTCCAATCAATTTCATCTAGTGAATCATATGAACTCGTACTATGCTCGTAAGTCAGCCCTTCAAAAATAGTAGTCACATTCACTTGGTTACTAGCCATAGAAATATTTCCGTTGTAATCCACTGCTTTAACCGTAAAAGTGAAATTGCGGCCTTCCGCTAAATTCTCTACCGTAAAGCAGGTAGCCACACTGTTTGTAGCGATGGAATCTGATCCAAAATAAATATAGTATTGGGCAACAGATTCATTATCAGTGGATGCCTGCCAGCACAGTGTAGCGGAGTTGATCGTATAGTTTTCCACTATCAATTGTCCAGGAGTAGATGGTTTTTCTACATCTGAGCCAGTCATAATTGAAACAGCAGTAGAATAGGGTGAAACTTTATCATTAGAAACTGCCCTCAGTCGATAAAAATACTCCCTGTTAGAAATAGCAGTGGTATCCTCAAATGAAATAGCATCTTCTTCTAATAATCCCATAAATTGATAAAAACCACTAACTTCAGTGCTTCTATAAATCTCATAACCTTTCTCTTGGAAGCTTTCGTCATCCCAGAACAGTCGAACTGTTCCATTAGAAGTGAGATCTAGCTGAATATTGCTAGGTTCGTTTAAATCTTGTGAGGCATTAAAGGTTACATAAATATTCTGAGAAGGAATACTGGGACATCCACCAAAAGTCTCAGTCTCCACGCTATAAGTTCCGGCCGTTTTGGCTGCATAGAAAGAAGTATCACCAACGACAATTCCGTTTCTCTTCCAAGTATAATATAAGTTACTTGCCAATGGAGTCTCTAATTGCACAGAATCTATCCCATTAATATCGGGTAGGTGCCTAGTATTAAGACCGGTAACTTCAGGGGTTTTGACGGTGCTTTCTTTAATCACAACCGGTTTGGACCAATTATTCCATTCAGCTTCTGTTGGATTATCAATGAATCTGCTAAATCTAACTCTATAGGTTCCTGGAAGATCTGCATAGGCTATTGCCGAATCTAAGCCTGATATAATCTGACCATCTCTTTCCCACTGGTACTTTCTAAATCCTCTCGGCACTCCTAATTTTGCTCCTTGCCCATTGCTAGCACAAATGGTACTGTCTCCATAATATACATGAATATTGGAGTTATCTCTTTCTCGTATCCAGGAAAAGAAATCAGGTTCACTATAAGCTTTGTTCCATGTGCCATGACCCAGATTATCATATATGTAATACCTTGCCAACCCTCCCATTTCTTCAAAAAACCGTACCAATGAATTGGTTTGGCTTACGGTAGGGTTTCCATCCTTTCCACCCTGGAAAACCCACATCGGGATATGAGCAATTTCCTCACTATTTTGCACTTTTGTATTAGCCGCTGAAGGTGACATTAACAAAACTCCTGAAAATAAGGCTGGATCTGTCTTCAACAAAGTTACTACATGCTGAGCCCCATTGGATAACCCATGAACTACCACCCTATTCCTGTTTATATTATATTCATTAAGAATATTATGGATTAGTCTTACGACAGTTTTTATTTCAGCACCATTCCACCCATTTAGATTTTGAGGGAAAAGTACAAAGCCAGGAAAATCCCTATCATTTAATGTGGGATCATTAGGTAATTTAGTTCCTGCACGATTTACTGCATCCAAATGCTGTTTGCCTCCGTGAAGTAAATTATGATCATTATTTAATAGATTTCCATTTGTGGAAGGTCCTGCCTCGGGACTGTTT
This sequence comes from uncultured Marivirga sp., assembly GCF_963974845.1. Classification (NCBI taxonomy): domain Bacteria; kingdom Pseudomonadati; phylum Bacteroidota; class Cytophagia; order Cytophagales; family Marivirgaceae; genus Marivirga; species uncultured Marivirga sp. Next base: position 42,670 of record NZ_CAXBEQ010000002.1, read on the forward strand.
ACATCTGGCTTCCAATTTTTAGTCCCCCAATAACAATTATTCCCCCAGCAATTGCCTCTCTCACCAGCGCCATGCAGCATTATGATCAAGGGGTAGCCATCTGCAAAGTTTTCATCGTAACCATTGGGTTTTAATAGCCTGAAATTTTGCTGAAATATGTTTGTATTGTTATCAATTACATGCCCCTGATCATACTGATCTGAATTCCAACCAGTGCGATCAAAATAAGTTGTTTTCCCTCCACCAGTAGAGCCCCTGAAACTGTAGGTTGAATCCTGAACAGGGTATCTCTCAATATTTATCTTAGGACCAGTAGGATTACCTGGATTCTCATGAAACTTGAGGCCATGCAAATAATTATCAACAATCTGAGCAGAAGTAATATTTACTTGTAAAGTGAGGAGCGCCAGTATGAGAATAAGTAATCTATTCATTTTTACATAATTTATTAAAGACCAAATAGATAAATGAAAAATAGCCATCAGGCGCAACATAATTTAAGCAAAAGCTATTTGGTTTAAACCCTATTAGTTAACATGTAACTTTTCAACATAAAATTAACAATTAAAATAGTTCAATAGAACATTTTTCGACTAAATTTTAAAATAAATCTACTAATAATAATAAAAATGGGAATAAATGTAAATTCTGCTTGTTATGGCACTTTGTAAGGCTTAGCTTGAAAAAAAATAAAATACCATAGTATTTAAATAGAATGAATGTTTTTATCCAGCTTGCTTTTTTCTGGAATTTCAGTGATATTTTTCTTTTAGTTTTCCAACTTTACCAAATCTGACCACTTCATTTCTCCAGTTTTCATCTATCCCTTAAAGTCTTGAGTTCAATTAATACAGGCACTCACTCAGCAATCTGGGACAGGCTATAACGCAAAATTATGGTGTGTTTTTTTTAAAGTCTAAATGTATCCGTTATCTACTGTATTCTGCTTACTTAAGACTTCGAAGAATTTTCTTTTTATAATATAGAAAGAAACTTTCCTAAATGACGCCCTGAACGTATTAAGGCTTGATTCAAAAATTGTAGCCAGTTCAAAAAGATTTTTGGGCCTAAATTAGGACAAAGTATTCCTTCGTTAGCTCGAAATACCAAACTTGCGGAAATCAAAATAGAAAGCTCTCTAATCAGATAGGATTACTTTATTTCCAAAATCCAGCTCTCATCAAAATCCAAAACATTAAGGTTCTTAATTGAATTTAAGGTTTTAAGTGCCATTGCTCTATTGTCTGTCTTTTGCGCAATAGTGTAATAATATTCTGTTTTAGAATAGTAGGTGATCGATAAATTATGTCCTAATTCCTTCGCCATATCAACATATTTTTGCGCATTCTCCTTTGATGAAAATGCTCCTGCCACCACATAGATGCCAGCCATATTATCAATTACCTCATCTACCTTCTCATTAAATTTCGGTGAAACTTCCTGTTCAAGCTCAGGTTCCGCTTCACTTATTATAGGTTCTTCAAGAACTTCTGATTCCTTCTTACTCACACTATCCTGTTCAATTGGCTTTCTATATTCTTCTTTAATCTGAACTGGTTCAGTTTCCTTCTCCACAACTTCTTCTTCCGTCTTAGTTTCCTGTATTTCTTCTTCAACAATTTGAGTCGAATCTGTAACTGTCTCCGTAACTTCTTCGACTGGTTCTTCAACTGCTTCTTCTACCAAAAGTTCATCTCTATGTGGTCGTAATTCTGCGAGGTAATCCCTATTACCAGACATAAAATTTAAATAAAACTCTTGTGATCCTTGTCCAAACTGACTTGATTGATCATTTGACATTTCATATGCATAACCAGCCCTAATTTTGTTAACCAAACGAAACCCAACATTAAAAGTAAACCCATTAAAAGAATGATAGCCTCCACCTAGCCAAATATTATTCTTATAACTGAAATAACCGCTAGCTTGAAAAAAACCATCAGATAATTCATTATTATATGTCTGATAAATTACCCAAGGGGTAAAACTTACGTCTCTATTAATATCAAATACATAATTTATAGAAGTTGTAGTTGCTTTAAGGGGATCAAATTCTGGGTTTTTATAAGCTTGCTCATTATAGACATCCGACTGAAACATGAAAGGTAAAGAAAAGCCTATGTTCAAATTATTCAATTGATATTGAATACCGGCTTGAGCCAAAGGATTCACACTTTGGTCTGCCAATCCATCTAAAGCAGGGTCTAAAGGATTATCCACAAAATCATTATTAATAAATGTAACATCTGCCCCTACTCCAACTCCAAAACTTATTCTATGATCGGTACTTTTGTCTACTCCAGGATAAATTGTATAGGCTACGTTCAAATTTGCTTGATTGGTATTAAACAATGCTCTTTGATCATTCATAGCAATTAATCCTACGGCTAAATGCTTCCCTAAAGGCAATTGACTTGATAAACGTATAGTCTGAGGAGCTCCTTCAATTGCTGTCCATTGCTGGCGAAAATTTGTCTCCAATTCAAAAAAACCAGTGTGACCTGTATAGGATGGATTAATATAAACAGGTGACAGGTAGTAATGATTAAATGGAATGATTTCTTGTGCTTTTAACAGGGTCGTTGAAATCATTAAGACTATTAAGACTCCCCATTTTTTTTGAATAGAATTTACCATGATTTTAATTTTTAAATCACCTCCTTTTTTACCTAATAATGACCACCGTTCCAGTCAATTTCTTAGCAATATCACTGCAGTTTATCACATAATAGTAAGCACCTTCTGGCAGTGGATTACCATTCAAGTTTCCGTCCCATTCGTTTGCATAGCCTGTGGATTCAAATACATTTTTCCCGCTCCTGTCAAAAACCTGTATTTGGCAATTGTCAATTCCATCCACACCTTCAATTTGCCAGAAATCGTCTATCCCATCCCCGTTAGGTGAAAATAATTTTCTGGGTCTTGCTAATTCATCTTCTGCCAACACTGTTATCCTTTTTGTAGCTGAATTTTCCAAACTGTCGATATTTGAAACATTCACTCTCACGTAATAAGCCCCTTCTTTAAAATTGCTCAACTCAACCACATTGGAAGTGTCTGGTCGAATAAGTAAATCGGTAGGGCCAAAAAGTTGTTCCCAACTATAGGATGCAATTAAGCTGTTTTCTGACTGTGCAAAAACTTCAATTGTGACAGCTGAATCAGGTAATTGCAAAATGATATCCCCACCGGCACTTAAAGTTGGCGGTTGAGGAATAAACTCCTCTTCTTCGGGAAGGACATTCAATTGCACCTCATCAAAACTACTTTGGCCTGTATTATCAGTAGCGGTAAATCTGAAAGTAAAAATACCTTCAGATAAGTCATCAATGGTTAATTGATTAGAATTTTCTCCAGATAAGGTCAAATTTTCACCTGCTATTTGTTCCCATAATACAGTGGCAATAGTACCGTTTTCAGATTCCGCTTCTCCTATGATCAACAAAGCCTCACTTGGCAATTCTACAGATAAATTAGGACCAGCATTAACTACTGGTGGTTCTATAATTTCTTCCGACAAGACTTGGATTTGCACAAGGTCCTCTGCTACCGCACCCTCAGTATCTGTCACCCTAATACGTATTTGATAAGTACCTTCAACCAAATCGTTAATATTTACAGTCGGCTGATCATTATCAGCTATAAATAGCTGGGGACCACTTATTTTTGACCAAAAATAGCTGATTTCATCACCATCAGGGTCACTTGCATTGGCAGTGATGCTAGTAGAATTATTCGGCAAATTTATTTGAATATCGGAGCCAGCGTTTACTGTTGGAGGACTATTTGCATCTTCGGGAAGCACAGTAAGACTCATTAAATCAGTAGCACTAGCATTATCATTATCAGTTGCAGTCAATTCTAGGGTATAATTCCCAGCTTCCAAGTCCGTTAATTCTAAATTCAATGTATTTTGGTTATTCAAGTTTCCGTTTCCACCCGATAACTTGCTCCAAGACACTTCTGATATTGAGCCATCAGAATCTGAAGCAGTACCGTTAATAGTAATTTGATTCTGCGGTAACTTGATATTCTTATTAGGTCCAGCATTTACTGTTGGGATTTTATTAGTATTTTCAGGAAGCACTGTTAAAATCATTTGATCTGTTGAAGAAAGCCCTTCACTATCAATTACTTTTAACCTAAACCAGTAAGTGCCCAATTCTAAATTACTAACAGTAAGCTTAGCATTAGTAGCGTTGGTGAGAACTGCATTCCCTCCAGAAGTTTTTGTCCATAGATAGGAAGAAACATTACCCTCTGGATCAAAACCACTTCCATTGAGTACAATAGAATTTGTTGGGAGGACGAGAGTTTTGTCAGTCCCGGCATCTGCCACGGGCGGTTGATTGACCTCCTCCTCTGAAACAGTCAATGTCATTTCATCACTGTCCTCAACACCCCCGTCATCTATAACCTTTAACTGAAAAACGAATTGGCCAGCAATTAAATCTGAAACCGTTAATTTGGCTAAATTTATATTAGCCAAGGTAAGAGAACTACCTGACACTTGAGACCACTCATAACTCACAATTTGTCCGTCATTATCAGCTCCTGAACCATTAATAGTTACAGAGGCAAGGGGCAAGACAATCAGTCGGTCAGAACCCGCATTTGCAACTGGCGATTCATTTGTAGATTCCGATAAAACAAAAACGAAAACTTCATCAAAAGAACTTGCTCCCTCGTTATCCGTGACGGACAATCTAAAAGTGTAAGAGCCTGCAATTAATCCTGAAAGCGTAAGGTTGGCAGTATTCTGGTTTGTTAAGGTTGCAGCTCCGCCACTTATTTTAGTCCAATTATAAGAACTTACAGACCCATCTACATCGGAAGCAGCTCCGTTTAAGGTAACTGCATTTGTGGGTAATTTTATCGTTACATTTTCACCAGCATCCACTATTGGAAAAGAATTTACATCTTCAGGTATTACCGTTACTGTCACTTCATCAGAAGCTTGTGCGCCATCATCGTCAGTGGCAGACAACCGGAAAACATAATCACCTTCAATTAAGCCTGACGCTGTTAAATTTAAAGTACTAATATTTGTCAAAATTCCAGCACTTGGTCCGCTTACTTGTGTCCATTCAATTGATTCCACTGAACCATCCGAATCTGTAGCCACTCCATTAATTGTTATGGAATTGGTAGGTAAATTTAAATTTCTATTATTACCTGCATTTACGTTAGGACTAATATTATTTTCTTCATTGACTGTAACTTGAAGGTCATCAACGTCAGAATCGCCATCATTATCAGTCACTGTAATCTCAAACCTATATTGACCAGCAATTAAGTCCTTAACTTCCAATGTAGCCTGATTTTCATTAATTAATGTTGCTGAGGCAGGGCCACTACTTTGAGTCCATTGATAACTGACAATTTCTCCATCTTCATCTGTTCCAGAACCAATAATATCCACACTATCTTTAGGCAATGTTATGTTTTTATTGGACCCCGCATTTGCAACTGGAGGGGTATTTATAGCCGTCACAGTAACAGATACTTCATCCGAGGCAAAACTCCCTCCATCATCTTCAACCGTAATTTGAAAATTGTAAAGCCCTTCTGTAAGTCCACCGACCTCTAAGGTTGACGAGTTTGTACCTGATAAAGTAGCACCAGCATTTCCACTGATCTGTTCCCATAAATAAGAATTTATCATACCATCATCATCAGAGGCTGTTGCAATAATTGTCACTGAATTAGTGGGCAAAGTGATTGATTTATTATTCCCCGCATCAACTATTGGCGCTATATTGACCTCTTCAGGTGCAACATTTACATCCACAGCATTACTTCGTTTTGCTCCATCGTCATCCGTAACAGTCAGTCTAAACCGATAATTGCCTTCAACTAAATTGGATGCAGTTAGAGTTTGCGTATTCTCACCCGTTAGTGTCGCATTGCCCCCTGATACTTTAATCCAGGCATAATTTACAATCGTCCCATCAGGGTCAGATGCTGTACCATTTAGGATAACTTGGTTCGTAGGAAGAACAATGAATTTATCAGGCCCAGCATTTACATTTGGAAGTTGATTCACTGGTTGATCATTAACATTTACGGTCGCCTCTGCAGTATTTGTAGCGCCTTCATTGTCAGTTACAGTAATAGAATATACATATTGGCCTGCAACGTCCAAATCATTTACCGTCAGGGTAGAACTACTACTATTCAGTAAGCTAGATGAGCCCACTTCACTGACAATTTCCCATAAATAAGAAGCAATATTGCCATCTAAATCAGATGCTGATGCTTGAATATTAACCGTATTAGTTGGTAATGTAATGCTCTGTTCAACTTGATCGACTGAAACAGTCGGAACTTGGTTTGCATCTAGAACAGTAACGTTCTTCAAGTCGGAATCAGAGGCCCCATCATCATCAGTAACCGTAAGTCGAAAAGTATATGTTCCAGTTACCAGATTGCTGGCCGTTGCAGTAGAATTATTAACATTTGAAAGGGAAACCGAAGGACCTGAAGTTTTTTCCCACAAATAATTTGAAATAGTTCCATCATCATCTGTCCCTGAACCCACCAAGTTGGTGCTATTTGTAGGTAGTTGCATTTGAATATCTACCCCAGCATTTGCTATTGGATCCAAATTAGACTCCTCTAAGACTTCCAATTGCATCTCATCACTATCAGTAACATTGTCATCATCTTCTACTGTAAGCTCGAAAACGTAAATGCCAGCCTGTAAAGCAGACAAATTCAAAGTAGCTTGGTTTGCATTGCTAATGGTAACTGCACCACCAGAGATCTTTTGCCAAGAATAACTTATAATGTTTCCATCACTATCTGTACCCGTTCCTGAAATAGTAGTTGAACTAGTAGGTAACTGTATTTGCTTATTGGAACCAGCATTAGCCGTTGGGGGCGAATTAGAATCAACAACAGTTAGTTTCATTTGGTCCGAAGCAGAATTACCATCTGCGTCAGTAGCTGTCAATCTAAATTGATATATACCGGCCACTGCATTACTTACCGACAAAGTCGCTGTGGAAGTATTACTAAGCGTAGCAGATGGTCCAGATACTTTTTCCCATAGGTACGTACTTATTGCTGCTGTAGAACTGGCAGTGCCTGAAACAGAAGCATTGTTTGTGGGTAAATTTAAAGTTATATCTTCTCCAGCATCCACAGAGATCGATGCTCTACTTTGTTGCATGAACCATTCATAAATATTTGGAGTATGTAAGGAATTATCAGTGCGATAGGCCCTAGACCAGGAGTTATGTCCTATCCCTTCATATACAGTCAAAAGTGGAGCTGGATTTATGGCCGGTGTGCATTCATTTAGTGCATCAATCATCAGGGTGGTTCTATTTAAAGGAACTACCCCATCAGCATCACCATGAAATGCCCACACAGGAATGTTTTCTGCAGCAATGTTACATGCTTTATTGAGATTATTTCTACTCCCACAAACTGGAGCCACTGCAGCGATTTTCTCAGGGAAACTGTGAGCATAAAACCAAGCTCCTCCTCCTCCCAGACTTAAACCGGTAACGTAAATTCTATTCAAATCAATCCTAAGTCCATCATTAAGAACATGCTCGACTACCTCATCCATATAATTTGGCGGCCAATTTCCTAAATTTGTTTTTAGTTGAGGAGATATTAGAATAAATGGAAAATCATGTCCATTTTTAACATGTAGAGGAGGTCCGTTTTTTGCAACTTTTGTTAAATCCCCCTCATTATTTCCTCTTTCACCTAATCCATGAAAGAAAATCATGATGGGATAGTCATCAGTGTTGCTATTATAATCGGCAGGAAGATATTCGTAATACCATGTTCCACCAGGGCTTTCTTTTGCCAATTGATTCTGTGCGAGAACAATTTTATGTTGAAAAATAAATATAAAAATCAACAATAAAATTCTAGTACTTCTAAATGATGAGGTTAAGCCACAAAATTCTATCCTTAAAATATTTTTCTTTTTCATACTGGTAGTTGATAGTTAGAAACATTATACTTAAAGGGTTTTAATGCTGTCTCAAAGAAAATTATTACAACAGTATGTTAAGGTATAAAAAAAAAGTAAAATAATCTAAGTCACTGATAATTAAATTGATAAATATTTCCTCCGATAAAATTCATTTCTCTTTCATCTACAATCATCAATTGTTTTTTCTTGGTGAAAACAATTCCAGCTTTATGCGAATATTGATTTAACTTGTACTCTGTAAAGGTACCTTTTGAAAAAACTGGAGTAAGAAAATTTTCAATTGTAATAATTCTGTGATGGAATAATAAAGCGATAGTGCCTTTATCTTTTGAAATATCCGCTCCAGTAATCCAATTATTTAGCATTGCCCCATCAAGTTTAAATGCATCTACTTTTTTAGCAATATAATCACCGCTGGTGATCGGTAACGCATAAACATTTATTAAACCATTATAGGGCTTTGTCCTATTTTTCGTAAATAAATAGAGGGAATCATTAAGGCAAAAAAAAGCATCAATATCAAAATTATTTCTATCTGGAGTTGGTGGAAAAGCCTTTTGATCTTCAAAACTAAAACTTATCACTTTTGCTAAGGTGACCTTTGCCGTTATGCTATCTGGATTCGGGACAATATAAATTTTAAGTTCCTTCTTATCCGATTTATTATTACCAAAAGCTCCTATGTATAAATTTCCGTAATCATCCCTTGTTAAATCTTCCCAGCCCCTATTTTTGTTCGCTAAGTGAACCGTTTTAATTATTGTTCCAATCGAATCTATTCCAAAAAGCACTGGAATCCCTCCATCATTGTGAGTCCAATACAAATTCGAATCGAAAGTTTCAAGACCAGAAGCTTCATTGATGGTTTCAGGCAATTTACCTAGCACCTGAAAACTAAATTGGTCAACAGAAGCCTGATTCAACTTTGGTTTGATAATTTCCTGAGCAGAATTAACAAAAGAATAGCTAAAAAATATGACTAGTAAAAAAAAAGATCTTATCATTTTACAAGTATTTTATTTTGAGAAAAAGACAGATAAGTAGCTAACCATTTCTCAGCTGAGTATTTCCACTGAAATTCATTACTCCTTTTAAGGCCCTTTTCAGTCATAGAAAGTCGTTTTGTTTCATTTGACAAAATCCTTTTTATTTCTTTACCTATCTCTACTGTATTCAATGGATCGACATAAACAGCAGCATCTCCGCCTACTTCAGGTAATGAAGTTAATCCAGAAGTAATTACAGGCGTTCCACAAGCCATAGCTTCTAAAACTGGAATTCCGAAGCTTTCACGGGTAGACAGAAACAAGAATACGGTTGCGCCATTATATACATTTACTAGATCATAATTAGAAACATATCTTTTCGTAGTGATCAAATGTTCTATATCACCCAGCTGATTTCTACTAACAATTTTTTGGAAATATTCTTTCTCAATATCTAGAATTACCAGTGGGAGTACTTCTTCGGAGGGCGTATTACCGGCATATTTTGCGTAAGAAACTATAGAATTTTCTGTGTTCTTCCTAGGATCCCTACTTCCAAATAGCAAGATGTATTTATCAGGGAAATTATATTCCTTAAGAAACTGAGCAACTTTTTCTTTATCTCTCTTTTCTCTAAAATACTCTGAACATGCGTTATAATAAGTATCCAAGTCCTTTTCAGATATTTGGAAGTAATCTGATATTTTTTTCTTTTCATAATTTGAAACCGTTCCAATTTTTGCACATTTCCTAATAATTTTGGGGACGAGTAATCTTCGGTAAAAATTACCTATTCTTTGGTACAGACTACCATGGATAAACTGCACCTTTTCAAGATAAATTATATCATGAAGGGTGAGGACTAGGGGAATATTTAAAAATAGAGGGGCAGTATTGGCAGTGCAATGCAACAAATCTACTTTATATTTTTTAGCTAAAATAGGGAGGTGTATTTGTTCCCAAACTGCATAACTTGAAGAAAACTTTTGAATAATATGAAAATTAACAGGCAGGTTCTTGAATAAGCTAGAAACATCTTCGTCCTTTGAATTACAGAACACAAAGTATTCATTATCAGAATCTAATAATTGTAAAGCTTTGATAAGTTCAATAGTCACAATATCAATCCCGTGTTTTCTATCACGAAATATCCTTTGGGCTTCTATGCCAATCTTCATTTTTAAATAGTCATAAGGTTCTAAATATCAAGTTAAATAATAATAATCAAATATTTTTTAGATAACTGTGATTTTAATTATATCAGTCTGCTGTATTCCTTCTCAATTCTAGTCACCATTCTTTCAATGGAAAAATCTTCATCAATCTTTTGATATGCTTTCTCTCCAAATGTTTTGATGAACTCAGAATTATTTGCAAGCTCTAGCATTGCACTTTTTAATTGCTCCGGATTGGATTTATCAACAATCAGACCATTTTCTCGATCTACTATGACCTCCAATATCCCATCGGCTGGACTTACTATACAAGCCTTTTTCATTGACATCGCTTCTAATAGCCCAATGGGCAAACCTTCCCACAATGAAACTAGACAGTAGACATCAATAGCCGCTAATACTTCGGGAATATTTTCATGAAAAGGCAAAATTCTTACTTTCTCTTCTAAATTAAAATTCCTAATCAGCTCATTTTTTTCGTTATCAAGCTCTCCTTCCCCGACCAATACTAATCTAATTTTTGCATTTTCCTTTTGAGCAAGATTAAACCCTCTGATTATATTTAATGGGTCCTTTTGAAATGTCATTCTAGCTATCAAAGCAAACCATATGAATTCTTTTGATAGATCATTTTTCTGCCTAAACTCATTACCGTCCGTTTGGTAACTGAACTTATCACGATTAATTCCACACTTTATCAGAAGAGATTTAAATCCTCTATATAATTGTTTTCCTGTTCTCTGATTCGATTGAGAAACATTGATTATCAAATCAACATTTTTGGATATAAAGCTTTCTCCTAACTTTCTTATGGTTCTGATTTTCCTACTCTGTGCATCATTAAATGACCAACCGTGAACCGTATAAAGAATTGGTTTACCTACTATTTTGGAAGCAAATAATAAGTTTGAAGCAGCCCGTGTTCCATGAGCATGGATAATGTCAATATTGTATTTCTTTATTAATTTAACTACTTTTAAAAGGACCAAAAGATCAAAAGATCTAGCTGTTTTAATGACCTCTACCGTAATACCAATCTTTTTAAGATTAGTCACCATCGGGCCGTCAGTGAAAGATAAAACTACTGGGTTAATTTTGCTTTGATCCAGATTCTTAGCTAAGTCAAAAACATGTGATTCCCCTCCTCCAATTTTACCCTGTCTTATACCAAGTAAGACATTAATTTTTGTCTGACCACTACTCATATTTTGGAGTATTTAAATGCCATTTAACTGCATTAAGATAAGCCTTAAAATGGTCTTTTTCCCTATAAATAAAATACTTTAATAATTTAGAAGGGGATACAATAAAGAACAAGTAGAAAAGTCCGATAAATCTCTTAAACCCATTGAAGTTCCTTTTAACAAACAATATCCGGTTTCTATTCATATAATAGGTTTTAAAAGGGCTATTCTTACCGACAGACATAGATTCTTTGTGGTAAATCTTTGCTTTTTGCTCGACTTTTATTTCAAAACCTGCTCTTGCAATCTGTTGGGCCCAATCTAATTCTTCATAATACAAGAAGTAGAACTCTGGCATTGCACCCACTTTCTCAATTACTTTCATTGGAACCATCATAGCTGCACCATGTCCAGCATATGTATTCAAAAATTCTTCATATTCACCACCGTCTTCTCTTTTATTCCCATAGGCAAAATTACGAGACAAAACATTAAGTGGGGAAAACCCAGCATACTGAATGATATTAGTTTCATGAAATTTAATTTTAGGTGATAACATGCCAAGTTGATCATTCTCTTTAAATCTTTGAAGAAGTATTTCTACCAAATCATCAGAAACTATTGTGTCATTGTTAATGAAAAATAGATATTTTCCTTTGGCATGTTTAATACCTAAATTATTTCCTCCTGCAAATCCAAGGTTAGTGCTGGATTTCAAAAGGTTTACAAACGGAAAATTTGAAAGAATCTTGGGTTCTGGATCTTCCTTCGAAGCATTGTCTACAACAATTGTTTCAAAGGAAATGTCATTTTTCTGTAAATTAGCAATGGAAGTAAGCAATTCCATCGTATCATCCAAGCCGTTGTAATTGACAGTTATGAAACTAACTTCTACATCCTTTATCATCTTAAAGTTAATCTTCTTTCCTTCTCCAAACCATATGATATCCACCAGAAAATGATGTAGGTAGTAAATCTGCAACTTTCGAATCAAACTTCTGAATGCTAATTGAATTTCTGGCGACAATTGAAAATGGAAACACATCGTCAATAAAATTTGCTGATTTAAGCATGACTATTTCAAATCCTGAATTTTCTGCTAATTTCCTCAATTGCTTTTTTGTAAAAAATTGAATGTGATCTAAATCAGATGCTGCAGATTGAATAGTAGTCCCAGAATAACCTAACTTACTTTTTATTGAGCTCAACAATTTCCAGCTAATCCCATTATTATTCCTAATCTTAATAAATGGTCGAGTTACAAACAGCTCCCGTGGCCCCACTCCATTAGGGACAGTCACAATTAATGCTCCATTATTTTTGATCAGATATCGTAATTCTTCAAGTAGATTTTCAGGTTGATTCAAATGTTCCAATACTTCAGAACAAATTACCACATCATATTTTTTACCTTCCAATTTCAAAGTCTCTGCATTGGCCTTCTCAAAAATTACATTCGAAAACTTATTTTGATCCTTTGCAATTTTTATTGCATCCTCACTTAATTCTATTCCATGAACATTATACCCCAATTCACCTAGATTAAGACTAATAATGCCGTTTCCACAACCTACATCAAGAATATGGACATCCTCAGGATTTTCATGCCACTCCCTTAGGTTAGACACAATAAATGCTAACCTTTTTATGTCAGCATACCTAGTATACTTCGGTGTTAATTTTGAATTCATTTCTGTGCTATATGTTTTTGTGAGGAGTATGGATAAATGTTCTTTTCGACTCCTTCATTTTGAAGAGTATTCCTAACATCGTAAAGAGTAATTTGGGTATTCTCAGGATTGCGTAAATCAAATTTTTATTAAAGTATGCTTTTGGAACAGCCAAAAGCAAAGTAACCATATATAGCATTAAAAATACCATCCAAAAAATTGAAGGGATTAATACAAAATCAGATAAGACAAACGAAAAAACGATTAACAGCATCAACATACCTAAATTAAACATTCTTGGAAGTTGCGCTTGAATCAGCACGGCCATATGAAATAAATCAAACTTTCCTTTGAATAAAGATTTGATACCTAAAGTAAAATATCGCTTCAAAAAGATGAAATGACTCGAAATCCATCTTTTTCGTTGGTTTTCAAATACTTTTAAATCTTCTGTTTTCTCGTCATACACATAAGCCTCTTTAACATAGTTAATATGAGCATTATCCTTCACTATCTCTATTTGAAACTCTTTATCAAAACCACCAATAGCATTTGAGTCTTTTATTTTTTGATAAATTAACTCATAAGAAAAAGCCATTCCGGATCCGGCAATTGGGCTTGAAACACCTATTCCTTCAGCTCCCTGCCTGAAGATTGTATTACTAATTTCTTCACTAATACCATCTAAAACAGAATAAGGCGTATTTACATTCTTAGCTTTCCTTCTTCCCTGTATAGCAACTGACCCATTTTCAAATGAAAATGCTAGGTAGCTAAGGAAATCTTTGCTCATGATATTATCTGCATCTAATATTACAACATGCGTGTAATTAGTGTACTTCTCCAAAGCGCTTGAAATAGCTTTTGCTTTTGTGCTTTTTTCAAACTTAACTTCATGAGTGATCGCATCTGTTCCGTTAAGTTCCTTCAAAGTCGAAGATTTCAACTGATCTGCAATCACAATTAAGTCAAAACACTCATTAGGATAATCAACTAACAAGTTTTGCTTAACGGAATTTAGAATTACTGTGTCTTCTTTATATGCAGGAACTAAAACCGCAAATTTAATACTCGTGGAAAAGTTTTGAGTCTTTTTTAATTTATTTGGATAATTAAGAGAAGCAATAACAAAAATCAAATTATAGACTACTATAAATATAATGTAAAGCAGTACAATTATCTCTATTGTATGTAAAGCATCAATCATGATTTTAAACCCTCTCTTCTTGCAATAAAGCTGGGAAAGTCTTTAGTAATAGCTTTAAATCACTCTTAAATGAATTACTTTTTGCATATTCAATGTCCAATGATATTCTTTCCTCCTCAGACATTTCAGATTTTCCTCTTTTAGTTACCTGCCACAAACCTGTGATTCCTGCAGCTGCCATAAAACGTAAAGCGCACTGATCTTTAGTTAGTTGTTGTGCTTCATATAAAGGAAGTGGTCTATTTCCGACAATAGACATATCACCTTTTACAACATTTATCAATTGGGGTAGCTCATCCAAGCTTGTATCTCTTAAAAATTTACCAAATCTAGTAATTCTTGGATCATCCTTAATTTTAAAGAATACTGAGTTCACCTCATTATTTTTTTGATTACCTTGTCCGTATTGGTTCAAATGTGATAATTTACTTAGCTCCTTATCAGCTCCATCAGCCATGGATCTAAATTTTAAGAAGTTGAAAACTTTATAACCTACACCGGATCTTTTGGAAACATAAAAAACAGGTCCCCGCGATTCTATCTTTATTATCAACGCAATTATTAAAAACAAGGGGCTTAGTAATAAAAGAAGGCTTCCAGACACTAATATATCAAACACCCTCTTCGTAGAACCAATTTTATAGTTAGAAAAATTGTTTTTTGAAGTATTGTCCTCTTGTGTTAACTTCTTAAATAGCTTAAGAAAATCAATCCAATAATTTAATTTCTCCGCATTGAAATCAACTGGAAAACAATCATCAGCACCAACCCTAAGGATTTTCTTCTTTACTTCCGTATCAACTTCATTGGACACCACAATTATCGGAATATGATGCGCTGAGGAACGCACAGTAAAACCTAATGTACTTAAGTTCTTGAAAAAAATGTGATCTAAATAATTAGTATGAAAAATAATGGCATCAGGTGCATTTGAAGATGAGCATTGATTAATTTCTTCAAGTAAAAAAGCGAAATTTACTTTTTCAACATTTGCAAACATGCCCAAGTTTGGCTCATCAATAGCCTCATTGGTAATATACAATAACCTTTTTTTGAAAACTTTATCCGTTTCAATCAGAAAGTTTTCGTTACTATTTAACAAGTGATTATTGGCATTCATAATATTATTGCTCAATTTTATCATTAAAAATTCCGTCTAACAAATCATATAATTGATCCGGATCAAATGGCTTTTCTAAATATCCTTTTGCCCCTAATTTCAAGCATCGATTTTTGAAGGCCTCATCAGTTCTACAACTGATAAATACAAATGGTATTTCAGAAAACATTCCGCTTTGTGAAATACTGGTAAAAAAATCAAATCCATTCATATTGGGTGTCTTGAAATCAGAAATAATTACTGACGGTATATTTCCCTCTGACAACCATCTCATACCATCAAGACCATCATTCTTAAAAACCAGCTTATGGTTTTTTTTTAGTAAAACATCCAATAATAATCGCATTGGCTCATCATCCTCAATTATTAATATTGTATGCTTCATTCGAATGTATCTTTTTACCAACAATTAAATTAATAAGAGCTGATACTATTTTAACTATTTATTAATCTATTGATATTTTATTGATTTATTTTAATAGTTAAAATTAGTTATTATTAAGTATCTATCATAAATATTAGATGTATTTTTTTAATTATTTTGATCAAAAATCGTTAACCACCTCATATATAATGTTGAATAGCAATTTTTTAAAGATTAATGCCGTTCGCAAAATGATAAATCCTATTATTTTATTACATCAAAACAGTAGATTTAAACACCTTCAATAATGAGAAACATTTATTTTAGAAATAGTGTCTAATAATATGTAAGAATTTTCAATAAATTTACAAATACAAAAAACGTGAGTTGATAAGTACGATTGATATACTTAGTCATCTTTATAGAAAAATGCACACATTATTACTAGAATCATGAAAAGATTAGTAATCGCAGTTACAATTTTGACTATTGTAGGGATAGCTATTTATACTACCTATAAAGCGCTTTATCCGAAAATAGTAGCGCAGGCAGTAGTTGATAAAAAATATATAAACCTACTTCCGAAAAAGTACAATAAAAAAATTAATATCATCAGCGATTCGGTAAACAGCAAACTGGATAAGGTAATAGCAAGCTCATCAAATGAAGGGATTAATATAAATCAACTTGAGGACGCTGTCTTAGAAGTCAAAAGACAAGATGTTGAGTTAATTTATAAGAAGTTAACTGAAACCAAAATATTATCTGTAGAACAAGTATTTGACACCATAAGCCAAAATCTAAAGTTAAAAAGTTTAGATGTAGAAAGTTTAAGAGAGCCATTCTTATACCATGTTCAAAAAAGACATATCAAAAGGGGTATGAAATATATTGAAACGCACGATTTGTTTAATACAATTGACGAAGAAAGCGCAAGACAAATAGCACTCCAAATTCTGAAGCAGAAAGAGAAGAAAATCAAAAAGAAGTTGGAAGAAGCTAAATAGGCTTGCCTAAATCACGTATCTCAAACGGAGTGATCATCCTATGCATGCCGATATCAAATTGATCTTTATACAAATCACCGTCTAATAATGGCCCTAAAGCAATTCCAATAAAAAGAGTGTTGGGACTACATTTTTCCAAAAACCTATCATAATATCCTTTTCCATAACCAATCCTATGGCCACCTTTACTCCCAACGACCATAGGAACCAACACACATTCAATTTTATCAATGAGATAAGATTCCCCGTCTTTTGGTTCTGGTATCCCCCATTTGTTCTCCAAAAAGGTTGTGCTTTGAGTGATTTTCACATGATGCATGATCGGGTTTTGCAAATCAGACACCCCTGTTATTACATCTACTTCCGGCTTTTCAGACCATAAGTACTGTACAAATGGAAAAACATCAGGCTCTTTGTTTTTTTTGATGGGTATAAAGGTATGGATGCTATTGAAGTGATTATCCTCTAGAAACTTAATCAAACGATGATAAAGCAACTCATTCCGTCTCTCGTACTCAGCTTGACTTAGAAATTTTCTTTTCTCTAAATAGACTTTTCGTAAAGTGCTTTTATCCATCCCATCTCATTATGTGGAATTGCAAGGTAAATGGGTCAAAAGCTTTCATTAACTTTTTAATGAACTTCTCATCTGCCTGATAAAATGGTAAAAAATTCTCCTTTCTCTCTTGTAAACCATTGCCAGGAAATAGATAATCTTTAATCTCGTCAATTTGGCGCATTTTGTCTGCATGCTTTCTCTTTTCAGCTGACATCATCTTCTTTTCAATCTTATCAACTGAGTTTCTAATTTTTTCTGACTCAGCCTCGGTCATTTGTGAGAGGCTCTGATCTATAACACCAGCAGACTGCTGTATTTCTGAAAGCAACAATTTCAATTGCTGACGTTCATCATTCAAATTGAGCTTTTGTGCTGTGATTTTTTTAGTAACTTGTTTTTTCAGCTCTTCCCTCTCCGTAAATAAATCTGTCTCTCTCAATTTGAGCTTCTTGATTTTATGACGAATCTGATTCGGAATAATCATTCCAAAATTACGAGGCAAAAGAATTGGGAACGGAGTCTTAAAAGCTTCAAACATTGGCTTTAACTGCATCCAGTAAGCAACTTCTGCAGGGCCGCCCGTATATGCCAAATTAGGCAAAATGGTTTCCTGATAGAGGGGTCTTAAAATCACGTTTGGACTGAATCGATCGGGGTGATTTTCAATCTCTATTTTGATTTCATCCTCAGTAAATTGAATTTCCGTTCCCAAGACTTTGAAAACACCATTTTCCTTTACTATCCTCTCTCTGATACTATCTTTCAAATAAAAGAAATTGATTTCTCTAGGAAATGATTGTGATTTATATCCAATACTATCTAAGGAACTGGAGCAATTTTCTACTAACTCGTTGGCAGTATTATTTAAAACATCATTTTGGATAACCGCCTTAAATTCAGATTTTAATTTATGATTATCAGCATCTAAAACCAACAGCCCCTTCTTTCCATAAAGCTCATTTACATATTCTCTGACCGCATCAGCTAAATCTCCTGCCTCTTTATAAGCCTTAGAAAAAATACTATTCTTAGCACTTAACTCTTCCGCCAAAGCTTCAAGCCCGTCCGTTTTCATTCGACCTACAGCCCCGCTTTGTTCTGTATTCCATTTATACTTACGACCTTCTATCTGAACACTTCTGATTTCGTCTAAATCATGATCCTCTGAGGCCATCCAGTAAACAGGCACAAAATCATACTCTGGATATTTTGCTTTTAGCTGCTTACAAGCATTGATTACTGTAATAATCTTAAAATGAAAATATAACGGGCCGGTAAAAATATTGAGCTGATGCCCTGTGGTGACTGTAAATGTTTTTTCATCACCCAGACTATCTATATTCTTATTAACAGCTTCTTCAACTTTAGACACTTGTGCGTATTGAGATTTCAGAACCTCCACAAGCACTTCTCTATTGACCTTATGTTCAGATTTCTCCTTTACTTGCTCTTGAAAAGCTTCTAGATTAGGATAGCGGTGGTAGAATTTCTTTAGTTCTTCTTTTTGCTGAACAAAATCATTAAAAATAGGTGCGAAAAGACCTGTTTCAGAAAAATCAATACATTCTACCTTCATATTATTTAGGTTACAAAATTATACTACACAAAGATTTCTATTTGCTATTTATTAAGGTCAATTATCCAGCATCTCAATTATTTTGTCAAAAAGACACTGTATTATTACTTCATATTACCATACAAGTCAAACTCGGTGGCATCCGTGATTTCTACTTCCACAAAATCGCCAATTCTGGCATAGCTTTCTGTAGCATCAATCAAGACTTCATTATCAACTTCAGGTGAGTCATGCTCTGTTCTACCAATGAAGAAACCACCTTCTTTTCTATCTACCAACACCTTAAAAGTCTTACCAATTTTCTCTTCGTTTAACTCTTGAGAAATTTGAGTTTGTAATTCCATTACGGCATCCGCTCTATCTTGTTTGATTTCAGCAGGAACATCATCTTCAAAACTAAAAGCATGCGTGTTTTCTTCATGTGAATAAGGAAAAATACCTAAGCGATCAAACCTTGTATTTCTAACAAAATCCATCATTTCTTGAAAATCTTCCTCTGTTTCACCAGGATGCCCAGCAATCAAGGTGGTTCGTAAAGCTATACCCGGAACTTTCTCTCTAATTTTTGCGATCAAGGCTTCTTGCTTCTCACGTGTAGTTCCTCTTCGCATCATTTTCAGCATTTTAGTTGAGCCATGCTGAAGGGGCATATCCAAATAATTGCAGATATTATCTCGCTCTGCCATCACATCCAATATATCTTCAGGGAAACCCGTAGGAAAAGCGTAATGCAATCTTATCCATTCTATCCCTTCTACATCAGAAAGTTGTTTCAACAACTCGGCAAGATTTCTTTTTTTATAAATATCGAGTCCGTAATAGGTAGAATCTTGAGCAATAAGCAAGATTTCTTTTGTGCCATTTCTGGCCATATTCTTGGCTTCTTTCACCAATTCCTCAATAGGTCGAGAAACGTGTTTTCCTCGCATGATAGGAATAGCGCAGAAAGAGCATGGCCTATCACAACCCTCTGCTATTTTCATGTAAGCAAAATGATTGGCAGTAGTGGTAATCCTTTCCCCCACTAATTCATGCTTATAATCAGCATTGAATTTTTTTAATAGCATTGGCAATTCCATAGTGCCAAAAAAAGCATCAACCTGTGGAATTTCCTTTTCTAAATCATCTTTATATCGTTGAGAAAGACAGCCTGTAACATAAAGCTTTTCAATCAAACCTTCCTCCTTGGCATCTGCATAGCGTAAAATGGTGTCTATTGATTCTTGCTTGGCATTATCAATAAACCCGCAAGTATTCACCACTATGATGTTGGAATCATCTTTATCTGATTCGTGCGTCACATCGATCTGATTTCCCCTCAACTGCGTGATCATCACCTCTGAATCCACCAAGTTTTTGGAACATCCCAAGGTTACTACATTAACTTTGTCCTTCTTTAATCCTTTCGTCTTCAAAATATCTCCTCTTTAAAATAAATTTTTTAGTACACTTCACTTAGCTTATGACTTTGGCATCAATGTTGAGAATGCCTTACTGCCAAATATGTGTGGTTGCATATTTGACGTTATTTAAAGACGCAAAGTTAATCAAATATTAGAGGAATTGTTTCAGATGTGATGAATTCCCATCAATTCTCTATTTACAAGTTTAGCTTGTCAGAATATATAATATCTTTGCATCCCAATGGAATCAATCATCAAGAAAAGCATAGTTTTATTACTGACTATTTCAATCTTCGCATGTGATGTGGATAGCAACTGCAATAGTGTTAATGTAGATTTTGTTACATTTAGCACCGTGACGTTAAATGCCAATGCTGAAGAACAAAATGTTGGGGTTGTGTTTGATAGTATTGTTAGTCCACAAACCGATGACTATTTCTTTTTAGCCGATACCCTGAGTAGTTTTCAACTTCCCTTAAGTCCGGTGGAAAATCACACAGATTTCTACTTCTACTCTGGAACACGTGGAGATACGATAAGTTTCACATATGAAAAAAGAAATAGTGTAGACTCACCTGAATGTGGTTTTAATATTGACTTTATTGGTTTGGATACTGCTTTTCAAACTTTTGATTCTTTAGTAATTGTTAATGATACCTTAAAAAGGACTGTAAATGCGCCTAATATTAAGTTGTTTGTTTTTTAGCTTATTGAGCATTTCACTTTTTGGTCAAGTACCAAATAGCAGTGACAATGTTGATACTGTTCAGCAAAGAGTTGTGGAACCGAAGCGTCCAAAGGTGCCCAAATCCTTCTTTATTCCAACTGGACTGAGAATCGGGACTGACTTAGTTGCCTTAGGCGTGAGTGCATTTGGAAATAATCGACAACGATATGAGGTTCAAGGAGATATTGATTTCCATAGAATTTATTTGACTGGATCTTATGGAGTTAGTCAATATTTGATAAGAGCTAACAACTTTAATTATGCCAATTCAGGGAATTATTATAGAATTGGACTAGAAGCTGACTTCCTGAAATTTGACCCCGATCACAATACTTTGACTTTTGGGTTAAGATATGCAAGAGCCAACTATTCTGAATCCTTAGTAACTAGTATAATTGATCCCGTTTACGGGCTTTATGACCAAAATTTAACCAATGAAAACGTTGGAGCACGCTGGTTTGAAATGACAACTGGGCTGAGAGTCATGGTTTTAAAAAATCTCTATATGGGATACAATTTTAGAATTCAATTGAACAGAAAGTTATTCAATACAGATCAATTCAGTTCATATGATATCCCGGGTTTTGGAAGGGCGGAATTCAAAAACAGATGGACCTTCAATTATTATTTAGCCTACAGAATAGCCTGGAGGGAAAAGCAAATTATGGAAAAAACTCGTTAAACTCGTTTAAAAAATGAGTCAACAAATTCCATTTTGTTGAACACTTGCAAATCCTCTACTTTTTCACCGACTCCGATATATTTTACAGGAATTTTGAATTCTTCGGAAATACCAATTACTACACCCCCTTTTGCTGTCCCATCCAATTTAGTGATGGCCAAAGCACTAACTTCAGTGGCTTTCGTAAACTCTCGAGCTTGAATCATGGCATTTTGACCAGTAGATCCATCCAACACTAACAGTACCTCATGAGGAGCTTCATTTACAAATTTCTGAATTACCCTTTTAATTTTAGACAACTCATTCATCAAATTGACTTTGGTGTGTAATCTACCCGCTGTATCTATAATTACAATATCAGCTTCTTCCTCAACCCCTTGCTTTACAGCATCAAAAGCCACTGAGGCCGGATCGGTATTCATTCCATGGGAAACTACTGGAACATCAATTCGTGCTCCCCACATCTTCAATTGGTCTACAGCAGCTGCACGAAAAGTATCGGCAGCACCCAAAATAACTTTTTTACCTTGTTTTTTATATTGAGCAGCTAATTTGCCAATGGTAGTAGTTTTACCCACTCCATTTACGCCCACAACCAATAAAACATAAGGTTTTTTAATCTCTTCAGGAAGAGAAAAATCTTTTAGATCGTCAGTATTGTTTTCAGAAAGCAGTCCGGCTATTTCTTCTCTTAGGATTTTATCGAGTTCGCTTGTTCCCAAATATTTTTCACGGGCCACTCGCTCTTCAATGCGGTCAATAATTTTTACCGTAGTATTGACCCCCAAATCAGAACTAATTAGAATCTCCTCTAATTCATCTAATACATCCTCATCAACTTGAGATTTACCAACTACAGTACGCCCAAGCTTGGTAAAGAAACTATCCTTGGTTTTTTCCAAGCCCTTGTCGAGCGACTCTTTTTTTTCTTTAGAGAAAATCTTGAAAATACTCATTCTAATATGGTTTAAAGGTAATGGTAATTAGAGGCTTACAATAATACGAAATATTAACACTAAAGTCATTAAGAAACGGATAATAGCAGAAGTGTACAAACAAAAAAAGTCCCAAAAGAGGGACTTAAATCAATTTAAACCTTAAAAACTACAATTATTTTTTAAGTGCCTCTTTGGCCATATCCAAAGGTACCATTTCTTCACGGAAAGAATAACCTCCGTTTTTTGACTTTACTGCTTTGATTATTTTAGCATAACCTTTAGCGTCTTTATCTTTTAAACTTGCTACAACTTTCTTAGCCATGATTACTTAATTTCTTTGTGAACAGTATATTTCTTCAAAATTGGATTATATTTTTTCAACTCCAATCTCTCTGTTGTGTTTTTTCTGTTTTTGGTCGTGATATAACGAGAAGTACCTGGAGCGCCAGTTTGTTTGTGCTCTGTACATTCTAAAATAACCTGAACTCTATTTCCTTTCTTAGCCATTGTGCTTTATATTTTTTAGCAATAGAAAATTATACTAATACATTACCGTTTTCACGTGCTTTCTTCAATACAGAAGTAAGACCATTTTTATTAATGGTTCTGATTGCGCTTGCAGATACTTTTAAAGTGATCCACTTGTCTTCCTCAGGAAGATAAAACCTTTTCTTTTGCAAATTTGGCAAAAATCTTCTTTTGGTTTTATTATTTGAGTGCGAAACATTGTTTCCCACTTGTGGTCTTTTTCCGGTAATTTGACAAACTCGTGCCATATCTATCTAAATTAATTTTGTTGTCGATTTCAAATTGGTCTGCAAATATCGGCAATATTTTGATAATCACAAACCTTAGCGGAAAAATACCGCCTTATTTTTTGGTTTTCCAAGGGATTGCCGTCCTGATTTGTTAGATTTACATTTCAAGAGTGTGCAATTTACTAATTTTTAAACTTTAAAGCTATGATTGAAGAAATCAAAAACAGTCAACAAGCCATTGACATGGAAAATAAGCATGGAGCTCATAATTACCATCCGCTGCCTGCCGTTTTGGCCAAAGGAGATGGAGTTTTCCTTTGGGATGTAGAAGGGAAAAAATATTATGACTTCTTATCTTCATACAGTGCGGTTAACCAAGGACACAGCCACCCAAGAATATTAGAAACCCTTAAAAAACAAGCTGAAACACTAACTCTAACATCAAGGGCTTTCTACAATAATATTCTAGGGCCATTTGAAAAATACATCACTGAATATTTTGGCTTCGATAAGGTATTACCCATGAATTCTGGTGCAGAGGCAGTGGAAACTGCTTTAAAAATTGCCAGAAAATGGGCGACTGAGAAAAATGGTGTTGCTCCAAATGCTGGTAAAGTAATAGTAGCAGAGCAAAATTTTCATGGCAGAACAACTACTATCATTTCCTTTTCGAGTGATGCTAATGCCAAAAAGAACTTTGGCCCTTACAATCCTGGTTTTATAAAAATTCCTTACAACGATACTGAGGCTTTAGACAAAATTTTAGAAGGAGAAGATGATGTGGTTGGATTCTTGGTGGAGCCAATTCAAGGAGAAGCAGGAGTTTACAGACCTGACAATGATTATTTAAGAAAGTGTAAGGAGATCTGTAAAAAACATAACGTACTGTTTATTGCTGATGAGATTCAGACAGGAATAGCTAGAACTGGAAGTTTATTAGCTGTTTGTGGTGATTGTACTTGTCAAGGCCATTGCGAAAAGCAATCTACTTATGTAGAGCCAGACATTCTAATCTTAGGTAAAGCTTTATCAGGAGGTTTTTATCCTGTTTCAGCTGTTTTAGCTAATGATCACATAATGGAGGTATTAACTCCCGGTACTCATGGTTCGACTTTTGGAGGAAACCCACTTGGCGCTGCCATTGCCTTAACCGCATTGGAAGTAGTGAAAGACGAGAAACTAGCTCAGAATGCAAGAAAATTAGGACAACTATTTAGAGATAGAATGCAGAAATTCGTGGATTCATCTGACATGGTCAACCTTGTGAGAGGAAAGGGACTTTTAAATGCTGTAGTTATCAATGATTCAGAGGACAGTTCCACGGCATGGGATATTTGCATGGCTCTAAAAGAAAATGGTTTATTAGCAAAACCGACTCATGGTAACATTATTCGATTTGCACCACCTTTGGTTATAACTGAGGAGCAATTGAATGAGTGCTGTGACATTATAGAAAAAACGATTACGGACTTTAAGAAAAAGTAATTCTTGAAAACCTAAAAGCCTGGATGTTAATTCAGGCTTTTTTTGTGAATTTATCTCGATCTGAAATAAGATAAAAATAACTGTCTCTGCTGAAATTTAGCTTTGGTTTAAATTTTTGCAGGATCATCTTTCTCGAACATAATGAAGCTGACTAACTTGATTTAAATATATTTTTGATTCAACAAGGTTAAATTTCAGCTCCTTTGGCAGATCAGTAAATAATGGCGAGCCCCCACCTAATAAAACGGGGATTGTAGTTATTATCATTTCATCAATCAAGTCTTCTCTTAGGAAATTTCTGATTGTAGTTCCTCCATCTATATAAAGATTATTATGCCCTCTTTGATAAATTTGAGCTAGAATTTCCGACAACTCTCCTTTCAACAAAAAAGCTCGTTTGCTATGAGATTCTGGTATTTCATACAACTTTTCGCTCAAAACATAAACAGGCTTTGTATATGGCCAATCAACATCAAATCCTAGTACTGTTTCAAAAGTTTTCCGTCCCATGACAACAGCATCAATTTCCTTGTTGAATTTTGTATAACCCATGTCTGAATTATCAGGATTTGGTATTTCATGCAACCAATCAATGTCCCCATTTTTATCTGCAATATATCCGTCTAAACTTGTTGCAATGAAAACGCAGTTTTTTCTGTTCATCAACTTTGCTTTTTGAATAATTAAAACCTATTAGTCAATCTAAAACATCATTAGAAGCATTCCTAGAAGTCTAAACCAAGAACTCCTTAAGATCGCTTAGTTTGATATTACCTTCATAATAAGCTTTACCAAAAATTACCGCAAAAACACCCATGTCATTTAACTTTCGAATATCATCAATATTACGTACTCCTCCACTGGCTAAAACACAGATGTCTGGAAATTCGTCTAAGATGCTTTGATACAAATCAAATGCAGGTCCTGCTAAAGAACCCTCTTTGCTAATGTCAGTAGTTTTTACATATTTCAATCCTCTATCATAGAAATACCTGATATGCTCAACAATATCAATATCAGTATTTTGCATCCATCCTTTGTATGCTATTTTTCCATTTAAAGCATCTGCTCCTAAAGTGATCTTTTCACGACCGTAGGATACGATCCAAGAGGCAAACAGCTCCTTTCTTTCAACAGCTATACTTGCTGCGGTAATATAATCGGCACCATATTCATAGGCTTTACTAATATCACCATCTGTATTAATACCGCCCGTAAAATCAAGCTCTAAATCTGTATACCCATGAATAGCTTCTAAGATATGATAATTGACTGGTGACCCACGGTGAGCGCCATCTAAATCTACGATGTGAACCACCTTGATTCCATTATCTTCCAACTTCCTTGCCACATCGATAGGCGAATCATCATACACTTTTGCTCCAGCAATATTGGCGCCCTCAACCCTAATAATTTTACCGTCTCGGATGGCGATGGATGGAATAATTTGAATCATAGTTATAATGGTTTAAGAGTATGATATTATAAAATGTTGGCGATTTTTCAAGCCTATGCCCTGTTAATATTGCTTTAAGCTTTAAAGGGCTTTGAAATTACAGCTTAAAACGGAATTTACAAAAGAATCAGGTACAGAAATATTCAATCGTATTATTTTAAAATCTTACAATAGCATCTTTAAAAGCTAATTTTTTCATAATTTCTCTTTAATTTTGATTAGCTTATGAACCATTACGAAAAACAAATACATCATAGATTAAGCCGCTTTGTCCCTGATAATTCCGTTGATCTGGCCTTCAATCTTTGGAAAGAAAAACCATTTCGATTCGTGGTTGTGAAAGCCAGACATTCTAAACTTGGTGATTTCAGAAAAAAACCAAATGAAGATTCGGCCATCATCACTGTCAATGAAAACTTAAATCCGTACTCTTTTCTGATCACATATGTTCATGAAGTGGCACATCATTGGGTCTATGAAAAATTTAAAGGAAGAGTTTCGCCTCATGGTAATGAATGGAAAAATGCCTTTAAAGATTTGATGTTGCCTTTTCAGATTCCCGAAATTTTTCCTGAGCCTGTATTGAAAGCTTTGAATGTTTATATGCTTAACCCTAAAGCAGCTTCACTTTCTGATATTCGTTTGGCTAAAGCTTTAAAAACTTTTGACCCTGTGAATCCTGACGAAATGAGCCTTTTAGAGCTTAAACTTGGACAAAAATTCACGCTTGAAAACCGCCTCTTTGAAAAACATGAAACTCGAAGGACGCGGGTGAGATGTAAAGAGGTGAAGTCAGGAAAATACTATTTGGTGCATAAAATGGCCATGATTATTCCAGAATAGAAATTCAAAAGTCCAGTCTTCGCATCACATACTCTTCCACTCTTTCACAAAATACTTGTGGTTTTAGCGTTCTCCAGTTCAAATGCTCAAACTGGCCACCGCAATTGATGTAGGTATCCACATTAAATTGTTCCCATTCTTCTAAAACAAAATCACGGAAATTAACTCCCACGATCCAGCCATCCTCCACTTCGTCAAACCATTCTTCATAATATTCATCATCCGACCCATGAAAATTGAGGATATTTTCACCAATCAGAATGAATTTATTAATCCCCTGTAAAATCATATGCTCGATAATATTTCTCTTTAAATGCATAATATCATTATGCAAAGTATCATTCCATTCGCCTATCATTTCTATTACCGCTATTCCAACCTCATAATTTGCATACAGGATTTTGATGTAAAGCGTCTCTGAACCGATAGCATCCCATGCTGGATCAATATAATATCCATAGATCGTATCTGTAAAAAGTTCATAATTGTATTCTTTCCCATAGAATGGGGATAGTTCATCCTCTGAGGAGTCATAATATTTTAGCCAGTTATAGTAAGGCTCAATATGGTGCATGCTACAGTTTTAAATAGTTTCGATAAGTTTTATTAATGCGATAAGAAGATAAATAGTTTTTCAAATCAAGGTTTTCTTCTATTTCCAAATCAGAATTCATTTAAACACTTTTTTAGGTATGCATTAACTTTCTCGTTATGATGTTTTTTTTTAATTCTTCACTTAATAGTTCACTGTTCGTTGCCATCGATTGCAAATCAAATAAATCCCATCAAAAACAATACACAAAGTTAGAAGATTTTGCATTCTGGAAAATTTATCCACTATCCATAAGATTTTGTATATTGATGGAAATTTTTTGACATGAAAAAACTGATCTACTTTTTACCTATTCTTTTGTTAATAAGCTGTGATTTCGAACCGGAAGTGGCAGACAGAAGCAACGCTCAATGGCAAAACATTGAAAAAGATTTACAAACGGCCTTAATTATGGCTAATGACAGTGATACAATAGACATTCCCGAAGGCTACTTTAAATTTACCAAAAGCTTATTGTTGGATGACAAATCAAATATCGTTTTCAAGGGGACTGGGATTGATAAAACTGTCTTATCCTTTAAAAATCAAGAGGAAGGAGCAGAAGGTATAAAGATTGCGGATTGTAAAAATATTTCATTGGTTGATTTCACTATAGAAGACGCTTCCGGGGATAATATAAAAATAACCGATACGGACGGTGTCACTTTAAGAAGAGTGAAAGCACAATGGACTGGAAAAGTAAGTGAAAAAAATGGGGCTTATGCAATTTATCCTGTGCTTTGCAAAAACGTTTTGATTGAAAACTGCATTGCCATCGGTTCTTCAGATGCAGGCATTTATGTGGGTCAGTCTGATTCCGTGATTATTCGAAATAACGAAGCCTATCAAAATGTAGCTGGCATAGAAAGTGAGAACTCTAATTTTGTAGAGATATATGAGAATATCGCTATTAATAACACTGGTGGAATATTAGTCTTTGATTTACCTGGATTAACCCAGTATGGAGAAGACATAAAGGTTTATAAAAATGTAGTAAAAGAAAACAACCACCGCAACTTCGCACCTGAAGGAAATATTGTGGGTGTAGTACCTCCTGGCACAGGCATAATGGTGCTGGCCACCCGAAATGTAGATATTTACGGAAATGATATTATCGACAATCGTTCTGTTGGAGTGGCAGTAGTTAGCTATGAACTAGTTGCTGCAATCAGTGAAGAAGAAACCGAAGAAGCCGATGCAGAGCAAGCTGGTTCTGCTCAAAGAGTCAATAACAATTATGAATTAGATGAAAATTACAACCCTTTCCCGTGGGGAGTAAAAATTAGGCAAAATAATATCCGTAATGATAAATGGTTTGCCACTTTCCAGCATGATTTTGGTAAGTTATTTAATTTTAAATTCCCTTTTAATCCGCCCGATATCGTATTTGATGGATTTATGGCAGAAGGAAAAACTGCTAAAGATATATTATGCATTGACCAAAAAGATGTGCATTTTGTCAATTTGGATGCTCCAAATGATTTGGAAAATATGAATACAGACTTAGATGAATTTGCTTGTGATTAAAATGAAAAACGCTCTCTATATTATAATAGGTATATTCTTTCTGCTTTCCTGCAGTACTAAAGAAAGGCAAAAACAAGAAACTCAACAAAGCTCTCCGTCCTCTTTTAGCTTTACTTCCAATAGAGAATTAGGGAAAGAAAAACTCTCTGATTATAATTTTTTCAAAGGAGATCTAGCTGATTTATCCCCTCATGAAAATGTACATCCCTATCAACTTAACTCAGCACTCTTTTCCGATTATGCTCACAAAGCTCGTTTTTTTCAAATCCCAAAAGGTGAAAGCGCAGAATACCATCCAACTGAAGTAATGGAATTCCCTGTTGGCAGTATTTTAATTAAGAATTTCTATTACCCAAACGATTTTTCGAAGCCTGACGGCAACAAAAGAATTTTAGAGACCAGATTACTCATTCATGAGGAAAAAGGCTGGAAAGCTTTGCCCTACGTTTGGAACGATGAGCAAACCGATGCTTTTCTGGAAGTAGCTGGAGCTACCAAAAGCGTAAGTTGGAGAGATAATGATGGCAATACTCAAAAAATCAATTACAGTATTCCTAATATGAACCAATGCAGAAGTTGCCATTTAAAAGATGGTAAAATCATGCCCATTGGACCATCAGCCCGGCAGCTCAATGGAGATTTCGACTATACAGAAAAAGGACAAATGAATCAATTGAAATATTGGCATGCTCATGGATTATTATCGAATTTACCCACGGGAAAATTACCAAAATTAGTCAATTATGAAAATGAATCTGACCCTTTAGCCGATAGGGCCAGAGCCTATTTGGAAATTAATTGCGGGCATTGTCACCGACCGGAAGGTCCTGCCAAAAATTCAGCTTTGCACTTAATGGCCTCAGTTGATAATCCTGCTGCTTGGGGAGTGGGCAAAACGCCAATTGCCGCAGGCAAAGGCTCTGGTGGATTGAAATATGATATTGTAAAAGGAAATGCTGACCAATCGATTCTTACCTACCGCATGGAATCAAGCGACCCAGGAACTATGATGCCTGAATTAGGTAGGAAAATGGTTCATAAAGAGGGCTTGGCTTTGGTGAGGCAATGGATTAATGAGATGGAATAAATAAGTGTTTATGTTTTGATGTGTTGATGATAATAGGCTAGTAGGTTCACATTACGGATTAAAAACCGGATTAACTTAAACCAACACTTATTATTTAGATTTTTGGGTGAATAGCAATATTAGCACAGAGATTATTAACAATACATTGGAAATCGGTAAAGCCAGATTGAACATATCGATATCAGAATAATCTAGATTCACTGACAAATTAAGAATTAACAGGACTATTGATATCAAAATTAGAGATAGAGCAATCTTTTGCTGGTTATTTAGTGGTGTCATGCGCAATGGCTTAAAAAGGAAAGCACAGAAACTTAAATAAACTTCTGTGCTTTCCTTATAAAATAATATCTAGGGCTCAACAATAAAGTTTGAACACTTGTTTAAAAAGGTTTGAACATAATTTTTAGACTTTGTTTAAAAAAGTTTGAACAAAAAATCTTAACTATAGGAAATGAATCAAAGGTATTAGTTACTAATTTAGACTTATAATAAGATTTTTTCAAACATTAACATTTCAAAGCTAATAAATACTTGCGAAATATTTATCCCTAAATAAAATCACGATTTAAAATCCTTTCCAATTACTATTTAAACCCAATTTTTTTGAGGTGCTTTTGAAGCATTAAATTCTAAGAAATGCTAAAGCTACCTTAAAAAGGCAAGTTAGACATTATAATGCCGAAAAACAGAAACAAAAGCTAGAGGCGGGGCGTATTTTCTTACTTTCACTCATCCTGCAGTTCTGGGAGTATACCCGAAAAGTGCTTTATCTAGATTTAGTGTTTTCAGAGCCGGAAGAACGATAAATCCTCAAACTGGTCTGGGAGAAGACTTACGGCAGGATTCAAAGGAATGGCACAGAAAAAGAGTGGCTCAATTACCAAGGAACAGCATTTAGCAGAATCAACACAGTGGCTCGTTGGCTGACGAGAAGCCCCTATCACCGGATACCCAAACCCCACCCCTAGTTTCATCCCATCAATGATCGCAATGGTTTCAAAAAAATCCGGCAGTAGTAAATGAAGCAGGTAACGCTCAAAATAGGAATCCGTAATCAGCTGCTCCTACAACAATCCTTTTTCATTCCTCGAACCATAATTAATCACTGCTTTCACCAAAGTGTTTTTATCCGGAGTACTGGCGGTGACCTGCTATAACTATGCCGAGCTATTTGTTGGAAAAGTGGCAGAAAATCTGCTATCAGCTAGAAGAAAACCCGTTTACAAACCTAAAAGCCACACTGTAAACGGGCAAGATAGACATTTCAAATGTTTGCAATGTGGCAGAGGCTTACACTCTCAAAAGGCATTGAACTGGCATACGAAGTTGCATTAAAGTTATTTTTTTTGAAATTCACTTTATTTAAGCATTTGCTTAAACCTTTATTTTCTTATCTTCGTTATTTAAGTAGTTGCTTAAATAACTAGAAGTATGAGTAAATCGTGTATCAGAGTTTTTGCAGATGTTGAACAGATCAAACAGGGCAAAGAAGAAATTAACAGAGTCGCACCATCAATAACTACGGCAGCTAAGGCATTGAGACTGTCGGGCAATGAAGTCCGATTAAAAATTCTGTACCTGCTTAACAAAGAAACCAGACTTTGTCCCTGTGACCTGAGCGACATTTTGGAAATGACCGTACCTGCCATTTCCCAACATTTGAAGAAATTGAGAGAAGGTGGGCTTGTAACAAGTGAGAAGGTGGGGCAAACCGTGTTCTACTTTTTGGTAGAAGGTAGTATCCAGATCATAAGACATGTATTAGAGAGCTTGTTTATTGACAATAAGAAAGAACCAATATCATGAGTAGTTCAAACCAATCAAATACCTCATCAAAAAACATTGGAGCCGGATTGTTAGTGGCATTCACTTCTTCACTATGCTGTGTCACCCCTGTTTTTGCGACACTCGCAGGCATAGGAGGCATTGCATCGTCCTTTTCATGGATGGAGCCATTCAGGCCTTATTTAATAGGTCTTACAGTTTTGGTGTTAGGGTTTGCCTGGTACCAGAAATTAAAGCCAAGGACACAGGAAGAAATTGAATGCGCTTGCGAGGACGATGAACAGCCCACTTTTTGGCAGTCTAAGAAGTTTCTTGGAATCGTTACCGTCTTTGCTGTATTGATGCTTGCTTTTCCGACTTATTCCGGCATCTTTTTCTCTGACAATAGCAATACATCCAATGTTATCGTGGTAAGTGAAAATGATATTCTGAATGCTGAGCTTAGTATCAAAGGCATGACCTGCACCGGTTGTGAGCATAGCGTGAATGCAGCACTTAATAATAGCGAAGGCGTTCTCGAAGCTTCTTCTTCCTACGAAAACGGTATTGCATTGGTAAAGTTTGATCAATCAAAAGTATCTGTTGAGCAATTGGCAACTGCGGTGGAGGAAGCCACTGGCTATAAAGTCACTGGCAAGAAAATTATAAAAGAAGAAACCTTAAATTAATAGAAAAATGAAACCCATAATTTTCAGCCTAGCATTCATCTTCTTGCTTGCAGGACATGGAATGGCACAATCTGCTGATCCTCAAAAAACAGTCAAAACTATTCAGAAAAGTGAGACAGTTAAGCTCAAAGTCACCGGGCTCACCTGTGCCGGTTGTGCCAGTCATCTCTACAAGGTTTTGAAAGAAACAAAAGGGGTGATTGACAACTCAGTGCAATATCCCGGAGATATAGCTGTAGTGGATTATGACCCCAAACAAACCCAACCTGAACAGCTTATTGCAGCAATTGAAGAAAAAACAACCTATAAAGCAGAAGTACTAAAACCTAAAATCGATTAATAATGGAAAAAGAGATCGTATTACAATCCACCATTACCTGTCCAAACTGTGGACATCAAAAAGAAGAAATCATGCCTACGGATGCATGCCAATACTTTTACGAATGTGAAAACTGCCAAGAAGTATTAAAGCCAAAACAAGGTGATTGCTGCGTGTATTGCAGCTATGGAACAAATGCCTGTCCTCCCATTCAGGAAGGTGGTAAAAACAATTGCTGCTGATGAAAAAATACGATGTAATTGTAATCGGATCAGGCATGGGAGGAATGACCATTGCCAATAAATGTGCTAAAAAAGGACTAAAGACTGCCGTTACAGATTCCAGACCGTATGGTGGAACGTGCGCACTACGCGGTTGTGATCCTAAGAAAATATTAGTCGGAGCTGCTGAAATTATAGACCGGGCCAATAAAATGAAGGGAATCGGTATTCAAGGACATATCTCCATCAATTGGCAGGATTTGATGGCTTACAAAAATGAGTTAGTTTCCAAAATGCCTAAAAATGTGGAGAAAGGCTATGAAAAGTCAGGTGTAGAAATGTATCATGGAACAGCCAGCTTTGAATCTGAAAACACGGTGCGCATCGGAGACGACCTACTGGAAGCTGATAAAATAGTGATAGCTACAGGTGCCCGACCTGTTGTTCTTGATATTCCAGGGGGTAATTTACCAATTGACAGCACAGATTTTCTAAATCTGGGAAAACTCCCTGAGCACATCACCTTTATTGGAGGCGGATATATAGCGATGGAGTTTGCCCACCTGGCTGTCAGGGCCGGAAGTAAAGTGACCATATTCCACCGAGGCAAAATGCCTTTAGAAAGCTTTGAGTCTGATATCGTGAAGCACTTGGTCAAAGCTACTGAGGAATTGGGGATTGAACTTCACCTTGAGTGGGATGTGGTTGCAGTTGAAAAAAAGGATAGTGGCTATACCGTAAAGGCAGAATCAAAAGGGGGTGAAAAAACT
Organism: uncultured Marivirga sp.; assembly: GCF_963974845.1. Taxonomy (NCBI): domain Bacteria; kingdom Pseudomonadati; phylum Bacteroidota; class Cytophagia; order Cytophagales; family Marivirgaceae; genus Marivirga; species uncultured Marivirga sp. The sequence goes on from NZ_CAXBEQ010000002.1 coordinate 76,739, forward strand.
ATTCAAACGAATTTGGTGGTGAATGCAGCAGGTAGAGTACCGGAGTTGGATGGCATGAACCTGGAAAAGGCAAACATTTCCTACGGCAAGAAAGGGATTGACGTAAATGAATACCTACAAAGTTTAACCAATGAACGGGTATATGCAGCAGGTGATGCGGCTGATAGCAAAGGTCTCAATCTCACACCTGTTGCAGTTATGGAAGGCCATGCAGTGGCAACCAATATTATACGGGGTAACTCCAAAAAGCCTGACTACACGGAAATGCCCAGTTCAGTCTTTACCTTGCCCACACTTGCCGCGGTTGGCATGACGGAAGCACAGGCAAAGAAGGCAGGTTTAGAATATCAGGTAAAAGCCAGCTCAGCATCAAGTTGGTACAATGCCAAACGGATCAATGAATCAACTTATGCTTATAAAATCATTTCCGATAAAGAAGGGTACATTTTAGGAGCCCACATCATTGGCCCTCATGCTGAAGAAATGATCAACCTTTTTGCTATGACAATTAAGGCAAAGCTTAAGGTCTCGGACATCAGGGACATGGTCTATTCCTATCCGTCTATGGCATCTGATATCGGATCTATGGTTTAAAAAAGGTGTTGAAATCAAAACGTAAAATCTGAAATCAACTATATGTTCTTAATTGCAATTTCCTTTTTAGCTTCTGAGATTAAATACTAATCAGTAATTCCGCAAATACAATTTATACCATTGTACCTGCCCTTCTTCTTTCACACCTTCCATTCCTGATATTGGCATTCGTCCGGAGTCACCTTAGCAGGCAGGGCAAATCAATATTTTTCATTCAGCCCTGTCAAAACAAGAATTCATACATAATAGACACAATACTATACAGCTTACTCAAGCATATCTAAATACATTTGAAGGGGATTTCTAAAAAGATAATAATCATGCATTTTTTCTCATATATACCTATAGGATATGATTACGAAACTAAAATAACTAATGAGACGCACTAGAAAATACATTTGGATTCTTGTGCTGGTTGTTTGGTTGATGTCGGGCAGGCAGTCAATAGCACAACAAACCCTTGTACTTGCCCCAAATCAGGGATTTAAGGGAGAAGGTGAAATCACTCTTGCAGTAACCAGCACCTGCATGATACCACTTCAAATTAAGTACAAGGTTTCGGAATGGGCGATTCCGTTAGTAAGGGATTTCCCATTACTTTCACGCAATATAAAATTGATTCTCCAAAAGCTGTATTTGGAACAATCAAAGCCGATGATGAACTAGAAATTTCCTTTAAAATAACATTTAAGTTAATAAATTAAAATTCAGATAATGATGAAAACGAGCAACAATTGGTATAGAACCACCATACTTTCAATGGTGCTTCTTACAACAGGTGTAGCATATGCGCAGCAGCCTGCCCTACAGCATTTCCGGCCTAATAATAAAGCCGGGCTTAATGTATTTGAACCTTCCAAGCAAGACACCGTGGAGTTTGATAGAGTGAGAGTACGAATCGGAGGTGATTTTGCCATGCAGTTCCAAAGTATAAACCAAACCAACTCATTGGATAGTCTGGTGGATTTGGGTACAAATTTCAACCTCCCTACAGCCAATCTTAACATTGATGTCCAGCTATATGATGGATTGAGAATGCATTTGAGAACTTATTTATCATCCAAAAATCACCAGGAGGCATGGGTAAAAGGAGGTTATCTTCAAATTGACAAATTAGACTTTATAAAACCGGGTTTTCTACAAGGTTTTATGGATGTAGCCCGTATAACCATTGGCTTGGACGAGTTCAATTATGGAGATGCCCACTTCAGAAGAAGTGATAATGCACGGGCCATTTTTAACCCATTTGTAGGCAATTATATCATGGATGCTTTTTCTACCGAGGCTTTCGGTGAGCTTACTATTATGAAAAATGGTTTTTTGGGAGTCATTGGAATAACAAATGGTAAATTGAATCAAAATGTAGTAGTCAATGACAACTCTGACAACAAAGCTTCCTTTTTCGGAAAATTGGGTTATGATAACAAGTTGAGTGATGATTTCAGATTGCGTTTGACAAGCTCCTGGTATATTAACAAAGGAACCACTACAGGAACCTGGATCTATGGTGGAGACCGTGCAGGGAGCAGATATTATAACGTAATGGAGACCTTAGATGGTGATGGAGGGCCTTTTGAAGGACGATTTAACCCAAGATTCAGAGAATTAACTGCTATTCAGATCAACCCGTTTATCAAATATAAAGGTTTGGAATTTTTTGGCATATACGAGGTAGCCTCAAACAGTGACGATCAAGGCGGAGGAGCTTTTACACAGTTAGCAGGAGAACTTCTTTATCGTTTTGGAAGTACGGAACAGTTTTATCTGGGAGGACGATACAACACTGTTTCCGGAGAAATGGTAGAAAGTGCTTTAACGCAAGAAATAAATCGGCTGAATATAGGAGGTGGCTGGTATATGACCAAAAACGTAATGGCCAAACTGGAATATGTAAATCAAAAGTATGAAGGTGAAGGCTGGACAGGCACCAAATATAATGGGGGCGAATTTGATGGTATCAACATTGAGGCAGTAATTAGCTTTTAAACAGGGGAAGATGTGCCGGATACTATTTCCGGCACTTTTCTGAATACTGATTTACAAAATGGACAAGCTTGAATACTGTAAAGATATTCTTAAAAAAGTGAGTTTTGATAAAACGCTTTTAACGAAGGAGTATGAAAAAGCCTTGAAATCTCTTTCTGATGAGAAAGCCGATCTACTAGATCAATGGTATAATGAAAGGTTTGAGAATAATTCACGCAAGTCATCAGGTAACGGAAAGACCGATTAAAGGTGGTTAATTGCAAAAATTATAGTAAAAGTGTCAGTTGAATGAATTGCTTAAATAACGGTATTACCTTTGAGAGGAAGGTATGTCGGAGCGAAATTTCATACATTTAAAACATGATATTAAACAGAATCTGGAATCATTTATTCTTAATTTTACGTTTCAGAAACTATTAACAGGACGAAAATCAACTTTTTGAAAAAAACAATCTCCATAACGCTACTATTTATCTTGCTTATCGGTAATTCCGGTCTGGCAGTAGCTACTCACTATTGTGGAGGATCGGCCGTGGAATCGCAATTTGTTCTCGGTCATGCCGAATTAAATTGTGGAATGTCCGATATGGATAAGATTTGTGAAAACGGTTCTTCCGAAGAAAAGCAAATCAAGAAAAAACCTTGCTGTGAAAATGAGTATCAATCTCTTGAGATGGCAGATGAATTTCAGCATCAAGTATTTGGTAGTTCTTTGAACTTAGAATTCATCTCTACTTTTGTCGTTACTTTTACAGGCAGGTCATTTCTTTCTACGAAGCATAAAGCAGAGTTTACAAATTATGCTCCCCCGCTGATTGAACGTGATATACCTGTGCTCGTTCAGTCGTTCCTTATTTAAGCATTCCATTCACTTGATTGCAGTCAAGGCTTAGTTCGTTAAGCCCTTAGGCATTATTGATATGCCTGATTAATATGCCTTGTAAATCCGTTCAAATTTGAATATTAAGAATATGCTAAATAAAATTATTAAATACTTTCTTGAGAATAAATTAGTTACCGTTCTCATCTTAATTGGCTTCATTGCCTGGGGTATTGTGACCGCCCCTTTCGGCTGGCAGATAGGCGCATTACCTTCTGATCCCGTTCCGGTAGATGCCATACCGGATATTGGAGAAAACCAACAGATTGTCTTTACCCAGTGGCAGGGCCGATCACCACAAGACATAGAAGACCAAATTTCCTATCCGCTGACTACCTATTTATTAGGTATTCCGGGCGTAAAATCTATACGGAGTTCTTCTATATTTGGCTTTTCCAGTATCTTCATTATTTTCAGTGAAGATGTAGAGTTTTACTGGTCACGTTCCCGTATCCTTGAGAAACTAAGTTCCTTGCCTTCCGGCTTATTACCGGAAGGGGTCCAGCCTGCACTCGGGCCTGATGCCACTGCGCTGGGCCAGGTGTATTGGTATACCATTGAGGGCAGAGATAAGGATGGAAACCCTACCGGAGGATGGGATCTCCACGAAATCCGTACCGTACAAGACTTCTACGTCAAATATGGATTAAACGCAACAGAAGGCGTTTCGGAAGTGGCTTCTATTGGTGGCTTTGTACAGGAATATCAGATTGATGTTAACCCTGATGCTCTAAAAGCCTATGATATCCCATTGCATAGAGTAATGCAGGCGGTACAGAAATCAAACAAAGACGTGGGGGCTAAAACCATTGAAATAAACAAGGCAGAATACCTGGTGCGTGGTTTGGGTTACATCAAAAAAGTAGAAGACATTGAAAAGGCCGTAGTTGCCGTTCAGGAAAATGTTCCCATCCGTATTAAAGACATAGGTGTAGTTACCCTGGGGCCATCCACCCGTAGAGGCCTGCTGGATAAAGATGGTGCTGAAGTGGTAGGTGGCGTAGTGGTGGCCCGCTATGGTGCCAATCCCTTGCAGGTCATTAACAACGTCAAGGATAAGATCAAAGAAATAGCCCCGGGACTGCCTAAAAAAACGTTGGCAGATGGAAGGGAAAGCCAGTTGACTATCGTTCCGTTTTATGACCGCTCCGAGCTTATTTATGAAACATTGGGAACCCTGGAAGAAGCCATTTCGCTTCAAGTGCTCATTACCATTTTGGTAGTGATCGTGATGGTGTATAATCTCAGGGCTTCATTTCTCATTTCAAGTATCCTGCCGATTGCGGTATTGATGGTATTTATAGCCATGCGCTATTTTGGTGTTGATGCCAACATAGTTGCACTTTCAGGTATTGCCATTGCCATTGGTACGATGGTGGATTTGGGAGTTATACTTTCTGAAAACATTATTAAACATATAGATGAAGCTCCTCCCGGTCAAAAACTGATAGATACCATTTATAATGGAGCTTCAGAAGTGGGTACCGCTATTCTCACCGCTGTTTCTACCACAATTGTCAGCTTCATTCCGGTCTTTACCATGCAAGCTGCCGAAGGAAAGTTATTTGGGCCTTTGGCATTCACAAAGACCTTCGCTTTGGTAGCTGCGCTGTTGGTGAGTCTATTGATCATGCCTACCTTGGCACATTGGTTCTTTGGGTTCAAAATTAATAATAAATTTCTTAAGAAATATGGTGGCTATGCATTAGTACTATTTGGAATTATAGGGCTCTTTACCGCTCAGATATGGGGTGGTGTACTGCTGGTACTGTTTGGTGCAATCGCAATTGTAAAGAATATCTTTGACGCTAAAAAGGAACGCTTTTCCAGGCCTGTATTATTTCTCTTCAATTATGCCGAGCTGATCATTGTACTAATTGGCGTAACCTGGCTTTTAGCTAAATACTGGCTACCGCTAGGAGCCTCAAAGTCTCTGTTACTCAACTTTATTTTTGTGACCTTATTGGTAGGATTTATCCTGGGGTCGTTCACGCTTTTAGAATATTACTACAAATCTATATTAAAATGGTGCCTGGATAATAAAATAACTTTTTTATTGATACCTACTTTCTTGATTTTGCTTGGCGCTAATGTTTGGTTGGGTTTTAATACCATTTTCGGGTTTATTCCTAAAGCATTGGACAATCTCGGCTGGGATGTCCGGACAACTACAGTTTGGTCAGGCTTGACCCATACTTTCCCGGGTGTAGGAAAAGAATTTATGCCTTCTCTGGACGAAGGAAGTTTCTTGCTCATGCCTACCTCCATGCCACATTCCGGTATTGAGTTCAACCGTAAAGTAGTTGGTCAATTGGATATGCTCCTGACCAACATCCCGGAAGTAGAATTAACGGTAGGCAAATTAGGACGGGTAGAATCTGCCCTTGATCCGGCACCTATTTCCATGTACGAAAATGTCATCAACTATAAACCGGAGTACATGCTCAGTGAAAAAGGGCACCGAATAAGGTTCAAAGTTGATAAGAAAGATCGCTTCATACTCAATAGCGGTGATAGCCTTTCTAATGAAGAAGCCATTAACCGAGGTGTTGTTTTGGAGGAACTCATCCCTGATGATAACGGGAATTATTTCCGTAACTGGCGGCCGCAAATTGAATCTCCAGATGATATCTGGAATGAAATTGTTAAGGTCACCAAAATACCGGGAGTAACTTCAGCACCTAAGCTGCAGCCTATTGAAACCCGCTTGGTGATGCTACAAACAGGTATGCGAGCCCCCATGGGTATCAAAGTATATGGTCCGGATCTGAAAACGATAGAAGACTTTGGGCTGCAACTGGAGGAAGTGCTTAAAAATGTTCCTTCGGTAAAAGCGGAAGCCGTGTTTGCCGACAGAATTGTAGGTAAGCCCTATCTTCATCTTAACATCAACAGGGATGAGATTTCACGCTATGGGCTTAATGTGGAAGATGTACAGCAGACCATTGAAACAGCCATTGGAGGAATGAAAATTACTTCAACTGTGGAAGGAAGGGAGCGTTTTCCAGTGAGGGTACGTTATCCACGCGAACTCAGGGACGATCCTGAAGCATTGGGTAAGATCCTTTTGCCTACACCTACAGGAGCACAAATACCGATCAGCCAGGTGGTGGACTTTGAGTATGTGAGGGGACCACAGGCGATCAAAAGTGAGGAAACCTTTTTGGTGGGTTATGTACTATTTGACAAAAGGGACGGATACTCGGAAGTTGGAGTGGTGAATGATGCCCAGGCAGCTATTCAGGAAAGAATAGATACAGGTGATTTAGTCGTTCCTGCCGGGGTCAGCTACAAGTTCTCAGGAAGCTATGAAAATCAGGTAAGGGCTGAAAAGAGGCTTTCAATCATTGTTCCGTTGGTATTGGGTATCGTCTTCCTCATCCTTTACTTCCAATTCAAGTCTGTAGCGACTTCATTAATGGTGTTTACTGGTATTGCCATGGCATTTAGTGGAGGCTTTATCATGCTATGGTTGTATGGCCAGACCTGGTTTGCGGACTTCTCCCTTTTCGGTACGAATTTCCGAGACTTGTTCCAAATACATACTATCAATTTGAGCGTGGCTGTTTGGGTCGGGTTTATTGCCTTGTTTGGTATAGCCACTGATGATGGGGTATTAATGGCTACTTATTTAGATCAAAGTTTTAATCGTAATAAAACAGACAGTCTGAAAGGAATAAGAGCGGCAACAGTGGAAGCTGGTCAACGAAGAATAAAACCTGCCGTGATGACCTCCGCCACCACCATCATTGCCTTGCTGCCTATACTTACCTCAACGGGTCGCGGAGCAGACATCATGATCCCAATGGCTATTCCAGCATTCGGAGGTATGTTCTTCGCAGCCGTCACCTTCTTCATCGTGCCGGTTTTATACGCTATGAGGGAAGAAAGAAAATTTAAAAAGACACAACCATGAAGATTATTGTAAATATTGTAATACTTGTTTTTCTCGGAACCAGCGTAAGTCAGGCGCAGGTCCTGGATGACTATTTTAAAATAGCAGCGGAAAACAATCCGGGATTACAGGCGAAATATCGGGAATTTGAAGCGGCCATACAGAAGGTGGAGCAGGTAAATACTTTACCGGACCCTAATTTCTCTTTTGGTTATTTCATTTCACCGGTGGAAACGAGGGTAGGACCACAAAAGGCAAGGTTTTCCCTAACGCAGATGTTCCCCTGGTTTGGGACGCTACGGGCACAGGGAAATGCCGCAGCTTTAATGGCGGAAGCAAAATATCAAGCCTTCTTAGACGCTCGGAATAGGTTGTATTACCAAGTGGCAGCGGCCTATTATCCGCTTTATGAACTTAATCAATGGAAAGAGATTGAGCGGGAGAATATTGAAATACTGGAGTCTTATAAAACCATTACCAACAAAAAGTTTGAAAATGGAGTGGGTACGATGGTTGACTTCTTGCGTGTGGATATTATGTTGAAAGACGCCACTACAAACCTTTCCATTCTGAACGATAAGGAAGCTCCTCTGCTGACCCGGTTTAATAAACTACTCAACAGAGAGGAGGACGCATTGGTAACCGTAGAGGATTCACTCGTTGCTCAAGCCTTGCCTGATAATTTCAGAAAGGACTCTTTGCTTACGAACAACCCGGTATTGGAAGAACTGGACTTAAAAATAGCCTCCAGTGAGGCAAGTGAGGAGGTCGCTTACAAACAAGGGCTTCCAAAATTTGGTGTAGGATTGGATTATGCTATTGTGGGAAACAGACCTGAAGTGGAACTTCCCGACAATGGTCAGGACATTCTAATGCCTATGGTTTCTGTCAGCATTCCCATTTTCAGGAGTAAATATAAAGCCGCTGTTAAAGAAGCACAGCTCATGCAGGAAAGCTATTCACTCCAAAAAAAGGACTTTGCCAATACCCTAACGTCAAACTACGAAATGGCCTGGTTTGAAATTCAACAACAGCAAGAATTGATTGAGCTATACGATCAACAAATTCAGGAATCCAATCAGGCTTTAAATCTATTATTTACGGCTTACAGTAATTCAGGAAATGAATTTGAAGAGGTACTGCGTATGCAACAACAGCTTTTAAAATATGAAAAGATGAAGGCAACGGCCGAAACACAATATCAAATTGCCCTTGCTAAACTCAATTACTTAACTGCAAAAACATATTAAGATGAACGCGAATAAAAAAATAATAATCGTAGCACTGTCAACACTGGCAATAGGTTTATTGCTGGGTTGGTTGATTTTTGGTGGTTCATCATCCGAAAGTAAAATGGATGATGAGCACCAGCACACTACAGAAATAGCTGGCGAGACCGTGTGGACTTGCTCCATGCATCCTCAGATCCGTCAGAGTGAACCCGGAGACTGCCCTATTTGTGGTATGGACCTTATTCCTTTGGAGGATGATCAGAATGAAGTACTTGACCCTATGGCAGTAAGTATGTCGCCTACCGCCATGCAACTGGCTGATATCAGAACGGCTGCTGTAGGAACCATGGATCCGGTTAAGTCGGTTAGGCTGAACGGAAAGGTACAGGAAGATGAGCGACTGGTTTTTTCTCAGTCTTCCCATATACCGGGCAGGATAGAAAAGCTGATGGTCAATTTCACAGGTGAGTTCGTAAGGAAAGGGCAGGCCATTGCTTATATATACTCTCCAGATTTGGTTACTGCACAGGAGGAATTATTTGAAGCACAAAAAATTAAAGATACACAGCCGCAATTGTTTAATTCCGCCAAAGAAAAGCTCAAAAATTGGAAACTTTCCGACAGTCAGGTAGAGCAAATTCTCAAAGTGGGGACACCGAAAGAGGAATTTGCTGTTCAAGCTGATGTTTCGGGCTATGTAACTGAGAAAATGGTAAATCTGGGTGATTACATCCGAAAGGGAGAGGCTATTTATGAGATTGCAGACCTTTCAAAGGTATGGGTATTGTTTGATGTTTATGAATCGGATATGCCCTGGATCAAAAAAGGTGATAAGGTAAACTTTACAGTGGCCTCTCTACCGGGAGAGACATTTGAAGGTAAGATAACCTTCCTGGATCCTGTTATTGATCCTAAGACAAGAGTAGCAAAAGCAAGGGTAGAAGTGCCCAACAAAGACAATCAGCTAAAACCTGAAATGTTTGCATCCGGTACGGTAGAAGCTACATTGCCGAAAAAGTCAAATAACATAGTGGTTCCCAAAACTGCTGTTATGTGGACAGGCAAGCGTTCGGTAGTTTATGTAAAAAATACCACTAGTAGTGGAGTAAGTTTCATGATGCGTGATGTGACGCTTGGGCCGGGTTTAGGTGACAGCTTTATTGTGGAGAGTGGCCTTGAAGAAGGTGAAGAGATAGCAGTCAATGGCACCTTCAGCATTGATGCGGCAGCACAGTTGGCTGGTAAGCCAAGCATGATGAATCCGGAAGGAGGCCCGGCAATGACAGGGCATAACCACGGGGGTATGGATACGCCAGCTTCGTCAGGCCAGGTCAAGAAAAAAGAGACTAAGCCAGTGTCAATTAGTCAGAAGGCGAAAGAAGCATTGCGGCCCCTTTATACTGAATACCTCAAATTTAAGGATGCCTTAACGGCTGATGAATTTGATCAGGCTCAAAAAGCCGCTTCTGATCTCAAAACAACACTGGATAAGGTGAATATGGCTGCTTTTACCGGTGAGTCACACAATGCTTGGATGAGTCATAGCAGCGACCTGAAAAATGCACTGCAACATGTTCAGCACCTTAAAACGATAGCCGAACTACGCACTACATTTCAGCAGGTATCTGAAGGAATGATTGCCATGACCAAAGCCTTTAAACCCATGGATCAGACACTGTACGTTCAGTTTTGCCCTATGGCAGATGATAATAAGGGAGCAAATTGGTTGAGTACCGAAGAGGAAATCCGCAATCCCTACTTCGGAGAATCTATGCTCACTTGCGGAGAGGTACAGGAAAATATCAAATAAAATGAAAGAATGCTGTAAAAGAGGGAATGAAAAAGCCCCTTCAAAATTAAGAATATGGGCTGGACGAATCGTCTGGGGTACAGTAGTCCTTCTGATGACTGGGATAGCCCCTGTTTAAATGTTAAACCTTTAAAAAATCAATAAAATGAAAAGTGTAATGAGAAAAAAAACAGTTTTAATAATGGCTCTGGCTTTAGTAAGCTTTGGAGCATTTGCGCAACACGATCATGGGAATCATGATGACAAAAAGGAAATGGGCCAAAAAATGGATCCTATGTTCAAAAACAAAGATTTGGGCGTGGCTTACGGCCATTATATCCACCTGAAAGAAGCCCTGGTCGCTTCACAGATGAATGAGGCCAAAAAGGCTGCAACCAAACTGGAAGCGTCTTTAGTCTCGGTAGATTCCGGGCAGGAAGCTAAGGCGGAGGCGGCAAAGGTGGTTTCAGCTACTACTTTGGATGGCCAGCGCAAAGCTTTCGCTTCGTTGAGTAATGAAATGGCCTCTTTAGTAAAAAGTGGTGAACTTTCTATGGGTGAAGTGTACCTGGAGTATTGCCCAATGGCAAATAACAATGCCGGTGCCTATTGGCTATCCAATCAAAAGGAAATCAAAAACCCCTACTTCGGTGACAAAATGCTGAAGTGCGGAAGTGTAAAAGAAACAATCAATTAAAATACAATATTATGAAAACTACTAAGATCATATTAACAGCAGTAATGGGACTATCGATTAGCCTTTATTCCTGCAATGATGATGACATGCAAAACAAGCTGTCCGAAGATGACATCGTGGCACTCGAAGGTTTCAGAGAAGCTTATACAAGGGCAAGTGATGCAAATTTGGAATTAAAAGGATCTATTCAACAAGGTGATTTTGATGGAATTCACTTCCATGATTCAGTTTTTCACCATTATGAGGGGTTGTTTGAAGAACATCATGAGGATTATTCTCACTCCAACGACCATGACGACCATCATCATGATGCAGACGGCATGCACATGGGCTCCAATGCGATGAATGGCCACGATCAGGGAGATGGGCACCATGATGACGATCACCAATCAATGGATGATCTAATGGATGATCATGAAACTAGCACACATTAGGAAGTAATAGTTCCTGACCAAGTGGTACCAGTTAGAGGTTGGTGGTGAAATCTGGCTGGTACCCTTATCACAGAACTGAAATGTTGAGGCATGAATAAGAAAAGAGAATCGAACAGGATAAAAACCAAAATGGATAGGCAATCGATATTAATCCTGTCAATATTTGGTGCGATAATTATTGCTGCCCTCTTTCGGTCGTTTTCATTTAACTTTAGTCAAATACCGGTCGATATTAGCGAAGAGGAACAAATCCCTAATGAACTGGTATGTATGGTCAATGACGCATTCATGGGGATAGAGCAAATTCCAGTTGAAGCGGATGGCAAAACTTACTATGGATGCTGCCAGATGTGCGTAAGCAAAATAAAAGAGAATACTGACAATGTGCGGTACGCTACAGACCCTTACTCAGGAGAGAAAGTAAACAAAGCGGATGCATTTATAGTTTTCAAACCCGGTCAGAAGGCAGCGGTATTCTATTTTGCTTCCGAGGGAAACTATAACGCCTATTTGGATAAGCAATAATTATGCTTTCCACATATCGGCATTATTGTTATATTTATATACAGATTTCAGCTATATGCTTCATTTTGTAAGAAATAAAAGCTTCGTTATCGCGGTATTGGTACTTTTCGCAAGTATTGGTGTCGTGCATATCGCCTGCGGTATGGGGAGTTGTTTCTGTATTAAGGAAGTAAGTTGCCCTCCGAAAGCCGATGCTCAAGAGAATGAACATCACGGTGAATCGCATTCAGCCGAACAGCATACCAACGAACACGAGGGTCATCACAAGACCAACAAAAATGATTCAGAGGATAATGGCTGTTGTCCATCCCAAAAATGTTGCGATACAATATCTCAAATTTACCTGAATAAAAAAGCTGTTAAAATTAGCGCATCCGATGTTGGTCAAAGCGAGGTAAAATTATTTGTAAGGAATGAGTCAATCATCTCCTATGCGACCTACTTAGTAAACACCAATAGCTGGATAAAATGGGCACGATTTAAGTCTCCTCCTCTAAAAAATATTGACATCAGAATCTTTATTCAGTCTTTTCTCAATTAGCCTTCATTTCACACTTCTACATTGTTTGAGGTAGGGTGCACCCTTATCTCAATTTCTTCATTTGTGATTTTAAATCAAGTGGTATTGTGCACCAGTATGTGATTGGCATACGGTAGCATATAAGCCTTTAATCTATTGGTTAATGCGAAAAAACAGGAATTATTATATACGTAAAACACACCGTTATCTGGGGATAATTATTGGTATTCAGTTTTTATTCTGGACAATTAGCGGATTATACTTTAGCTGGACTGACATTGACGAGATCCATGGTGATCATTTTTTAGAAGAAAATCCCCATCAGACTACATTGGGCTTAGCAGGGATGGATCAAATTGACTCGACCTTAAATGTTAGTACGTTGGTGTTGAAATTCATCAATGATGATCCTTATTTTTGGGTTAACGATAGTACGCTCATTGAGGCTAAAACAGGAAGTGTCAAACATAAAATATCAAAAGAAGAAGCCATAGCCATCGCGGATGATCATGTTGCTGATCCATACAAGGTCAGGGACATACAATATATTACAGAAGTGGACGATCATCATGAATACAGAGGAAGGCCACTGCCTGCCTGGGCCATTGGATATGAAGGCTCGCAAAAATTGACCGCTTACGTATCTGCGAAAGACGGCAGCTTTCAACGTGTGCGACATAGAGATTGGCGTTGGTTTGATTTTTTATGGATGACGCACACCATGGATTACGAGAGCCGGGATGATTTTAATAACTGGCTGTTGAGAATATTTTCTGTTTTTGGTTTGCTAACCGTACTATCGGGCTTTACTCTATTCTTTGTGACCAATAAAAAGAGAATTAAGAAAAAGGCTTGATAGGTATTATCGTATGAAAGAATGTTGCAAAACAGGGGATGAAAAAGCCCCTTCAAAATTAAAAAAATGGGCTGGACGTATCATCTGGGGTGCAGTAATTCTCCTTGTGACTGGGATAGCCCTTATGCAAAGGTTTAAATTAAATAACAATAAAATGAGAAATGTAATGAGAAAAAAAACAGTTTTAATAATGACTCTGGCTTTAGTAAGCTTTGGAGCATTTGCGCAACACGATCATGGTAATCATGATGACAAAAAGGAAATGGACCAAAAAATGGAGCCTATGTTCAAAGACAAAGATTTGGGTGTGGCTTACGACCATTATATCCACCTGAAAGAAACCCTCGTTGCTTCACAGATGAATGAGGCAACAAAAGCTGCAACCAAACTGGAAGCATCTTTAGGAGAAGTAGACAAAAACCAGAAAGCTAAGGCAGAGGCGGCAAAGGTGGTTTCGGCTACTACTTTGGATGGCCAGCGTAAAGCTTTCGCTTCGTTGAGTAATGAAATGGCTTCTTTAGTAAAAAGTGGTGAACTTTCTATGGGTGAAGTGTACCTGGAGTATTGCCCAATGGCAAATAACAATGCAGGGGCCTATTGGCTATCCAATCAAAAGGAAATCAAAAACCCATATTTCGGTGAAAAAATGCTGAAGTGCGGAAGTGTAAAAGAAACAATCAAGTAAATAAAACAATTTAATAAATAGTTTAAGGCGTCACGCAAATTTTTGAAAAAAATAAAAGTTTGTGTTTTGTCCTTGGACACTAAACAATCAGAAAAATGAAAACGACTCTATTAACAATCGGATTAGCATTGACAATTATCTCATGCAACAACTCAAAAACAGAACAAAAAGCAGCTGACAACACAGCGGAAACGGCTGCAAAAGCAGAGAATACAGCTACCAATGATCAAGAAGGTGGAAAAGCTATAACACCTGTCCTTGATGCTTATCTGGCAGTGAAGAATGCCCTTGTGAATGACAATCAAGAGGAAGCTGCCAAAGCGGGAGGTACACTGGCTACTGCTTTGGAAGGTCTTGATATATCTCAATTTGATGCTGATAAGCAAACTGAGCTGCAGGAGATTGTGGAAGTAGCTAAAAACCATGGTGAGCATATCTCGGAGAGCGAAATTGGACATCAAAGAGAGCATTTTGAGGCCTTGAGCCAGGATATAAAAGACCTGACTGCTATTGTCGGTACAGACAGAACCCTATACTACCAGTATTGCCCTATGTACAACGATAACAAAGGTGGTATGTGGTTAAGTGCCAGTGAGGAAATTAAAAATCCACTATTTGGTGCTAAGATGATGAAGTGTGGCAAAGTACAGGAAGTCATCAGCTTGTAAGAGCGGTCATGAAAAAGGCAGCTATAATTATTTTGATTTTGAGCATAGGGATACAATTTATTCCTATGCCCAAAAATCAGAGCAATGAAGTACCAAAAACGGACTTTTTACAAACGATTGAGGCACCTGTTAACATTCAGCAGATGATAAAAGCCTCTTGCTATGACTGCCATAGCAACAATACAAACTATCCCTGGTACGGCAGGGTTCGGCCATTTGCCTGGTTGCTGCAGCAGCACATTGATGAGGGCAAGGACGAACTTAACTTCTCCACCTTTCAGGAATATTCCGGGCGAATGCAACGTGAAAAAATTCGCTCCATGATTTCACAAATCAGTGATGGTAAGATGCCCCTGAAAGAATACCTCTGGATGCATCCGGAGGCAGAACTGACCAATGATGAAAAGGAACAATTAATTAAATATTTGGAAAAACTAAATCCCTAATAACTAAAAGAAGCAACACCATGAAGAATTTTTTATATCTACTCACAGCCTTAATACTGGCTTCCTCTTGTAATTCGCCCACCTCGGATGAAAATCAGAAAACTGAGATGAAACAGGAAGAAGTAATTGATTTAGCCACAGAAGTGCAGGCAGTTAAAAAAGTAATGAAGACTTACAAAGAAACCCTGGAAAGTTTGGATGTGACAGATTCCTACGCATTGTTCACCGAGGATTCGGAGGTACTGGAACAAGGAAAAATAGAAGGAACCTACCGAGACTATATCGCCAATCACATTGGGCCCGAACTTGGTCATTTTGAATCATTCACTTTTAGTGAATATGAAATATCGGTAGTGTTGGATATGCCCTATGCATTCACGACTGAGTCCTATATCTATAACATTGTTTTGACGGAAGATGGCCGCAAGGTCGAGCGTAAAGCAACGGCCACATCAATTTTGAAAAAAATGGATGATGAATGGAAAATTATCAAAACCCATAGCTCATCAAGAGCAGTGAAATAATTAACAATAAAATCAAATATTATGAAAAATTCAAAAATTTCACTTCTAATATGCATCCTGTTGACAAGTGTGTTTTCAGTACAGGCTCAAAACCTTACAGAAAAGTCAGGTGAAGGAAATGTGGATAACCTTCCGGTTAGGGAATACACGATCACGCTTAAACAGGAAATGGTCAACAAAGCCGGCAAAGATGTTAAAGGAATGACTGTTAATGGCAGCATTCCCGGGCCTACCCTCCGGTTCACTGAAGGAGAGTATGCCGTGATCTACGTAAAAAACGAAATGGACGTGGAAACCTCAGTTCATTGGCATGGACTGCTTTTACCTAATTTTTATGATGGGGTACCCTACTTGACCACTCCACCCATCGAGCCGGGCCATACCCAAAAATATGAATTCCCTTTAAAGCAATCCGGTACATACTGGTACCATTCGCATACCATGCTTCAGGAACAAAGTGGGGTTTACGGCTCTATTGTCATTCAACCAAAGGAAGAGCCCCTTGAATATGATAAAGAGTTGGTGATGGTGCTTTCAGACTGGACAAATGAAAATCCAATGAGCGTTCTTCGTTTTCTAAAAAGAGGAACGGAGTGGTATAACTGGCGAAAAGGAACGGCCACGCCACTGAACCAGGTAATCGCTCGTGGAGCACTGGGTGCACAGCTTAATTTTTGGAGGCAGAGAATGGAAAGTGCCGACATAGCAGATATTTATTACCCGGCTTTTTTGGTGAATGGCGAGCAAAAGCAAGAATACCCTGACTTCAAACCAGGTGAAAAAGTAAGGTTACGGATTATCAATGGCGCAGCTTCAACGCAGTTTTGGATGACCTTTGGTGGTGGAAATCCCACTATTGTTTCTGCCGATGGTCTTAATGTGGAGCCTGTTGCCCACAACAAGACCTTCATCGCCATAGCCGAAACGTATGATTTCATTGTGACTATTCCAGAAGAAGGCAAAATGGAATTTAAAATCACTGCGCAAGATGGATCCGGTACCGCATCCGCATTTCTGGGGCAAGGTGAAATGCTACCAGCACCTGCGGTGCCCCGGCCAGATAAAATTGCAATGATGAAGCAAATGTCCAAAATGGATATGCGTATGGGAGCCCCAGCCCTGAAATTCCGTCCAAAAAAAGTTGACCCTGAAAAAATGATGCGAAACTGGGGAATGCAGATGAAGGATGGAATGAGCGGCATGAACATGGACAACACGAAAAGTGACATATCAATGCATCAGGGGATGGATATGAAAAAGGACGATCCTGAAGAAACTAAAATGAGCGGAATGGGTGATGATAAAATGATGCAAACCTCACCACCATCAACCAATATGGAATCTGCAGAAATGGGCGGAATGAATATGTTTTCTGAATATAACTATGATTACCTCAAGTCTACAGAAAATACAACCTACTCGGAGGATGTTCCCGTAAAAGAAATTCTCTTAAATCTGACAGGTAATATGAGCCGCTATATCTGGAGTATGAATGGCATACCACTTTCTGAAACCGATAAGATTAAGATCAATGAAGGAGAAGTAACAAGGATTACTTTCAATAACCTTACCATGATGCACCACCCAATGCACTTACATGGTCATTTTTTCAGGGTAATCAATGAGAATGGAGATTATTCACCATTAAAGCATACCGTGAATGTGCCACCGATGCAAAAGGTAACGATTGAGTTTTATGGAAATGAATACGGTGACTGGTTCTTCCACTGTCATATCCTTTATCATATGATGGGTGGTATGGCACGTGTAGTAAGCTATGATACGCCAAGAGATCCACGAATGGAGCCATATCCCGTGTCCAAACTTGTGCATGAAACCAATCAGTTTTATACCTGGGGAATGGCTGATATTGCCTCCCACACTGGCGCACTAAATGTGGTTTCATCCAACATCCGAAACCAGTTCAATTTTTCGCTGGAATATGGCTGGAATGAAAATGTAGAAACTGAATTTTCTTATGAATATTATCTTTACGATTATGTGCGTGTCTTTGGGGGTGTAAATGTTGAAAATACCACACGAAATAGTCTGAATGATATAAAAACCACGGCAGTGGCCGGTATTCGATTGTTCACCCCTTATATGTTTAATGTGGACTTGCGAATTGATAACGAATTGAGACCAAGAGTAGGTATAGGTCGATCTGTAATGCTTTTCCCAAGATTTATTGTTTTTGGCTATTATGAATATCAGCTAGATGCCGGTTGGGTAAATGATCTTGAGAGCAATGTGGGCTATACTCAGGAAATTGTGTGGAACGCAGGTGCGGAGTTTCTCCTATCTAAAAACTTTTCTCTAATGGGTAGTTTTGACAATCGCTTCGGTGCTGGTGGAGGACTCTCGATAAGATTTTGATTAAAAAATTAAGGTTATAACAATTAAACTATAAAACCAAAAAGATGGAAAACAAACAAAAAAACGATAGCAATTACCTTAAATTTTTCGCAATGATAGCCACATCAATGGTGGCCATGTTCTTTCTAATGTACACCCATTCTTATCAAATCATTGATCATTTCTGGTTTAGCGAAACCAGGTTTTTTATGACACTGATCATGGCCGGTTCCATGATCATCATAATGCTTCTGTATATGCTGAATATGTATAAAAAGCGAGGGGCAAACATAGCAATCATCGGCTTGGGTATCGTATTGATTGCCGGTGGTATAGGATTGGTGAGAAGTCAGGTAACCGTCACGGGTGTTGACTACATGGAAGGAATGATTCCACATCATTCAATTGCTATTTTGACAAGTGAGCGTGCTCAAATAAAGGATGTACGGGTAAGGAAACTCGCTGACGAAATTATTAAAGCCCAACGCAGGGAAATTATGGAAATGCAATGGTTGATCAACGACATCAGAGAAAATGGTGTGGTGGAGACAGAAGAGGAAAAGAAAAACAGACCCTTACCTGAGTTTGAAGGTAAGTTAGATGAAGAAACACGAAACATGAATGACTAGCTTGCTGATCTAAAGGTTGGAAGGTAGCAATTGATCGTCTCAAAGCGATAGATAACGTTTTAAGGGAGTAGCTAAACAATTATGTAACAATTGTTACATCGTTTTACGATTTAAATCACTACAATTCCATTGGACAGAAAATTAAAAAATTGAAAGATGAAATACTATCACGAAAAAACATTAAAAGGCGTAAGCTTTGAAGAAGCGATTCAAAAAGTAACGGATGCTCTGAAGGAAGAAGGGTTCGGTATCCTTACCGAGATCGATGTAAAAGAAACCCTGAAGAAAAAGCTGGATGAAGATTTTCGGCCTTACAAGATTCTGGGTGCCTGCAATCCGCCTTTTGCTCATAAAGCATTATTAGCCGAAGATAAGATTGGCGCGATGCTGCCCTGCAATGTAATTGTACAGCAAGTTGATGATGGCGTTGAGGTTGCGGCAGTAGATCCGCTGGCCTCCATGCAGGCAGTAGATAACAAAGACCTAGCCGTAATAGCCGAAGAAATTCAATCCAAATTGGAATCAGTTATTGAAGGTCTATAACTTCCTGTCATGAGCGATAAAAATAAAATAGCTAAGGAAAATTATAAGGAAAGCATGGAGACCAGCTATTGCATCAGCAAGAGGTTCGGTTCCATGACCTTCCAGGAAGCTATCGATTATTCCAAAAAGGCTTTTGAAAATAATGGTTTTGAAGTAGTCATGCACTTTGACTTACAGAATCATATTAAAAAAAAACTAGATGAAGACATCAGGCGATATACACTCTTGGGCATGTGCAATGCTGCATTAGCAATAGATGCACTGTCCGTAGAAAACAAAGTGGGTATCATGCTTCCCTGCAATATCATCATTCAGGAAACCGGAGAAGAGGGCGTGCTGGAAGTAGCTGTAACCGACCCGTTGGCCGCATTGGAGATAGCTGATAATGGAAAACTAAAATCACTCGGAAAGAGGGCTAAGGACCAATTGCAAAAAGCATTAAATGAAGTTGAACATCAAAACAATAAATTATGAAAAAGACAAAAGATCAAATTTTAAATGTCCTAATGGTCATGCTGGTTGGTGTTTTTGCCACTGCGTGCAATAATCCCGGGGGAAATGGAAACCAGGATCATGGCGATGTTATGGAGGATAACCAGACCGAAATGATGGAAGGTGATAATGATCACATGCATGAGGATGGGCAGTCTGACGAACACATAATGAGCGATACCACTTCGATGGACATGAACGATGAAATGGAACGATGATAGTACCCTGTATGGTACAACATATTCCAAATTGAAAATAAATCTATTTTTTAACT
This sequence comes from uncultured Marivirga sp., assembly GCF_963974845.1. Classification (NCBI taxonomy): domain Bacteria; kingdom Pseudomonadati; phylum Bacteroidota; class Cytophagia; order Cytophagales; family Marivirgaceae; genus Marivirga; species uncultured Marivirga sp. The sequence continues at coordinate 96,763 of NZ_CAXBEQ010000002.1, forward strand.
AAACAATAAAATCATGTATACTAAAATCTTAACAACTGCTACTACTCTATTCTTCTTTTCACTAAGTACCATTATGCATGCGCAAAACGTGGAAAAAATGATGAAAAAAGAGAATAAGCAGCAAGAGGTATTCACTACTATTATGAATGATAGTGAGATGATGAACAAATTCATGCAACAACTCTCCAGTAACCCTGAAGCGATGAAGGCCATGCATCAGCAAATGATGCAAAACCAGGAGCACAGAAAGATGATGATGAAAGATATGATGGGAAATAGGGAGGAAGGCCAGATGATGATGCAACAGATGATGGCCAATAAAGAAAAAAAGCAGATGATGATGGAAAACATGATGGGTGACAAAGAGGGTAGAAAACAAATGATGGAGAAAATGATGGGAGATAAATCCATGAAAGACATGATGATGCAACAGTTGATGGAAAAACACCACGACCAAATGATGGAGAAAATGATGGATAATCCCGAAATGATGAAGAAGATGATGCAAAAAATGCATGACAAAGGCATGATGGACAAAAGTTCAATGATGAAGGGGAATGAAATGATGGATAAAATGAAAGATAGTGCTCAAGATCATCATTAAAAATACAATAGTACACAGTATAACAATCTTTGTATTCATTATTAAAAAGTAACACTATGAAATACTTCAAACAATCCAATAGGATGGCAGTATATTTGGCTTTGATGTCATTATTGCTTACTCAGGTCTCTTGTAGCAGCAGTCAACATATAGCTCTTGCAGCAGGTCAACACATGGACCCAACGTGCGGAATAGTTGTTAACGAGCATACGGCTATTTCTTATTCTTACCAAGGGACTATCTACTATTTTGATACAGAAGAGTGTCTTTCGGTGTTTAAGAAAAATCCAAATAATTTTATCAAGGATTCACGTGGAAACTGGAATGTAAATGCTTCACATATGGGTTGGTGGCTTCCTGCGACAGGGGGTATAATGGTGGTTGGGATGACTCTGGCTATGATTCTTGGATTAAATCATTAAAACAAACATGAAATACTACGATGTTTGGATGGACTGTATTGCTCATCTGGCTTATTAGTCTTGGGAATTCCGATATACTTGGTAAGGCAGGTAATAAAGAGTGGCACTGGACAACATCGAAAGATAGCTATGCTGAGAACGAAATCAACATGGTTGAGATTTAGGAAATAACGACTTAACTGGAGAAATGATACTGAACTCAAAAATATACAAGTCAAGTGTTTTTCCCGACAATCCTCATTTCCGGTATAGTGTGACATTGTATTAGAGTATTAAGAGTGGTCAAAAAAAAGAAACAATTAGTGTTATCGAATTTGTTAATGAAGATAAATTGCCGTAGCGAGGAGGTAATACTAGAGAGAAATAGATTTTTTAATTTAAGAAGATTTTTATGGAAATTTCAATAGCTGCAACCAAGACGTGTCCACACCGGCCAATTCTTGAAAATGAGCTTAAGCATGCACGGCTGCCATTCAAAGTAATTTACTTTGATGAGCATCCAGAACTGCTTGAAAAATATCAATTAAAACATTCCCCATTGTTGATAGTAGATGAGCAAGTAGAATCTATAGGCATGCCAGGAATGGAAAAAATAGAAGAGTTAAAAACAAGAAATGTGGACCTATCGCAAATAAGAATCCCTAAAAGGGATAATAACCACATGATCCCCAACCGTGTAAAAGCTGAGCCGGGTTTAGTAGAGGTTGATACTACGTGGGGAAGTATCCAGCCAATGCAGGTTGCACATGGTGTCCTTACAGTTGAAGAATTGAAAGTACATTATCACCAAAAAATGAATCTGCCTATTATTGATGCGCGAAAACCAGATACAAATGACGCAATAAGCATTGCTGGTTCAAAGAATATTCCTTTCGATGAAGTGGTAAAAAGAATAGATGAAATAGATAAAAATCATCCCAGTATATTTTTTTGTAATGGCCCGCAATGCCCTCAATCTTCAACAGCTATAAAGAACCTTTTGAAGGCAGGCTATCCAGCTGATAAAATTTTATATTATAGAGGAGGGATGCATGACTGGATTACATTAGGTTTACCAGTAGAGGAAATCTCTGTATAAAAATGATGAGCGAAAAAGAAGTAAGGCTCAGGCTCAACATTGACAGGCTTGTACAATCTATTTTATCAAGTGAACCTATAGAGCATGTAAAATATTTGTAATTGTTACACTAAATAAATATATAAGGTTATGATGTACGGATGGATTATTGGGGTAATACTCATTGTAGTTTTAATTGTGGCGTTGGGCAGGGGCGGTATCTTCCAAAAGAACAGCGGAGAAACTGCTGACAGTCACCATGATGATTCAGCAATGGAGACACTCAAAAACCGCTATGCCAGAGGAGAAATTGACAAAGCGGAGTTTGAAGAAAAAAAAGCAGAACTGAAAAAGACCAAATAGAAAGTGGGAAAATATAAGAAGAACAGCCTATCACTCACAGGAGCTATCTCTTTAGGTACCGGGGTGATGATTGGAGCAGCTATTTTTGCCTTGCTGGGACAAGTGGCTGAATTATCCGGTTCATTGTTTCCGATAGCTTTTCTGGTCGGAGCAATCATAGCAGGGTTTAGTGCATATGCCTATATAAAGATGTCAAATGCTTATCCTTCAGCCGGGGGTATAGCCATGTACTTAAAGAAGGCTTATGGTAAAGGTATTACCACGGCTGTAGCTGCGCTATTGATGGCTTTCGCCATGGTCATTAACCAGAGCTTGGTAGCACGTACATTCGGGTCTTATACCATGCAGTTATTTGATGGGAATCAGAACGATTTTTGGATACCCTTGCTGGGTGTGATTTTATTGGTCATCACTTTTTTGATCAATCTTGCTGGCAATAAGGTCATCGACAGAGTTTCCTTCTTCATGGCAATCATCAAGGTTGGCGGTATAGCCATTTTTGCGATTGGTGGACTTTGGGCGGCTGGTTTTTCATTTGGAGAAGCTATTCCTTCAGAAATCTCAGGTGACTATTCCGTAGGGAGTTACTTAGGTGCCCTCGCGCTTGCTATCCTGGCTTACGCAGGATTTACCACCATCACCAATAGCGGTGAAGAAATTGTTGAGCCTCACAAGAATGTAGGAAGGGCGATATGGATATCACTGATTATCTGTACCATTGTCTATTTGCTGGTCGCATTTGCGGTATCAGTCAATCTTTCCGTTCCCAAGATTATAGAGGCAAAAGACTACTCCCTGGCTGAAGCGGCCAGGCCGGCTTTCGGAAAATATGGCCTATGGTTCACTGTTGGAATCGCCATCATTGCTACCGTATCCAGTGTTTTGGCCAACGTGTTCGCTATTTCCAGAATGACTACGATGCTTACCGAAATGAAGCTGATACCTCATAAGCATTTTGGTATGCCGGGTAACCTGCAACAGCATATGTTGACTTATACCATAGTCATCGCCATTGCACTAACCATATTTTTTGATCTCAGCAGGATTGCATCTTTAGGAGCAATTTTTTACCTTATTATGGATATTATTATACAATGGGGTGTCTTTAAACATTTACGGAAAGAAATAAAGGCTAATGGAGCCATACTTTTAGCTACTATTGTGCTTGACGTAGTTGTTTTGGCAGCCTTCATTTGGATGAAAGCACAGAGTGACATGCTACTGATTATAGTATCGGCAGTTTTGCTAACCCTGATTATCGCAGGTGAAAAGTGGTTTTTGAAAATGAGGAAATTTAAGGTGGAATCAAGTAATAACTAAAACAGAAAATCATGATGGATCAGGGAACAAATTTTGGTATGCACGGTGGAGGCTGGATGTGGCTCTTTTGGGGGCTGTTGCTGGTAGTGCTGGTGCTTTTGATTGTCTGGTTGGTAAAGCAGATACGCAAATAATTTAAACCTAAAGAGATATGAAAGAACCTTTCAGAATAAACAGAAGAAAATTCTTGGCAAAGGCTGGAGCAGGGGCTGCGGTAACCATGATATGGCCTTTCTTTTCTTCCTGTGACAGTCAATCTTCTACTACAGCAAAGCCTAAACTCAGCAAGGATTTTCAGCCTGATATAGATTTGGAACTGAAAGCGGTTCAGCGCGACTTATCTATTTTACCAGGCTCAAAAACAAAGGTGTGGGTGTATGAAGGAAAATTAATTAAGGGCAACAAAGAGGCACTCCTACCCTTGCAAGGGAGCTATCTGGGACCGATTATCAAAGTACGTAAAGGGCAGAAAGTCCGTATTCGCTTTCAAAATGACTTGCCGGAAGAGAGTATTGTCCACTGGCATGGCATGCATGTGCCGGAACGGTACGATGGCCACCCGCAAGATGTAATTGATAGTGGAGAAACATACATCTACGAATATGAAGTAATGAACCGGGCAGGCACCTATTGGTTTCATCCCCATCCACATGGACGCACCGGTCCACAGGTGTATAATGGTCTGGCAGGCCTTCTACTGGTCACCGATGAGGAAGAACAGCAACTCAACTTACCGCAAGGGGAGTTTGATCTTCCGGTCGTGATCCAAGACCGAACTTTTGATGATAATAATCAACTGGTCTATCTTGAAAATGGCCAGATGGGCCGCATGACTGGGTTTTTAGGAAACCGGATACTGATTAATGGCAGACCTGAACAAAGGTTAAACCTGAAAGCAGGTTGCAAATACAGGTTGAGGTTACTGAACGGGTCAAACTCAAGGATCTACAAACTGGCCTGGGAAGATGGAAGTCCAGTGACTGTTTTTGGCATGGACGGAAGCTTGTTAAATGCACCCAAAGAATTATCCTATCTCATGCTCGGCCCGGCAAAAAGGGCGGACGTTTGGCTGGACTTGACCAACAAACCCGAAGGCACTGAATTGACCATGAAAAACACATCTTTCCCTCTTGAGTTAATGTCTGGTGGAATGATGGGCAATGGAGGAATGATGGAAGGTGCTAAAAGTGTCCTGCCACAAGGTAGCGAATATCCTGTGTTTACCGTGCTTGCCAATGCTTCGGGGAGTAATGATTATACCTTACCGCGGCAATTAGCTCAGCCGGATTACATTGACCCCTCAACTGCTGGAAATCTAAACGCCCCGCGGCAATTTACCTTCGCGATGGGCCACATGGAATGGACGATTAACGGACGTACCTGGGAAACGACTGAAGTAGCTGATGAAGAAATCGTCAAGCTTGGAAGCATTGAAGTTTGGGAACTGATCAATGGCGGAGGTATGATGGACAATGATGACGATGGTGGCGGCATGATGGATGGTCACGGCACGATGGATAATGGGGGCATGATGAGAGGTGACGATGGTATGATGAGCGGGGGAGGAATGATGGGCAATATGATGCAGATGCCCCACCCGATCCATATTCACCAGGTGCAGTTCAATATTTTAGAAAGAAATGTCACTGATGTAGATCCCCAATTATGGGATGCCGTAAAAGATGGTTTTGTTGATGAAGGCTGGCACGATACCGTTTTGTTGATGCCGGGGATGAGTGCCAAAGTTATCATGCAGTTCAAAGATTTTAAAGGCTTGTTTGTATACCACTGCCACAATCTGGAGCATGAGGACATGGGAATGATGCGAAATTTTAAAATAGTGTAAGTAATGGATAATCTAAGCTTTGGTATTTTTGTTGTGCCGATTATTACGTTAACGTTGATTATAATGTTATATATCCATTTTTTCAGGAAGGCAGCAGATAAGCGTAATTATCAGTATTTCGTAGCTAGAACATCTGTTGTAGCTTTTGTGCTAAATTTTGGCTGGGAGGTAGCTCACGGATTTTTGTATGAAAATTTTCAATACGATCTTGAACACGTTTCTTTTTGTGCATTGGCCTCAATAGCGGATGTGCTCATGGTTCTGGTTTTACTCTTCTTATTCGGACTTATATACAACAACGTTTATTGGATCAGACGTTTAAAATTTACCAGAACTTTACTATTAGTACTTGTAGGGTTTCTAGGGGCTATTTTAGGTGAGTTTTGGCATACATGGCGAGGAGATTGGTCATATGCTGATACGATGCCAATGCTTCCTCTCATAGAAGTTGGCCTTTCACCAGTCCTACAATTTTCTATTTTACCGTTGATCATATTTCTCATAAGCAGAAGAAAAATATGAATGGGGTAGTATACTACTATTTTAGACTTTTAATTATGAAGCACGAAAAACAAGCAAAATTAAATAAAGTAAAAGGACAAATTGGCTATGCCATGATGTGGTTTTTTTTAGCTGGATTAATTGAAACACTTATGTATTTAGGTAAAATTGAAATGTTTATCTACCATATCGTTGCTTTAGCTCTATCTGCTGTCGGGTGTTTTAAAGTTTTCAAAGGATTTGAGAATTATAAGCATTACAAAAATGAAGGTAAATAAGAAAATTTTTACCTGTAAGCTAATTTCGAATAATCATCCGTTTAACCATTTAATGTTATGAAAAATACGAGATCATAGCTCGAAAAAAAGGCCAAAAGGAAGGGATTGAAGTGCTTCGTTTGATTCAAAAAGTTTACCTGAATAATGAAATTATTGTGGCCTAAAGCTATTTTATAAAATTTCAATAAAGACAATCAAATCATGGGAATTATGAATGATATATTAGATCTGTAGGGAGAATCCTCAAAAACTGCAATTGGGTTTTTCTGGAAATCAGGCTGGGCTTTTGTGTTAGGATATATAATAAGCTCAATGATTCAGGCCTTTGTTCCAAAGAAGAAATTGACTCAGCAAATGGGTAAAGGAAATGTTAAAAGTATTTCACTCTCTACTTTGTTTGGTTCCATTTCTTCTTCCTGCTCATTTGCTGCCTTAGCAGCAGCGAGGTCTCTTTTTCAAAAAGGAGCACATTTCATAAGTACGGTCGCATTTATGTTTGCTTCCACCAATCTAGTCATTGAGCTTGGTATCCTTATATTCATTTTCTTAGGGTGGCAGTTTATAGTAGCTGAAGTAATAGGAGGACTAATTTTGATAACTATTAGTGGACTTATCATCAAGCTTACGTCCCCTAAAAAATGGATTAAAGCTGCCAGAGAGAAAGTTGAGGATGAATCTGCCGAAGAGGAGGATTTTGATTGGAAGGAAAGGATTAAGTCGAAAGAGGGCTGGTTTTTAGTGGGAAAGAAATTTGTGATGGAATGGAAAATGGCCTGGGAGGATATTCTTATTGGCTTTACCATCGCGGGGTTCGTTTCTGTATTAGTCCCTCAGTCTTTTTGGGAAGCAATTTTTTTAAATGGTATGCAGGGGGAATTACCTGATTTTGTGATCCGGCTGGAAAACGCGCTGGTAGCCCCATTTGTAGCGGCAGCTACATTCATTGGATCCATGGGAAACATACCGCTGGCGACTGTGCTCAACGAGAACGGCATTCTGTTTGCCGGATTGATGGGCTTTATTTACTCTGACTTAATGGTGCCACCGCTGGTCAATATGAATAGAAAATATTATGGTACCCGCATAGCCCTTTACATTGCAGGGGTGATGTACGTCAGCATCGTCATTACGGCATTGATCCTCAATTATAGCTTTGATCTATTAGGCGTATTACCCGAAGGCAGCCGGAAAGTAAAAGAAGTGACACAATTCAAGATTGATTACACTTTCTATTTTAACATCGTGTTTGCTGCATTTACTGCACTCATGCTATACTTCAATTTCAGGACAAAAAAGATGGAAACCGATGGAGGCCATGATCATGAACACGGAGGTGGCGGTATTTCTTTCAAAAGAGTCGTTGTATATACTTTCGTACTGATTGTGGGCATTGGCTTGGTAATATTCCTTTTATAATCCGTTGAATGGCATGGTAACTGGGATGAATTTCAAAAAGAAAAAAATGAAAACCTACGAAACACTATCTGAAGCATTAAAAGACCTGAAAGAAAGAGGATATTCCAACGATTTTAATCTCAAACCGCATTGTATTGAATGCCCGGCCGATAAGCTCGAGCTACATCCTGAGCAGTTTGAAGTAAAAGAAGTATATCGGTTTGAAGGCATGAGCAACCCGGATGATAACTCCATTCTTTACGCCATTAAATCTACCGATGGACTTAAAGGCGTATTAGTAGATGCCTATGGTGTTTATTCCGAAGCGTTGAGTGAAGCAATGATCAATAAATTGGTTGTTAATCGCTAGTCGGCTGAAGAATATTATACATCTAAGTTGAGATTTTGTACTGAAGTTTCCAGGCAAAGGGCATAGCTTTAAATTTTCTTAATTATTGAAGGGCTATGAAAAAATTAGGACTACTATTATACTTCATGTTGTCATGCATTGTGCTCTCTGCTCATGAAGGGGAGAAACATGAAAAAAGCACAAAAGAAGATTCCACACATTTGGAGCAGCCCCAAGTGGATTATTCTCATATACAAGCACAACAGGAGCATGAACACGATGAGCATGAGACTAAGAAAGTCACAGCAGACCTGGACGATTTCCCTAATCTGCATCCGCTTATGGTTCACTTCCCAATCGTATTGTTATTGATTGGAGCTGTCTTAGCTATTGTTAACGTGATTCTCCTAAAAAAAGAAGTAGATTGGGTCATCACGGGAATGGTTTTAGTAGGTGCGTTGGGTGCTTATCTTTCAGGGAGAACGTTCCACCCACACACACATGATTTAACGGAGCATGCGAAACAGGTGCTTGCGCAGCATGATCTATGGGCCGACTGGACTATATACTTGAGCATTGCCGGCTTTGTGGCTCAGGCGGTCAGTCAATTTATTTTTAGACAGAAACGTTGGGCTGTAGCAGTGGTTGCCTTGTTACTTATTGCTTCCGGCTATGCGGTGTCGCGCACCGGTCATTACGGGGCACAACTGGTACATATAGAAGCGGTAGGACCGCAAGGCAAATTCCTTGAATCTACAGAAGGACATGCTCATTGAAATTTTTTGTCAATATAGTGACTTATATCATGTTTTTACTTAACATTTATCATTTGATTTATACCTGATTTTTACCGACATTTATGCAGTAGTTATCACTTCTATTGGTATGATGATAAAATTGCACAACATAAAACAATACATAGTAACCTTGCTCCTCACAGGTTTTATTAGTGTATTTGTTTGTGATGCTTTTTGTAATTTTGGAGTGATTTCTTGGGGCAATTACCCAACTAGTACTAATGAGATGGTTCATCATTCAATAAAAGTATATGACCTTGATGATCATCACAATGCCCCTAAAGATCATCATCACGATGATAAGCATAGCCATGATGCTGACGAGGAGGAGTGCTGTGACGAAGTAGTGAATAACCTGTATGCCTCATTAATCAAATATGAGTTGAAGCAAACACCAGTTGAGGCTCCAGCCTTTCAAATGCTTTATCGTATTTATAATTTAGATGTTGAAGCAGAGATCTTTAATAAACAATTACTCCCGTTTTTATATACCAATTTGCCACCACCCGTTAGTGGTAACCATATTCGTATTTTTATTCAATCCTTCCTCAATTAGCATTCATCTGTTAGGCTAATCATGAAGTTTGCCATTTTCTAGCTTCCATGCTTTTTCAGCCTTATTCTATTCTTTTCAAAAATTCTTAATCACTTTTTCTGCGCAGAGCAATCTATTGCCGGCCAAAAATTATTGTTGAAGTAATTCATTTCGCAATAAGCAAAGATTTTAACCGGCCCATACTCCTTCACTGGATTTAATCCAGGATCAGAAGAAGTTTAACCCCTATAACAGATGAAAACATTAAATCTGAACATTAAAAATATGGTATGTCCGAGATGCATTCTGGTTGTAAAAAATGAATTAGAGGAACTCGGAGCATTTATTTCAACAATTCAGCTTGGCCATGCTACAATACAAGTGCCTGAGACCCTGACCAAAGATAAAATTGCGTCCAGATTAGATACTTATGGCTTTGAACTTCTTGAAGACAAAGAAGAAATCCTGATGGAACAGATTAAGCTTGGAATTCAACATTATATAGAAATGCTGGAAAAATCTACCAAAGAGATCATGTTGTCTGATTTTCTGGCACACGAAATAGGTAAAAACTACAATTTTCTAAGCAAGCTCTTTTCAAAGATTGAAGGACTTACAATAGAGGCCTACTACATAAACAAAAGAGTGGATAGGGTAAAAGAGCTTATAAAGTATGATGAACTTAACTTAAGTGAGATTGCTTTTAAGCTCGGATACAGTTCTGTTCATTACCTATCCAGCCAATTTAAGCGCGTTGCTGGTTTTTCTGTAACTGATTATAAAGAAGTAATGAGAAGCGAGAACCGATACTACAAGAACTTATCTGATGCCCTAGGCAAATTAAGAGAAAAGGGCTATACCTATAACTTCAACAGAAAGGATGATTGTGTGGAATGCAAGGATTTGTGCGCCAGTTTTCAGATTGAGGAATTGAATATTTCAGAGTTCTACCGGTTTGATGAAAATGAAGATGCAGCAGGTAAGTCTGTCATTTATGGTATAGAAACAAAAGATGGCTTGAAAGGACTACTTATTGACAATAGCAATCTTCAAAACAGGGAGTTTTTAAGGAGGCTTTCTGATAAGTTAAAAGATGAGCCTAATGAAAAAAGGGATTGAAAGAAATGATCTAAATCTCGTACAATAAAGACAAGATTTCGAAAAAGGAACCTCCTTTTTTTCACTTACATTCATTAATATAAAAAGCAATACTATGAATCATACCAATTTTGAGTTTAAGTTTTTGAAAGTTCCAATTTTGACCGTAGCCACTGTTTTAATAGTAGGATTTATACCTATTCAGCAAACAGTAGAATGGAAGGCTCCAAAAGAGGCTGATGCATTAAAAAACCCTTATAAAGGAGGCTCTGAGGACATCAAAGCTGGCAAAAAGATTTTTGCCAATATGTGCACCATTTGTCATGGTGATAAAGGTAGAGGAGATGGTGTAGCTGGTGCAGCGCTCAATCCAAAACCAACCAACTTGACCACAAAGACCTTCAACGACCAAAGTGACGGAGCCATTTTTTGGAAAATTACAGAAGGCCGAGCACCGATGGCATCCTACAAAGCCACACTTTCTGAAGAGAATAGGTGGCAATTGGTTAACTATTTAAGAACACTGAAAAAATAAAACGTTTGACTTATGAAGTATAGATGGTTTTTAAGTTCCATGTTGATTATAATTGTGTTATTTGAATCAAAGGCACAAAATCAACAGAAATTATTCGATCCCAAACCAGGTAACAGTCGATTTTTGATGCGTGGCTATTCAGATGCAACCTTCATGTCTAATGACGAAGAAACTACCTTTGGTAATGCACGATTTGTACCCTTATTTCTTTACAAGCAATCGGATAAACTGTTCTTCGAAGGTGAATTGGAATTTGCCGTAGAGGATGGTGAACTAGAAGTAGCACTAGAGTATGCCAATTTCAATTATAGCCTCGCCCCCAACCTAAACCTAAGAGCCGGTAAAATTCTTATCCCGTTTGGGATATTTTTCGATAGGTTGCATCCATCCTGGATTAATCGCTTACCTACGGTGCCACTTGGCTATGGTCATGATGGAATTCTCCCAACCTCAGATTTAGGGGTGGAATTAAGGGGCGCATCTTACCTGGCAGGGATGAAGTTCAATTATTCAGTTTACGTAATGAACGGCCCTCGCATAGAGGATGGAGAAGAAGAAGCGGACGAAGTAGGAATGATCGTGCACGAAGGTCAAGAGGACAACAACAATAACAAGGCATTAGGTGGCCGATTAGGCCTGTTCCCTTTCAGAGATCAGTCGTTGGAAATCGGTTTTTCTGCTCAATCAGCCAAGCTCGGTGACCGCGACTCTGATTTGGAAGATATTGGCGCCTTGTTGTATGCTTTTGACTGGACTTACGTAAGAAAAGTATCCATTCTGGGCGGGGTGATTGACCTTAAAGGCCAGCTCAACTTCATTAATATCGATGACCAAACTTATGAAGTTGAAGAAGATAGCGTGATGGAATCCTACACTTTCGACAACCAGTCCAACTCAACTTTCTTCCAGCTTGGTTATCGTCCCACTTTTGGGTCAAGCCAATTTGTCAAAAATTTGGAGCTTGTAGGACGCTATTCCACTTTAAATACACCAGAAGAAGCCCCCTGGGAATCTGAAAGTACGCAATTGGCAATAGGGCTCAACTATTGGATTGATTGGAGAACGGCTATCAAGTTTGCTTACCAGATAGACAACGTAATCGGGGGGCATGTTGAAGACGCTGAGACATCCGTAGCGCTGGATATAAATACCTTTTATATTCAATGGACCTTAGGCTTTTAAAACTTAAAATCATGAAAAAAATCAATAAAATAATATTATTAGTTACTGTTGTTGTTTTTGTGACAATAATTTTTACGCAATGCGCCACGCAGCAAAATGCCACAAGCACTGAAAGTACGAGTTTTGCCAAAGGAGTACCAGAATATGTCTTGCAAAAAAGTGGCGCCCAGCTCTGGGCAGAGTCCTGTATCAGATGTCATAATACGGCATCTCCAGCAACTTTTAGTGATACAGAATGGGATGTAGCAATCAAACATATGGAGATAAGGGCACAGCTAACCAAAGTGGAAGCAGAAAAAGTTTTGGAATTTTTAAAATCAGCCAACTAATAAGAATAATTAAACCACTGGAAGAACAAATCAAAATCAGACTTTAAAATTTTTGCTTGTAAAATTCCGATTGAAAAGGCTTTCTTTTCTTTAGACATAAAATTGTATGACCTAAAAATATTAGCAGAAAGTTTATTTAATGAAGCCAATTCTGGAATTGGAAAAGCCACCGGACTAGAAGCCGCAAGGGAAGGCGCCACAGTAGTTGTGGCAGATCTTCCTGGAAATGATCATGAACAAACCTTAAATGAAATTAGGGCATTGGGTGCTAAATGCTTTTTCGTACCCATTGATGTATCAGATGTTAATAGTGTAAAGAAGGCTATTAATTTAACGGTTGAAAAATGTGAAAGGCTTGATATAGCTTTTAATAACGCAGGTATTGGAAGCCCTTATTCCGGCATTCATGATATGCCAGAAGATGTTTGGGATAAAATAATCAGTGTGAACCTCACAGGGCAATTCTACTGTCTAAAATATGAACTGCAGCAATTCCTTAAACAAGGAGGAGGAGTAATTGTCAATATGTCTTCTTTAGGTGGCCTAAAAGCAGAACCTGGATTGGTACCCTATACTGCTGCAAAACATGGTGTGCTTGGCACTACAAAAAATATAGCCATTCAATATGCGACTCAGAATATTCGCGCAAATGCGCTGTGATCCTATTATGTTGAAACACCCTTGCTCAGTGCAGCCCCTGAGAAAATACGCAAACAATGGGTAGACGCTACACCTATGAAACGCCTGTGCACTCCAGAAGAAGTGGCGAAAGCTTTCATCTATCTAGCATCTGCCGATTCGAGGTATTGCAACGGCACTCAATTGGGATTAGATGGAGGGGTATTTGCATAAAGTAGCGCTAGAAAATCAGAAAAACACGCAGAAAAGAGATTCAGTAGTAAAGGCAAAAAAGGCAATAATAAAAACAGTAAAATCTAAAATCAAATAGCATGAAAAAGAGATATGAATTACAAGGAATGAGTTGTGGCGGTTGCGTGAACAGTGTAAAGAAGGCATTGCTTCAAGTCCCCGATGTTTCAAATGTGGAAATACAATTGCGTCCACCGGGTGCAGTTATTACCCTCAACAAACCCATTACTCTTGAGGAATTACAAGCCGAGCTAAAAAAAGCAGGACATTACACCATTAAAGAAGATATTTCAAACGCATCAGCGTAAAATAGAAGCTGAATAAAAATAAATCGACTGATGTTTGCAAAATATCATACATCAAAGACAAGATATCAAAAATAGAGAGCGGTACTTTCTCGTAATTTTGAATAACAACCGACAATCAAAGGTTGATAAATTATTTGAAATCATAAAATAAGAAATCATGCATTGGTTTGAAGGACACTATTGGGGTATGCACATCATCTGGTGGGTGATCTGGGTGATATTTATAATCTGGATTTTCGCCACACCATGGGATATACCCGGACAAAGAACGAAAAAGGAAACTCCATTGGATCTTTTGAAAAAGAGATACGCTAAAGGAGAGATCAGCAAAGAAGAATATGAAGATATAAAAAAGACCTTGTTAAAATGAAGGAAATTAAAGCTTTCGTCAGGCCGAATCGATTACCTGATATTGTAAATCATTTGCGTGAAGAAGGAATTTGTTGCCTAACCGTCTTTGAAGGAGAGGGAACTGGGCACTACACGGATGAACGGAAGGATTTTCCGTCTTTGCGGCACCCATTTTCACATGCTAAAATAGCAAAACTGGAAGTTGTTTTACCTGATAAGGAAGTGAAGACAGCACTACAGATTATACATCAAAATGGAAAAACAGCCCACTCAGGGGACGGCATTATTTATATCACAGAGGTTAGTGATATGGTCAAAGTAAAAACTTTAAAACCCGACTTACATAACAAGGATTGATCCTACAGTGATATTTAAAGAAATTTTTTGGGTTTCTTTTAAGGGATCACCTTAAGCAAAGTAGTCGATAAAATTTGAATATATCTATGAAAAATATTTTAGTACCTACCGACTTTTCCTCAACTGCTAACCGGGCGGCTGATATAGCCATAGCTATAGCAGAAAAATCAGGTGCGGAAATTCATTTTTTGCATTTAAAGATAACGCCCGTGCCTTGGGTCAAACTAGATAAAGAGAAGGAAGTACGTTTTCCCGAAACCCTAAAAGAGATAGGGCATGCCAAAAACGAGCTTAATAAATTAGTAAAAAAAGCAGAAACAAAGGGCCTGAAGGCACAACAGTTTCTGGTATTTGATGTTGGAAGAGAAGAAATACTGAAGCATATTCCCCATCATAACCATGATTTTGTAGTAATGGGTTCACATGGTGCATCGGGTGCAAAAGAAATGTTTATCGGATCCAATGCGCAAAAGGTCCTCAGAGATGCTACTGTACCCGTGTTGATCATCAAAGAAAAGTCTAAGTGGCCCGTTAAAAATGTGGTTTTTGCATCCAATTTTGAAGAAGATGTCAAAGAACCCTTCAAAACGGTGGTGAAGTTCGCTGATCTCAACGAATCCAATATGCATCTTCTTTATGTCAATGTCCCATTTTCATTTGAGGAGACGGACAGGAGCCTTGAGAAAATGCATGCTTTTCACGAAACCTGTCCTCGAGGAGGAACCTGCACCACCAACATCTACAATTCGCTAAATGAAGAACGCGGCATTCTGAAGTTTTCCGAATCTGTAAATGCTGACCTTATTGGATTAACTACACATGGGAGATCCGGCTTCTTTAACCTGATAGGAAAGAGCATTACCGAAAACCTGGCAAACCATGCCGATATACCTATACTAAGTATTAACCTTAAAAGATAACGATATGAAAAATACTTTGAAAACAGTGGTAACACTCACTTTATTGATTGCAGCATTATCTGCCTGCCAGCAACAGAAGGATGTAAGCACAATGTTAGAAAATGACGATACCCGAAATGAGATATTTAATACCATCATTTCAGATCATGAATTAGCTGAACAATTGATGACCAAAATGATGGAAGATGATCATACCCAAATGATGATGAAAGGCAATGAGCAGATGATGGGTATGATGATGTCAGACAATGACCAAATGATGGCTTTGATGAAAGATAAGCCTGATATGATGAACAAAATGATGAACATCGCTGAGGCGGATTCGTCCATGTGCACCCACATGATGACCATGATGAAAGATAAACCCAACATGATGGGACAGATGATGGAAATGATGCATAAAGAAGGCATGATGGATAAAGAAACAATGATGAAGAACAAAGAAAAGATTGGGGCAGAAAAACACACTGGCCATCACTAAAACACCAAAACTATGAAAAATCACATGCTATGGATGTTAATAGGATGTCTGGGGATATTCCTTTTACTATTCCTGCTACCCGTTTTTGGGTTCAACGGATCCAATTCACTTTTTATATTCATCATCATATTTTTCGTAGCTCACCTCTTTATGATGGGTAGGCATGGAGGACATGGAGGACATACTGGGCACAACAATAGAGAAGAAAAACAATCAAAAAACGAAAAGGATCATGCAACACATCAACATTAAGAAATTCGCATTATCATGGGGAGTAGCAGGTGTGGTATTCTACTTGGGCTGCATTATACTCATGTCCACCGTAGGCCGTGAAGGCACCATTCTGTTTTTTAACAGTTTGCTACACGGGCTAGACACAACTTCGCTGATCAGAATGGACGTCCCTTGGACAGAAGCATTGATCGGACTGGTGGAAATGTTTATACTCGGGTGGCTGTTTGGGGCTTTGATAGCTTCTGTTTACAACGCTTCCTTCAATAAAGGTTATCGAAATAAATAAATATAAAAGTGATAGATAGAGGTGGAAATTAAAAATGTGAGGAATGACTTCAGTATAATTTTAATTCATGCGCTCATAGGAGCAGCTTTGTTCTATTTTCTGGTTCACCCACTTACGATGGTACTTTATGGATTCGAATTTAGTCATCAACCCTTCTCATTTTCTTTAATTGGAGATGTACTAAAAGATCAACTCTGGCAATCATTTTCATTTCGCATGATGGGTATGAATACGACCCTTACTGTTTTCGGAACAATACTCGGTGGAGGATATGGTATGCTCTGGCGAAAAATTAGAGAAAAGAGGCTTTTGATTGATAAGCAGGAGCGACTTCTTCAGCGCGACATCAATAAAATCATAGAAATGGGAGAAAACGAGCGGGTGGAATTTAAGTCTTCCATTCGCTATGATTATAATAAGAAAACACCCAGCCGCGACTTGGAGCTTGTCATTGCAAAAACTATAGTAGGCTTCATGAATTCAAGGGGAGGAAAGCTTATCATAGGTGTGGATGACACAGGTGAAATATTAGGGTTAGAAAGTGATTTTAAAACCTTGCGACATAAAAATACAGATGGCTATGAGAGAAAGATTTTTGAGATCATAGCCAATAATATTGGTCAGCAATATTCATTTAAAAACCATGTGTCTTTTCATCAAATACAAGGAGAGAAAGTATGTGTTGTAGATATAGAAAACTCTCCTGAACCAGCTTATTTGTCGAAAGGAGAAAACACGGTGTTTTTTACCCGTAACGGAAATGCTACATGCCCCCTTACAGTAAAAGAAACAGTTGAATATCTGGAAATGAGAAAATAAAAAAATCAAGCAAAATGAAAAACAAAACCGAAGTAGTAATTGTGACAGGAAGCAGTGGAATGATAGGGTCGACCTTGATTCATAAGCTGGCTGAAAAATACCACGTAGTTGGATTTGACCAAGATGGCTATCCTTTTCCGCCTATAGAAGCTGAATGTGTATGTGTGGATCTTACGAGCGATGATCGAATGGATTTTGCTTTCAAAAGAGTTCGCTATGCCTATGGCAACAAAATAGCTGCGGTAGTGCACCTTGCCGCCTATTATGATTTTTTAGGGGAACCCTCCGATCTGTACGATAAAGTGACCGTCAAAGGCACAGAACGACTGTTAAAATTCCTACAGGATTTTGAAGTGGAGCAATTCATTTTCTCAAGTAGCATGCTGGTTTACAAACCTTCGTCTCCGGGGGTGCTCATTACAGAAGATTCACCATTGGAACCTAAATGGGATTATCCAAAATCGAAAGTAACGACCGAAAAAGTAATGCATGAAAAACGAGGCGAAATTCCTGTAGTGATGATGCGCATAGCAGGCGTATACAGCGAAGATGGTAGTTCAATACCTATCACCAATCAAGTTCAGCGTATTTACGAAAAACAAATTGCAGCACGACTCTATCCGGCCAATACAGCCCATGGCAGCACCTATGTACACAGAGATGATGTCATCGATGCAATAGCTTTGGCCGTAGACCAAAGGAAAGAACTCCCGTCAGAAACAATTATCAATATTGGAGATGAAGAAACTTTATCGTACAAGGAGTTGCAAGACATCATCAGTACAGAAATCCATGGTGAAAAAATGCCCATCATCGCTATTCCAAAGTGGTTTGCCAAAATGGGGGCATTTATGCAGAACTTATTTGGCAAAGCTTTTATTAAACCTTGGATGATCGATCTTGCTAATGATCATTTTGAAATGGACAGTTCCAGAGCTAAAATGATTCTGGGTTGGAAGCCTAAACACGGTTTACGAGAGACATTGCCCAAGATGATTGAAAACTTAAAGGCTAATCCCAAGAAATTTTATCAAGAGAATAACCTGAAAAAGTAGCTATAAATAGATTCCCAAACACTTAATTATGTCATAGTATGAAAAGCCACGACCACTCCTCAATGTCCCATCAGGATGATGGGGATAAATCTTCTAAAAAGATACAATACACTTGTTCTATGCACCCTGAGGTCGTTACTGATCAACCAGGCAAGTGCCCGAAATGCGGAATGACCTTAGTGAAAAAGGACGAAGCAAAAACCGAAATGTCAGGCCACAAAATGGAAGGTATGGGCTCAAGAGGCATCACACGTCCTATGATGCATACGGAAGAGCATGGCGGTCATGGACACATGGACATGGGCGGTATGAAAATGTCTACTGATGACCGCCTTACGATGCTCCAAGACCACCATAAGCAAACGCTCTGGGTTTACTGGACGATCGTATTGCTTGGTTTTTGGATGATTACTTCCCCTCTCACTTTTGATTATGGAAAGAATGTGGTCGAGCCTAGTGGCGGAAGAGATGTGTGGCTTTCCCTTAGTGATCGTATTGCCGCAATGCGCTGGAGCGATATTATCAGCGGAATATTGCTGGTGATTTTTGGATGGCGTTCCCTCAAGCCAAACCGCCCCTATAGCGTTTGGATCCTTTGTTTTATCGGGATATGGATCAGTATGGCTCCCTTTATTTTCTGGGCACCAACAGCCGTAGCTTATTATAACAGCACTATGGTTGGGGCCTTAATTATTGCCTTGTCGATTCTTATTCCTGGTATGCCCAACATGATCATGTTTATGAAAATGGGCGGTGACGTACCTACGGGTTGGAGCTATAACCCTTCAAGCTGGCCACAGCGCTCTATTATGATTGGCCTGGCATTTATCGGGTGGCTGGCATCCCGGTATTTGGGAGCTTTTCAGTTAGGGTATATAGACTATGCCTGGGATCCTTTTTTTGGTGACGGCACTATGACCGTTTTAGATTCCGATATGTCCCACTCCTTTCCAATATCGGATGCTGCATTAGGAACACTTGCATACACTTTGGAATTTCTGATGGGATATATGGGTGGAACCTCCCGTTGGCGTACCATGCCGTGGATGGTTACGCTTTTTGGGATTTTGGTAATCCCGCTTGGGTTTGTGAGCATTTTTTTAATCGTTTCACAGCCGCTTTCAGTAGGGGCTTGGTGTTCGGTATGCCTGTTTTCAGCTATTGTAATGCTTCCAATGATCCCATTACAAATTGATGAAGTGATTGCCATGTGGCAGCATATGGTGCAACGAAAACAAAAAGGGGATTCGTTATGGAAAGTATTTTGGAAAGGCGGTGATGCACTTTCTACTGAAACGGATCAGCGTTCCCCCGAAATGGCAGAATTTAATGACAGTCCTTGGAAGGTATTTAAATCTTCAATCTGGGGGATGAGCTTCCCCTGGATGTTGACGGTATCAACAGTTTTAGGGATTTGGTTGATGGTCTCTCCCACGGTTTTCGGGGTTGGGATAGAAACTCCATTTGCCGATTTAAATCATTTGGGAGGGGCCCTTGCAATTGTATTTGCGGTAATGGCCATGGCTGAAGTAATTAGAAGTTTACGCTACTTAAATGTATTGCTCGGCCTGGTACTGGTCGTATTGCCATGGTTTATTGAAGATATCAATGTAGCGTTTACGTTGAGCACAAGCTTAACCGGACTTTTGGTAATGGCACTTTCTTTTTCAAAAGGAAAAATAAAGGAAAAATATGGCTTGTGGGATAAATATGTGGTGTAATGAAAGATTTATTTGTGAATACTGTAGGGGCGCAAGCACCAATAAAGGTTAAACCAGTCCTGGTATAATTAAAAAAGCCCAATGCTTACACTACAAAAAGACCTGGAAAAGGATGCACCTGAATGATTACCCGCCTAAACAACTCCTTAAATAATCTGGTAAACAACCAGTCAGCTTCCGGTATTGCGATTTTTCTAGCGGTACTGGCAGCCATGATCTGGGCCAATTCTCCCTTTCAAGAATCATATCAGGATTTTATTCACACCGAAATATCAATAGGTGTTGGTTCATTCTTCCTTTCCGAGACTTTACTACTTTGGGTGAATGATGGCTTAATGGCGATCTTCTTCCTACAGGTAGGCCTGGAGTTGAAAAGAGAAATCATCGGAGGTAAATTATCTTCGTTTAGGAAAGCTATTTTACCTATTGGGGCAGCTGTTGGGGGCATGCTCGTTCCAGCACTCATTTATCTCATTTTTAATTTAAATTCTCCAACAGAACATGGTTGGGGTATCCCAATGGCAACTGACATTGCATTTGCAATTGGAGTACTTTCTTTGTTGGGGAATCGTGTGCCGGCTGGGCTCAAAGTGTTTTTGGTAGCACTAGCCATAGTTGATGATCTTGGTGCCGTAATCGTCATAGCTGTTTTCTATACTGCTGGGATTTCTTATATGGATTTGCTTCACGGTATCTTGTTTGTAATGGTATTGATAATCGCTAATTCTGTTGGAGTTCGTAAAGCTTGGTTTTATGCTCTTGTTGGGATTGGAGGCGTATGGTTGGCATTTTTCTTCTCAGGAGTCCATCCTACCATTGCAGGTATTCTCACCGCTTTTACTATTCCTGGAAAGGTCAAAATCAAAGAAGTGGATTATCTGAAAAACCTCCAAAAACTTCATTTAAAATTTTTGGAATCCAAAGCTATCAAGGGCAATTTTATCTCAGAAGAACAACTTGGAATTTTGGAAGAGATTAAACAAAAATCAGATGATGCGGAAACTCCTTTGCAAAAGATAGAGCATCATCTGGCACCCGTAGTAGGATTTTTCATTCTTCCAATATTTGCCCTGGTCAATACCGGAATTCATATCCATGGGGATATAGTTGAAATTTTGAGCCACCCGGTAAGTCTGGGGATAACTTTTGGACTATTAGTAGGGAAATTCACTGGCATTTTAGGAGCCAGTTGGCTTTTAGTTAAGCTTAAGCTGGCAGAGCTGCAGCAGGGAATTTCCTGGACACATATTTCAGGAGTAGCTATGATAGCGGGGATAGGTTTTACCATGTCGTTGTTTGTCACGGAGTTGGCCTTCCAGAATGAGGAGTATACCTTCATTGCCAAGCTAACCATTTTATTTGCTTCGGTGCTTGCCGGAGTGATAGGTGTAAGTATTCTTCGACAATCCCGGAAAGTAGCTATTATCAAAAAACAAAAGGTAATTAACTGACGATACATGATGACTTATAAAATAACCAGAAGTAATTTTTTAAAACAACTTATTAAACAGATGCGCTCCGCACTCGTTTTGGTCGCAACTGTAGCACTTGTGTATGTGTATCTTATGCAGTTTGTTGATCATGAACTAAGCTGGGTGCCTTATATTGTTATCTTTCTCACTTTTATTAAGAGCGGATACTTTACATTTTTCACCTTCAGGCAGGTCAATAAGTCCATTAAACAATGTCATTCTTTCGGGCAACTTCTCTGGATTTTCGGGTTGCTGGTTATGCTCATTATTTTCTCCTATGCTGCAGACTTTACCTGTCTGGTCGCTGCCAATCCATCTTCTTTTAAGGGCTTTAAACCTTTTGAAAGCTTCAATTACTTCGAGTATTTATTCGAGACATTTTATTTCAGCGTGGTAACATTTGCAGCCATCGGTTATGGTGACATTGTGCCAATAACTACCCCTGCCAAAATTTTAGTGATGATGGAGATCGGTCAGAGCTTTGTGTTGATCGTATTCGGACTGTCCAACATAAATAATATTCATACTACAATTAAAAATCAATAACAAGATGAAAAAGAAAATAGCACTTATAGGATATGGCGTAATCGGCAAAAGAGTAGCCGATGCAATTGCTTTACAAGACGATATGGAAATAGCGGGGGTATGTGATGTGATCAGCGACTGGCGTATTCAAGCTGCGGTAAAGAAAGGATACCCTGTTTATGCAGCTACCGAAGATGCCAGTGGTTACATGCAAAAGGCCGGTATTCCCCTGGCTGGTAATATGGCAGACCTATTAGGGGTTGCTCACCTGGTGGTAGATTGTACGCCAAAGAAGATAGCCGCACAAAATGTAAAAATTTATAAAGAGCAGGGAATAAAATTTATCCTGCAAGGTGGAGAAAAACACGAAACTACCGGTCACTCCTTTAGTGCGGAAAATAACTATGCCTCCGCCCTGAACCGCGACAGTACCCGGGTGGTCTCCTGCAACACCACCTCCATTTTGCGCACGCTTACTGCTCTCAAAAAAGCAGGGCTGTTGCAAAGTGCTCGTGGTACTCTGCTACGCAGGGCTACAGATCCCTGGGAAAGCCATTTAGGGGGCATC
Source organism: uncultured Marivirga sp. (assembly GCF_963974845.1). Lineage (NCBI taxonomy): Bacteria > Pseudomonadati > Bacteroidota > Cytophagia > Cytophagales > Marivirgaceae > Marivirga > uncultured Marivirga sp. Next base: position 119,341 of record NZ_CAXBEQ010000002.1, read on the forward strand.
ATGAATACGCTCGTTCCGGAGAAAGATATTCCCAGCCACCAGGGGCCGGACGCACAGAGCGTGGACTCTGAACTGGATGTAGTAACCATGGCTGTGAAAGTACCTCAAACCCTTAGCCACCTGCATTATTGGAATGTCCGCCTTACCCGGAAAGCTGATAAAAAAGAGGTGATAGAAGCATTTCAGACATCTACGCGAATCACCATGATCAACTACAGCGATGGTCTGGTTTCCAATAATACGATCAAAGAAAAGTACCTGGATATGGGACGCCCCTGGGGCGATATGTATGAAGTAGCCCTTTGGCAAGATATGCTTAAAGTCGAGGGAGACGAGCTCTATTACGCATATGTGGTCGATAACCAGGCTATTGTTATACCGGAAACCATTGATGCTATAAGGGCATTGACGGGAATAGAGAAAAGCGCAGTAAGCTCTATTAAAAAGACGAATGAAAGTTTAGGGATTATATAATGAGCTTGTTTGATACAGAAATAAAATCTCTCAAATCACGTAATACCTATCTTCAAAAACTGGTAGCAGGTAAGCTCTGGTTAAAGGTACTCATTGCACTTTTCTTAGGAGTGGGTTTTGGTCTTCTTTTAAGCCCACAAAATGGATGGGTAAGCAAAGCTACTGCAGATGTTTTAGGCAACTGGCTGGCCCTGCCCGGCATGTTATTTCTTAAGCTGGTGCAGATGATAATGATTCCATTGATTGTGGCATCTATCATTACAGGCATTGCCAGCAATGACAAAGACAACCTCAAAAAGCTTGGAGGAGGAGTACTCTTATATTTTGTGGCAACAACCATTATTTCTGTTAGCATTGGAACTGTCCTGGCCACACTTTTCAAGCCGGGACGCTATTTGCACCAGCAGGCAGCAGCTGAACATGAAGAGGCCTTGGCAAAAGGAACTCAAGGTGCAGAATTGTCATTTGGGATAAACGATGTGCCAACTATCATCACCGATCTGCTCCCCGAAAATCCCCTGGCTTCCATGGTTAGCGGAGAAATGTTGAGTATTGTTATTTTCACCATTATCATTGGGGTGGCAGTGCTGTCACTACCCTCAGACTTGTTAAGACCTGTGAGGTTGCTGCTGAGTGCAATACAGGAAATTTGTATGACAGTAGTCAAGTGGGCCATGCTTTTAGTGCCTGTTGCTGTTTTTGGGCTTATGGCTCAACTTACTTCCAGTGTAGGCTTAAGTTCTCTTGCCGGACTGAGTTATTATGTGGCCGTTGTACTAGCTGGGTTACTGATTCTTGTAGGTATCTATTTGTTAATAGTGAGTTTGCCAGGCAGAAGGAATCCACTAAAATTTCTAGGAAAAATCAGGGATGCACAATTGTTGGCTTTTTCTACGACCAGTTCGGCAGCCGTTATGCCACTCTCATTGCAAACAGCAGAAGAAAAACTGAAAGTTGATCCCGCAATCAGCAACTTTATTATCCCTATAGGCGCTACCGTCAACATGGATGGTACAGCACTTTATCAAACCATAACCACTTTATTTATCGCCCAGGCGTATGGGCTGGAGATGAGCTTGTTGAACATCATTGTGGTAATAGTAACCATTGTTGCAGCTTCAATAGGTACTCCGGCCATTCCCGGTGGAGGTGTAGTTATTCTGGCTTCCGTACTTGGTGGTGCAGGTATTCCTGCCGAAGGTATCATCATTATTATTGGGGTGGAGCGCTTGTTGGGTATGTTCCGAACGGCAGTAAACGTAACGGGAGACCTGACTGCTTGTGTGGTTTTCAATCAATGGTATGGTAGCATTACCAAAAACAAGATGACTCATAAAACCTCAATAGCTGATAATGAAGATGGATAAGATGATAGAGGAACATATCAACCATATTAAAGATATTCGTGGCTACTTTCTTACTGATAAAAAACTCATCAATTTCATCAGGTTCCGACCGGGCAATCAGGATATTGATGTGATCAAAGAAAAGGTGATGGCAGTGGCCAACCATGATAGAGCTGATTATTTCATAAGGTGTGGTTTCCAAAATAATATCAAAAAATTGCAAATTGATAGTTCGTTAGGTCAAGGTGAGCTATTAATTGCAGTTAGCGTGGCTCAAAACGGGAACAACTCTATCGATTATGAAAACATAGAATTTGCCTCAAGATATTGTGCAGTTCATTGCCCTGCTTACTTTCCACTATGGAACAGTCATTCTTTAAAAATTGCTGAAGCTTTTTCTCAAAGTTGTTTTTCTCCCGATGATTATTTAGAGTATGGTGCCGTAGTTAAAGAAATGAAATCAAAGCACAACCTGGCTCCTTTGAACTACTTTGATATAAGTAAATTTTTCTGGATTTATCAGGAAGATCTTATTAGATACTATACGTGGAACTAATAAATCAAGCCTTATGTAAGGCTTGATTTTAGGTGTTCAACTAGTGATCAGAGACTGACTTGAATAGCGTAATTTCGTACATCGAAAGTGAGATATCATAAATACCTCCGAGTGTAAAATTCTAACTTTAACATTCAATTGTTAAAGTAGATTGAATGCCAGAAAAGACCGTTTTAATAACCAAGGCTTCCGGAGAAAAAGCTCCATTTTCATCAACCAAACTCAGGCAATCCCTTGAAAAGGCAGGGGCAGTTTCTGCCGTTATTGATCGGATTGTGAGTGAGATTGAAGCGCAGCTTGTTGATGGTATGTCCACAAAGAAAATCTACAGCCAGGCATTCTCCATGCTACGGAAGCACTCAAAACCTGTAGCAGGTAGGTATAAGATCAAGCAGGCGATTCTGGAGCTGGGTCCCTCTGGTTATCCCTTTGAAAAGTTTGTAGGTGAAATTTTAAAACATCAGGGGTACCGTACTAAAGTCGGGGTAATCATTCAGGGTCATTGCGTCTCTCACGAAATAGATGTGGAGGCTGAGAAAGATAATCAGCACTTCATGGTGGAGTGCAAATTTCATAACCGCCAAGGTTATAAGTGTGATGTGAAAATTCCACTTTATATCAAATCCCGGTTTGAGGATGTGAAAAAGCAATGGGAAAAGCGCAAAGGACACGCGACAAAATTTCATGAAGGCTGGGTGGTGACCAATACCCGGTTTACCGAAGATGCCATCCAATATGGCAAATGTTCAGGTCTAATACTGATAGGTTGGGATTATCCACAGCAAGGAAGCATTAGCGACCGGATAAATATGTCTGGTCTGCACCCTGTTACATGTCTTACCAGCCTTACAAAGGCTGAGAAGCAAAAGCTGATTGATAAGATGATCGTGCTTTGTAAGGAGTTATGCAATAAACCCGAATTACTTGAAGAAATGGGCATTTCTCATACACGAGTCAAAAGAATCATCAAAGAGGGAGAGGAAATTTGCTCAGGTAGTACGTAACACAACAAATGAATGATAAAATGACCATAAACTTTTTAGGAGCCGCTGGTACGGTTACAGGCTCCAAATATTTACTTGAATCAGGAAATAAAAAACTGATGGTGGATTGCGGTGTGTTTCAAGGATTAAAAGAATTACGTTTACTCAATTGGGAACAACCTGAATATGATCCGAAAGCCATTGATGCTGTTGTGCTTACGCACGGACATCTTGATCATACCGGCTACCTGGCTCGTTTGGTAAAGCTTGGTTTTAGAGGAAAAATATATGGTAGTGCGCCTACCTTAAAAATCGCAGAAATTATCTTAAAGGATAGCGCCAAAATTCAGGAAGAAGAGGCAGCCAGGGCAAATAAAGAGGGTTACAGTAAGCACAGTCCGGCAGAGGCTTTCTATGACTTAAAAGACGTTGAAAATACCCTTCCGCTTTTCAACCCTGTTTCAGAAGGTAAATGGCATGTAATTGATGATGCCTTTAAAGTAAGGTGGCAATACAATGGCCATATCATCGGATCAACTTTTATTGAAGTAGAGACCAATGATAGCCGCTTGGTGTTTTCAGGTGATATAGGCAGAAAAAAAGATTTGCTTTTGTATACGCCAAAAAAACCTGAAAAAGCGGATGTCCTGCTTATTGAATCCACCTATGGAGGAAGGATTCATCCTGAAGAAGAAAGTATTGTCCCGGAACTGGAACGTATAGTCAACGAAACGGTAGAGCGTGGAGGAAGCCTGTTCATTCCCAGTTTTGCCGTAGAGCGCACTCAGCTCATGATGCTAATGCTTTGGAGGCTTTTGAAGGAGAAAAGGATTCCAAAAATACCCATGATCATGGATAGCCCTATGGGTGCTAATGTACTCCATCTATTTCATGCTTCCAGGGACTGGCACAAGCTTAAGCCGGAAGAATGTGATGAAATGTGTTCTCATTTTCAGGTAGTGAGCAACTATCGGGAAACCCTGGCACTGCGGGAAGATAATAAATCCAAGATCGTCATAGCAGGTAGCGGTATGATGACGGGCGGACGAATACTCAACTACATGGAAACAAGATCAGGCAATAGTAACGACACCTTACTTTTTGTAGGCTATCAGGCAGAAGGAACAAGAGGAAGAAAGCTACTTGAAGGTGCAAAAGAAATTAAAGTGTATGGCAAATGGCTGCCATTCAACATGCACATGGAACACATTGAAGGACTGAGTGCGCATGGTGATCAAAACGATTTGATTGATTGGCTCTCTGAAATTAAAAAACAACCCGAAAAGGTGTTTATTATTCATGGGGAAGCAGAGCAGGCAGAAGCTTTGTCAAAAGCCCTGGAAGATAATAAAGGATGGCAAACAGATATCCCTCAACTTAATCAAAAGGTAGAATTGTGATGGAAGCAAAGGATACCCGGCATAACGTATTAAAACTAGTAAGATTAGGCATAGATGCCCGAAACGAATATATGGTATTTATGCGTAAGGACTGCCCGGTTTGTATATCGGAAGGGTTTGAGGCTTTAAATCGTATAAAAGTTTCAAAAGAAGAAAAAACCATTGTAGCGTCTCTTATCGTTTGGGATGATGAGTCACAATTAAGTCATGACCAATTGGGTCTTTCTGATGCCGCTATTGAAGCCTTGGAAACTAAAGAAGGTGACTTACTTAGGCTGAGCCATTTAGATGCGCTTGATTCCATGAGTGATGTCCGTAAGAAAATTTATGGACACCGACTGAACCAGGCCGAGTTTGACAGGATCATTGGCGATATCGTCAATCGTAACTTATCTAATATTCAATTGTCGGCTTTTCTGGCTTCCAGCACCGGGAACTCATTAAATCAGGACGAAGTGATTGCCCTGACCCGTTCCATGATTAACGTGGGTTTTAAACTGGACTGGGGCAAGGATAAAGTTTATGATAAACACTGCATCGGTGGCTTGCCTGGTAACAGAACTACTCCATTGGTAGTGTCTATTGTTGCCGCAGCTGGGTTGACCATCCCTAAAACTTCTTCCCGTGCCATTACTTCTCCTGCCGGTACTGCTGACACCATGGAGGTAGTCACCAACGTAAATCTCACCACCGGGCAAATGAAAAATGTCGTGGAACAGGAAGGCGGTTGCCTTGCCTGGGGCGGATCAGTACAGCTAAGTCCGGCAGATGATATACTCATCCGTGTAGAAAAAGCTTTGGATATTGATAGCGAAGGGCAGATGATCGCTTCCGTGCTTTCTAAAAAGGCGGCAGCAGGTTCTACCGATGTGGTGATTGATATTCCTGTTGGAGCTACGGCTAAGGTGCGGTCGCAGGAGGCTGCTGTGCATCTGTCAGAAAAGATGGTTGCGGTAGGCAAAGCCATCGGGCTGAATATTGATATTGTATTAACCGATGGGTCACAACCTGTGGGGAGGGGTATAGGGCCTGCCTTGGAAGCTAAGGATGTTTTATCCGTCTTGAGAAATGAAAACAATGCACCTGATGACCTGCGAGAAAGAGCAATAATATTGGCAGGCAGGTTACTTGAAATGGGAGGAAAAGCAGCCGAAGGGTCAGGTACTCTTGAAGCTTTGAGAGTTTTGAAAAGTGGAGCCGCCTACAAAAAATTCACTGCTATCTGCGAGGCACAAGGTTTTTTCAGGGAACCTGAGGTAGCGCCCCATAAGCATAGGATTAGATCCGCAGCAAGTGGAGTAGTTTCAGAAATTGATAATCGCAGACTGGCCAAAGTGGCTAAGCTGGCCGGTGCTCCAGGTGCGATGACAGCAGGCATTTTGCTGCTTACACCATTGGGTACTCATGTGGAAGAGAACGATACTCTGTTTGAAATCCATGCTGAGTCACAAGGAGAGCTTGAATACGCCCTTTCTTACCTGGATGCACAAAAACAAATTATTAAAATCAAAGCGACTTAAAATATGGAAATGATAGTTTTTGCCTTACCGGGCAACGAAGAACTTACAAAAAAAATAGCCGGACACCTTAAGGCTGAAAAGGGAGAGGCAACCATCCGGCAGTTTCCCGATGGGGAAAGCTATGTGCAGATTCACTCTGAGGTTAAAGATAAATGCGTGGTAATGGTATGCACATTACACGAGCCGGATGCCAAATTGCTGCCCCTGTACTTTTTAAGTAAGACGGCCAAAGAACTTGGTGCTGCCTGTACGTGCCTGGTAGCGCCTTATCTGGCCTACATGCGTCAGGATAAGCAGTTTAATCCGGGAGAAGGTATTACCTCTACGTATTTTGCTGAATTAATATCAGGCTTTGCAGAAACGTTGACCACCGTTGACCCACACCTTCACCGTAGAAGTTCGTTAAGTGAGATTTACACCGTACCTAATAAACTGATCCATGCGGCATCACACATTTCAAAATGGGTGAGCGATAATATTGAAAAGCCGGTATTCATCGGCCCGGATAGTGAAAGTGAGCAATGGGTTTCTCAGGTAGCAGAAGAAGCCGGAGCACCTTTTACGGTGTTAGAGAAGGTGAGGCACGGTGACAGGGATGTGGAAGTGTCCGTCCCCGATGTAGCAAAATACAAAGACCACACCCCGGTACTGGTGGATGATATAATTTCCACCGCCAGAACGATGATAGAGACAGTCGGCCATTTAAAAAAAGCCGGAATGCACCCACCGGTTTGTGTTGGGGTACATGCCGTATTTGCTGGCTCAGCCTATGCGGATCTAAAAAATGCAGGGGTACAACAGGTCGTCACGTGCAACACCATCCCTCATGAAAGTAATCAGATTGACCTTTCAGATATTCTGGCAAAAGAGATTAACCAACTGATGAAGCATCATGCGTAGTGCGCTACTCACCTTAATAGCGTGTCTGCAACTTGCCCCTGCAATTTTGTATGGTCAGGAGAAAGAAATGTTCATTCAGCAAATAGCACAAAAAAGAATAGTACGTGAAAACTATGATCAAAATGGAGACCTGCAGGGCAAGCAGATATTTTTAACGGGTGAGTTAGAGCAGCAGGGTAAAACTTATCGGATAAAGGTAATAACCGAGCTCTATGACGAAAGCGGCCGGCTTACGGAAAAGTACACGACCACATATAAGTGCAATCCCAATGAGTTTGATGTGCTATTGAATGTATTTCCGTTTGCCGATCCTCGTGATGCAAAGATAACAGTGGATGTCACTTCGAAAGATTTTAAACAGTTGTATGATTTGCAACGTAGTCCTGAATTGAGGGATATCCATTTGAAGATGAGCATAGAGTCAGGAATATTAAGTTTTTTCGGTTCTAAGAGCCTAATTACAATAAAAGATAGAGATAAGAGGACAGAAAATGGTAATTTGGTTATCAGGAGTAAAGCAGTGATAGAAGCGTACATGATGGGATTGAAAATTAAAACCATCAACTATTCAGTTGAAGAATATCTGACTGAAAATTTTGTATTGCAACGTCAGAAATTCATACAGGACGATGGAACTTATTTTACGATGGAATATGACGATAGCTATTAGTGTCTAAATAGTTGAACGAAAAGTATGGAAAATTACAAAAAGAATAGCTTAAGTCTAACTGGAGCTGTGGCTCTAGGTACTGGAGTGATGATAGGTGCAGGTATTTTTGCCTTACTTGGTCAGGTGGCGGATCTTTCAGGAGATTTGTTTCCCCTGGCTTTTTTGGTAGGTGCCATTATCTCTGGCTTTAGTGCTTATACCTACATAAAATTATCCAATACTTATCCATCAGCCGGGGGCATTGCCATGTACCTGAAAAAAGCGTATGGGCCAGGTACTATCACTGCCGCAGGATCTCTTTTAATGGCTTTTTCAATGGTGATTGGTGAAAGCTTAGTGGCACGCACATTTGGATCCTATACCTTACAGCTTTTTGATGTACAAGAAAATAGTATTTGGATACCTATTTTGGGGGTTTTATTATTAGTAGTTGCTTTTTTAGTAAATATTTCTGGCAATAAGGTGATTGGACGGTCTTCCCTGATGATGGCAGTTATCAAAATAGGAGGCTTAGCCATCTTCGCTATTGGAGGCCTGTGGGCAGCAGGTTTTTCATTTAGTGAAGCCCTACCTTCCTCCATTTCTGGTGATTATACGTTAACAAGTTACATAGGAGCTTTGGCGTTCACCATTCTGGCTTTTAAGGGCTTTACTACTATCACAAACAGTGGTGGTGAAATCGTGAACCCTAATAAAAACGTGGGGCGTGCCATTATGATTTCACTCTTTATTTGCACTCTGGTGTATTTACTTGTGGCTTTGGCAGTTTCAGCTAATTTGTCAATCCCAGAGATTATTGCTGCAAAAGATTTTTCACTAGCAGAAGCTTCTAAACCTGCATTTGGTAAATATGGTTTATGGTTTACTGTGGGTATAGCCATTGTAGCTACTATTTCAGGAGTTATTGCCAGTATATTTGCCGTTTCTAGGATGACCGCTATGCTTACGGAAATAAATCTAATCCCACATAAACATTTTGGAATGCCCGGTGGGTTGCAAAAGCACCTGTTAGTTTATACTGTAATAATTGCCATTTTGCTCACGGCATTTTTCGACCTGTCTCGTATTGCTTCCCTTGGAGCTATTTTTTACTTAACCATGGATATAATACTCCAGTGGGGCGTTTTAAAAAATCTTAGAAAAGAAGTAAATGTCAACGTAGCAATTGTCATGATCGCCATTCTACTTGATCTGATTGTTTTGAGTGCATTTCTCTGGATAAAGGCCTCCAGTGATCCTTTGGTAATAGTGGTTTCCATCGTACTAATGTTTTTAGTATTTGTTGGAGAAAGGTGGTTTTTACAATGGGAAACAAATGAGAAGGACTAAAAATTTAAAAATCATGACCAAAGCAAATAGCAATACATCTTACGACACACTGAGCGAAGCTACTAACGCCTTGAGAAAAGAAGGTTATACAGAAGACTTCAATCTAAAGCCTGAATGTTTGGAATGCCTCACTTCCAAACTACAATTACATCCGGAAGATTTTGAAGTGGATGCTTTTTATCGGTTCGAAGGCATGAGTAACCCTGATGACAATAGCATTGTGTTTGCCATAAGCGGTAAGAATGGTATGAAGGGTGTATTGGTTGATGCTTATGGGTTATACAGTAGTAGCCTAAATGAAGCAATGGTTCAAAGACTTAAAATGACCGATAGATGATTGAGCTAGATCACATATCCACCCTTCCACCTGAGCATGCTGATAAAGCGGAAACTAAAAAAACACTGAAAAAACTTCAAAAAGAGCTTTTTCAGTTGCAGAATAAATTCTACGCTGATGGCAGGTACAGCATGCTTATCGTCTTACAAGGCCTTGATACTTCAGGTAAAGACGGTACAATCCGTCATGCCTTTAGCGGTATGAACCCGCAAGGAGTGCAGGTTAAATCTTTTAAGAAACCTACCGCAGATGAAGTCAAGCATGATTTCTTATGGCGTGTTTATCCCCACTTTCCAGAAAAAGGAATGATCAAGGTCTTTAATCGCTCATACTATGAAGACATTTTGGTGCCTACCGTCAATAAAAGCCTGTCAGTTGAAGTATTGGAGCACCGTATCAATTTGATCAACGAACTGGAACATCACCTGCTGGCCAATAATACATTGATATTAAAATTTTACCTGCATATATCTGCTGATGAGCAGATAGAGCGTATTGAAGAACGTAAAACGAAACCACACAAACGCTGGAAGTACGCGAAGGAAGATGAACTGATACCCAAACAATGGGATGATTTTAGGAAAGTATACCATACAGTACTTAATGCCTGTGATCACTTGCCCTGGCATATCATCCCTGCAGACAAGCGCTGGTTTCGTAATTATACAGCTGCCAAAATTTTAGCCGAACAGCTTGAAAAACTTAATTTAGAGTACCCCGACAAATAAAATATAGACGTTATGGAAAATCATAAAGAGCATAATCACAAACACCATAAGCACGAAGAAAGTAAAAAGCATGAAAATCATTCCGGACATGAAGGTCATGACCATGTTGGTCATTCTGACCACAATCCCGGACATGGTGATATGGGACACGATCATCACAAAATGATGATAGAAGATTTCAAAAAGCGGTTTTGGATATCCCTGGTACTTACCATTCCAATACTCACTTTTTCTCCGATGATCCAGAGATTTTTAGGTTACGATTGGCTGTTGCCGGGCAATTCTTATATTCTGTTCGGACTCTCTACCATAGTTTATTTTTACGGAGGCTGGCCTTTTCTAAAAGGATTGAAGGATGAGTTGAAAGAAGGTGCCCCGGGCATGATGACTTTAATATCCATGGCCATTAGTGTTGCGTATTTTTATAGTTCTGCAACAGTTTTCGGCCTTGAAGGGGAGGATTTTTTCTGGGAGCTCGCCACTTTAATTGATATCATGCTTGTCGGCCACTGGCTGGAGATGAAATCCGTGCTTGGCGCTTCAAAAGCCTTGCAACTACTCGTGAGTATGATGCCTTCAGAAGCACATAGAGTGAAAGGTGATAGTATTGAAGAGGTAAAATTAGAAGACCTGCAAAAAGATGATATAATCCTGATCAAACCGGGAGAAAAAGTGCCTGCCGATGGAATTATTGTAGAAGGCGAAAGCTACCTGAACGAGTCCATGCTGACGGGCGAATCCAAACCTGTTAAAAAAGGATTGGAAAACAAAGTGATTGGTGGCTCACTCAATGGAAACGGTTCACTGAAAGTAAAAGTAGAACATACAGGCAAAGACAGCTACCTCAATAAAGTGATCACACTGGTGCAGGAAGCACAAAAGTCCAAGTCCAAAATGCAGAACCTTTCAGATCGTGCTGCTAAGTGGCTTACCTATATTGCCTTGGCAATAGGATTCGGAACATTGGCCACTTGGTTGTTCTTAGGATTTCCTTTTGTATATGCCTTGGAGAGGATGGTTACCGTAATGGTTATTGCCTGTCCTCATGCGCTCGGTTTGGCCATCCCATTGGTGGTTGCCATATCCACAGCAGTTTCTGCACAAAATGGTTTGCTGATCAGGAACAGAACAGCTTTTGAAGAATCCCGAAAGATTTCCACTTTACTCTTTGATAAAACAGGGACATTGACCAAAGGTGATTTTGGAGTCACACGAGTTGAATCAGTTGATAAGCAATACTCTTCGGATGAAGTCTTACGACTGGCGAGTGCGTTAGAACAAAGTTCCGAACATCCTATTGCGGTCGGTATTGTGAAAAAGGTAAAAGAAGGTAAAACGGCCATTCCTCAACCAGAAAATTTCAATGCCATCACTGGCAAAGGTGTGGAAGCAAAAGTGGAAGGAAAAAACATAAAAGTGGTTAGTCCAGGATACTTACGAGATGAAAAAATAACTATTCCTGAAGATGCTTACAGTGATGCCGCAGAAACGCTAGTATTCGTTTTAATCGATGGATCATTGGCAGGCTATATTGCACTGGCAGACGAAATAAGGGCAGAATCTGCTGAAGCCATCGAAGTATTTAAGAAGAACAACATTAAAGTGTTAATGGCAACAGGCGATAATGAAAAGACAGCCAAAGCAGTAAGTGATAAATTAGGATTGGATGGCTACTATTCTGAAGTGCTTCCTCATCAGAAAGTGGAAATCGTAAAAGAACTCCAAGGCAAAGGTGAGTTTGTGGCCATGACTGGTGACGGGGTTAATGATGCCCCAGCCTTGGCACAAGCCAACGTAGGTATTGCAGTAGGGTCAGGGACAGATGTAGCAGCCGAAACGGCAGATATTATTCTGGTCAATAGCAACCCACAGGATATTGCCAATCTGATTTTATTTGGCAAAGCCACTTACAGTAAGATGATACAAAACCTGATATGGGCTACTGGCTACAATGTAATTGCGATTCCACTCGCGGCAGGGGTCCTTTATTCCTCTGGTTTTGTATTAGGACCTGCGGTTGGGGCAGTATTTATGAGTTTGAGTACCATTATAGTGGCTATCAATGCGCAGCTGTTGAAGAAGAAAATAGGTAATAGATAATGGGTAATCGTGAAATGCTTGGCGGGATAATTATAGTCCTATTAAGTATTTTTGTAGTAATGAGTGGGTATGGCGTACTGCTGCCCGTTTTGCCCTACTATACGGAACGACTTGCTCTAAAGTCCGGAGTGGTATCTGACGAAAATATCAACTATCACATAGGCATCCTTACCAGTATTTACCCATTTTTTCAACTGCTATTTGCTGTAGTTTGGGGTAAGCTATCCGACCGTTTCGGTCGGAAAGTGCTCATCGTTATGGGTCTGGCTGGCTTTGCCTTGATGCAGATTATGACGGGGCTGGCAAATTCTTTGACCATCCTATATGTAGCAAGAATACTTGGAGGAATATTCTCATCTGCTGTTATACCCGCGAGTAATGCTTACCTAAGTGACCTTACAAATAGTAAACAACGAAGAAAAATACTAGCCTGGTCAGGAGTGGCTGTCAGCGCGGGTGTCATTGCCGGGCCAATGATTGGTGGGTACCTGGCACAAACCAACCTTCATTTCAATACAGCAATAGGCCACTTCCTCTTGAACAGGTTCAGTGTACCTTTTTTGGCCATCGCTTTGTTAGGAATAGTCGCTTTGGTAGTCGTTATGCTGTGGCTCAAAAAACCAAAGAAACAGCACACAAATAAGCAGCAAGGGAAACTCAAAACAACAGGGATGTTGGCTAATACTGTCTTCTTAAAGCTCTTGTTACTATCATTAGTAATACAATTAGCTGTTACGCTATTTGAAACTGTTTTTTCCGTGTACGCCAAAGATATACTCATCTTTGATGCCACACAGGTAGGTCTTGGGTTTATGCTTTGTGGCTTGATAATGGCCATTTTGCAACCTTTATTTGCCAGTTTTGATGAAAATATACTACCCATGAAATTGCAACTGATTATCGGTTTTTTATTGGCTGCCTTATCGATGGGGTTGTTCACATTGATTAAAGCTGACTACTATGTATTCTCAATGATCATAATTTTTGCAACAGGCGGTGCAATGGTAACACCAAACCTCATAGCCTCGATCTCGTTCATTGATGAAAATAATACAGGGACTTATTTATCCACCCAAACCTCTACCAATAGCATCGGTCAGGTGCTGGGGCCATTGTTGGGTATGTGGATTTATTCTTTTGGTAACTCATGGCCATTTTTGATTATCGGGATAACCCTGCTGTTGGTGACTATTTTGATTATGCCGGGACTAAAACTCAATAAATCTTAGCTTACCATTAAATACAACAGAGATGAAAGAAATAACGGAATACTTAGGAGATCAGGCAGAATATCTGCTGCAACATACTTGTAAAACCATTGACAAAACAAGGCTTACCATACCCGGACCGGATTATCTGGATCAGGTTTTTCTGAATACAAACAGAAATCCGCAGGTGCTTAATTCACTATCAAGATTGTATAATAGTGGTAACCTGGCAGGCACGGGCTACTTGTCAATTCTTCCGGTAGATCAGGGTATTGAACATTCCGCTGGGAGTGCTTTTGGCCCCAATCCGGACTACTTTGACTCGGAGAATATTGTACAGCTTGGTTTGGAAGCAGGTTGTAACGGTGTAGCCTCTACCTTTGGTGTATTAGGGCTTAACGCCCGAAAGTATGCGCATAAAATTCCTTATATCGTAAAAATCAACCATAATGAGCTTCTAACCTATCCCAACAAGCATGACCAGATCTTATTTGGAACGGTAAAGGATGCCTGGAATATGGGGGCTTGCGCCATTGGGGCTACCGTATACTTTGGGTCGGCAGAGTCAAACCGGCAGATCCGTGAAATTTCAGAAGCCTTTGCTTATGCCCATGAATTAGGGATGGCCACTATCTTGTGGTGTTATACCCGAAATGAAGCCTTCAAAACCAAGGACAAGGATTACCATACAGCCGCTGACCTCACAGGCCAGGCCAACCATCTGGGAGTCACCATTCAGGCAGATATTATCAAACAAAAGGTGCCTGAAACAAATGGCGGTTTTAAGGCTTTGGATTTTGGTAAGACTTCTAAAGAAATGTATGAGAAATATACTTCGGATCATCCAATTGATCTGTGCCGCTACCAGGTAGCCAACTGTTACATGGGCAAGATAGGCCTGATCAACTCGGGAGGGGCATCATCCGGTGATTCGGACTATGCAGAAGCTGTAAAGACGGCTGTGATCAATAAAAGGGCCGGAGGTATGGGATTGATTTCAGGAAGGAAAGCATTTCAGCGACCAAGAAAGGAAGGGATTGAACTACTTAATTTAATCCAGCAGGTGTATCTGGATGAAGAAATTACGATTGCTTAAATATTTATAACTAACCCAATAATCTATAATGAAAAAATTATTTACCACCGCTATTTTGGCTTTATCAGTACTAATGATTTCTTGCAATGATTCAGTCAAACCCAAAAATACAGCCAACGAAGTGCTGGACTTATTTGTCAGTTCAGTAAATGATAAAAATCTGGAGCCGTTGAATGCAGTTTTCTCTCCAAAAGCAAAAATATACGAACAGGGATCGGTTGATGATTCCTGGGAGCACTACAGAGACGGTCATTTGGGAAAAGAAATTGAAGAAATGGCAAACATGACCTTCGATATCGAAATAGCTGAATCCTTGGTTAACAAAGAAATGGCGCTATTGCGAGGCAATTATTTGATTAAGGGCGAAATGCAAGGCCAACAGATCAATTCTGCCGGATTGGTGACCCTTTCCATGCAAGTAGAAGGTGATATGTGGAAGATCGTTCACTTACAGTTTTCCAGAGGCTGTAAGAAGGTCGCAACTGATCATGCTGCACATGGTGCTGTAAATGATGATAAGCCTAAACCCAAGAGTCCAAAGACGGCAGCTATGGGAAATGCAGGAAATACACATATACATATTGATTATTCTTCCCCAAGTGTGCGAGGGAGAACAATCTGGGGAGGTCTGGTAGAATACGATAAAGTGTGGGCCACGGGCGCGCACAGAGCAACAGCCATCAACTTTTCTGAAGATGTAGAGATCAATAGTACCAAAGTTCCTGCCGGTAAATATGGTTTTTTCACTATTCCGGGTGAAAAGGAATGGACGTTGATCATCAATAAAAACTGGGATCAGCACATGAGTGATGATTACGATCAGAAACAAGATGTGGTAAGAATAAAGGTAGAACCAGAAGTTTTGGCTGACACTCAGGAAGCCCTAACATATTCAGTTACTAAAATCAACGATACTAAGGCTAGTGTGGCTATTGCCTGGGAAAAACTAAAGGTTTCTTTTGAAGTGAAAGCATTGTAAAATTTAAATATCAGGATCAGCCTTATGTGCAGGTTGATCCTGAATTTTTTTATGAATGAACCCCATAGTCCTACACGCAAAAGCCTGATATTTTGGATATCCCTGATAGCCTTTGTGCTAAATTTTATCTGGGAAAACCTTCATGCAGGCCTATATGAAGAATATAACTACTTTATGAAAAGCATCTATTTTCTAGGATGCACCATCGGGGATGTGGTACTTACATTTATCATATATGGCCTTGTGGCTGTGGTATTAAAACATAGGTATTGGATTCGGAGTTTCAATTTCAGATCATTTGTTATAGTACTTCTAATGGCTGGTTTGTTTGCTTTCGTAGCGGAATGGGTAGCTATTGAACTTAATTTCTGGAGTTACAATGAAAAGATGCTTATTGTACCAGTTTTGGAGGTAGGGCTTTCTCCTTTTTTGGCGATTGTGGTAAATCCAATACTGAGTTTTATTATCACACACAAAATTATTTCTACCAGAGATACCCGATAAACAAAATTGAGATTGGCTGCATTTAAATGTAGTCTCATAATTTCATACATCAAACACCGGATTTTATAAATCATATCGCTTAAAATAGTGTTTATTTAATCAAGTGCCATTACAATATTGAGATGATAGAGAGCAGAAAATTACACGTGAAAAATATGGTTTGCCCGCGCTGTATAACAGCGGTTAAGCAACTCATGGACGAATTGGAGATACCCTTTCAAAATGTGGAATTGGGTGAGATTGAACTCAAAGAAGGATTAGATGATGAAGAAAAAAGCAGGTTAAATGAAGCGCTGGAGACAGTAGGTTTTTCGCTTATAGATAATCGCAAAAGCAGACTGATAGAGCAGATGAAAAATTTGATTATTCAAAAGATCCATCATTCTCAGGATGTTTTAGATATAAAGTGGGCGGAATACATGGCTGATCAACTCAATTATGACTACAAATACCTGGGCATGCTTTTTTCATCAGTGGAGGGCATTACCCTAGAGCAATACATCATCCGTCAGAAAGTAGAACGCGTAAAAGAACTGATGATCTATGATGAGCTTACCCTGAGCCAGATGGCTTTTCAGCTAGGATACAGCAGTGCTGCGCACCTCAGCAGTCAGTTCAAGAAAATTACAGGCATGCCACCCACTCAGTTTAAGAATACGATAGGAATAAAGAGAAAAACACTGGATAACATCTGAAAACTGAAGGTTCTATAAAACGTTTAGCAAATCCTATAATACAAATCCTCATAGCACTTTCGACATTTGTATTGTCCATTTTTTGTAACGGACATTAATGATTTACCATGGAAGATATAGATATTCTCGAGCCTAAAAACAAGCAGTCTGATAAGCAAGAAGAAATCATAAGAGATTCTTTTCCTGTAACAGGCATGACCTGTGCAGCCTGCGCATCTAGCGTGGAGTCCATCCTTAGCCATACAGACGGTGTAAACAAGGCTACCGTGAACTTTGCCAGTAGCACTGTATTGGTGGAATACAACAAATCAGTCACGCACGATGATCTACAAAAAGCCCTACAGTCTGTAGGCTATGACATCATAGTAGATGTAGAGGATCCTTCCGCACTGCAGCAGGAACTTCAGGAACAGCACTATCAGGAAGTGAAAAAACGTACCATTTGGTCAGCTATTTTAACCCTTCCAGTCTTCATTTTGGGCATGTTCTATATGGATTGGGTGCCGGGCCGATGGATATCCCTGGCTTTTACCATTCCAGTTTTATTCTGGTTTGGTCGAAGTTTTTTCGTCAATGCTTATAAGCAAGCTAAACATGGGAAGGCCAATATGGACACATTGGTTGCGCTCAGTACTGGTATTGCTTTTGTATTCAGTTTGTTCAACACACTGTTTCCTGAGTTTTGGCATGCCAGAGGTATTCAACCCCATGTCTACTACGAAGCAGCCACTGTGATCATCACCTTTATTTCGTTGGGTAAGGTTTTAGAGGAAAAAGCGAAATCCAATACTTCTTCTGCCATCAAAAAACTGATGGGCTTGCAACCCAAGACCTTGAAAGTGATTATGGATGGTGAAGAAGTGGAGATGCATATAGCCGCTGTGCAAAAAGGTTATACCATCGTGGTTCGTCCGGGGGAGAAAATTCCTGTAGATGGCGAAGTGACCGAGGGAAATTCCTTTGTAGATGAAAGCATGATCACCGGTGAACCTATTCCGGTAGAGAAAAGCAAAGGTGAAAAAGTGTTTGCAGGGACGGTCAACCAGAAAGGTAGCTTTCGCTTTACGGCTGAGAAAGTAGCCGGGGAGACCTTACTTGCCCAAATAATCAAAATGGTGCAAGAAGCCCAGGGGAGTAAAGCCCCGGTTCAAAAGCTGGTGGATAAGATAGCCGGAATATTCGTGCCGATAGTAATGGTTATTTCCATCGTGACTTTTATTACCTGGATGTTGGTAGGTGGAGATGATGCCTTCACGCATGCATTGCTTACCTCGGTAGCTGTATTGGTGATCGCCTGCCCCTGTGCTTTGGGGCTAGCTACCCCAACGGCTATTATGGTTGGTGTCGGAAAGGGCGCTGAAAACAATATTCTGATCAAAGACGCTGAAAGCCTGGAATTAGGATATCAGGTAAATGCTGTTGTTTTAGACAAAACGGGCACCATCACCGAAGGGAAGCCGGTCGTTACGGATATCTTTTGGGAAGATGAGGAGCAATCCGAAAAGCTCAAGCCCATGGTACTGGCCATGGAGTCGCAATCGGAACATCCTTTGGCAGAAGCGGTGGTTCAAAAGCTAAAAGAGGAAGGCATTAAATCTGCAACCATTTCACAGTTTAACAGCATTACGGGGCGGGGGGTTGAAGCAAAGTATAAAAATGGCACGAGCTTCTATATCGGTAACCAAAGATTGCTTGCCGAACATAATATCAGTGTGAGTAATCAACTTGACAAAAAAGCCAAAACACTTCGGGAGGAAGCTAAAACAGTCATCTTTTTTGCCAATCAAGATCAGGCTTTAGCTGTGCTGGCAATTGCCGATAAGATTAAGGAAACATCTAAAAAAGCTATTGAAACCCTTCAGGAAAGAAACATTAACGTGTACATGCTCACCGGTGATAATCAGCAAACAGCCCATGCAGTTGCCGAACAGGTAGGCCTTAAGGAGTTTAAAGCAGAAGTATTGCCTTCCGACAAAGCAGATTTTGTAAAAGGGCTACAAGTCAAAGGAAAAATTGTGGCGATGGTTGGAGATGGCATCAACGACTCACACGCTCTGGCACAAGCCAACGTCAGCATCGCGATGGGCAAAGGTTCTGACATAGCAATGGATGTAGCTAAGATGACGTTGATCACTTCAGACCTTCAGTCCATACCCAAAGCACTTAAGCTATCTAAGAAAACCGTATTGGGTATCCGTCAGAACCTCTTTTGGGCATTCATTTACAACATCATCGGTATCCCGATAGCAGCCGGGCTTTTATACCCGGTAAACGGCTTTTTACTTGATCCGATGATTGCGGGCATGGCGATGGCCTTCAGTTCGGTATCGGTAGTAGCCAATAGTCTGCGGTTGAAAGCAGCAAAAATTTAAGAATCAAATTATAAACTTTAAATAGACTAAATAATGAACACTTTAAAATTCAAAACCAATATCAATTGTGGCGGATGCCTTTCAAAAGTGACTCCCTTCTTGAACGAGGAAAAGAACATAAAAAAATGGGATGTCAACCTTGAAAGTGATGACCGCATACTTACTGTAGAAACTTCTGATCTGACTGAAGAAGAAGTAAAGAAAACGGTACAGAAAGCGGGTTTTAAGGCTGAGGCTACCAATTAATTACAGGCAGATGCAAAAGCCTTGTTAGCATTTTTTGGATTGCTTTAAGTCCAATGCTGGCAGCAGCAGCCATGAGCCTGAGCTCGGTAAGCGTGATTGGCAACAGTTTGCGGTAGAGATAACCAAGATCACTATATAGCGCTCACATAGAGGTTTTGGGCTACTGTTTCACTGAAATACACCTCCTTGTTTTCGTCAATTAGGAGTTTGACGGAGCCGTCAAACTCCTCTTTTTCAGTTACTTTCCATTTTTGGCCAAGTTGAAGCCCTTTCTTATTTAAATGGTTTAAAAAATCGCTTTTATCTGTTGCAACACTCCGAAATATATAAAGTTGATCAACCTCGGCTTCAGTAAGGGGTATCGCATTCAAATCAGGTAAGTTGCCTTTTTTGTCAGGTATTGGATCACCATGCGGATCAAATTTTGGGTATTCAAGAAAGACTTCCAGTCTTTCTGTGAGTAGTGGCGAATGTACATGCTCCAACTGCTCAGCAATATCATGTACTTCATCCCATTTAAAATTGAGTACTCTCACAAGAAAAGTTTCCCAGAGTCGGTGTTTTCTTATCAGTTGACAAGCCAGCAGATTGCCCTCCTTACTCAAAATCAGCTTGCTCTTATTCTCTAATAACCCTTTTTCATGTAGTCGCCTAATCATGTCTGATACTGATGAAGGGTTGTTTTGCACTCTTTCGGCTACAGCACTCACAGTCGTTTTGCCATTCTTGTCACATAAAGAATAGATGGCCTTGATATAATTCTCAACTGTAGATGATTCATTTTTCATAATTTAGATTAATCTAAAATTTTACTTTGACAAAACAAATTTATAAGTTTGCCTAATCAATATTTAAAAATATGATTAATATAAAAATTAAGGTTTTGCCGGTTATTTGTTTCATGGCCGCCATCGCTTACGGCTGTGATGAGGTTTTTCCGGAAGCACCGGCCGAAAATGAGCTACTTGACGGACCCATGGAAGGACTCTCTTTTTCAGAGCAAAACCGGTTTTTGGCAGGAGATGTGGCATTCAATGATGAAATATTCACGCCCGAAAGCGGATTAGGCCCTATGTTCGTAGCTACTTCTTGTGGAAGTTGTCATCCAGGTGATGGTAAAGGCCATCCTTTTACAACTCTTACAAGGTTTGGCCAGACTTCTCCCGGCCAAAGCACGGATTTTACTGCGGGTGCTCCCCAGCTTCAAAACCGGGCTATACCAGGTTTTGAGCCAGAAAAACTACCTTTGGGGACACCTTTTATGAAATTCACCCCTCCTGCAGTTACCGGGCTTGGTTTATTAGCAGCACTTACTGATGAACAAATCCTGAAGAATGCCGACCCGGATGATGTGGATGGAGATGGAATATCAGGGATTCCCAATTATATTGATCCACCCGATTACTTCCAACCAAAATGGTTTCACCAGGCAGTCAACGGGCAATTCATCGGTCGTTTTGGAAAGAAAGCCGCAGCTATTGATTTGTTGCAGCAGACCGCTACCGCTTATAATCAGGATATGGGTGTCACTTCTACCTTTGAGTCCTTAGATGTGGCCACAGACCTATCGGTCGATCCTGAAGTTAGTGATCAGACCATTCGGGATGTGGTATTTTACTTGAGAACGCTCAAAGCACCTATCCAAAGGGATCCGGAGATTTCTGATGTCATCCAGGGGCAACAAATCTTTACTGATATCAACTGTGGCTCATGTCATATTCCCTCCTGGACAACACCTGAATCTGACATTCCGGCTCTCAGTAATAAGACTTTTCATCCTTATACGGATTTATTGCTCCATGACATGGGGCCAGAACTGGACGATGGGGCCACTGAAGGGTCAGCAGAAACGTATGAATGGCGAACTCCTCCGCTCTGGGGCTTGGGCCTGTCACCTGATTCGCAAGGAGGCGAGTTTTTTCTCATGCATGATGGCCGAGCCAAAAGCATTGAAGAAGCCATTTTAATGCATGGTGGAGAGGCAAATGATAGCCGGGGTAGCTTTGAGCAGTTGAGTGATATTGACAAACAAAAGCTTTTGACATTCCTAAAGTCACTTTAAGATGGACAGGAAAACATTTTTGAAACTGGCAGGGAGTTCGTGTTTAGCGATTGCCGGAGTCCCGATGTTACTTTCTGGGTGCACCTCAGTGCATCGGGTAAATACAATAGCCAGAGACAACAGGCTCACAGTGTCAAAACAGGAATTTATTGATGGGGTGGAAAAGCCAAGAGAAGTCGTGCTGGTGCGAGAGTTGTCACTGGCTTTTCCTATTGCATTATACAGGCTCTCAGCAGATGATTACATGGCACTCTGGATGGAATGCACCCACCAGGGCTGTGAAGTAAATGCACAACCACACTATCTGGTATGCCCATGCCATGGGAGCGAATTTGATGCCAACGGGAATGTAGTACAAGGCCCGGCAGAAACGAATCTTAAAACCTTTAAAGTAAACACCGATTATGAAAACATCTTCATCTATTTATAAAATTAGTGGCTATCTGCTGGTATTGATTTGTTTAAATCATGCAACATTTGCCCAACAGACAGACAGCTCTCAGTTGCAACTGAATATGGATGCAGTTTATAACCGGCCTTTTCTGCAGGCAGGAAGTTTTCCGGTAGCAATTGGGGGCTATATTGAAGCACAGGGAGAATACTTTGTGTCAGATGGCATTACTGAGGGTGTCTCTTTTAAAATTCCGAGAATGACCCTGTTTGTATCTTCCACTATCACAGAGCGGATTAAATTTCTCTCAGAAATAGAATTTGAAGAAGGTACCAAAGAGATCAACATTGAGTTTGCTGCTCTTGATTTTGAATTTCATCCATTACTTAATTTCAGGGGAGGGATTATCATGAACCCAATTGGGGCATTTAATCAAAATCACGATGGCCCGAGGTGGGAGTTTGTAGACAGACCAATCTCTGCCACTACTATTATCCCGGCTACTTTCAGTAATGTAGGCTTTGGATTGCACGGAAAGACCTATCAAAAGCAATGGGTATGGGCCTACGAAGCTTATGTGACCAATGGTTTTAATGATCAGATAGTGGCGAATAGTGAAGGCCGAACCTGGCTGCCGGCTGCCAAAGAAAATGTAGATCGTTTTGAGGAAAACTTCAATGCCGTTCCACTTATCACGCTTAAGACGGCTATTCGCCACCGGAAAATCGGGGAAATAGGCTTGTCATGGATGGGTGATGTGTATAACAAGTACGAAGAAGACGGACTTTTATTAGATCAAAAAAGGAGACTGGATGTAGTGGCAATTGATTTTAATACTTCCGCAATAAAAAACCTGGATATTACGGGAGAATGGGTATGGGCATTTGTAGACGTTCCGGCTACTTACTCCCAGCAGTTTGGAAGCCAACAACAAGGCGGGTTTATAGATTTTGTTTATACCGTTTTAAAGCGTGAAATGTTCGGTTGGGAAAATGCCAGAATTAACCTGGCCTTACGGCTTGAACATGTGGATTATAACGTAGGATCATTTGAAGAGACAGGAGGAAACATTCATGATGACTTACAGGCAATTGTACCAGCCATTAGCTTCAGGTCTTCATCTCAAACAGTGATCCGCGTCAATTACCGGTATATATGGGAGACAGATTTGTTGGGCAATCCGACAGCCAAAACAGCAGGATTCCAGATAGGCATTTCCAGCTATTTTTAGTAGGTATCCTAACGTATTAACCGTTTAATACTAACAATCTTGAGAAAACACCTGCATTAACCTGAAGATGAAACTTTGCAATACCCTTGCATTGAATTAATCCGTATATTTGTGTCAGTGAAAATTACATGCTACATATTGAGCTTCTACTTCATGGCCCTGGCGGGGGTAGCCTGTGCGGATACTGTACCGCAGCGGGATACTTCAGAAAACATCTCGGTAGTTAATACTGCTGATAATAATCATGACCATGACCAAAATCAGGGGTGGGACGGTTGTTCTCCTCTATGCGTATGCCATTGTTGCCATGTACATTTTTTATCTCCAGCAGGGCTTGATTTCACGCAGCTCGTGAAACTACCTGTGGTTTACACTTCTTATATTCAGGATTTCAGCAGCATTGAAATCTCTGGTTTTCTCAAGCCTCCAATGTCATGATTTTCCGGGTTTAGCAGGATCAGTATGTCTGACCGATAAAGTCTTTTTTAAGATGAAAGGTCTTTAATCATCCTGATAATTTGCTAAACGCCTCTTCACCTGCCTTTTGAAAAAAGGCACCCCTTTATTCATGTTCAATTCTATTTGTACAGCTTGAAAAAATTGAATAAAAACAAATCAAAAAAAAGGAAAAAGAGAAGAAAGAAAATCACTGCTAAAAAGATTCTAAAGTGGTTTTTTATTGTGTTGACTTGCTTGATCCTCCTAGCGGGGCTCGCAGCTCGTTTGCACCACTACTTCTCTGTCCATGTCAAATAATTTAAAGTCGTATGATCAATAAAATCATTTCTTTTTCAATAAAGAATAAATTCATTGTGGGCCTGCTTACATTGGCCCTCATAGGAGTAGGCATCTACTCCATGTACACGGTCAATTTGGGTTCAGTACCCGACATTACCAATAATCAGGTACAGGTAATGACTGTATCGCCCAACCTGGCTACAGAGGATATTGAGCAGTTCGTCACCTATCCTGTGGAACTGGCCATGGGCAACCTTCCGGGAGTGGATGAGATTCGCTCTGTTTCACGATTTGGGCTGTCTGTAGTGACCATAGTCTTTGAAGATGATATGGGTACCTATCTACCCCGACAGCTGGTACAGGAAAAGCTAAACGAATTAAAAGAAACTATTCCCGAGAAATTCGGAAGCCCTAGTATGGGGCCGATTTCCACTGGTTTAGGACAGATTTATGAATACACCATTCAGCCACAAGAGGGTTACGACTCGCTATATACACCCATGGAGTTACGTACAATCCAGGATTGGATTGTAAAAAGACAACTGACCTTGCTTGATGGTGTGGTTGAGGTAAATTCTTTCGGTGGCTATATTAAGCAATATGAAGTGGCCATTAACCCGGATAAACTCAATGCACAGAATGTGAGCATCTCACAGGTATATGAAGCAATGGCAAGGAACAATGTCAACACCGGGGGTGCATATATTGAGAAAAATCGAATGTCCAACTTCATAAGGGGAGAAGGATTGATTCGCTCATTAGACGACATTCGAAAGATTGTTATCAAAACCGAAAATGGCATTCCCGTTACCATTGGTGATGTAGCCTCAAAAGTCCATTTTGGAAATCAGGTACGCTATGGTGCATTCACACAGGATGGCCGTGAATCGGTGGGCGGCATCATCATGATGCTAAAAGGCTCTAACCCAAATGCGGTCATACAAAAAGTGAAAGAGCGAATGGAAGAAGTTGAGAAATCCCTTCCTGAAGGACTGGAAATCAATACCATCATAGACAGAAGTGACCTTATTTCCAGAACTACGAGCACCGTACAAACCAATCTGATCGAAGGAGCACTCATCGTGATATTTGCGCTGGTAATATTGTTGGGAAGTGTTCGTGGGGGTATTATTACTGCTACCACTATTCCGCTTTCCCTATTATTTGCCTTCATACTCATGAAGCAGTTTAATGTATGGGCCAACCTGATGAGTTTGGGTGCCATTGATTTTGGAATCATCATTGACGGGGCCGTGATTATTATTGAAGGAACGGTCTATGAAATTCAGAAACGTATCCGATCAGGAAAAATCAAGTTCAATCAGGGTGTGATGGATGAGGTGGCTTATGATGCCGGGAGCACCATGATGAGTTCTGCCTTTTTCGGTCAGATTATCATTCTTATCGTATTTGCACCCATATTATTCCTTACCGGTGTGGAAGGCAAAATGTTCCAGCCGATGGCCTACACTTTTGGATTTGCCATGATTGGTGCCATTTTCCTTTGCCTGACGTATGTACCGATGATGTCGGCCTTACTGATGAAGCCTATTCAAAATAAAAAGAATTGGTTTGGTCGATTTGAACGCGGTTTAGAGAGGGTAAGCGATAAAATTATTAATACAATTCATAATGCCTACCTACCCCTATTAAAGGGGGCTTTACGCTTCAAAATGCTTGTTATTATCTTAGCAATTGCTTTACTCGGAATTGCAGGTTATACATTTTCTAAAATGGGAGGTGAATTTGTTCCTCAGTTAGATGAAGGTGACATTGCGATGCAGGCATTGATACGACCTGGGAGCTCGCTAACTGAGTCTAATGAACTCTCTATGAAAGTTGAAAAGCTTTTGCTTGAAAATTTTCCTGAGATCAAAACGGTTACAGCACGAATCGGAGTGGCTGATATTCCTACAGATCCCATGCCCATGGACATAGCGGATATGTATATCATTCTCGAAAAAGATAAAGAAAAGTGGGTTTCCGCTGCAACCAAAGACGAGCTAATTGATCAAATCAAGGACAAACTTGATGAACAACTCGTAGGTGTCAACCTGGTCTTTACCCAACCCGTAGAGTTGAGATTCAACGAATTGCTCGAGGGAGTCAGAGAAGATATTGCGGTAAAACTATACGGTGAAGATTTGGAGGTTTTGGCCACCAAGGTTCAAGAGATGGCCGATATTATTTCTACTGTGCCGGGAGCCGGTGATGTAAACCCCGAACGGACATCAGGACTTCCCCAAATGACTGTTCGTTATAATCGGGATAAAATTGCACAGTATGGATTGGACATTCAAAAACTCAATGAGTATGTCAGCTCCGCTTTTGCTGGTGGTGTGGCAGGCGTGGTTTTTGAAGGTGAGAAGCGATTCAATCTGGTCATCCGCTTTGACAATGCACACCGCAAAAGCATAGACGACTTACGGACACTCTATATAGATCTACCGGATGGAACACAAGTTCCCATAAAAGAGGTAGCAGATATTAGCTATGTGCCGGGACCGATGCAGATCTCCAGGGACAATACCTATAGGCGTACGTATGTTGGAGTGAATGTGAGAGGACGCGATGTGGAATCGGTGGTTAATGACATTCAGGAAAAACTGGATGCACAATTAGAGCTACCTCCAGGGTATTATATCACCTACGGTGGAGAGTTTGAAAACCTGCAAAGAGCAAAAAGCAGATTAATGATTGTAGTGCCTATTGCCCTTTTCTTAATATTTGTTTTACTCTATTTTGCCCTAAAATCTTTCTCACAATCCATAATGATTTATATAGCCATTCCCCTGGCAGCTATTGGGGGCGTAATTGCGCTTTGGATGCGTGACATGCCCTTTAGTATTTCAGCAGGGGTAGGCTTTATCGTACTATTTGGGGTAGCCGTTTTGAATGGGTTGGTATTAATCAATCGGTTCAATTCATTGAAAGAAGAAGGTGTTACAAGTATTAGAGAACGAATTTTAACAGGAACAAAAGAGCGAATAAGACCTATTATGCTTACCGCAACTACAGACATTTTTGGATTTTTACCGATGGCATTTTCAGCATCTGCCGGTGCAGAAGTACAGCGACCTTTGGCTACCGTAGTGATTGGTGGTATGCTTACCGCGACTTTGCTTACGCTGGTAGTGCTTCCGGTGCTTTACACGTTTGTAGAAGGGAGAAGTGACAAAAGGAAAAACCTGAAAGCACCGAATGCCAATGTGATCATTTTCCTCATCGTTTGTGGTGGATTATTTGGCTTACCGGCTGTGGCAAATGCCCAGCAGCAGGGCCAGGAGAAAGACAGCTTACCTACGATTACATTAGAGCAAGCCAGGAAGCGGGCTGTAGAAAGTTATCCTAAAATTCAATCGGCACGTCTGGAAATTGAAAGTCAACAGGCCTTAAAGAAAACAGCATGGGACTTTGGCAATACCCAGGTGTTTACAGGAAAAGAGGAAGTAGGCAATGGATCGGATGGTGTTTATACCCAATTCGGTATCCAGCAGCAGCAAATTGATATTTTCGGAATAGCGCCAAAATTGAAATTGCAAAAAGAACGAGTAGCATTGGCTAAATCTGCCCTTGATCTTTCTATGATAGAGCTGGAAAAGGAAGTAAGCCAGGCCTGGGCAATGGTCTATGCTACAAAGAATAATTTCCAAATCTACGTTCAGTTAGATTCGATTTTTACCGATATTGAAAGGGCAGCCAAGATTAGGTTGGAAACGGAAGCCACCTCCAAACTGGAATACCTAGCTACATCCAATCAGGCTAATCAGGTTCAGATTCAAAAAGAGCAGGCATACAGAGATTATCTAAGTGCCTTGCAGCGGCTTAATTTGTGGTTTGCCAATGACACCCTCTTTACCGTGCCCGATATCCCGGCCACTCAATTGGATGACCCGCTGAATTATGTGGTTGATTCCTTGATGAGCCATCCCTTGTTAAATGTCTCAACACAACAGGTAAAAGTAGCAGATGCCACCATAAAAGAGAGGCGCTCACAGTTTCTACCTAAATTACAAGGACAATATGGCCGTCAGCAGATAGCCGGGCAATCTGGGTTTTATCAGTATCAGGTCGGTATAAGGATTCCTCTATTTTTTGGGCCGGAACTAGGACAGACTCAGGCCGCTAAAATACAGCGGGATATAGCAGGTCAAAACCTACGGCAAAACCAACTAGAATTAAAAGCGGCCTATCAAGGAATGAAAGAACAATATTTGAAATGGCTCAATTCCTGGAATTATTACCGCGATGAAGCACTACCGTTGGCTCAGGAACAACGCAAAGGAGCCGTAACAGCCTATAGAGAAGGGGCAATTGATTATGTGACTTTTCTACAAAACATCCGAGATGCTATTCGCATTGAAGTGGATTCTTGGGATGCTTTTGGCAACTATCTGGATAGTCGTTATCAATTGGAATATTATCTAAAAACATCAACTAAAAACTAAATAAGAAACTGATTTAAGTTAATCATAAAAATTAGAACAATGAATAAGCAAATAATATACATACTAGCTGCGGTCATTATGATAACTGCAATTTCGGGTTGTGGAAGCAAGTCAGAAGGAACTTCTAATAAAGCCCATCAAGAAGAAGGTGCTGGTCATGCTGAAGGAGGTCATGACGAGGAAGGGGAAGAAGAAGCCATGGGGGAAGTTCATTTATCCAACCTCAAATTTCAAAGTCTTAGCATGGAAGTTGACACTATGCCCGTTCGTTCCTTGTCTGGGGTGATTGAAGCAAACGGTCAGTTAGAAGTACCCCCACAACACGAGGCAACTGTAACAGCCATATTAGGTGCAAACGTTACTTCAATCAAAGTAATTGAAGGAGATCAGGTTAATAAAGGGCAGGTATTGGCTTACCTTTCTCATCCTAATTTGGTTAATTTACAAACGGGTTACATACGATCATATAGTCGTTTGCAGTACCTTGAAAAAGAGCTGCAAAGAGAAAAACGATTATTTGAGGAAAAAGTAGGTTCTGGGAAATCCTATCAAGAAATACAGGCTGATTATCAGTCCATGAAAGGGGAGGTAAAAGGCTATGAAGCCCAATTGAAGCAGCTAAGCCTGAATGTGGAAAAAGTGCAGGATGGTGATATTTATCAGTACGTACCTGTGGTAAGCCCTATAGATGGATACATTGAAAAAGTAAAAGTTCAAATTGGTCAATATGTAGATCCTCAGACCGAGATGTTTATGATTGTCAATACCGACCACATTCTTGCCAACCTGATGGTGTTTGAAAAGGATATCTATAAAGTAAAGGTAGGACAAAAAGTGTCCTTTACTGTGGAATCTGTTCCTGGAAATACGTTGACTGCCAATATTTATTCAGTAGGCAAGCAGTTTGAACAAAACCCGAAAGCGGTACATGTGCATGCCGAAATAGATCAAAAAGAAGATTTTTTGATCCCGGGGATGTACATTAATGGTAAAATACGTACTGGAAATAATGCGGTAAAGGCCTTACCAGAAAGTGCCATCATAGAAGAAGAAGGCAAGTCTTATATATTTATGGGGGAAGCACATGAAGAAGATGGCAAAAACGAATGGGCGTTTAAAGCGGTGGAAGTGCGAACAGGTATTAATGAAGACGGATGGGTAGAGATCAAATTATTAGAACCACTTCCTGACGGTACCCTGATAGCATGGAACAACGCCTATTATCTGATTTCTGAAATGAAGAAAAGCCAGACTTCTCATGGTCATTAAGTAAATAGGTTCATGGCAGTTGACATCTTAATTTGTCACTGCCATGAGCTTTAATAATGTTTAAAGCATGACTTATTAAACCATTTTAAATGTATATGAAATTGAAATTTATATTTCTACTTATAGCTTTGTTAAATCTTAATGCACTAACTGGATGGACACAAAATTCCACTGTTCAAAGTATAGTGGAAAAGGTCGAATTAGATTCTTTGACTTTTTTCGTTAAACAGTTGTCAGGAGAGGAAAAAGTTTTTATAAATGGCGTGGCAGACACTATATATTCTCGACATATCGATCAAGATGGCAATGAAAAAGCATTTCAATTTATCAAACAAAAATTGTTTTCTTATGGTCATGAAATAGACTCACAGCAGTTCAGTACAAATGGTAAAAATTTATTTGGAATTAAAACGGGAACAGTTTTTCCGGATAGAAAACTAATAATTGGTGCTCATTATGATAATCGTCCCGCCATAAATATTGCACCTGGCGCTGATGATAATGCAAGTGGAGCTGCGGCTGTAATAGAAGCGGCTAGAATATTTTCAAGATACGATTTCCCCTTCACTATCGTCTTCGCTTTTTGGGATGAAGAAGAACAGGGGTTAATCGGTAGTAAGGCTTACACATCTTTGGCTGCTGCTAATGGTGATTCAATTATTGGCTACATAAATTTAGATATGCTGGGGTGGGATGGAAATGAGGATTTTGTGGCCGACCTCCATACAAGACCGATTGCAGGTTCTATTCAACTAGCTGAAAAAGCATCAGAAGTAAATTCACGCTATTCTGTCGGCTTGAACTTGAATTTTGTAAATCCTGGAATAGGAGCAACCGATCATGCGGCTTTTTGGAGTAATGGATTTAC
This sequence comes from uncultured Marivirga sp., assembly GCF_963974845.1. Taxonomy (NCBI): domain Bacteria; kingdom Pseudomonadati; phylum Bacteroidota; class Cytophagia; order Cytophagales; family Marivirgaceae; genus Marivirga; species uncultured Marivirga sp. Next base: position 149,791 of record NZ_CAXBEQ010000002.1, read on the forward strand.
CGCTATCGGAATTAATGAAGAGTATAGTAATGACTTTAACCCCTTTTATCACTCTCCCGCAGATTCGCTGGGGCAGTTTAATCTTCAATTTTATGAAAAATGCACTAAGCTAGCAATAGCTACTTTGGCTGAGTGTGCATTAGATCGTAATCTAGTATTAAGTGCAAAAGAACAAACCCTTGCCAAAGAAATGTTTAAAGTCTATCCTAATCCGGTTGGCCAATATTTAACAATCGAGAAAGTAACTCAAGGTTTAAATGAGTATGAGGTAAAGGTATATAATGAAATGGGACAATTCATTCAAATGAGTTCGTCAAATGAAAATATTAATATTAATGTTTCTAGTTATCCTACAGGAACTTACATTTTGCGTATCAGTTCCATAAAAGGACATCCATTAGAAACTAAGACTTGGATTAAATTATAAATAAAAAATTATGAAAGAAGTAAAAGCATTTATAAAGCCAAAAAAAGTACAAATAGTTGTTGACTCCCTGCGCGATGCAGGCTTTGAAAGTGTAACGCTATCCAAAGGAGAAGGTACGGGAGCACATAAAGATCCCGATGCATCACCTTCACTAGACTTTCATTTTACCGATAGCCCGATAGTAAAACTGGAGCTTGTTTGCCAAAATGAAGAAATGGATAAAGCAGTACAATTGATATGCGGAAAAGCCAAAACGCCAGAACCGGGAGATGGCATTATTTACGTATCTGAAATAGACGATGCGTATAGAATAAAGACATGTGCTTCTCTTAAAAAATAGGACTATGATCAAAGATTTAGAACAAAACTTGAAATCACACAAAATAAAACCCACGGCCATGCGCTTGTTGGTGCTGGAATACCTGCTGGATCGTGAGATAGCAGTAAGTCTTACTGATCTATACAAGAATTTTGTGAAATCAGACAGAACTACCATCTACAGGACGCTAAAAGCGTTTGAGGATAACGGATTGGTACACAGCATTGATGATGGAACAGGCGTGCCTAAATATGCACTTTGTTCAGATGCCTGTGATGTAGGTGAGCATGATGATGCCCATATTCATTTTCATTGTGACAAATGTGGAAAGACCTACTGTCTTCCAAAGTTCAGGATACCCGGCTTTGAGCTACCTGAAAAATTTAGCAAGAGCGAAGTAAACCTGATGGTAAAAGGAAATTGTGCTGATTGTGCGAATTGAAAAATGCAATTCCTATGCATTAGTAATTAACATAACTTCAAGAGAGCATGATGTAAAATAGAATTAAAAAAATAGAATAGTGAAAAAACTACAAATAAAAATACCACTCCTCCTGCCAGAAGTCCCCGATGAGAAGGACCAATGTGTAGAAAAACTCATCGAGCGTCTTAAAAACAAACAGGGATTGGAAAAAGTGCATATAGCAGACGAAACAGACAATGGCGTACCCCAGCTCTGTTTTCACTACGACCCGGAGTTAATCTCCATAGACCGCATTCAGTCGCTGGCCGAGCAAACCGGGGCAGAAATCACACGGAAATTTGGACATAAACTCATAGAAGTAGATGGTATTCGTCATACACGCCATGCTCGTAACATTGAGCGTGGTCTCCGAGGTATAGCGGGTATTATGGAAGTCTCTGTATCGGCATCAGGCATGGTGCGAGTAGAGTATGATACCGCCAAAACAGATGAAGCCGAAATCCTGAAAGCCCTAAGAAAAGATGGGCTTGATATGCCCGATACGCAGGTGAATGCCGAACGTTTTCTTGAGCAAGTAAAAGAAAATGGAAAAGGCGAAGATCAAAAGGAAGGTAATAAGGAACATGACCATGAGGAAGGTGAAGATCATGATCATTCGCATGGCGGTATTTTCGGTAAAAATACAGAGTTGATCTTTTCCATTATCTGCGGAGCATTATTAGGTATTGGCTTTGGGCTTACTTATATCGAAGCTGTGCCTTCCTGGGTAAGTCTTTCACTTTATATCGGAGCTTATTTCTTTGGCGGCTATTTTACAGCCAAAGAAGCCATTCAAACAGTTGCCAAAGGAGGCTTTGAAATTGATTTCCTGATGCTCGTGGCTGCCATTGGAGCGGCTATTCTTGGCGAATGGGCGGAAGGCGCCTTATTGTTATTCCTGTTCAGCATGGGCCATGCACTGGAACACTACGCCATGAACAAAGCCCGTAAATCCATTGCTGCTTTGGCAGAACTCGCTCCTAAAACGGCATTGCTCAAGAGAAATGGTAAGACCGAAGAAGTCGGTATTGAGGAATTGAGCATTGGTGACATCATTGTGGTGAAGCCCAACAGTAAGATTTCTGCTGATGGGGTGGTAATTAGTGGACAAAGTAGCGTGAATCAGGCGCCTATCACCGGGGAAAGTGTGCCGGTAGATAAAGAACCAGTGGATAATCCCGAAAAAGACTGGTCAGAGGAAAAAGACATCAAAGATGAGAACCGTGCATTTTCGGGTACCATAAATGGCAACAATACGCTGGAAATCAAAGTGATTAAAGTAGCAAAGGACTCTACGCTCTCCCGCCTGGTGAAACTGGTGAATGAAGCCCAGACCCAGAAATCACCTACACAGCGGCTTACTGACAAATTTGAGAAATATTTTGTGCCTTCTGTATTGGTACTGGTTGTGTTGCTCAATTTTGCTTTTCTGGTCATTGATGAAAGTTTTAGCCAAAGCTTCTACCGTGCAATGGCCGTATTGGTGGCAGCCAGCCCTTGTGCTTTGGCAATAGCCACACCAAGTGCAGTGCTAAGCGGAGTAGCCAGGGCCGCCAAAAGCGGGGTGCTGATCAAAGGTGGTCGTCCGCTGGAAGACCTGGGTGTACTCACCGCCCTGGCTTTTGACAAAACCGGAACACTAACAGAAGGTAAGCCCAAGCTCACCGAAGTAATTGCTTTAGGCGATGTAAACGAGGACGAGCTGTTGAAAATAGCAGTAGCCGTAGAAAACCTCAGTGACCATCCTCTGGCCAAAGCTGTAGTTCGGGATGGGAAAGAGCGATTGGATGGGGCTGATGTGCCTGATGCGAAAGACCTGGAAGCTGTGCTTGGGAAAGGGATCAAAGCCTCCTTGGGTGATGACAAAGTGTACATCGGCAATCTGGACCTGTTTGAATCCCTGGATGATAATAAGCCAGAAAAGGAAACAGAAGAAAAAGTGAAGTCACTTGAGTCAGATGGCAATACTACCATGCTGATCCGTCAAAATGACGAATACATTGGCATCATTGCCCTGATGGATACACCCAGAAAGGAAGCTAAAAATACCCTAGAGCAACTCAAAAAAATCGGAATTAAGCGTATGATCATGCTTACGGGCGATAACCAGAAAGTAGCCGATGCAGTGGCCAAAGAGATTGGCCTTACGGATGCCTGGGGTAGTTTGTTGCCGGAAGAAAAGGTTGAAGCAATTAAAAAGCTCAAAGAAAAAGAATCTAAAGTAGCCATGGTGGGTGATGGCGTAAATGACGCCCCGGCCATGGCCAACAGCACCGTAGGCATTGCCATGGGAGCCGCTGGCAGTGATGTAGCCCTGGAAACAGCCGACATTGCCCTGATGGCCGACAAGCTGGAAACCTTGCCTTTTGCTATTGGTTTAAGTAGAAAGGCCAAAGGCATAATTAGGCAAAACCTATGGATGAGCTTAGGAATAGTGGCTTTACTGATACCGGCCACCGTTTTTGGGTTTGCAAATATTGGTATTGCAGTGCTCATTCATGAAGGTTCAACCCTGGTAGTGGTGTTTAACGCTTTGAGATTATTGGCTTATAAGAAGTAGAGTTGGTTAAAGTTGGCAAAGGGAGAAGTTGGCAGTTGGCAAGGGATATTTGGCGAAGTGAGGACAACTTTTGCCAACTCGTCAACTGCCTGTTACCAACTTAAAATGATGGAAAGAAACAGAACAACTAACAATATGAAAGAGATCAAGACAAAGAAAGTAAAGGCAGGTACTTATGGCAGGTAGTTTTCGTGATTTGACTGTTTTCAAGAAAGCATTTTCGCTGGCGATGGGGGTGTTTGAGCTTACTAAGAAATTTCCATGCGAAGAGAAGTATGCGCTGACTGATCAATTAAGAAGATCTTCACGATCAGTATGTCGGGCTATTGGCGAAGGATATAGAAAACGGCAATATCCAAAGCACTTCTCAAGTAAAATGAGTGATGCAGATATGGAAAACTCTGAAACTCAGATTTCTCTTGATTTTGCTTTAGCCTGCCAATATATATCGGAAGGAAAGCGAAATGAACTTGTTGTTAAATCAGAAGAGGTAGGCCGAATGCTCAACCATATGATTGAAAACCCTGAAAAATATAAACCAAGAAATAAATGACGGTATTGTCAACTGCTATTTGCCTATTGCCAACTTTTTTTGGCCAATTAAACTAACAGGTAAACAAAAAAAATACATGAAGAAAAGCACATTCATAATAACAAAAATGGACTGCCCCTCAGAGGAGCAAATGATCCGCATGAAGCTGGAGCCTTATAATGAGGTAAAGCAACTTTCATTTGATATACCCAATCGCAGACTGGAAGTATATCACACAGACGAAGTGGACAAGATCCATCAGGCCATTACTGAACTTAAACTCAATGACCGGTTAGAAAGTACGGAAGATGAAGCTGAGTTGCCGTTGGCTGCTGACGACTCCGAACAGCGGAAAATACTTTGGTGGGTACTGGGTATCAATTTCGGCTTCTTTGTTGTAGAGATGACTACCGGATGGATATCCCGCTCTATGGGTTTGATAGCCGACTCTCTGGATATGCTGGCGGATTCCATCGTCTACGGCCTGAGCTTATTTGCTGTAGGTGCAGCTATGTCTCGCAAGAAAAAAGTAGCCAAAATCAGTGGTTATTTTCAAATGGTACTGGCGCTATTAGGATTTTCAGAAGTATTGCGCAGGTTTTTCAGAGAAAGCGAAACACCTCTGTTTCAATGGATGATTATCATATCAGTACTGGCCCTCATCGGCAATCTGGTTTCGCTCTGGCTGATCAATAAAGCTAAAAGTGATGAAGCTCACATGCAGGCTAGTGCCATATTCACTTCCAATGACATTATTGTAAATGGCGGAGTGATCCTGGCCGGTGTGTTAGTTTATTTTCTTGATAGCAAATGGCCCGATTTGGCCATTGGGGCAATTGTTTTCACCTTCGTAATGCGAGGGGCTGTAAGGATATTGAAAATAGCTAAATAAATAATTGACCGATAAAAATAGAAGATATGAATGCATGGTTATGGGTAGGAGTTTTAGTAATAGCCGCATGGGCTGCACATTGGGGAGCTGACCAATTGCTTACACCGCTCAAAATGTTGCGGAAACAATGGGGACTCACCGCTTCGGCAGGAGCTGCTTTTTGGCGATTGTAACGGCAAGCCCCGAAGTAGCAGTTAACATCACCAGTGCTGCCCGGGGTGTATCAAATATAGGCTTAGGAAACTTACTGGGTTCTAATATCATCTCCATTCCCCTCATGGTTACGATAGCCTATTTTGCTTCACGCAAACAATTCAAAAACAACCCGAAACATCAGGAGCATCTTGATGCAAATATGCTGGTACTCAACAAGCGGTCTGTGTCCGTTTTGTCATTGCCCTATTTGGGTATAATCGCACTGGTGGCTTTGTTAACCTTACCGAAAGCCTGGCGGGGCTTGCAACCGATTGACGGTTGGATCATGCTCGGGGCTTATGGTGCCTTTTTAATCCATGCTATTATCAAAGGAAGAAAAGAAGGAGAAAAAGTAGAATGGACACAAAAGAAAATATGGCTTTCCATTGCCGGGGTATTTGCCATAGCGGCCGGGGCATTTTTCATTGTGAAAGCCACTGAGAACATCGTTTCGGTTTTGGGTATATCAGAGATTGTCGGAGGACTGTTCATCACCGGCATTATGACCACTGCCCCTGAAGTATTTAAGACCTGGAGTGTGGTAAAAGGTGGAGAGGTTACCGCAGGAACCACCAGCGTGATAGCCGACAATGCCATAACCATGACAGTTGCATTTTTCCCTTTGGCCTTGGTAACCACGCCATTGGAGGATTTTCAATTGTATTGGGTCAACCTGGCTTTTGTAGGATTGATGCCATTGCTTTATTCAGTTTTTGTCCATCAGAGCAAGCAGCTTCATGGATTTAGCAAATGGCAAATATTCGTATTTGATGCAGCTTATGTCACCTATTTGTTGATCATGGCGTTTTTCGTCTTAAAACTTTTTTAATCTATGGAAGAGCATTTATTCAAAGACTATAAGCACCGTCTCAACGCACTGGATAAGGATGTCAGGATGCTGGTTATAAAATATGCCGAAGAATTCTACGTCCATGAAAAATGCACAAAGGCAGAAGCCATTGACCGGGCAATCGCGAAAGCTGAAATGAAAAAAAGAAATTTATAACTTAACTATAGACCACTATGCTACAGATACTGGAATTCACCAAAAACAACATAATAGCCACCAGGGTCGAGGATAACCTGACTGAAAAGGATATCCAGAAAATACATCCCTTGATTCATAACATTGTGAACCGTGGGCAAAAAGTACGGTGGTACTTTGAAATGGAGAATTTCTCAGGATGGAATATAAAGGGGTTATGGGAAGATATTAAGATGGATTTATCCCATGCTGAAAACTATGAAAAGATAGCCATGGTAGGTGAAAAGAAATGGCAGAATTGGATCACGCAATTTATGAAACAGTTTACCAACGCGGAAATAAAGTATTTTGAGTTGGAAGAAAAGGAAGAAGCAAAGGAATGGATAAGTCACTAAAAAATAATCAGTCAACAATAGTTTATATTCAGCAAACAGCCCGAAAGTTTCTGGATAGAGAAACTTCAGGAGGCTTACTTCTGATAGTAGCTACAATTTTAGCTTTGGTGTTGGGTAATTCTCAATGGGCGGATGCTTATCATCACTATCTTAAAGATGAATTTCTCTTTGAGCTATCCGAGCATTTTACTTTTGGTTTGACCATTGAAGAGTGGATCAATGATGGCCTGATGGCTATATTCTTTCTGGTGGCCGGGATGGAGCTGAAGCGGGAAATTTTGGTAGGTGAATTATCGTCCTTTAAGAAAGCTTCTATGCCGCTTTTGGGAGCCCTGGGTGGAATGGTTGTGCCAGCACTGATTTTTGTAAGTTTTAATTCCGGTACTGAAAATATCAACGGATGGGGCATTCCGATGGCCACCGATATTGCGTATTCCTTGGGCATCATTGGCCTGTTGGGTAAACGGGTACCTGCTCAGCTTAAAATCTTTTTGGTGGCTCTGGCAATTGCTGATGATTTAGGAGCCATACTCGTGATAGCATTGTTTTATAGCAACGAGATCACTTGGTTATACTTGGTTGCTGGGACAGGTATATTCATCCTCTTAATGCTATGTAACCGTTTTGGAGTGAAAAACCTCTTCTGGTACATATTGGGAGGAGTAGCTTTATGGTATTGCTTTCTGAATTCTGGCGTTCACCCTACTATAGCCGGAGTGCTTTTTGCCATTACCATTCCTGTAAAACCTAAACTCGATAGTAAATTAATGAAGGAACGTACCGTCAGGAATGTGGCTGAATTGGAGAAAGCAGATATTGATACACGAGACCCCATGCAGGATATTCGTCAAAGAGAAATCCTTAAAGCCATGAAAAAGGATACTCAAAACTCAAGACCGCCTCTGCTTAAACTGGAGAACGCCCTGATTGATTTTAATGCCTTTTTCATTATCCCGATCTTTGCCATTGCCAATGCCGGGGTAAAACTGGATGTCAGTTTTTTGGAGGTAGTATCAGGTTCTCTTGGCTTGGGTATATTATTAGGTCTAGCAGTTGGGAAAGTGTTGGGGATCAGTCTCTTTGCCTTTATTGGAGAAAGGCTGGGTATAGCAGAATTGCACCGCTCTTTAAGTTGGAGGCATATTATTGGTATGGGCATGATTGCTGGTATCGGATTTACCATGTCTTTGTTTATTACCAACCTTGCCTTTGCAGATGCTGAGTTGGTCAAAGTGTCCAAGATCAGTATCTTAATAGCTTCCCTGATTGCAGCTTTGGGCGGAATCGCCACTTTACTATTTACTAAACCTAAAAATGAAAAACCATGATACATTTAAGAATATTTCTGCCGGTATTTTTCCTTCTTTACTTTTTACTTACATTTTTAATGTACGCTCCCAAAAAGAAGGAAAAGCCACCTAAACTTACAACAGTGACCTTATTGAATAACCTGATATGGTTATTGGTAATAGTGCTAGTGACAGTTTTCTCATTATACCCGGAGGTTTATCATCAATACATTGTGCCATTCGAGGCATTGAAAAGCCATTGGTTGAGCTGGGCAGCCATTGGGCTCATGTCACTAGCCTTCCTGATCGTTTTCTCAGCTAAAAATCAACAAAGATTGAATAGAACAAGTGAAACAAAAGGCTGGTTACTACTCTCAACCGGCATTTATGCTAAATCTAGAAATCCACTTCATCTGGGGCAACTAATCACACTGATTGGCTTTTTTCTTTGCATTCCCAGCATCTATTCCGGCATTGTGCTATTATTTGGAGTCTTAATTGTATTTGTCCGCGTTGGGTTGGAAGAAAAGGTACTGGAGCGTGTTTTTGGAGAAGATTATTTTGCTTATGAGAAAAATGTGGGCAGGTGGTTTTAGAAAAAATTCAGGCCAAAGCAATTCTTTGGCCTGACTTAAATTTACACTTTATTTATTTCGACCCGTAACCAACTGATAAACACAAGGTATCACCACCAGATTCAAAATGGTAGCTGATAGCAATCCACCAAGGATTACCACGGCCATTGGACTCTGAATTTCACTGCCTGGCTCACCGCCTTTTAGGGCTAATGGGATTAAAGCAAGCCCTGTTGTAAAGGCCGTCATCAAAATAGGATTTAGCCTGTCTAAAGCACCTTCTTTGATCAACGCAAGGCCTTGTTTGCCTTCCCTGCGCAAGTCTTCGTACCTGGAAACAAGCAAAATACCATTTCGAGTAGCAATTCCAAACAAGCAAATAAAGCCAATGGTTGCCGCAATGCTGATAATGCCGGAAGTGAAATAGACAATAAGAATACCTCCAATCAAGGCCAACGGTAGATTAATCAGCACTACAAAAGCCAGCTTCATATCTTTAAACTCAAAGTAAAGTAACAAAAATATGATAAGAATGGCTATGATAGCGGTAAGCAACAATAATTGTGAGGCTTTGGCTTCACTTTCAAATTGCCCACCATACTCCACCCGATAACCTTCTGGTATATCAATGCTATTGCTTATGGTTTGCTGTATCTCATTGACCGCACTCCGCAAATCGCGCCCTTGCACATTGGCCGCAACTACGATCTTTCGCTGTACATCTTCTCTGCTGATGGTATTCGGGCTGCTTCCAGAGGACACAGTTGCCAGTTGTTCTATACTTGTTTGACCACCATTAGGAAGGCTTACAAGGGCTGTTTTGATGCGCTCTATCTTATTCCTGAAATCATCCTGATAGCGCACCACCAGATCAAAATACTTCTGCCCTTCATAAATTTCACCCGCTTCCTCTCCAGCAAAAGCAATATCCACCTGTTCCATAAAATCACCAACCGTCATACCAAAGGCAGAAAGCATCTGACGCTTCGGTTTGATACGAATCTGAGGCACTTCAATCTGCTGGGCAACAGCCACATCAGCCAGGCCCGTAATGGGTTTGATAGCTTGCTCCACGCTTTTGCCCACTTCATACAAGCGTTGCAGATCGGGGCCAAATATTTTGATGGCAATATTGGCACGTGTTCCAGAGAGCATATGATCAATCCGGTGAGCGATAGGCTGACCCAGGGTGATGTTTACACCGGGCACAATGCTAAGTTTTGTACGTACCTCTTCAAAAAACTCTTCCTTGGTTTTGTCGCTAAGAGTAAACGGTACATCAATTTCAGCAGCATTTACTCCCTGGGCATGTTCGTCCAGCTCTGCACGTCCCGTCCTGCGGGTCACCACATCAACTTCATGCATTTCTAGCAGCTGTTGTTCAACTAGCTTGCCCACCTTATTGCTTTCTTCCAGCGACATGCCGGGTGGGCCTACCACACTGATGACAAGTGAGCCTTCATTAAACTCAGGTAAAAAGCTTCTTCCTAATTGGGTAAAAAGGCCAATACTTAGCAGGAAGGCCACAACAGTAACACCAATAATCGTTTTAGGATAACGCATGGCTCCACCAAGTACGCGATCATAACGTTTTTGCAGCCAGCGTTCCACTTTGGTGCCTTCTGCACTTTTACTCAATAACTTTTCACCTTTCAATAAATAGGAGCATAATACAGGTGTTACCGTAACGGCTACTACCAAAGAGGTGAGCACGGAAGTGACAAATGCTATACCCAGAGGTTGTAATAATCGGCCTTCCATACCACTCAAAAAGAATAAGGGTACAAACGATACAATAATAATCAGCGTAGCGATAATAATAGAACTCCTGATTTCTATGGAAGCATCTTTTACTACCGTCAGAACAGGCTGGCGTTCTTCTTTTGGCTTCCTCACATTCTCTCGTAATCTCTTGTACACATTTTCCACGTCAATAATGGCATCATCCACCAGCGCACCAATGGCAATGGCCATTCCGCCCAGGCTCATGGTATTAATGGTATACCCCAGCAGCTTGAGAACAATGATTGAAACCAATAAGGAAATAGGGATAGCCAGCAAAGAAATCAATGTGGTTCTCCAGTTCATCAGGAAAATAAACAACACAATCACAACAAAGAACGCACCTTCCAACAATGTTTGATTCAGATTGCTAATGGAAGCCTCTATAAAATCAGATTGCCGGAAAATCTGGCTTTTGATCTCAACACCTTCCGGCAGAGTCTGTCCTAATTCAGCAATAGCCTGATCTAATCGCCCGGTCAAATCCAGTGTGTTCACATCCGGTTGTTTGGATATGGTCAGGATCACGGCAGGAGAAGCATTCAATGAACCGTCACCGATTTTATCGGCCGCACCAATTTGGACAGAGGCCACATCTTTAATCTTAATGCTGTGCCCATTAACCTGTTTTACCACGGCCTCTTCCAATTCCTCAACAGCGTAGGCCCGTCCACTACCTTTTATAATGTATTGGTTGCCATGCTGATTGAAAAAACCTCCCGGAGCATTCACATTAGCTTCTTTCACTTTTTCCACCAACTCACTGAGACTTACATCATAGTATTTAAGCTTTTCCGGATGGGCAAAAACCTGGTATTGTTTATAATCGCCTCCGATAACGATTACATTGGCAATGCCTCCAATGGCTTTCAACCTCGGCCTGATCGTCCAGTCCGAAAGTGTTCGCAATTCCATGGGCGACAAGCTATCTGAGGTTACGCCCAATAGCATAATCTCTCCCATAATGGATGAAATAGGTGCCATAGTCGGTGCCCCTATTCCACTGGGCAGATTTTCACGTACCATTGGTATCCGTTCGCTCACAATTTGCCGGGCGCGATAAATATCGGTTCCCCAGTCAAATTCTACCCAAACAATAGAAATACCTGCGGCTGAGGATGAACGGATCCTTCTTACGTTAGGGGAGCCATTCATGGCAGTTTCTAACTGATAAGTTACCAGTTTCTCTACTTCTTCTGACTCCAAACCATGTGCCTCAGTCAAAATGGTGACTGTTGGTGCTGTTAGATCAGGGAAGACATCCACATTCATCGTTCGTGCCATGTAAAGGCCTGCCACACTTAGCACAACTGCACCCAATAAAACCAGCAGCCTGTTTTGGAGTGATATTGATAATATTTTATTTAGCATATCATTTCCTTTTTAATGTTCATGGCCATGAGCTGGCGTAGTTCCGGACATAGAGGCCATTTTTACCTGATAAGCACCTCTGGCTACTACCACTTCACCAGTTTCAAGCCCTTCAGTAATCTCAGTAAATTCTCCATTGCTCCGACCGATCATAACTGGTCTCCGTTCAAAACTTTCTCCAGAGAGCTGAACTATTACAGAGTAACTACCATAATCTTCCAATAGAGCTGCCTCAGGAATAAGTACAGCTTGTTTGGGTTCACCATAAGCTATCTCAACTTCGGTAAAGCTGCCTTCAGGCATCTTGATTTCCTCAGTGATCTGGGCATAGACTGAAAGCAGAGGTTTTGTACTTTCCACTTCTTTTCCAACAGAAAGAACTGATCCTCCTGAGGCTTGGATGCTTGACCACTGTCCATTTTCCTTCTGATAGAATACGTTTTGGATGTTTTGCAAAACAGAAGCATAAGAGGCACTGACCTGGGTCTCCAATAAGCTTGTGCGATGAGAGCCAATGGTTAACAGTTGAGCTCCTTGGCTGACAAAATCACCATTACTTATTGAAATGGATTTTACATACCCATCAAATGGAGCTGTGACCTGTTTTCCACCTGCCGAATAACCGGCTTTTAAGGTTTCATAATTTGATTTGGCCACCTTGTATTTGCTTTCCACCTGTTCCAGCTCAGCTTTAGGTACAATTTTGGACTCATAAAGCTGCTTTTTACGCTCGTATTCTGCCTTAGCCTGTTCAAAATTTGCCCTCGCTTGCTCAATCTCTGTTTGTAGATTGTTAGAAGTAAGCCCTTTACTGCTTATGGTCATCAACACCTGTCCTTGCTTTATTTCTGTACCCTCGGTCAGATTGTCCATGGCAAAGCTTACCACCCCTGAAGCATTGGCTGAAAGAGAGCGTATGGCTCCCGGAGCGGCCTTCCATACGCCTGATGTTTTAATGACATCATAAATTTCACCGGAAACTACAGGAGCCGTCTGGAAATCAATCTTCCAGGCTTGCTCTTTGAGAAAGCTGATAGCACCTCCATCTTCTTCATTTCCAACTGCACTAATGGCTTCTTCAGCATCCGCAAACACCCGGATATCATTAATTACAATTCTATCCTGATACTGAGGTGTTTTAATATCAAACATCAGTTGATAGCTCCCGGTAGTCTTTGGCTGTAAGGAGGGTGAGAAAATTCCCGGAGAAGAAGGTGCTTCTACAGTATGTCTGATTCCTTTTCCCTCCTTAACCAAACTCACCGTTACACTACCTTCCCTTACGGGTTTGTGATTTTTCAAAACAGTAAAGTGAGCCGCAAATCGACTGGTTTTCCCAACCACCAACACTGGAAATTCTACGAATAACTCCGTTTTATCTGTCCAGCGGGTATAATCTACCCTTGGTATTTCGCCTGCCTCATCTATATGGCCTCCTGCCGCATCGTGGGCATGGCCATGCTCTTCTGTTGACTGACAGGAAGCTGCCAGCAACGCAATTAATATGATTATGTATCGCATTTCTTTATCTGATTTTTAATGATCATGATGTTCACTGCCATCGTCATGTGTGTGAGTAGAGTCCTGATCTACGTTAAACTCTTCCTGTTCATGATGCTCTTCATCCTCATGCTGATGATCAGATTCCTCATCATGGGCGTGACCGTGTGCCTCTTCGGTTTCGTGTTCATGCCCATGCTCTTCTTTTGAAGACTTTGAGGTGCATGAAATGGTAAAAAGGATTAGTAATGCGAATACTATATTTCTCGTTTTCATATTTCTAGTAGTTAATTTTTTGATGGGTGATTCTTAAATTCAAAACTCATAATTCAAAACTCATAATTTCAGCCTTTAGCTGATGCAACTCTTTTTCTATCTCCAGCATTTTATCATAAGCCTGCCGGTAAAATTGTAGTTCCACGTAATAGTCCATAAAGGAAATTTGTCCTAGCTGGTAAGCTTCCAACAACAGGTTTTCACTATTCAAACCTTCCAATGTAGTTGTATACTCCCGGTATTTCCGAAGCATCAAATCATACTGATTGTATTGCTCCATGAAATTTGAATGACGTTCAGTAGTAACCGCTTCGGTATTGGACTGCCGATATTGGTATTGTGCTTTTGCTGCCTTTACTTTATTCCTGCTATTCCAAAGGGGGATGGATATTCCACCGTACACACCGGAATAGTTATTTCCCATTACCCCCTGATGATTAAAGCCGGCAGTAAGATTAGGCAGCAATTGGTTTTTCTGCACCTGTACTTGTTGCATGGCAACTGCTTCACCTCCTTTTAATGCTTTAATGACAGGATCAATGGATTTTATTTGTTGCCAGATACTATCAGAAGGTGCAACAGTCAGTTCATCGGAAAATTCAGACTGTTCAAAACGTATGAGTTCGCCTCCATTCAGCTTTTGGAGCGAAAGCTGCACATTTTGGATTTCATTCTCAATTTGTTCTACCTGAAATTGCTCCTGCATCCAGGCTATTTTGGCTTTGTTAAGTTCCAAAATGCCAACCTGTTCTTTTTCAAATAGCTCTTGCACCTGGTCAAAGACCTGTCGGGCCTGCTCTACTCGAAGTAGTTCCACCTCCTTACGCTTGGTTAGTGAAATCAGCTCCAAGCAGAATTTTTTAGCAGGCAGTAAAATATCCTGTCTTCGCTGGTTATATTCCAGTTGTAGCTGATCGGTTTGCTTATCAATCCATTTGGAACGCGCGGCATATACCGTAGGAAATTCAAATGATTGAGAAACCTGAAATTCCGAATAGTCTCCCGTGTTATGTTCACCAAATGGAAGGTAAAATGCCGCAACCTGCGGGTCGGGTAAATTATTTCCGGATTTCAAGTCAAGCTTTCTACTTTCCATGAGCGATTGGAAAGCTTTTAATTCTTTATTGTTTTGCTCTATTTCCTGAAGTACCTGATCAATTTGAGTGGATTGAGCAAAACCACCCAAAGCAAACAGGCATCCGCCAAGAGCGAATAAGATTTTTTTTAACATGTATTATTATTTTAGGTTAAACCTGAATGTAAATGGTAAGCCACCTGCTTATATGAAGCAGTATGATTTACACCAAAAGATTAACCTAATACAGGAGGGCCTCTAAGTGAGGGAATAGATAAATAGAGATGTTGATAGCCTGTCGTGAAACGGGGAACAGGCTCTAGTGTACTGCTGTGGTGATCAAATGAGAAAAGTTCCAGTTGCGGTAAAACGAATGTGAGTAAAACCTGAATTTGTGGTTTAATCTCATTTCTTACCTGAAAATCATTGGAATGGTAGGTGTGTGAGTGACTGCCCAATAGAAAACCCAATAATCCGGAAAGATCATCGGGATCTTTATTTTCTTCTTTGTCGTGATCATGGCTATGAGCATGAGAATGGTGATGTCCGGAAGTCTCTATGGCATCATTTAGTTCATGCTGATGATGATTATGAGGCAATGCCTGATGCAGCAAAAGCACACTGAATATGCTCAGAAAGAAATATGCTGATATGTGTTTAAATGGCTGCATTCAGATGCAAAATACGGTATTTATTGTCAGACGACAAAATTGAAAAAAGCGAAGGTAAATCAACCTTGTGAGTAGGGATATAAACTTTGTGTTATATAAAGCTTACCAATAATAAAATTAGTAATTATGGAATAAATAATTAAGTCACAACTTTTACAAAGAGCCTTTATTTAAATCAAGCATCCTCTAATAGAGCAAAAAAATCAGAATACTTTATCTTTAAATTATCGAGTATCAATAGTAAAGTTTTAACGGAAGGGTTCCTTTGTCCTCTTTCTATTTTACCAATATAGTCTTCATGTAATTCCAAAATAGAAGCTAAGTGCTCTTGGGTATAGCCTTTTTGTTTTCTTAACTGCGCTAGTTGTTCTCCTATTTTTATATTGATATCCACTTTGTAAAAGTAGATTGAAAAGAAAATCCAGAACACAGACTATTTGTGCGGATTTAAAGATTTATGCTTATATTTAAACCGAAATAGAGCTATTTGTAAAATGAGTCACTTAAGAAGAGTACTGATAAAATATGGCCCCCGATTTAACGACAAAGGATATTTTCATCGATATGTTTATATGTCAAATAGAGATGAGACTGTTACCAAAGCTTTAATCGAATTAGATTCTGGCGATCTCGAATTAATTGAATTAAGAAGTGTAAAGTTTTTAGATAGACCTGAGCGATAGTATCTAATCTAGATTTGGGGAACAATCCTTGATCCTATATCATTTTGGCTTAGTGGGTAATACCAAAAAGTATTCATAAATTAACTTTACTATGGATAAGTACAACGAAAAACGGCTAAGAATCATGGAAATCCTTAATCAAAGACAGGGTTATTTATCGAAGATTGAGAATGGTTTAGAAGATCTGAGCAAGGATGTCAAATTACTAAAAAAGGATTTTAAAGACGGATTGGCCTCTTTAGCTAAAAGTATTTCTGACTCAGAAATACTCAAATCTACAAATGATAAAAAATTCGATAAGAAATGAACTTTGAAGAATCAAATAAGAAAATCAAGAAGTTTCGTTCAGCATCAGAATTAAAACTGCAACAAATTAAACAACATTCTAAATTGATTGACGGAGCTTTTATAGAACTAAATGGTATTAATGAGAATAATCCAGATATAGTAAGCGGAAGAATTAATAAGATCAGTAGTCATTATATTGAACACGGATTTTAATTTTAAACCTAGAGAATCAATCAATTTTATTTATTGAACCAATTAAAATCCAATTTGCCTCCGATCTCCATTTAGAATTCATAATGAACAAAGCCTTTATTGAGAAATATCCCTTGCAAGCTGTAGGTGATATTTTGATATTAGCAGGTGACATTATTCCTTTCAACATAATGCATGTTGCAGATAACTTTTTTGATTATGTTTCGGATAATTTTGAAATGACCTATTGGATTCCTGGCAATCATGAATATTACCAATCCGATATAAATGATAGAAGCGGTTCATTTCAGGAGAAAATACGAGATAATGTTATTTTGCTAAATAATAAATCCATTCAAATAGGAAATTACAGATTCATATTTAGTACACTTTGGACTTATATCGGAACTCAATATGCAAATGAAATAAAGCATGGTATGAATGATTTTAGGGTGATTAAAGACGATGGATTAAGTCTTAGACCAAAAAAATATAATCAATTACATAAGGATTGCCTTTCATTTATTCAGAAAGAACTAAAAGATTGTAATGAAGATGAAAAATCAATCGTAATAACTCATCACGTTCCTACTAAAATAAATTACCCATTCAAATACAGCGGCAGCATATTGAACGAAGCTTTTGCAGTTGAATTGGAAGATCTTATAATGGAATTTAAACCTGATTATTGGATTTACGGACACCATCATGCTAAAATAAGAGATTTTCCAATTGGAGAGACTCAACTTATGACCAATCAATTAGGATATATTGATCTGCAAGAACATGAAGGTTTTAACAGGGAGCGGTTGATTTTTTAATATTTACTTACGTATAATTTATATAATTCCAATTTAATCAAAATTTTCCGCTAGCCAATATTTGAACAGTGGATCTGTAAATTTGATAGTTTTATCTGAAATCGTATAAATGGTGCCTTCCTTAAGTAGTGAATTTTTGACTTTATCAAGTTTGGCTGAATATTCCAGCCCACTTTTCCGAATAAAGTCTAAGGAATATATTTTTTTACCGTTCGATTTTGAGAGCGCAATTAAAAAGAGCCTTTGATTTACATTATATTGGCTCAATTTCGATTTGTAGCTAGCAATATATCTCCTAAGTAGTATTTCAATACAATTTTCTACCCATTCATGGGAAATAATCTTGTTATTAGATTTTAAGACTTCTGAAAATAGGAATTCAGTGTAGCGCGGATTACGTTCAGTTACATTCAGAATTTTACTAATCAAATCTCTTTCAATAACCTTATCGACCTTTTTAAAACTTTTAGAAATGTAATCCGAAAATTGCTCTTTTGCAATTGGCTCTAAATATGTAATATGACCAAATTTGTATAAAAGGCTGTTCTTATTTCCAAATAGCTTGTTCATTTGGTAGATATGAGATCCGGAGATGCAGTATCTAACATGATTCTGTCTTTTTGTAATGTCGTGGAATAAATCTATGAAGAAGGATTCGATCTCATTCCATGATATAACACTTTGAAATTCAGATAAGCATATCAGTACATTAACCTTATTCTCCTTTGCTATCTTTTCTGGCAAATTTAAAATTGCTTCCTTTTGTAGTGTATTAAATGGTGCATTGCTGTTCGGTACTGAAATTTTATCACTGTCACTTTCTGTGGCTTCAATGATATAAGATATTTTCGAAGAGGAAATATCCTGTAAAGAAGACTTTAATGAATCTTTAGAAATTGCTTTTAGGCTATTTAGGATTTCAGAAGCATATTTGCATAGAAATTCATCTTCTGAGACTGAAAAAAGCATATTTAAAGAAATGGACACGATTTTCTTTTCAACTGATGCTTTTTGAATTGAGTAGTTGATTAAAGATTCTTTCTCGAAATTGTAAGGCGCAATTATTACTACATTATCAAATAAGCTTATTCTTTCTATTAATTCAGTCTTTTCGTCAATTAAAGATACAAGGTCGTTTTTCATCAATTGGATAAAAATTAATAACTGGAGGTTTAATAGTACTTACAATTAAATGAGAATTAATATAGGATACCACACAATTCACCTTCTTTAGAGATAATCTACTAAATACTAACCGATAAGTTAGTAACTAAAACCTATTCATCCAAAATCTTATCCTTTCCTTCAACCGGAAAATCAATTCAATCTGATTTCCAATATTGATTAGACAATTATTTTTGGAGAAAACTAATTTATCTTTTCTTCCCAAATAATTTATTCATTTCTTTAATCCCCTTTAAAGGAAGTTCTTCCCCCACAATCGCATCAACTACACCATCCAGTATATCTAAATATCTTGAAACCTCAATTAAAACCACTAGGGAAACTTTACCAGTTGATTCTAAGCGGACTATTGTTCCTCTATCATAGCCGGTTTGAAAGGAGAGTTCTTCCTGCGTAATGCCCTTGAATTTTCTTCTGTCTTTAAGTGCTTTGCCAATTCTTTGAAGAATTTCTGTATTTGAATAGAGTTTGTATGCTTTTGACATAATTATTTTTGTTGTATATATACAACAAATTAACGAAAATCAAGCGAAATGTGTTATAAATACAACATTTTTTAAATCATGTTACCACCACAAAGTGGTAAATACTTTCGGAAACAATGCTAGACCCTGAGTTACTATATCTTTTTCTTTTTCGTTCCAAAGATGGCTGCCTTCATCTTTTACAATCAATTTCATTGCTTCTAATAGCATATCAACTTCTCTGATAAGTTGTTTATCTCTGGCTAATCTTTCATTAGCTAATTCTTGATATCGCTCCAATCTGGGAATAATGAAACTAGCTACAGTGTAATCGAGACTCCATGTTTCACTATCATCGAATCCTCTTTCCATCCTTTGCTTTCTGAACTGCTCTTCCCTTTCATCATCTTTTTCTGTAAGGGAAAAACAGATGTTGGGGATTTTTAGGTACTTTATGTCAATTGATTCTGATTTCATAAGAAATTATTTTAGTGAGCTGATTTCCTATATTGGTATCTATTTCAGTAAAGTTATTTGCCGCTAACTTACAGTTTTATAGAAAGAATATAAATAAGTACATTTATAAATAGCTTAGCAATTTAGTAAAAATGAATACTACGAATACAGAACTAGTTATTTTTCTAAAGCAATTAGAAACCTCTTATCCTAAAAGACTAGATTCATATGATTATGAGACTTTTCTATCGGATCATTTTACTATTGTAAATGCATTAGAGTATGGAGTAAACACTAAATTATTTAAGGAGATAAAAGACTTTTGTGTTCTTAATGATCTCCAGTGGGCAACTCTTTTAGACATTAGCCTTGCAACCTTAAAAAGATATATGAAGAGAGAGTCGCATATTTTTA
The DNA here is from genome assembly GCF_963974845.1 of uncultured Marivirga sp. Taxonomy (NCBI): domain Bacteria; kingdom Pseudomonadati; phylum Bacteroidota; class Cytophagia; order Cytophagales; family Marivirgaceae; genus Marivirga; species uncultured Marivirga sp. Next base: position 169,601 of record NZ_CAXBEQ010000002.1, read on the forward strand.
AAATAAATCAAGCTCAAAAAATATTTCAGGCAATGAATATTAATATTGTTGGGCAAAATGTATTCTGTGACGATCAGAACTTCAGTATATGGTTAGAAGAGAGTAATTTAATCTTTGACGGAAAAAGCCCAGTGGATTTACTGGATTCTACATTTGGTCAGCAATTGGTATTAAAGGAGTTGAATAATATTGAACATGGGATTTTTCTGTAAATACTGAAATGGTTTTGAGATGTCGGGTGGAGCAGTTTAAAATTTGATCATTCTTCTCTACTCGAACCTTCTCTCGATTCTTAGCTGTTTACATTTCTCTTCCCTACCGGCATCCTCTTTAGTTTGGGAAAAGCAAATAGTTAATTTAGTTAAACAATGAGAGTTATTGGCAAAAGTTATTTTCGATTGGATTGCTATTAATCATTATACATGCCCTTAATATTTTCAATTTCATTTTCAAGTTCTTCACGAGAAGGATAATCAATCAAGATAGGATCATTATTTATTAAATTGTCCAATAATTGGTTTTCTATAACAAATTCCATTAAAGAATTGGAGGCAAATCCTGATGCTAAATAGTAAAAAACAATTACTGTTTCATAAATTGTACTTTGGGACACTAAGTAGCTAATGTATAATTCCTGATTTAATGACTCTTTAATAAACAAAGCGAAAAATTCTAACTCTTTAGTATAATGATCAATGAAATATCCATAATCACTTTTTATTGTAGAATATATTTCTTTGTAAATTTCTTTTCTGTGATCGAAATTAATTTTATAAAATTTAACAGTCCCAATGTCTATTAAAACACTTCGTAAATTAGGAGGTTCTTGGCCCACTGAACCAAAATAATATTTCAAATACTCCCATCTGTCATTTTTATCACGTCTTTTTAGTTCTGAAATAAAATCTTGTTTAAATAACTCAAAATCTTTTAATTCAGGATTGTTATCTCTAGCATTAAATAATTTATTCAAAAAAAAGTTGTCAATATTTTCAGGTTCATCACAAATTAACTTTCTTGAAAGTAAATGACATTTTTCAATTACTCTATTTTTGTATTCTTTTGTTAAAAAAGAAAAAAATTGATACCCATGATATTTTGTGCTATTTTCTTCAATAGTGCTATTTATTATTCTATTCTGTTGCTTGTCTAAAATGCGATAGAAAATCTGATCTTCTCCTTGTTTTTGCGATTGCCTCCTTTGTTCATTCAGAGTTTCGTAAAGTAAGAGAAAACTAACTAAGGCTACAATTGTACCAATAAGCCCGCCTATTAATGAGCCATATTGACCAAATAGGGTTCCATTAATCGGTTGATTTGTTGCTAAATCTCTATTTAGGAAAAACAATACTGTAACAATAATCATTATAATTATACCTAAGGATAAGAGAATCCAAGCTAATTGTTCAAACTTTCCTTTTTTAATGTTGCTCATTTTTTTTTAAATAATGATTGTAAGTATTTCTACCTTTCGTCTTACTTCTAATGTGTACTATTCACTGAACATGACCCTAAATCTTTTTGGGTGCAGATTAAAACGATTTAGCCTTAAGAAATATTTATTTAAGATGTAAACCATATTTTTTCTCTAAAAAAGCATCTATCTTATTTTGATCCTTTAGTGTAAGTAACATCTCTTCTTCATCCTCCGCTAAATCACAGATTCCAAAGTTTTTAATGTAGTTTTTGGCGACAGAAAAATAATTGCCTTCATATGGTTTACTAGTGTTCTTTATATAATACCAAAACACTTTTGACATCAAGATTTTTTGCAAAACTAAAAGCTGTTCTTTTGAATCTGATAAGATAGCATAACCATTATAAAACATTAACTGCTCATCCTCAGTGAATACAAAACATGGTTTATTAGTTATGTATGGAAATAGTAGTTTCTTCCCTTTCAAAGTCAAAGCTTGATTCCTTCCGTAAGCGAACCACTGTTCATAATTACCATTTCCTTTATCTCTTTCGGAGAGAGTCTGTTTTTGATCAAGCAAATATTCGTAAGTAAACGGGTATTTCGTTTTTAATTCATTTTCATTTTTAGATTTTAACTCTCTTGATTGCGTTCCGAAAAGATCATCTACACTTGGTGTTATTGAATAAGGGAAAATTAGTTTTTCAATTTTATCTTTTAATTCCGATTCAGATTTTAAAGTATTGGGTTTAATTGTATCCTTACAGATACTTTTTTCTATTTTATATTCTTTATTATCCTTTATTGAATAGTAGTAGTTTTTATCTTCTTTAATTGGTTTAAATACATATACATTGTTTTTTAGCGTAGCAAAACCGTTTCGGATTTCAAATTTTTTACCCAAAGGGGATCCACAATTTTCAATCTTGGCAATATTTTTCTGAATTTTATTATTAATCAAATACCAACCGTTAAAATCGTCAAGATTAGCGTAGGGAATGCTTATATAATCAGACTGTCTTATTTTACTAATATTACTACTTAAGCTTTTTACGTATTTGACAGATGAACTTGGTAATTTTGCAATTATGCAGATACAAGTATAGGTAGATCGCTTTTTGAATAGTTGCTCTCCTGCGAAATCAATAATAGAAATATCAAATTTATTTGTTGAGAAGTAATTTCTAACTGACCTGCCATTTAAACTTTTGTAAAAAGTATTAACGGTTATATATCCTAAAACTCCTTTTTCATTTAGGTTGGACATACCAATTTCAAAGAAAGGAATATACAAATCTGGTTTTCCACTTCTAGAAACACTCCAGTTCTGTAATAAGTCCTTTGTCTTATTATCCATTTTGGAAGCTCCTACATAAGGAGGATTGCCAACAATAATATCAAATCCGCTATTTCTCTTTATTTGTTCGATTTTAGACCAATCAAAATCTAAAGCATCACCACAGTACAAATTAAATTCAAACTCCTTTGGGTCTTCATTATTAATAATTGCGAAAAGGGATAGAAGTATTTTAGTCCTTTTTATACTATAATCTTCAATATCTAAACCATAGATATTATCCCTGTATATTTCAAAGTAGCTTTTTTTAGTTTCTTTTTTAAACACTTCTGCTATTGTCTTAAAAAAGCCACCGCAGCCGCAAGCAATATCTCCAATTTTCAATTCTTGGATAGAATTCTTTTCATGATTTTTAATTACACTCTCTACAATATGTTTCCTTATATATTCCGGTGTAAAAACAGCACCATTCACTTCTTTATCCTTAGGAGAGATAACAAATTCAAACAGTTTAATTAACTCTTCAATATCAAAACCAGTGTCACCAAATAATTTAATGAATTCATATACTTGTAGACATTCTTGTCCATCAGAAATAACTAAATCTCTGATCAGCTTGTTTTGGACATCTTTTACCTTGTTTAGAATCAAAAATGTAGAGACTAAGAGCTTGTTTACATCTTTAGTTTGGTAAGAATACTCCTTTAAATATTTAAGAATGTTTTGATTCATTTTAATCTAAATACAAAGGAAAAATTTTATTAATCGTAAAATCTTGGTGAGTATTTGCTGAATCAAAAGCTTTGAAATACGGAGTCCATAACCTTTCTTGGGCACGTCTTATAATCTGCCGGTATTCATATTTTTCTTTTAGCTCATTTACAAATGGAAAATCTCTTGCGCTATAAAAATTTGAGATAATAAAATGAAAACCTAAAAAAAAATCCATAGGGGGATGTGGTAATCTAGGGCTAGAAAAAATTGAAATGTCGCCTGTGTCTAGACCTTCCAAATAGTCACCTCCAAAATGGAAATGATATGTGGGGTGAGTATATTTTGGCTCAGAACTATCGATATGTTTATCTAGGTGCCAACAATTTTTGTATGGTTTACTATCACTTTCACCAGTACTGACAAAAGAATCAATATTTAATTCAAATAAATAATCTTTATCAACTATATCGTTTTTTGTGTAATCTTTATTAACCAGAGAAATAGTGTTAGCTAAAGATATTTTATATTTATTCAAGGTTTCTGGCATTGTGCCAGAAATTCTCTTGTTTAGATTAAAAACAATATCTTTGATCTCATATTTAAATGAGTCTAATGAATCTATTTTTCCTTGAAGACTATATAAAGAATCAAAATCTCCAATTTGATAATCTCTTATTAGCTCTAAAAATTTGCTTAAATCTTGTCTAAAATTTCTTAAACTCCAATTATCCATTTGCTCTTTCCCTTTTAACCAGTTCACGAACAGCTTTTTTATCAATTTCACTTACTAAATTTTTGTATTCATCCATTTTACCTGCTAGAGCTGATTCCATAGATAAATATTCCTTTTCCTGCCAAGGTAAATAGTCTTTTAATAATTCAATACCATCAAATGGATCTAAAGGTCGCCTTGAATCTTTGCAAATTGTCCAAAAGTTAGAACTTATTGCATGTTTAGTTTTGGTTAAGGGTGTCAATCTTTTTAACCCTAATTTCGCCTTTAGCAATTTTACTCGTTCTTCAGAATCCAAACTTCTTAATGAGAAGTCTGAGCTTATTGTTTCAGTCCACCATTTATCAATTTTATCCATCCACCATCGATCCAAATAATCCGAAAAGACGCCAGTGTATAACGAATCATTAATTTTGCCTAATAACTTTTGCCAATCTTCAGATTCCTTTGTGACACCAAGCCTTGCAGACAAAACATCTTCACCAATCATAATACCTACGGGCCTAATAATATCATAATAAATGAAGCTGCTTAAACCAAATAGATTTTTTCCAATAGCTTTTGCGTCAGATTTAACTCGGGAGTGCAAAATAAAATTCCCATCAAAGTCAAGGATTTTATCAAGATCGAATTTATGCTGTTTGATAGTTTCGTATGATTTAATAAAGGAGTTTAATTTCTTTTTAAAATTTTCTTTATTTTCAGAAAATTCTTCCTTTGTTAAAACAAAATCAAACAAATCCTGACTGGTTAAGTCTTTATCAAATTCTCTAACCTTTATTTTCTCATTTGACATCAAGATTAGAGGAAAATCCTTTAAATCATTTTTATGTTTGGTTCTTAAAGTTTGTGCAATAGTTGGAGCATCAAAGCAAGCATTGTTCTTCCCTTTAGTCAATCTATAGTCTAAGATGCAGGCTTTAGTGTTTTCTTCTAAGGAACCATATAAATCACTTATATCTGAGGTCGGATTGTATAGTTTTACATTAAAATTTAAGTTTTCAATTTCTTTTAATCGACTTTCTGTTTCTAAGTCATCAATATATAATACTTTATAAGCCATAATCGTCTAATTCTTTATCTGTCGCTTTCGGTACTTCTATTCTTATACAGGTATTAAAACCTTGTTTTGGTGAAACTACTTTGATATTTCCTCTATAGCTAGATACAATATCTTTTACAATTTTTAACCCTAATCCAGTCCCAGTTATTTCGGTACTTGTTTCTATATCTTCAAAGGAATTAGGTGAAGTTGTGGTAAAGAATTCCTCAAATATTCTTTCTTCGTTTTCTTCAGAAATCCCATCACCACTATCTGAAAACTCTAAGTATATTTTATTATCTTCTAATCCACATTCAATTTTAATTTCTCCTGGTTTCTCAGTTCGTTTTATTGCCTTTTTAGAGTTTGTATATAGGTTAAACAAAATAGAAGACCATTCAGACGGATGCATAGGAACAGTGTATAAATAAACTCCATTTCTTAATGGCTCATAAAACTTAATTTTACTTTTAGCGGAGTCACTATTGATTGATTTCCAAAAATATTCAACTCTATTTTGAATTTCGATAGGTCTTAATTCCCTAATTACATTTAGAGAAATGACATTGTCAAAATATGAAGTGTAACTTCTAAATGTTGTAAGATTTTTGTCTAAAATTAAAAGTCTTTCAGTCAATACCGTATCTGATCTTAATTTTTCTAGTAAAAATTTTACATCAGATTCCATATTAATTAAATAATCTCTTACCTCATGTATAAACTGACCAATAGTAATTCCGACACTACTTAAGACCCGGAGCATTGATTTTTCTTTGAGCATTTTATTGGTCTCTTCTTTTTGTAACTCCGCAACTTCTTTAAGGTCTTTTTGAAGTCTTTTTAGTCTGTTTTTTCTTCTTTTTTTGACCTGAATATTACCTTCTTCCTTTTCTAACTCAAAATCTAATGCCTCAAGAGTATGAACAATATCCTTAATACGGACTTCAATTTTTTCATATAATTTACCGTCCTTTTGTTGGCCAGATACGATCTTAACATTTCTAACTTCTGCTATTTTAATGACACCAGTAAGAATTGTACGATAAACAAAATTTTGCAATTCAACAAGAGATTCATTTTCCATTAATCCCTCTCTACTAGAAGTTTCATTAAAATCCCCTTTGTAATCAGTTAATTCAACGAAGCCAAAAAAGTTATTATTTCCATGTACAGGAAGTATAGATCTACGTGTTACAGACTGGTCTAATTTTAGCCAATCATTTCCTGGTTCACCATATGGTAAAACTCTAAATCCATTTCTATATAATCTGATACCCCCAGATGTACTAGCTGCTTTTCTAATTGTGGCTTCGTGCATTTTTGGAATAAACCCCGCATTATATATAAAATAGTAAGCTTTAAAACGGACTTTTTTTATTTCTGTGAATGGTGTACTATTATCGTCAGGATCACTTCCTATTTCTCCATATTCTTCGATATCAAGTTTGTTACTAGTAATAGAATAAACACCTAATCCTTTTTCATCAATCCAACCTTCAATTTCAGCAACGGCATGATCGTAAATCATTTTAGATTCATCTGCTATTACTAACGTTTTGTCACTTTCAATTTTTTTGAAAATTGTTTTAAAACCAGGATCTAAAAAGTCGATTTGTTTTTTATTACCATTGATTTTTTCTTCCGAAAGCGGAAATGGCTGAATTATTGCACTTACATATCTATAAATCCGTTTGATAGCTGCTTGTGTCCATTTATCTTTTAATCCTTCAATCTTTAATGTTGTCCCTTCTTCTTTCCTTTTAGGAATAGTATGAATTTTGTTTGTGATGTTTGAAATGTCTATATCTCCTTGATAATTGGCCCAATTAATTGTAACTACAAGTGAAAAATCATCGTCAACTGTTTGAGTTGTAATCGTCAATTTCTCACCTAATCTTTGAACAGCAAATCTCCCTATACCTTTTTGACCAGCTCGTTTGCGATTATATCTTTCAGAAAAAGGATTACGCAACTTATCTGTAGAGGATATTCTCATGAAACCTTTAATTAACTGATCCCTAGTCATTCCTAAACCGTCATCTTCAATAAACAAGGTTCCTCCTCTTACATCAGAATTTTCAAACCGAAGTATTACCTTCTTTGCATCTGCATCGTAAGAGTTTTTCACCAATTCTGATACTGCAGTTTCTTGTCTGGCAACTAATTCTGTTCCTAATCTGTCAATTACTCCTGCATCAACACTAAAACGAACGTTGTCATTATCAAAACTGGCTAATTTTGTAGAGAGCTCTAATATCTTACTGTAATTACTAGAGTCACTTGCTAGCACCTTTTCTAATTCCTCCCTAATTTCTTGTTCGTTCATACCTTATTTTCCAGAAGTCCGCTGAATATTGTTTTGTAAAAAGATTAGATATAATTGATACAAATAACAAACATTACAACTATATCTTTCTTAGTTCAAGTTACAATTTCAAATATAACGAATTTGTTATCATTACATTTAAAATGTCTTAACGATCGTTTATTAAAATACCTTGTGCTCAGGGGATCATGAAAGCAATTAAAGGTTCTCGTCTAAAATACTAATGAATCTCAAATGCTCTGGTCTTGGAATAAGAAAGCTCTATTTATAACATAGTAGAGCTGAAGCGACAAACTTTTCACCCTCAATTATTCTACTTTCAAGAAGTGAGTGGCTTAAATTTATTACTTCTATACTTTTATCTTTTTTTAGAAACTGGTGTATTTCATCTGAAAGCTGCTTAATCGCAACTTCAGGTGCATGGCCAAATCTGGTGAATTCCTTTACTTTCATATTTTATCTATTTATAAGTTAAAAATTTCATTTTCTATCATTTGCTAGGAAGTTGATTCTTTTACAATTCCATTAGTATATCATAATGGTTTTAATACATCTTCGTTTTCAGCTACAGTTGTGTATGTGGTTCATATTTCAAATTCTATAGAGCCTAAAGTCTTTGTTGATCTAACATCTCGTTTAGATCTGGAATTCTTAGAAATACAGTCAAGTACTGGTTTATCTTGATGTCTATCTCCAGAGTTATCGGAGTAGCTCGGTTTCATAACGTCAATTATTTCCTTCGAAATATTATTGTTACTTCCATGATGCGGAATTTTCAACCAATGAATATTTCTAAGCTCCTCTTCCCAATTCGGGATTGCTTTAAAGGAGGAAATTCCAGCATCACCTGTAAACAAGAATCGTTTATCATCCTTATCAATGGCAAATATAATACTAGCTTTATTGGTTGGTGTTAATCTTACGGTTGAATCATTCTTAAGAAATTGGCAAGGAGCCTCCCCATGATTGATTAATTCAATTTTTCTTTTCCTCCAAAAGACAAGACTTTCATTTAGATAATCAATAGTCTCACCTACTATTATATCATCCAGACTTTTATCCTGTGGGAATAATTCATCATAAAAATTCTGTAGAGGACCTAGCACCTTAATTTCAGGCCAGCCATCTACTGAATCTCCATAAAACACTTCTCTAACTTTACTTGGCGGAAGTAGTCCTAGGAACGTTTCTAATTGTCTTAAAGACTCTATTACAAAAGAAGATTTCTCTCTGATTGCTTCTTCTTTTATTGATGAATTCTTATTTATAATTCTGCTTTCGAAAACGAATTGGCTGAAAGATTGGAAATCTTTCTTTTTGTCAAATGATTCAAGAATCGCCTTTTCATCCTGAGATAACTCAGGTGATCTATGAACCCAAACTTCTTTTATTCCTTCAATATAATCTTGAACCAGCGGAATAAGTCCACCAATGTGATCGCTATCATAATGCGTTGCAACGACTATGTCAGGTGATGATTTGTCAAGTTTACTGAGCAACTCCACTAGAGCTGGCTTCATTACCTTTTCGTAGTGCCAAGGCTGGCCGCCATCTACTACCATGACCAAATCCTTATTGTCCTTGTTGAGATGTACGATAATTGCATCCCCGTCACCAACGTTAAGTATTTTTATTATTCCGTTCATAATTTAATACTGTTAAGTTAAATGCAATGCCACACAACATTTAATTATGTAATGCATCTATTTAATTTTCAACTCCCAGAAAGCTCTTTGAAATTTCTTTACTCCCAAGCATGAGGCTTGAAAGGGGGATTCTAAAGGTTTTGGTTGCTGATGAGTTGTAAATATAGAAATACCGTTCTAAAATTCAGCATAAAAATCGATCTATTCATCGAAAAAAGAGGATTTTCAGATGACAGAAAGAAAAAGAGTGAGTAATTAGGTATTTGCTCTTCGTATAAATATATCAATACGGGTTTAGCTGTCAAAGCAATGGCGTTTCACAGGAATGCCCTTTATGGACACACGATAAGTTTACAGGTTTAAAAAAATATACTTATTGTAGTTTGCTCCATGAGCTTCAATTTTGTTAGCTTTTCATATTCCTCTTTAATTTAAGCTTCGATTCGCCAATTTGTTTATGATTTACAAACAGCACATAATCAGCGGGACCAATGTCAGTTTGGTATTCCCGAACTGCTATTCCCAATCCTGCTGATAAATTTACTTTGGATTTATCTTGCACCAACCACCCAGCATCCACCAGCATTTGATCAATGCGGTCTCTGGCAATTTGCTCAGGGTTTTGGTTGGCTGTTGCAGTCATTTATGGATTAAATTGATATAATAATGACTTAAATTAAGGCAAAATTTCCTAGAATCACATAGGATGACCGTATTATTCGATGAATCTGATGAAGATTTTGACATTAGTCAAATTTGATACCTTAAGATCATCAGTCATATTATTCCTTAAGTAGAAAGCTATGCAGCAAAAAATTCTATTAAATTATCAACTAATTTATTCTGTACTTTCTCGTACATTTCCTGATCCTCCGGTTTTGTTGATTTAAGACCTCTTGGATGTCTTATTCTCCAATGCCTACTGTACTCTACCAAGTATTGAACTGGCCAAACGCCTCCATTTGCACTCATTTTTAAAATGATTTGTTCTAAAAACTCTTCCTTCTCAATGTATTCAACATCTTCAAAAACCAAAGTTGAGATATATTTACCATCTGAGGAATCGACTTCTAACAAGAAAAATGGATCAGGATCCGTTACTTCAATAATTAAAATTTTTCGTTTCTGTCCATTCATGTTAGAAAATACAAGGTGTTCAGGAACATCTCTTATGACATACTCGAAAGATAGACCAAAGCCATTTGCAGTAATTTCAAAAGCCTTACAAAAGGTGAATAATCCATTAGGGATTTTAGAGTAATCAAACTCTTTAAACTTCAAGTTTGATTCAAGCTTGGCTTTAATATTGTTAACATCAAATGATTTTCCTCCAAAACTAAATCTCAATTCTTTATTAGGAATGTCTTTATTGTATGTATTTGATTTCCTTATCTTCCTATTATTACTTGTGCTTCTTTTATAAACAATTTCTGGTCGTTTTTTCACAAAGTTATTACCAATACTTATAGGTATTTTAGAACTTCTTTTTTGCTGATTATGACCTTTTTGACTTATATCTGGGACGATAGGGAATTCCTTTTCCAATGGGTTTTTCTTTTTATCAGAAGCATCTTTGGTAGATTGAGTCTCGGTCAATTCGGGGATAATTACTTTTATTACTTCAAATGGTAATGTCTCATTTATGTCAATATCATTTATTTGAAGCACTAAATTGAAATTTGTGTATTTTTTAACGCACACATTCATCTTTACTTCTTTTAGATTTAATTGGCTGAACGAAAAGTCTCTTTTTGATATATTTGGATTGAATTTAATATCATCCCAATATTTTTTTATTGGTTTACAAAATAGAAGGTAAGCAACATTGAAAATAAAGGTTTGATTTTTCAATAAATTTTTAGGAAGAAATTCATTGAACTGCAATATTAATTTTTTTTTAGAATCCTCTTTTATTATTTCGCGGTGATCCAAGGCAATGTCTAAAAATTCATTTTTAAAAATGAACGAACCTATTTCACTGGTGATAAATAGTAATACCCTAAATAGATCGTAACAGAAGAAAACATAATATTCCCCATTATGCTCTATTCGATATATCATTGATTCATCATATAATATTCTAGGGTTATAAAAATCAAAATCTCCAGTCTTTAAATCCTTGAAATTAATGCAGTCACCTTTTCCAAATTCTTGAAAATGTAAATCTGCTTTTGGAAAGGCATTAGGGTTTAATTGTTCAAAATTTTCAATTTCCCCTCCAATTAAAATGTTAGGCGTCCTGTCAACTGGAAAGTATTCTTTTTGATAATAAGGCTTTATACCTATTTTTTTAACTTCGGTTTCCAACTGCCATTGATCATCTGAAAAGACTGCATTTGGTACTGAGATAACTTCAAATGCCATAATTATGCAGTTTTAATGAAAGTTTGTCTTGATAATTCAAAAGTCCCATTTACAATCCCTTTAGCAAGTTGAATTAATTCATAGTTAAGGTATTCTTTTCTTATGCCTGCTTTTCTTAAGAGTGTCCAGTAAGAGATTTCTGCTTTCCCGTCTTTCATTTCTAAAGCAGATAGAACAAGTCTTTTTTTCCTATGAAAATATTTTGACTCATGAATTTTAGATAAGTATTCGTCACAATTTTCAAGCTTCTCTTGATTATTATAAAACATTTTTTCTTTTTTCACCATTATGAGAAGTAAGCTTTTTGTTATTCTTTTTTTAGGATTTTCTGTCAATGCATTTGACCTTGCTATCCTTAATTCTTGAAGAATTTCCAGATCCCTTGCTTTCCAATTAATTCTTAATTTCGAAGTTGGGTTAGATTTATAATATTTTTGTTTTTGTAACCATTCTTTACAATTCCGATATAAAAAAGCAAAAAGGGCAGGCTTCTTTTTTCTTAGTTCAGTAATACCAGATTTTGGGTTTTTCCTCATATGCTGTTGCCAAATTTCCTGCTTCGTCTCCAGTTCAGTTTTAGGAGTGGAATCGCCTTCCACTATAATAGATTTAAATTTATTGACTGTCTTGGAGTCACATCCTAATATTCGGGCAATAGCTCTTATACTCATTTTTTCCTCTACTAGAAGTTGATTTAGTTTAGAATGCCATACGGGTCCATATTCTTTTATTCTAGTAAAATAGTTTTGCTTACTAGTTATATAGCTATGAGTATATTTATGTCCGCAATTACATTCAACCAAAGTAATTTGCCGTTTGGATTTATGGTCAATGTGTCTTGAAAATGTAGTTTGGATTGACTGATTGTAATGCTCACACACTTTATTTAAACAAGGATACTTTATATTTTCAATTTCAATGACTTCTAGGCTTTCATTTTTTGTTTCTAAATATTTCAAAAAATTGTCTATTATAACATGCCGACAGGGGTCGAAGCCTTTTCTGTGTTTTCTAAATATTCCTTTTAACCAACAAGAAGGGTTATCCAAATTTACTGATGACTTAAATTTAGCCAATAGAGTGTCGTTATATAAGTCAGTAAAGTTTTCATATAACCCCTGAGTACTTAGTTGATTTGCGTTTTTAACTAAGCCATGTTTAAATAATTCCTTCCGATAGAAGAAGGGGTCATCAGCATCAAAAGGATTTTGCCTTCCTTTCAACAGTTTTTCAATATCCTTACAAATATTGAGGTATTCAGTAGATTCATTTTGTTCAATTAAGCTAAATTGATCTAAGTGATCTTCAAGAAATAAAAACTCATGTTTGTTAAAATTAACTCTACTCTTATTTAATTCTAATAAATATATATTGTGTTGAGTACAAATTTGTATTGATGGGATTTGATGGGTTCTTCTCAAGTAGGGCGATATATTTTCAGATTTATCTTCTTTAACGCACAAGGGGCAATATTTCGGTGATTTGCCAGCGGGGAAAATCCCAGCGTTAATTCCGATCAGCGTATGAATATCTCCTGATTTACTTAACATTGAATGTCTAACTTTCTCAGCTTTTGTTGGAGTTAAAAATGACTGATAATACGGGAAGAGGGTGTTATCGGCCAAAATCATTTCAACATCCTTATCAAACATTTCTAGGTTGTGTATTAAATGTTTTAATCCGCTAGGAAGATCAAGCGTTGCACTAATAGTTTTTCTGTCAAAAAGATTATTTAATAAATGCTTGGGGCCTCGGCTTCCGGAAATTTTTAAATATCTGGCAATCACACTGTATAGAATTTCATCAGGATATGTATGAGGCCAATAATAAAGCATGTTTTACAATCTAAATTTTTCGAATTCGAAAATATCCCCAAATTCCTTTACCTTTTGATAGGTCTCGTCTTTATCTTCACAAAATAGATTAGCAAAGGTATTTGCAGCCAGTACTTCCTCTTCCTCATTAATATCCTTCTCTTTACTTACAGTTTTAGTTTTTTCAGGTTTTGATGTGAGATCTAAGATTATTTTATCTGCTATTTCTTGTGCATTTAATTCATTATTTCTTTCTAGCGTTTTTGTTACTTTGCCTTTGAAAATATTTGATGAAATCTTTTTTTCGACTAATTTATTTTTTACTTCTATTGATCTGTAATCAGTGTAGTCAATTTCTTCTAGTGGGAAATTATAATTACGTTCATTAATTTTATCTTTCCGTTTTATTTCAAATAAAGGCTCATCGATGTAAAGTCTTTCCTTAATTACTTGATTGATTAAGGAAACGGTAATTTTCTCCTTATTATAATCAAAGGCCAAATGATGCGCAATTTTAAAGATTTGGAATGCGCGTGAGTAGATACCTTGAGAATAATGATAAAACAATCGCGGCCAGTCGATATTCTCATCAGCTTTCTCATTTGTGTACTGATAAATAAAGAGGCGTTGAATAAATCTTTTCCACTCCCCATCTTCTGGCTTAGGGTTCCATTCCAAGAAACCAGATGCAGTAAATCTCCTAATTAGTTTGTCATCATCTTTAAATATTGCGATACCGTCTCTAGTCCCTACAAGCATGATAGGGATACCTAATGTATTATCTAAATTTAAAAAGAAGCGAAGCATTCTTTTTTCACCACCACTTTTTTGTGCATCCAAATGTTGTATTTCATCTACTATAATAATTCCTATATGATGTTTGAGAACTAATTTAGATAAAGCGTTAACTCGATCACTTTCAGAATCTTTTTTTTTGCAGTAATCTTCTTCATATGTGGAATCGCCCAAAATTTTATCAAGCTCTATAAAAAAAAATCGACATAGGTCTTTTATACTACCATCCTTTGGACATTCTACCTTCACAATCGGAATCTGAATAAAATTTTCACAGTCTAAATTCTTATGCAATATTGCTTTAGGAAAAGTGCTAGTGGCCAGATTTACTGCAGTTGTTTTTCCTATTCCACTTATTCCGAACAAAGAACAACTGTTGCTTACTGCAACTTTTGTTGTCAGATCCCTTATTTGTAATAAATCTCTATAATCCTTGATTACTTTTTCTGTGGTGTTTTCCTTAATAGGGTTTCGAGAAGAGTAGCTTGTGAAAAGTGCATTGACAATCATCTGGTATACGTCCCAAATTCCATAATTGGGCAATACAAAATCTCTTTGTAACTGGTTTAAATAATCCCTTCGTATATGATAAGGCTTTTCAATTGCTTCCTCTCTGGTGTGTATGGAGTTTGTTGCACAATATCGGAAGTAATCTTTAATGTTATTCAACCTAGGTAAGGCTTCAATCACAGGATTACCCTCATGATCAGGGTTATCTGACTTTACATAAACTGCTTCATGTAATTTATTCATTGTCCATATTTTTATAGATATCATCTAAGATATCACCTATATCACCTTCTATTCTTTTGTTCTCTTTTGATGTATTGATATCAATGATTTTTGTATCTGAATTAGGCTCTTCTGTGGATTTAAATTCTTTTTGTTGTCTTTCGTATTCTTTTTCTCTTTCCCTGTTGTAGCTCACCTTGGCCTTATTAGTACTTTTTTGTCCTTTAGATTTTCTTTTCTTATCATTTTCTTTTTTAAATGAATCGGCCATATCTAAAATATCCATAGTTCCAGAATCTCTATCATGCTCTTTTTCTTTTTTTACATTCTTTCGAACTTTGTTAAAGGCCCTTATTTCTTTTAAACTTTTATTAATTAGTCCCGGGTTTTTCTGTTCATTAATGCTACATTTTATAATTTCATTATTGAAGAAAAGATTAATGGTATTCATATTATTCGGATTATATGAAATATCATATTTTAATTTGACTTCTCCTGTTTGTTGCTGTATATTTCGCAAATCTTTATGAAGAGGCGTTTCATACTTGATTTTTTCAAACTCAAGATCATGCTTATTTAGTTTCCCTACAGCTCTTGGTAGCATTAACTCTTTGAGATTTGAAATCTCACTTGACCTAAGTAATCCTGTTCTATTTTTCATTCCCCAATTCCAAACTTCAATTGGCGATGGATCTACTAGCCCATCCTTTATCATTTCAGGAGCTAACGGATATTTTTTCAATGAACACTTATGATTGTAATTAGCCATTGCTACTGCAATCATTGCAGTATATTGCTTTAAAGTGTAAGTAGCTTTTTTTCTAGCCTTTTGAGTACCTCTTCTACCCTCAGAAGCATTTTTATACCCAATTTCCTTTGGGAAACATTTTAAATCTTTGTGATAAATTTTAAAAAAATTTTCAACTAAACCTTTTAAATCGGCTCGGTAAGCTTCTTTGTTCTCAATGTCAATACCCAAATCAGTTATGATATTATTAGAATTACGGCTAACTAATTCTTTTCCATTATCTGTAACAATTTGATG
This sequence comes from uncultured Marivirga sp., assembly GCF_963974845.1. Taxonomy (NCBI): domain Bacteria; kingdom Pseudomonadati; phylum Bacteroidota; class Cytophagia; order Cytophagales; family Marivirgaceae; genus Marivirga; species uncultured Marivirga sp. The sequence goes on from NZ_CAXBEQ010000002.1 coordinate 185,526, forward strand.
TGGAAGAAAAGTACTAGGATAAAACGCACTAGTTGCATCAACATTAAACTTGTTTAAAGTACCGAGTAGCATATCATTAGCAAACATTGAAAATCCTTTAAAACTGTAATACAAAGCAGTGCTAGCTTCGTGGTAAGATGGATTTTCTAAAGTGACATAAATTCCAGTACATAATCCACTAAATATATCTGCAACGAAATATACTGTAGGGCATCCAATTGGTTCACTTAAGTCAATTTCGGATATAATTTCCACGTCAGAGGGGGTGGAGTCTATCTGAAAAATACCAGGTCCGAAAACGCTGTTATAAGAAGATCCAGGTACCAATCTATGGTCTTTATCCCTTGATAAAACCCCTTTTTTTATTGCCAATTTATCACTGCTTGATAAATTTTTGGTACCCCAATAATAGAACTGAGTTAAACTTGGGTATTTTTTAGTCTCCTTATTATCAAACTCTTTTTTATATTTTAATCTAATGTAGTTTATATAAGCTCCTCTCAAGGTACCATCTTTACCTTCTGGTCGATTTGCTTTATAGGCAGCTTGAATTTCCTCCTTTATCTTATCTGTTATTGTAAATGCGTTATTTTGTTCTAATTGTCTCTCTTTTCCTTTTCCACCAGAAAGGTAGTACTTCGGTAAAATTGCATACTTCGTCTTGCCATTTCTCCAATAATTGAAAATGTTTCTCTTAACAGTATGCCTAGAAACATCATACTTCTCTGAAACCTCTTTGCACTTTTTATTCAAATAGGAAATTTCAAAAATATTAGGTTCATCTATGACAAGATCTTTTATTTGCTCCCATGATTTTTCCCACCTTTCCAAGGTTTTATCTTTTAATTCTAAAATTACTTCATTTAGGATGGTTGTATTAAAATTTGAGGGTGGGTTAGTTGGATCTATATAATTGTGTTTTGTAAGCGAATCTATATCCAGATGTTCCAGTTGATTTTGTTCTTCACTTAAATTGATTAATACGCAAATATCTAATTTGACATTTAAGTATAGAACTCTATAGAAATTGGAATTATGCTGCAATATCTGATTTACTAAGAGCTCCATTTTTTAAGATTTTGATTTGACTGATGTGAATATTTTCTGAAAAGAAATTTTGGTTTAAATCTAATTGAAAAATTCCTTTCGCAATCAAGACTTTAAAAACCGTAATTGATGTACCTGTATCGATGGATAAATCTTCATCAATTATTTGCGCCACTTCTAATAAGGAATGATTTTTTAAGTTATTTGAACATTCGTTTACAAATGAATAAATGGCATTAACAGTATAGAATGAAATGGATTCATCTTTAAAGGTCTTCAAGTTATTATGTAGTTCATTAATATTTTTTAAATACGTTTTTGATTGAGGTAATTCCTTTTCAGTGCACAATTTCCATTCAACACCATTTCTTTGCCAGTATTCTTTTTCTACTTGAAATAATTGCATTTGCCTTTTACTAAGGAATTCAGTAGGCTTAAAAGTCACTGCAAGTTCCGACTTGTCCTTTAACCTAATTAAAAAATCAGTGGTTAATACATGTGGCTCGTCTGACTGTATTTGCTTTATATTAAAATACTTAAAAATATCACTCACTTCGTCTAATTTCAATAAAGGAAATTGCTCCCTTATGTCAATAATATTAGGGTTTAAATCAAAAACTGTAAATAGGAAGATTTCATAACTGGAAAGTAGATGGTGAATTCGAGGTATAGTTATCCCCTTTTTTCTAGTATTGTTTCCTAGTTTCTTATTTCGCTCTCCTGGAGAAGTGTAGATGCCAGTTTTTGGAACATATTCTGTGGCTTCATACCACGGCTTATAATCAATACCTTCACCAACACCTTGTCCGTCTTTAATTTTAGTTTTATATTTTTTAGGAGCTCCCATTTTGATAATTTTTTTTTAAAGTTAACATTTTGTACTGATGTTCAAACTATATTAAACAAAATATCAAACTATTTTAAACAAAAAGTATCTTGAAAAGATGCTGATTTCAAACTTTTGATTCAAAAAACTCATCCATTTAAAGAGGACATAAAAAAAGGCCATTTAAGGCCTCTTTTATCTAAAATCATTGTTCAAACTTTAACAAAAATGTTCAAAGTTTATTAAACTTGTTCAAACTTTAATATCGAACCCCATATCTAAAATAATCTACTGCAATTATTACTCTACAGTCACTGATTTAGCTAGGTTCCTTGGCTGATCAACATTACATCCTCTCATAACTGCAATATGGTAAGAAAGTAATTGTAACGGAATTGTAGAAACCATAGGCATTAATACCTCATGGGTTCCTGGTACTTCGATAGTGTGATCCACCATACCAGGAATTAAAGAGTCACCTTCAGAAACAACAGCTATAACTTTTCCTTTTCTGGCTTTTACTTCTTGAATATTGGATACAATTTTATCGTATGAACTATCTCTAGTTGCGATAACAACAACTGGCATTTCTTCATCAATCAAAGCAATAGGCCCATGCTTCATTTCTGCAGCTGGGTATCCCTCTGCATGAATGTATGAAATCTCTTTCAGTTTCAGTGCCCCTTCCAAGGCAACAGGGAAATTATAGCCTCTTCCTAGATATAGGAAATTGCGAGCATCCTTATAAATCCCGGCAATTTTCTCTACTTGCTTGTCAGTTTTAAGTGCTTTCTCTACTTTATTTGGAATATTTTCAAGGTCGACCAATACTTCTCTATACCGTTGTTCAGCAATCGTTCCTTTTAGCAGGGCTGTTTTCAATGCAATCATTGTTAAAACTGTAAGCTGTGCAGTAAAGGCTTTTGTACTAGCAACACCGATTTCAGGTCCAGCATGAGTATAAACTCCTTCATGTGACACTCTGGAGATTGAAGAACCTACAACATTACAAACTCCCAAAACAATAGCGCCTTTTGATTTTGCCAATTCCATGGCTGCCAAAGTATCAGCTGTTTCACCAGATTGGGAAATTGCAAATACAATATCCCCCTCACGGATTACTGGGTTTCTATATCTGAATTCAGAGGCATACTCTACTTCCACCGGAATTCTACAGAACTCTTCGAATATGTATTCCGCTACCAAGCCAGCGTGCCAAGAAGTCCCGCATGCTACAATAACAATTCTCTCTGCATTAATAAGTGCATTTGAGTAATCCCTGATACCACCTAAGACCAATTTAGCTTCATTGGCAATTAATCGGCCTCTGAAACAATCTTTAATTGATTTAGGCTGCTCAAAAATCTCCTTGAGCATAAAATGTTCAAAACCACCCTTTTCGATAGCTTCTAATTCCATATCTACTTTTTGTATATATGGAGTCATTTTTACGTCCTTGGTGTCACGAATGCTTATTTTATTATCCTTAATCACGGCAATTTCATAATCATTCACATAGATTACTTCATTAGTATATTCAACTATGGGCGTTGCATCTGAAGCTAGGAAAAACTCGTCTTTGCCTACTCCAATTACTAATGGACTTCCTTTTCGAGCTGCAATTAATTGATCAGGATGATTGGTGGACATTATAACTATGGCATAAGCGCCAATTACTTTTGTTAAAGCCAATCGAACAGCTTCCTCTAATGTACCATCGTTGTTCTTATAAATATCCTCAATAAAATTAATAAAAACCTCCGAATCAGTTTCACTTTTAAAAGTGTAGCCCTTATTCTCTAATTCCTTTCTTAAGGAAGAATAGTTTTCAATAATCCCATTATGGATAATTGCTAAATCACCACTTTCAGAGTAGTGAGGATGTGCATTTTCATCATTGGGAGCCCCATGAGTAGCCCACCTGGTGTGGCCCATTCCAATAGTGCTTTTTGTATCTTTATCTTTCAAGAAAGATTCTAATTCAGATACTTTACCCTGTTTTTTATAAACTTTCAGGCCATCATTCATAAGTGCAATGCCAGCACTGTCATAGCCTCTATATTCTAATCTTTTTAATCCTTTAATGATAATCTCAGATGCATTCTGATGACCTACATATGCTACAATTCCACACATATTGTAATCTATTTAAAAGTGGTATAATATATCTTCAATTTTATATTTTCCTTGTCAACTAAGAAATTATCAAAGTTGCCAAGATTGATTTTTGGCACCTCATTAAATGGTGTTTGATTTCTTCTGATAAATTGTCCAGTAAACAGAAAATCATACTCTTCATTCCATAAATCAGGGTTATTATAAATTTCTTGTAGAAAAAAACTTAAATCTGCTTTAATTTCTTTCTTATTATCATCATATGTCAGAACTACTGGCGAGCTAGCTTGATTGGGATCAGCGGGAGCACCGTTGGTTGTAAAATTTGATTGGAGCGCCCAAAAATCTTCCCCCTTTTTTACTATGTTGCCATCTCTATCCAATATATATGGAATGATATTTCCAGCAGGCCTAATTTGCGAGGATTCATCATCAGCGGTACTAAAGTCATTACTATTTATCACCAATTCTGCCTTATTAATTTGCAGAAACTCTACCGTATCGATAAAATTTAAGTAGCCATTTAACTTTACTCTTGGTGATATCCCCATTAAATTGTTAAAATAGGCTTTTGACGGATCCAGCAAATCAAAGGATTTATTTCCTGAATAAGTTGATGGAATTAATGATCCAGGATCGAAATCAACATGAGTAAAACTAGAACCGGATATATCAAATTTTACACTTTTTAATGTATCCAAACTAGGAGCACTGTATATTACCTCAATAAATGATTCTCCACTTGCCAAACTAATCGCTTGTAAATTATTTACTCCACCTTCAACTTCAATCTTAAATCCTCTTAAGGCATTGTAAATACCAACCGAGTTCAGATCCTCATCTCTAACTCTATTCAGGATATCATTTCCCAAAGTATTGCTTAACTGAACATAATCTGGAATAGTGTCTATTGGATTTACAATTATTTCCTGATCTAAGGAAACCTTATTTTCAATGGAGATTTCATCATAAATAGAGTACAACTCTCCACTGACAATCAAAGTGTCTCTCAGTTGAGATACAATGAAATTTTGAGCTTGATTAAATTCATCCCCATAAAAATAATTGAACCCTAACTTGAGCCTAGTCTCTACAGCTGTTGCATTAGCCGGCAAACTATCCCGAATAAAATCATTGTCCAGCAACGCCCCGAAGTAAGCCTCAGCTGTAAAATCACCGATTTCAGGACTGCTTTGATGACCAACAAAAATCTGCCCTCTTGAGCCTGTAACTCCGTTAGTGCTGATAATCAGAGAATCAAAAGCAGCATGATTCAAGTCTAAAGGAATTTCCACAAACCGTATTTCAGTATTGTTTCCTCCAGGCACTAAATCCCCTTCTACTTCTATAGGCTCTTCACATGAGGCGAAAAAAAAGGCCAGCAGGAATGCTGGCCCTGATAATAAACTGACAACAGGATTAACCTGCCAATTCTGTATATAGGTTGAAATAGGATTCTTCAAAATCCTCTCCTTTTTCAATGGTGTCAACTTTCTTTTCTTTTTCGAATGTTGAAAATAATTCATCAAGGTTTTCTTTAAACTCATCACCTGCTTTAATAACTGCATCTGCATATTCTGCACCGATTTTTATGAACCCTTCATAATCGGCTGATTCTAGATTGGACAACATGCTGTCGTCTATATCGAGCATTTTTACCTTGTCCACTAAATCTGTCCCAAATTTATGAGAGAATTCTGTATTATACACAGTAAATACAGATTTTGCATCCTTAAATATTGGATCATTTTTGTAAGTGGTTTTTAAGTACATTGGAATCAAACTGGTCATCCAATCGTTACAATGCACTATATCAGGCGCCCAGCCTAGTTTCTTAACTGTTTCCAACGCTCCCTTGCAGAAAAATATTGCTCTTTCATCATTGTCTGGATAGAATTTATTCTCCTTATCATGAAAAACAAATTTACGTTGGAAGTAATCTTCATTATCTATAAAGTACACCTGAAGTTTAGCATTGGGAATTGAAGCAACCTTAATAATTAAAGGCTTTTCTTCTTCTCCTACTGAGATATTAATACCTGAAAGGCGTACTACCTCATGTAATCTGTTCTTCCGCTCGTTAATTAGTCCGAAGCGGGGCACTAAAATACGAATCTCCATGCCTCTTTCCTGCATGGCTTGAGGGAGTTTTCGTACAAATTCTGCTACTTCTGATGTTTTTAAAAATGGATTGATTTCATTGGCTACGTAAAGAATTCGAAGCTTTGACATATGCTTATTGGATTTGATTAATTCATAAACGAAGCACAAAAATACAAAAAAATACTCACTTTCCATTATTTTTTTTGATTAATCAGCTAGATTTGTTCCAAAACTTTCTAATTTAGCGCATTTTTTATGATAACAACGGGCTCAGTTGCTGAAATTCAAGCTATTATATCAAAATTTAAGGCTGAAGACAAAACAGTTGGATTTGTTCCCACTATGGGGGCCTTGCACCAGGGACATTTGAGCCTAGTTGCTGAAGCAAAAAAAAGAGCTGATATAGTAGTTTGTAGTATTTATGTAAACCCCACACAATTCAATAATCCAGACGACTTAGAAAAATACCCTAGAAATATTGAATCGGATAAAGATTTATTAGATCAAAATGGCTGCGATATTCTGTTCCTCCCTTCTGATCAAGTGATGTATGCTGGGAAAAATACCATTAATTTTGATTTTGGCAAATTAGACAAAGTGATGGAGGGAAAATTTCGTCCTAACCATTTTAGCGGAGTCGCACTAATTGTTTCAAAACTCTTTAATATAGTATTGCCTAACTTTGCTTTTTTTGGGCAAAAAGATTTACAACAATTGACAATCATCAAAAAACTGGTTGAGGAACTGTTTTTCAATCTGGAAATTGTTACTGTCCCTATTAAACGAGAGCCTCACGGACTGGCCATGTCCTCAAGAAATGAGAGATTAAGTAAACAAGAGAGAGAGGAAGCCAAAATATTCTTCAATGCCTTGACCGAAGCCAAGTGTATTTTAACAAATAATCAATCAGCAGAAGAAGCAAAATTAAAAGTTGAAACACTTTTCCATAACCACACAGCCCAATTGGAATACTTTCAAATTGTCAGTGACAAGGACCTACTTCCTAAATCAGAGAACTACTTAGCCGCAGATACCGTTCTTTGCATTGCAGGCTTTGTAGGAAATGTGAGATTAATAGATAACATCTATCTGTTTGGGGACTAATCAGGTTGTTACAAAAATTTACTAATTGACACTGATTATCAATCTCGCTATTAAACATAACAAATATATCTTGTGTAATTTCCTATAAGGCTCTATTTAATTTCATAACTTTGCAGCCAATTTGAAGAGTATAGTATGTTAATTGAAGTTTGTAAATCAAAAATTCACAGAGTAAAGGTTACTCAAGCAGAATTGCATTATGTCGGAAGCATCACTATCGATGAGGATTTGATGGAAGCTTCTAACCTTATTGAAAATGAAAAAGTCCAAATTGTGAACATAAACAATGGTGAACGATTGGAGACTTACGTGATTAAGGGAGAGCGGGGTTCTGGTATGGTCTGCTTAAATGGGCCTGCTGCAAGAAAAGTGCAAGTGGGTGATATCATTATTATCATTGGGTACGCGCAGATGGAATTTGAAGAAGCAAAGTCTTTCAAGCCTTCCTTAATCTTTCCTGACGCGAATAATAAACTTACCTAAGCATTGAGAAAAGGACTTCAATCATTTCTTAAATATACGATATCTTTAGCTGTCGCCATTACTTTATTTTGGTATCTCTATAAAGACGTAGATTTCAGTGAAATGATGGCTAGCTTTAGAAAAGCCAATCTTAATTGGATATATGCTTCTATAGGTTTGGCAATGCTTAGTCATTTTTTAAGAGCATGGCGCTGGAATATGCTTTTAGAGCCTTTGGGTTATCAACTAAAATCTTCAAGAACTTTTGTTGCCGTTATGGTGGGCTACCTTGCCAATTTCGTTGTCCCTAGAATGGGAGAAGTATCACGATGCGGGGTTCTCAAGAAAACAGACAATGTGTCTATGAGTCAGGGTTTTGGAAGTGTAGTTACTGAAAGGATTTTTGATATGATTTGCCTATTAATTATTATGGGCTTGACATTAGCTATAGAGTTCCGCAGATTAAATGACTTCTTTTTAAATTTGTTTTTGGATAAAGCCGATGGATTAGAAAAAAACTTCCTGACACTCTTAGCGGTAGGCATATTTTTTTTAATAGGAGCCAGTACTATTTTTATCCTTTTAAAAAGAAATCAAGCATCTCTCAGAAAGAATAAATACTTCAATAAATTAACTGCTTTTTTAAGACAATTAGTAGAAGGGATAACCTCAGTAAGAAGATTAAAAAGTCCTACTTTATTTTGGGTAGCTACTTTGGGAATTTGGATTTGTTATTTCTTAATGACCTATGTTGTCTTTTTTAGTGTGGAGTCCACGGCTCATCTGGGCCTTTCAGCAGGTTTAATTCTGCTTGTCCTAGGTGGAATTGGAATGGCAACTCCAGTGCAAGGAGGAATTGGAGCTTTTCATTATTTGATTAGTGCTGGCTTGTTATTATATGGTGTAGCGGAAAAGGATGGAATAATTTTTGCATTTTTGCTACATACTACCAATTCAATTGCCATCATGACGGTAGGATCTTTATCAATATTTATTAGTATGATCATACCAAAAAGAAATTCAAAGCAAGAATATGCCGACAGCTGATAAAATATATTCATTAGACGCCTTAACCAATAAAAGGAAAGAGTGGAAAGATCAAAAAGTAGTTTTCACTAATGGCTGTTTTGATATTTTGCATTTAGGACATGTTGATTATTTAGAGAAAGCAGCAGCAAAGGGAGATAAATTGATTGTGGCTTTAAATACAGATACTTCAGTTAGTAAAATCAAAGGTCCAAATAGACCAATCAATAATGAAAAAGCAAGGGCAAGATTAATTGCTGCTCTATCTTTCGTAGATGCCGTTACATTTTTTTCTGATGACACCCCTTTATCCTTGATAAAACTGCTTATACCCGATGTTTTAGTAAAAGGTAGCGACTATAATTTAAGCAACATTGTAGGAGCCAATATCGTAATGGAAAACGGTGGAAACGTAGAAACTATCGACTTGGTGGAAGGATATTCAACCACCAATATTATCAATAAAATAAACCAATAATAAAATGATCATTATAATAATAATCGGATTTGCCATCATCAGTTATGCTGTGCAATCTCGCTTGAAGAGTAAATTTAAAAAATACTCTAAGATAGCTTTAAGTTCAGGTATTTCTGGCAGGGAAGCCGCAGAAAAAATGTTGAAAGACAATGGAATATATGATGTGAAGGTAATGTCAGTAGAAGGACAACTAACTGACCATTATAATCCAGCCAATAAAACAGTAAATTTAAGCTCTGAAGTATATAACAATCGTTCGGCTGCGGCAGTGGCAGTAGCCGCTCACGAAGTTGGCCATGCTGTTCAGCATGCCAAAGCATATTCATTCTTGGAAATGCGGTCTGCTTTGGTTCCTATCCAAAATGTCAGTGCCAAAATCATTAATTTTGTCTTTATGGCTATGCTGTTTGGTGCTTTTGCTTTGCCTCAATTAATAAATCCTCAGTTAGCTTTACTGGTAATAATCGGATGTTATACGGTATTCACCCTTTTCGCATTTATCACTTTACCAGTAGAGTATGATGCAAGTAAAAGAGGTTTAGCTTGGATGACAACTTCAGGCGTGACCACCCCACAGGAGCATGATATGGCCAAAGATTCATTGAAATGGGCAGCAAGAACTTATTTGGTAGCAGCAATTGCTTCATTAGTTACATTGCTTTACTATGTGATGATGTTTCTAGGTAGCCGAGATTAAATGGATTTTTCCTATATTTGCAAAACTTTTGCATGAACATTCTGTTTTTGCACAGAAACGACTAAAAAATAATTTATAGATGGATTTTCAACTCACGGAAGAGCAGTTAGCCGTTCAAGCAGCTGCAAGAGATTTTGCACAAAACGACTTATTACCTGGAGTAATCGAAAGGGATACTCACGAAAAATTCCCTGCAGAGCAGATTAAAAAAATGGGAGAATTAGGATTCATGGGAATGATGGTGGATCCTAAATACAATGGCGGCGGAATGGATACTGTATCCTATGTGCTAGCCATGGAAGAAATTTCTAAAATTGATAGCTCTGCTTCAGTGGCCATGTCGGTCAACAATTCGTTGGTATGTTGGGGCATAGAAAAATTCGGTACCGAGGAACAAAAAGAAAAGTATCTAAAAAGATTAGCTACTGGCGAAATTATTGGAGCTTTTTGTCTTTCAGAACCAGAAGCAGGTTCTGATGCAACTTCCCAAAGAACTACTGCAGAAGATAAAGGTGATCATTATCTGGTAAATGGAACTAAAAACTGGATTACCAACGGAAACAGCGCTTCAGTTTACTTGGTAATTGCTCAAACTGATAAAGAGAAAGGTCATAAAGGAATCAATGCTCTAATCGTTGAAAGAGAAACTGAAGGTTTTGTAGTTGGGAAGAAAGAAGAGAAATTGGGTATTAGAGGTTCTGATACACACTCTTTGATGTTCCAAGACATGAAAGTGCCAAAAGAAAATAGGATTGGTGAAGATGGTTTTGGATTTAACTTTGCTATGGCTACTTTGAATGGAGGAAGAATTGGGATTGCTGCTCAAGCCTTGGGGATTGCTTCAGGAGCGTATGAATTGGCTCTGAAATACTCTAAAGAAAGAAAAGCTTTTGGTAAAGAAATCAGCCAACACCAAGCAATTGCTTTCAAGCTAGCTGATATGGCTACTCAAATAGAGACTGCACGTTTGCTATGCTTAAAAGCAGCATGGTTGAAAGATCAAAAGCAAGATTTTTCTCAGGCAAGTGCTATGGCTAAGTTATATGCTTCACAGGTGGCTATGGATACCACAGTAGAAGCTGTTCAGGTGCATGGTGGTTATGGTTTCGTGAAAGAATATCATGTAGAGCGATTAATGAGAGATGCTAAAATCACTCAAATCTATGAAGGTACATCTGAAATTCAGAAAATCGTGATTTCAAGAAATATATTGAAATAAAGGAAAGTTTATATTGAGGTAAGTCTTCTATTTGAGGCTTAATCTTAAAATAATTCAATAATTTACTCGTTAATACGCACAACCTTACATCAGAAACTAGGTTGTGCGTTTTTTATTTGTTTTGATATAAAGCTATTATTCATTAGATTTATACAATTAATCATTTAGATACTTTTACTTTTTATAGTTAATCCATTCATAAAACAAGAAAATGGAAGATTACAACAAAATCATTGAGTCTTTAGGCGTTAAATTCGTTAAAGCAAAGAATATTAAAATTCAAAAGCCTGTAACCGTTAACAACCTCTATGAAGTAGAGAATAAAGTTGTTTGGGTCAACAAAGGAGAAGTGCTGTTAGGAGAAGAGAAATTATTGGCAAAGGAAGGTGATTTTGCTTTTATTCCCGGTGGAAAAGTACATCAAATCACTTATGGCAGGGGGAGCCAAATCGAATCGATTACTAACGATAAGTTCATTACAGGCAAATCAGAATATTTTACTCCAATAACTTATGATGAATTGAAAGTTGAAGGTGGCGATAGTTTTAGCTACATTTCATTTGAAGCTAAAGTTTTTGATTCTGTAAACTTTTTTGCCTCTCTTGATATACCTCCATTCATCTTTAGCAACGATACAATTAAGTCTTTGCATGACAGTGTTTTTAAGGAATTAAACACCGAAGAGCCTGGAGCTGACCGAATGGTAAAGGTCTTGACAGAACACTTATTGGTCGAATTATTTAGACATATTGTTCGTAATAAATTATTTGTTGAGCAGCTTGCAACAAACAGTACATACTTCAAGGACCCTCGTTTAATTGATATATTTAATTATATAAACGAGCATTTGGGTGGTGATTTATCCAATAAAAAATTAGCCGAGGTGGCTAACGTATCTGAAGATTACGTAGGACAATATTTCAAAATGTTGACCGGAATTAATCCACAAGACTATATTGAGTACCAACGAATGGAAGAAGCAGTTACCTTATTACGAACTTCTAAAAAGAGTATAAGGGACATCGGACATGAAGTGGGCTATAAAGATACTGCGTACTTCTGCCGAAGATTCAAAATGATGTTCGGAATTCCAGCAGGAAAAATGAGAAGAAGAGAATCTCTAATGAATGTTTAACTAGAGAGCCTCATAGGCAAAACATAGCGCCTTTTTAGATTCTATGTAATTGCCTATTTAGCAAAAGTTTGGCTTCAGTCATTTCTATTAATAATTGTGGGTTTTGCTCTATGGCATTACCCACAACTACAACATCAGCGCCAGACTTCCAGGCGTTTTTTGCTTTAGATACGGAATTAATACCACCACCAATAATTAATGGGACTTCAATTGATCGTTTTACGGAAGCGATCATCTTTTCGCTAATCATCTTATCGGCTCCGCTTCCAGCGTCCATATAAATCAGTTGAAGCCCTAGCAATTCCCCTGCTATGGCAGTGCTTACTGCAATATCATGCTTGTCATAAGGAATTGGATTAGTATTGCTCATGTACGATACAGAAGTTCTATTGCCACCATCAATTAGCATATAGCCTGTTGGCCAAACTTCCATATTACTTCTTTTCAGAATTGGCGCTGATAAAACATGCTGCCCAATTAATAGATCTGGATTTCGACCTGATATCAAAGACAAATACAGAATCGCATCCGATTGTAAATCAATGTATTGATTATTGCCTGGGAATAGAATTACAGGTATATCGGTAGCAGATTTAATATCAGAAATACAACTGCTTAAAGAATCAGATACGATTAAGCTTCCTCCTACGAAGAAAAAATCCACTTCATTTTCTATCGCCATGTTGACCAATCGTTGTAAAGAGGCTCGATCACTTACTTTATCTGGGTCAATTAATAAAGCAAAGCACTTTTGTCCGTTTACTTCATGATTAATCAGTCTATTAAGCTTCTCTTTCTTGATCATTAGCTTTTTTATTTTCCAACTGACTTAAGAATTCTAAAATTTTGTCTCTTGCTATGGCAACTAATATCCCTCCTACTTCTGCTTTTAGTGCATCTAATATTCCACTTTGGCTTTCCTCTCTTCTGATAATAATACGTGGAGAATCTTCATAGTCCGTTTCATCTTCGTGGACTTCTTTATAAACTTTTGAGTCTCGACTTCTCTTACTACCTGTTATCAATTTTACTGCCTGATAAGCCAAAAATACTCCCCCAGCAATCATTAAAGCATTCTTACCGAATTTTTGGGCCTTTCCTGAATACTCACTTAATTGCGCTGATAAGTCTTGTTCGTATTTTTTACTTTTCTCTAAAAGCTTTTCTTGATTACTCATGAATCTTGAATTTAATAAATTAAAACTAATCTTCTTTAACGGGTCTATTGACTTCTTTTCTAAATCTTTCTTGTACTGCTTTGCTATCCTTAAGAAAATAGAATACTAAGGTTAACAAGAAGTAAAATAATGCTACGATACCGAAGCCGGCCACATAACTATCCAAAATCTCTGCTAAATAAAATGCCAAGGTCAAACTTGCAAATAGGACTAACAAAGTCATGGTAGAAACCACAAGTAAAATTGGTAAAATTTTGGCTAATTTTTCCGCCACCGTTTCTTCAATCTCCTCTCTTATCATTGCTATTCGTACTTCTAGCAATTTTTGTAATGATTCTATAATTTTATCTAGTCCCAAAAGCTCTAACAGTTTACTTTTTTTCACAACTTTACCTATTAATTGATTCCTAAGTTATATAAATTTCAGTTCAACTTAAATTTACACGGTAAAATAATTATAAAGATTAATGAAGCTGATAGCAGATAGTGGTTCAAGCAAGACAGATTGGCGTCTATTATATGAAGATAATTCCATCGAACAGTTGAAAACACGCGGTATTAATCCTTATTTAATCAGTGGAAAAGAGCTTCTGAAATGTTTAAAGGAGGATTTTGACGGAATTGATTTTCCAACCATAAAAGACATCTATTTCTACGGAGCCGGTTGCGGGAACGCTGAAAATAAAGAAAAAATAAATTCAGTTTTCTCAGACTTTTTCAACTGTGACTCAATATATGTGGAAGATGATATGTTGGCTGCCGCCAGGGCAAGTTGTGGAAAAGATCCCGGTATCTCCTGTATATTAGGCACTGGAGCAAACGCATGCCATTTTGATGGAATTGATATTCAAGATAGAATGGTATCATTTGGCTATGTTTTAGGAGATGAGGGTAGCGGCAATTACATTGGAAAAACAACGCTTAAGGCGTATTTAGAGGATGAAATGCCACATGAACTGGCGAAGAAATTCAAAATCACATATCCTGATATCAATATGGAGTTTACTTTAGAACAAATTTATCATAAGCCCTACCCAAACAGGTTTTTAGCTCAATTTTTTCAGTTTGCATTGGCCCATCAAAGGGAGCGTTTCTTTTTTGAGTTGATATCCAATGCTTTTCAATTATTTTTAGAGAAATCAGTTTTGAAATTTAAGAACTATGAAAAATTGCCCATTCATTTCATTGGCGGAGTAGCTTTTAATGCTAATTCCATCATGAGAATGGTACTATCGAGCAATAATTTACAAGCAGGGAATTTCATGGAAAATCCAATCGCTGGCTTAACACTTTATCATAAAAATCAGCATTAATGAGTATTACAGAATCAGAATCCAATTTTAATAGTCTAGAAAAGCTTTCTATTAAAGAACTGCTACAAGGCATAAACCAAGAAGATCAAACGGTAGCTTTATCAGTGCAAAAAGCGCTACCTCAGATTCAAAAAGCATTGGAAGTAATTGTCCAAAAAATGAAAGCTGGGGGTAGATTATTTTATATTGGGGCTGGGACTAGTGGTAGATTAGGGATTTTAGATGCCTCTGAATGCCCGCCTACCTTTGGTGTCAATCATGATAAAGTGATCGGTATTATTGCTGGTGGGGATAATGCTATTCGTAAGGCCGTAGAATTTGCTGAAGACGACACAGACCAGGCTTGGAGAGATCTGCAAGAATTTAATATCTCTGAAAAGGATTTCCTGATCGGTATAGCGGCTTCTGGAAGGACTCCCTACGTAATTGGCGGATTGAAAAAAGCCCTTTTAAATGGCATTACAACTGCCTGCATTACTTGTAATCCCAACTCGGAAATTGTCGAAGGATCTGATTTCCCAATTGAAGTTCCTGTTGGCCCAGAGTTTATTACAGGAAGCACCAGAATGAAGGCTGGCACTGCCCAGAAAATGGTGCTAAATATGATCTCTACTACTGCCATGATCCAATTAGGACATGTGAAAGGCAATAAAATGGTGGATATGCAACTAAGCAATGACAAATTAGTAGAAAGAGGAACGAAGATGATCATGCAAGAGCTTGATATTGAATTTGATACTGCAAAAAAGCTATTATTAAAATATGGTTCAGTTAGAAAAGCAGTAGCAAGCGCTAAGGCTTGAATTATTTTATTTTTTTTAATTTGGACATAGGCCTTTCATTTTCCTAAATTGTAAAGACATCCGATAGGCAACCGTCTTGAATGAGTTTTACTATACGTTTAAAAATGCTAAATTTGATAGATCTACTTTATTTTTGCATTTATGCGCTACATAAAAATAATGCGATAAATGTGATTTTACCATGGAAATCTACCTGAAAAGGTATAATTGTATTAAGGTGAAAATTAAAAAATAAATCAAAATGAAATCATTTATTCTAGGCGCATTTTTTCTTGTCACTTTCCACGGATCTCAAGCGCAAGTAAAATTAAACCACATAGCAGTTTATGTGGAAGATTTGGCTGACAGTAAATCCTTCTATTCGGACATTATTGGACTCGAAGAAATTGAAGAGCCATTTAAAGATGGGTTACATGTTTGGTATAAACTTGGCAGTTCACAATTGCACTTAATTGAAGGAGAATGGGAAGAACCCACCATCAATAAAAACAACCATTTGTGTTTTAGCATAGAAGACATGGAGGGTTTTATAGAAAATTTAAAAGCTGAAAAAGTGCCTTTTGAAAATTGGCCTGGTGAAAGTGGGAAAATTACTAATAGAGTAGATGGAGTTCAACAAATCTACTTTCAAGACCCTAATGGTTATTGGATAGAAGTGAACAATGATTTTTAAAAAAAAGTAAATATTTGTAGCTATGAAAACTTTAATACTAGGAATTTCAGTCTTTTTAATGACTGCTTTCAACTCGCAAGATTCGGTGAATTTAAGTGGTGGTTGGCACATCACTACAGAAGATGGTTTAACAGGCCAATGGATAATGGCAGAAAAGCATTTTGCCGTTACCTTTTATAAAGGAAATGAATTCAAATACACTTATGGAGGAAGTTGGAATCTCACCGATAATAATCAAATCCAACTTCATTACGAATTTCATACTGATAACAAAGACAAAGTAGGTCAAACAGAAAAATTGGAGTATGCTTTAAAAGGGAAAAAGCTAGAAATTGGAGGTCTAACTTGGAAAAGAACAGATAACAATAAACCAGGAGATTTAGCAGGTGCTTGGGTCATTACCGGAAGAGAACGTAACGGAGAAATGAATACTATGACACCTGGGGCGAGAAAAACTATGAAGATCTTGTCTGGTACATATTTTCAATGGATAGCTTATAATAGTGAAACTGGAGATTTTCGGGGGACTGGAGGCGGAAACTACACAACGAATGATGGTCAATACACTGAAATCATAAAATTCTTTTCCAGAGACAGCAATAGAGTAGGTGCTGAGCTAGTTTTTAATTATGAATTGAAAGATGGAGAATGGCACCACAGCGGAAAAAGTAGCAAAGGTGATCCTATCTACGAAATTTGGAGTGATAGAGTGGATTTAGGGATTTAAGATTTAACGCTATAAAAGACAACAGCCCTAGTAAGAAATAATTCAGTTCATAGCAGGGCTGCTGTTCAATTATATTTTACGAAAGTCTGATTCGAGCATCTACGACTACGAGCTCTCTTTCATTTCCAATCAACGGATTCATATCTATTTCTTCGATTTCAGGAGCCAAATGCACCAATGAAGCTAGTCGGACGATAACATCTGCAAAGGCTGCTTCATTTATTCCTGCTCTACCTCTATATCCTTGTATAATAGGATAGGTCTTTAAAGATTGAATCATTTTTTCAGCTTCCTTCTTGCTAAGCGGAGCTAGTCCGTTGGCTACATCTTTAATGATTTCTACAAATATTCCACCCATTCCACAAAGAATCAAGTGCCCAAAATTTCCTTTCTTAACAGCGCCTGCAAAAAACTCTTCCCCTTTTTTCATTTCCTGAATGAGCACTCCTTTGGCACCAGCTATTTTCATCATTCTTTTAAATTCCTTTTTCAGAAATTCCTGAGAATTGATATTCAAGCTAACTCCTCCAACATCTGTTTTATGAATTGGTCCTAAAACTTTCATCACCAATGGAAACTCCATGGATTTATTGACTGCTGCTAAACTTTTTTCATCGTAAAATTCCCGTTCTTTAACCATCTCAATCCCAGCTGCCGTTAATAGTTCACGAACAATATTAGTATCCAAATATCCTGATTTTGACTCCACTATAATATCTCGGATTTTACTGTAATCCATTTCAGCCAAGTCATATTTTCCATAAGCCGGAACATCAAGATTTGCAGCACTCGCTAAAGCCTTACCTAAAACCACCTCATCTGGAAAGTTTACATGACCCTTATCTATAAATTCTTGAATTTCCTTACCTGCATTAACCAAGGAAGGCAAAACAGGGAAAATAGCCTTTTTACAGCTCTGTAATTTTTGATGTAAAACTTCATATACATCTCGAACATTAAAAAGACCTGGGCTGCCAAAGACCACTACCATTGCATCAATTTCTTCCAACTCATCGCAGAAATCAATAATTTCAGCTAACTGATCTGCTGTTCCAGTCGCTAAAAAATCAATGGGGTTTGATACAGAAGACCCAGGATGAAGCTTTTCCAACAAGCCTTTACCTTTATCCTCATCTATGGGTGGCACATTGACTCCATTACTACTTAACACATCAGTAAGCATTACGGCAGAGCCGCCCGCATGAGTTATAATAGCAATATTTTTCCCTGTGGCCTTATTTTCTTGCCATACTGCAGCAACATTTATTAATTCCTCCCTACTATTACAATATACAATGGCCGCTTTTTTAAACAATGCACGAATTAAGGTGTCAGAAGTCGCAATGGCACCCGTATGAGAAGAGGCTGCCCTGCTTCCAGCTTCAGAATAGCCAGATTTGATAGCTGCGAGATGACAGCCTTTGCGAACCAAAGAAGAGGCATGTTTTAAGAATTTGAATGGATTCTTAATGTTTTCTAAATAGAGTAATTTTACTTTAGGACTTCTCTCAGGGTCATAAGTAGTATCCATATGTTCTAATATTTCCTCTACACCCGTTTGTCCAGCATTTCCTATGGAATAGATATTGGAAAAGTTTAAGCCCACTGCATGGGCTGCTTCCATTATGAAAACGGCTGTAGCTCCTGAACTTGAAATTAGTTCACACCCATCTGCGTTGTAATCAGGAACTGGTGTCGTGAATACTCCTTTATAATTTCCGTTTATTATTCCAATGCAGTTTGGCCCGATTATCTGCGCATTATATTTTTCAGCAATTGCTATCAGCTGGTTTTCCAGTTTGATCCCTGTCTCTCCAGCTTCTGCAAATCCTGCAGAATAAATAATAAACCCTTTGGTTCCAGCTTGTGCCAAAGTGTTCACCGTTTCAACACATAAAGCAGCCGGAATACTAAGAATGGCTAAATCTACTTTTGGCAGTAGGTCTACTTTGGCTATATGTTCTACTCCTTCAATTGAAATCACTTTAGGATTTACCCCATATATTTTTCCCTTAAATCCTCCTGAAATCAAATTAAAAATCACTTTGCCTCCTGGCTTCGATTGATTTTCAGACGCACCTATGATCGCTATATTTTCTGGGTTTAGGAGTGAATTTTGGAGCATTTTGATATTAATTAAGTTTGATGATTTTTTCTAATCTATTTCAAAATAGATTTATTTCTGCACAAAAAAAAGGAGGTCTATTTCCTCTGACCTCCTTTAGCTACAGAACTATCTATTAAACTGGCTCGGAAACTTGAATTGCAGAAAAATCCAACTTTACAGTTGTTGTAATTGAATTACTAATTAGACAAGCCGCTTCTGCTTTTTCCATAAGTCGAATTGCTTTATCCATTTTGCCACCTTCTGGCAATTCGATAAATGGTTTTAATGTAATAGCTGACATCTTGAATTTTCCGTCCACTTTCTCTAGAACACCTTCAGATTTACAGTCAAATTTTGAAAATTCTAACTTCGAGTATTCGGCTATGGCTAAAAAGGTAGTCATAAAACAAGACAAGACTGCACTTGTAAAAAGGTGCTCTGGTGACCATATGCCTTCTACCCCTCCAGGAAATTCAGGAGGTGTTGCAACTGTTATTTTTTTATGAAGCTCTGGGGAGCTCATTAAACCAATTCTACCTTCTTGCCATCCAAGATCGAGATTATACGTGTGTTTTGTGTTCATATTTTTATTAATTTAAATTAAAGGACAAATATATCCTTTTTTAGTAAAGATGTATTGTAATATTTGTTACAGAAGCGATTGCATTTGAAAATATTTATGTCGAGATAAGTTCTTTATCTTCTGTCAGAGTTGTTTTAATTATGTTTTCAAAATGATGTAGCTGTTCAATGGAGCTGGTGAATCCATGAGAAAGCAAATTCTCATTTTGCCGAAAGAGCGATTTGTAATATTCAATACCCTCATACAGACTAGCTTGAAAACCCATTAAATACTTCGCTAATTTATTGCTTGGTTCTGCTTTGTATTTTTCAATCTCCTTCAAGAAAAAATTAACGTAGAGTTCCAGTTCTTTTATAAATACATTGGGTCGATCGATCTGATTTAATACGTCCTTTATCCCATAAATATGCTTTATCATATCCGAGAGTTTTATTTTACCACTAAAATAAGCAAGATTTGGACCTGGACAGATTGTGACTCCAGCTCCTTCTACTTTGGTATCCATACTATTCTCATAGAAAAATGCAGTTGATAGTCCTCCACATAAGCATTCTTTTTCCATCAGTTTCGAATATTCAACTTCATATTTTTCTTTACTCAAATTTTCACTTGCTAACTGCTTTAATTTAAGCTTGTGATATTTAGTCGAAGCACTGCATATTGGCTTGTCGGTAAATTCAGTATTTAACATCAGAAATTTTTTGGTGCAAGGACTGCCACTCTTCCCTTTTTGCAATTTCTTATCCATCTCAATTTGCCTAGAGGATTTCCTTAAATTATTGAAGGGGACACCTAAAGGAGAAGCATTGCTTAAATAGAAATCCTTTTCACCAGCTTCAGATAACTGCTTGCGAGTGGGTTCATCAATAGAAACTGCTTCAGGAACCAGTAAGAACGGACTTCCCCATCCTACCGAAGACAGATTATAATGTTTCAATAAAAATTCGTGTTCATCGCCAGTGCCAACGCCACCTTGAGCAGTAATGCGCACAGTAGGTTTCTTTTCTAGAATGATATTCTTTTCAGCTACAGCCTTTTCATAAATGGCTAATAAACTGCTGACTAAGCTTTCCTGATTGCTCTTAAATTCTTCAAGGATAGGTCCCATAAGTTTGCCCTGGGTAGCAAATGCATGACCTCCACAATTTAAGCCCGATTCTATCCTGAATTCGGAAACCCAGATCCCTTTATTGGCAAGTAATTTCCCTTGAATTAGTGCAGAGCGGTAATCGCTTACTTTAATGATTACTTCTTTCTTAAAGTTAGCTTTTGGATCAGGAAGGAAATCATCGAATTCGGTCAAATAACTAAATAATTTAGGATTCATTCCTGCTGACAAAACCAAGGATGAAGATAGATTACTATTAGCAAATGCCCTCAAAGAAGAATGGGCATCGTTATACTTAACAGGCAGTTCTCTATTTTCATAATAATTGGTTTTATCCAACTTTGTCATAATATTCACATCAATTCTCCCTGGGCTCAATGTTTTATGTAAAGAATCTAAAAGCTCAGTTTGATTAAGTTTCTGAGCAAATTCTATTATTCTTTTTTTTGCTCGAGAATAGTTCGGTAGTAAATCAAGAAAATTATCCAGGTAATTTTCGTCCGTGGCAAGTTTCACCTTATGCTCTTCAAACTTTTGCACCACAATTTTGTGCATCAGATTAAGATAAGAAGTAATCCTTCTGGCTCTGGCATCAATTTCGGAGCTTAGTATGGGAATAAATTCAAAATCAAATTTTTGAGAATAGAATTTCCTTACCCTTTCTATTAATATATCATCTCCTAGAGAAACCACTGAATTAATGCCTAAATGGGCTAGACGGATAGGAGTGTCAATAGTATAGGCTAAGCCCATTACAGGAATATGGAAAGTGTGCTGATGAGTTGAAAATGTCATAGAATAACTTTGATATTATAAGGACATATACATTGTATACGAATCCATTGAACTTATTTGAAAATATCAAAGGTATAGGCTTGTTTTCAGACTAATCCTGCTTTAAGTCAGTCAAAAAAATGAGAAGGGTCAAAGTTTTTGAAAATCAATTAATAATCAAATTCATACAGCACCTTATGCTTATCTTTTATCAAAATATAATTAAGTGCGTCTTCTAGCAGCATTCAAAAACTATGATATAAATCAAGGATGAAGCTGTTTTTTGGCATATAAACGAAGCTCTATTTACGTAAAATGTCAATTTAAACGATTTAAAAGAGTTTTCATAAAGAATTCAGTCTGACCTTTCCCTCATTTTTTTTAATCCCCTATTGAAAAATATGAAATCTGGATATATCTTTGAATATTAAAGGATCTTTTTATCCTTTATTAATGAGTATCCACTAAAAGCAAATAGTCATGTTATCAAAATCGCAAGCACAGGCTTTTTTTCTGGGAGGAACACTGGTCACCTTCCTGATTTTTATCGGCTTAACCATCTATTCCATGATGCCATCCAACGATCAGACTAATCACGAAAATATTACTGCAGAAGTAATAAAAGGAAAACATTTATGGGAAACCAACAACTGCATGGGCTGTCACTCCATAATGGGAGAAGGCGGCTATTATGCCCCAGAACTCACCAAAGTGGTGGATAGAAAAGGCGAACCAATCATCAAGGCTATTTTAATGTCTCCTGTTCCATGGGCTCCAAATGGTAGAAAAATGGTGGCTTATGAAATGAGCGAGGAAGAGGCAGAAGCCATGATCGAGTATTTTAAATGGATTGGGGAATTGGATCTGAATGGATTTGATAGAATGGTGTCCCCTTTGGCGAAAGATAGAATGGAAAAGATGAATGAGGAGTAAAAGCAAAATCTAAAACTTTAACTATAAAAAGATGAAATATAAATCTCAAAAAGTAGCCTACTGGTTCTTTGCATTATGTATGCTACTGTTTTCACTGCAAATAGTGTATGGCTTTATTATGGGCTTTGCACGGATTGGATTTGACGTTTTCCACGATTTTATACCTTTTAATGCAGCAAGAGCTGTTCATACTAATCTGCTGGTTGTTTGGTTGCTGAGTGGTTTTATGGGGGCAGCTTATTATATCATTCCTGAAGAAGCTCAACGAGAACTGGTGAGTGTAAAACTTGCCTACGTTCAATTAATATCGCTTGCTTTGGTAGGAGTTGCAGCTATAACGGGCTATCATTTTAATATTTGGGAAGGTAGGAAATTTCTGGAAATCCCTAGAGAGCTAGATTTTCTGGTCGTTATTAATGTACTGCTTTTCTTGGGCATCATCATTACCACCTTATACAAAGGAAAAAGAAAGACCACTACAGCGATGGTATTAGTGATGGGACTGTTTTTTGCTGCTTTACTATACATCCCTGGCATGATCTGGTTTGACAGTCAGGTTACTGATTCGTTCTTCCGATGGTGGGTAGTTCACTTATGGGTAGAAGGAGTTTGGGAATTGATCATGGGTGGTATTTTAGCATTTCTGTTGATAAAATTAACGGGAGTAGATAGAGAAGTTATTGAGAAATGGCTTTACGTGATCGTTGGTTTAACTTTCCTCTCAGGTATCTTAGGAACAGGACACCACTACTACTATATAGGAGTGAATAAAATTTGGCTGATTGTGGGTGGGATCTTCTCCGCTTTGGAACCATTGGCATTTCTTGCTATGGCACTTTTTGCAGTTTATATGTATAGAAAAGGCGAAAAAAATCACCCTAATAAAATCGCTTTATTTTGGACCATTGGAGCCTCAATCGTTTCATTTATCGGAGCTGGATTGTTAGGATTTGCGCATACTTTACCACAAACCAATATTTATACACACGGAACTCTGGTTACCGCCATGCATGGGCATTATGCCTTCTGGGGCGCTTATGCTATGATTGTATTGGCAATTATAAGTTACAGCATGCCGAATATGACAGGTCGCAAGAGGCATAATAATACCGCTGGCCATTTGGCTTTCTGGCTTTCTAATATCGGAATGCTAGGAATGGTAACCGCAATGGGCGTAGCTGGTGTTGTGCAGGTTTATCTAGAAAGAAAATTGAAAATGGATTTTATGAAAGTGCAAGATGAAGTAGAGGTACACTTTGCAGTAATGTTGATTTGCGCCTCACTCTTTACAACTGGCATAGGAATTTACATTTATGAATTCATTAAATACGGCCGACCTACAGATGAGGCCCTAGAAAAATCAGGAAATGATGATATTGAAGGAAAACCAAAAGATGAAAATTCTGATAAAGAATTAGTTAGGATGTGATGTAAAAGGCCGGGAGAAATGTTGGTTGTATTATGGTTTTATAGTTAAGCTTCCGGCCACATCACTTCTTCATCATAAAATCGATAATAAACATAACACGAGACCGATGGAAAATTTACCATTTTACCAGGAAATAAATAATGAGGCGGAAATATTTGAACACGCCTGGCGTAATAAACTACCACTACTACTGAAAGGCCCTACAGGTTGCGGTAAGTCCCGATTTGTAGAATTTATGGCAGGGAAACTAAATAGAAAATTAGTTACAATCAGTTGTCATGAAGAAACCTCCTCCACCGATTTAATAGGTAGATTTATAATCAAGGGGGCAGAAACTGTTTGGGTTGACGGGCCCATGACAACGGCCGTAAAAGAAGGCGCTATCCTGTACCTTGATGAACTCGCTGAAGCCCGGCCGGATGTAATTGTGGCGATTCACTCACTGACGGATCACAGACGAGAGCTCTTTATAGATAAATTAGGAGAAACCATCAAAGCAAATCCGAATTTTATGTTAGTAGCTTCCTTCAATCCGGGTTATCAAAAAGGATTTAAAGAATTGAAGCCATCTACCAGGCAAAGGTTTATCGCCTTGTCATTCCAATATCCAGAAGCTAAAACAGAGACAAATATTTTGGAAAAAGAAAGTGGCATTGACCATAGCAATGCTAAAAAAATAGTGGCCATAGGTAATAAAATAAGAAATCTGACGGAATTGGGTCTTGCAGAAACTGTTTCCACACGACTTTTGGTTGATGCTTCTGTTTTAATCCATAGCGGATTAGCTAAGCGGCAAAGTATGCATGTTGCAGTAGTGGAACCACTTACTGATGACGAGCATACCACCACTTCTTTGAAAGATTTATGTGATTTGATGATTTAGATCCCGTCTCATTTTCTACTAAAGAGAAAGAGGTTAACATCGAATTTATCAAATCGAACACCACAAAATAAATAGATCATGGGATTAGATCTGGACGAATGGATTTTTGGCAAAGTAGCCAAATATCTTAAAAAAAAGAAGGACAAAACAAATGATAGTTTACCACAAAAAGTGGCCCTGGAAGAGATTAAACCCAGACTTATCCTGCTTGCACGTGCCATCAGTGGTAAAGCAATAGAAATATATCCGGCAGAAGAAGAAGGTGGTTATAAAGGTAATAATTACTTCCTGCCCATTGAATTTTCGGAAATGCCTACTTGGGAGACCAACCTTTCTTTCTATTTCTTTAGGCTTCTTTACCTAAGTGTACAGCAGGAAAAAGACATTAACTGGAGCTATCCAGAAGATGATGTGGATTTATCGCGAAAGATGGCTTTGCAAAGTGCAGAAGAAATTCTGCCCATCCTTTACGAACAGTTTCCTGTGGCAGCAGAACTGCACAAGAAATTCTATGATTATTTCATGCAGCAAGCTGAAAATAGTGAGGATGCTGATTTCAGTATGCTGTACGGTAAATGGATGCAAAAGCAAAAAGCAGAACAGCAAAACGACCCTTTAAAAAACTTTGATGAAAAAGTACAAAAACCAGCGGACAAAGCCGATACTATTTTAAAAGCCCGAGCTGTTGAGGAGATTAAAAGCATTAGCATTGATAAAAAACAGCAAGAAGATTATGTGTTGCTTCATAACTTTGAAAAGGTAGAAACTGCTGAAGAACATGATGGTGTATGGCGTGATTTTGATGGTTCAGATGAACTGGAAAAGCATCAGGATGCGCTAGAGGAACTGCGCATGCGGCAGACCGTGCGAGTTGATGAACCGGTTCACTCCGTTTACCAGGCTGATTTCGTAGAGCAAACCACTATTTCTGAGAGTGCTGAAAAAGATAGCAAGGCATTTTATGTTTCATACGATGAATGGGACTATAAAAGCAAAAGCTATAAAAAGGATTTTTGTAAACTTTTTCCTGATTTCCAAAAGGAACTTGATTTCAATTAT
Source organism: uncultured Marivirga sp. (assembly GCF_963974845.1). Lineage (NCBI taxonomy): Bacteria > Pseudomonadati > Bacteroidota > Cytophagia > Cytophagales > Marivirgaceae > Marivirga > uncultured Marivirga sp. Next base: position 211,308 of record NZ_CAXBEQ010000002.1, read on the forward strand.
TATCAAAACACCATCCGTAAAAATAAAAGCGTATTGAATTCGCTTCGGAAAATGGTCGCTTCTATCAACAATAAAGCCCAACAACAAAGAAGGCTTTCAAATGGCAGCAATTTCGACTTAGATGCCGTAGTGGATTTCTATACGGATATGCATGCCAAAAGGACGCCCAATGAAAACATCTATACTGAGAACAGGAAGAAACAGAAAGATCTCTCTTTGATGATTTTACTAGATTTGAGTCTTTCCAGTGATAGCTTCGTGAATAACCGTAGGGTTTTGGATGTGGAAAAAGAAGTATCGATTCTCTTTGGAGAAATACTGAACGAATTTGGAATTGACTTTTGTATTGATGGATTTTATTCTAAAACGAGAAATCATTCTAGCTACCTTACGATAAAAGATTTTGATGAAAACTGGACCTATGCTAAGAACAAGGTAGGTGCGATTGCTCCAAGCGGCTATACTCGAATTGGAACTGCCCTGCGACATGCTGGCACTCGCTTACAAAACAGGGAAAGTCAAAATAAATGGGTGATTTTGCTGAGTGATGGCAAGCCTAATGATTATGACCGATATGAAGGTAAGTATGGAGTAAAGGATGTGAAGCAGGCCCTAAAAGAATTCGACCTGATGAATATTAACTCCTATGCAGTCGCCATTGAGTCTCAGGCAAAGTATTACCTGCCCCAAATGTTCGGGCAAAACCATTATCAAATACTATCAAAGCCAGAGGATCTCATCCACTCACTAGTAAAACTTTACACAAAAATTAAAAATCAGTAATCATGCAAATTACAGAAGATATAGCAAATTTGGCTGACTGGCATCCTCTTACTCATTATATGAAAGAGATTGATTTGCTACAGAAAATTATTTGGGAAATGCGGAAAGTGAAGGCTGCTGAAGATCATCAGTTATTTTACAATCTGTTTAATCAACTTAGCAGCATCGAAAAAAGATTCGAGCGCAAGGAAAACCAGCTTTTTCCCTATTTGGAAAAACGAGGATGGGATGGCCCGTCACGGAATATGTGGTCATTCCATGACAATTTACGTGACCAATTTCGCCTTTTGAGAAAGTACTATGAAGCGAGAGAATTTGCAAAGCTAGATGAGAATATTCACTACCTATTAAATGGAATCAACAATCTAATGGCGGTTGAACAAACAGTTCTTTTCCCCAACGCATTAAACACATTAGAAGAGCAAGACTGGAAAGAAATGCAAACAGGTGAAGAAGAAATTGGCTGGATGCCCAATTGTGGACCGGAAAAATCAGTGAAGTATATACACCCTTCGCAAGACAACACTGCAAGAGACTTATCTTTTGCTCCTAAAGAAAGTTATCATTTTGACGAAGGATATATGACGGTGGAGCAAGTAAACCTTCTCTTTCGTACGATTCCTATCGACCTCACATACGTGGATGAGAATGATAAAGTGATTTTTTACAACCGTGGCGAGGATAGGGTATTTGCAAGAAGTGCTGGCATAATAGGACGGGAGGTTAAATTTTGCCATCCTCCCAAAAGTGTAGGTACAGTCCTTAAAATACTAGAAGAATTCAGGAAAGGCAGCAAGAACGAAGCTTCATTTTGGATTAATTTCAAAGGACAAACTATCTACATCAGATATTTTGCAGTTCGTGATCAGCATAAAAACTATAAAGGAGTGGTTGAGATGTCTCAAGACATTACAGAAATAAAAGATATTAAGGGAGAAAAAAGATTATTGGAATGGAATTAACAACCGGAACTCAGCAAAATACAGTACACTATAAAAATATATCCTCACCGCCTGGAGGCTTACTTCTTTGGATTTTGATCTTGCTAGAGGTATTTACGTTCGGTTTGGCTCTGGCTGGCCTGGTCTACTATCGTACGGAAGACCCAGTGCTGTTTGCTCAATCCACAGCGGCCCTTAATACCGTTCTGGGGGGAACAAACACCATTATATTATTAACAAGTGGCTTTTTTATGGCTGCGAGTGTACACTATTTTAAGAAGCAAAATACTAAGACCGGAGTCAATTTTATGTTGGCTACAATTATAACTGGTTGTGCCTTTATAGTTGTTAAGTGGTATGAGTACAGCGAAAAGATAGAAATGGGTTTAGGCTTAGAAGAAAATTTGTTCTTCACTTTCTATTGGTTACTTACTGGTTTTCACTTAATCCATGTCGTAGTTGGTTTGGTCATTTTAGTGCTCATACTCTTGAGGATAAACAATAAAGGACATATTATAATAGAAGATACCAAGGCAGGTGCAGCTTTTTGGCATATGTGCGACCTAATCTGGCTTTTACTGTTTCCTGCGCTCTACCTCGTTTTTCAATAATTAAAATTTTAAATCTCGTATAAAATGAAAAGATTAACTTTTGTATATATCGCATTGATAATTTTAACAATCCTAAGCACCTACCTTTCCGGTATGGAAATAAGCCAAATGTGGATTCCTGCAGTCCTTGTCATGCTGTTGGCCGTATTTAAATTCATTTTAGTGGTTTTGGAATATATGGAAATGCGTCAAGCACATGGTATCTGGAAATTCGGTGTAATATTTTTAGCTGTAATTTCTGCAATGATAGTGGGGATTTTTGGAGGGGTTCAGCTTTAGATTAGAAAAATGGTAGGGGCTAGAAAGTTCGGATTAGCAAGGGAGTTTGTTTCTTCTCCTTGCATTATTTTGTATACTACTAAAATAGATAATAACGTCATCCCTGCGCAGGCAGGAATCTATTCATTTTAACCAAGGGTTAAAATATTAAGAATGCGTTTTAATGTATTGAAATTAAATCTATTTAAAGAAATTGTCAGAATGTAGATTATTGAAACGAAGTTTCAATAGAATAGATCTCTTTCTTCAAAGTGGTGACGCACGGAATGTAATACTGAGAATAGTTGCTGTCAAAGTGCAGGAAATTTAAATTTTTTCTTCTCATATCTAGGGACAACCATAAGCGAGGGAAAGATTATTAAGTTAATTCAAATTCATTTTATTACAGAATATTTATAGAATCCTTTGCTTAATGGCATTAAGCACGAACTTTCCAGTTCGTGCTTTCTTCTGAATTTCAAAATAGACTTCATTTTTACGAGTATCTAAGTAGTCACATTCAACTTCTCCTGAGATTTCATTTGCCTGTGTCGGATAACAGCCCCCACAGATATTATCAGTAGAATACCAACACACCAATACACCCAGTTAGGTACAGGAACTGGGTCACCCTTGGCATAGGAATGTAATCCTGACAAGTAGTAATTCACCCCGAAGGATGTCATTATGATAGAGGAAAAGGCCCAAACAGTAGCTAAATTGAAAATCAGATAGTCTCTTAAATTGGGAATTAGTCTGATATGCAGCACTATGGCATAAACAATCACAGAAATCAGTGCCCATGTTTCCTTTGGATCCCAAGCCCAGTACCTCCCCCAACTTTCATTAGCCCAAACACCTCCTAAGAAAGTACCAACTGCCAATAGAAATAAGCCAATCGTGATCGACATTTCGTTAACAATGGTGAGTTCTTCCATGCTTTTCCACCATTTTGCTTGCGGGTCTTTGGGTTTAAAAATCAATAGAATGAGACTTAACAGTCCAATTATAGCCGATAAAGCTAGCGGTGCGTAACCACTTACGATTATCGCCACATGAATTTTCAGCCAATAAGAATTCAAAACAGGCATTAGATTGGTAATTTCGGGATTAAGCCAGTCTAAGAAGCCTACAAACAATAATGTTCCGGAAAATAAAAGACCCAGCGGCAATGTAAATCGAGATTTTCTTGAAAATAGTAATCCAAAGAATAATACCCCCCACGCTACAAAAATAAGCATTTCAAAACCATCACTCCACGGTGGATGCTTGGCGATATACCAACGCAAGCCCAAATGAAAAGTAAATACCAACAAGCCGATCCAGCTTAAAACTGTTCCTATTTTCCAGCTAATTCGAACCGCTTTATTATCCTGAAAGAGTAATACTATTGCTAATACGAGCATCACAATTCCCATGAGCCAGAATGGACCAAACAATTGGCTTCCTAAGTTTAATTTAGTGTAAAGGAGCTCCCCTTTAATTTCCAAATCAGAAGGGTAAACCTCTTTACCAATCTTTTGCTGGTAAAGACTGATGTAGTTGAGTGCCTCATCTGCTCCCTCCCAATCTTGCTCTCTGATGCCTTTATCTAGGTTTTGTAAATACAGGGGAATGATATTCTTGACAAATCGCCCATCCTCTTCTCCAAACCCCTGATTAAACTGATTTTTAGTAAACCAGGTGTTATTTTCATCATTTTCTAGCGGAAAAAGTCTTAGGAAATCACCAGACAATAAAGCATAAAAGATATTGAATCGTTCATCTGTTTTTAGGAGTTCTTTATGACCTTCATTTCGTTCGGGAGGCTTTAGTTTATTGGCTTTTTCTACCAGATGATTTAGTTTGTAGGATCCATCTTCTGCTAAAAACTGTCTAAAACTTAAGCGATCAGTTGGCTCCACTCCCAAGGCGTTAAAAGCTTCTAATGATTTCTCTCGATCGATTTTAATCAATGGTAAATTTCCATAGGTGACAGGATCAAGTTGAACAGCTAGCAAAAATTGCTCTGGAGTCAATTCTATAGTTCCATCTTCTAATGGTACTGGCATATAAGTTTTTCCGCTCAGTTTACGAACAATTTCATGAGCCAACGTATTGAGCGGTTTCATTCGCCCATCCATATCTTGAACAATCAATTCCCCATATTCATCAGCCTTTTCTTTCGGCACTATAGAGTGTTCAATAGCGGATTGGTCTTGCGCATGAAGGCTAAAAAGACTTAAGCAGAAAAATGCTATAAGCAGACTTGCTTTTTTCGTTCCAGTATCTTTCATTTTGTTAAGCTTTTTATTGAGTAAAGCAAAGCGACTTCTCTTCGCAAACAGGGTTAAGAGCATTCCTAAAGTCAATAATGTATAGCCTAAATATGTGATATATGTACCCGGCCTATCTCGATTAATGGAAAGTACGGTTCCCATCTCATCTGTATCATAAGAAGCTTGGTAAAATCGATATCCAGCATAGTCGAGCACATTGTTCATATAAATTCGGAAAGGGAAACTTGTTTCACCATCCCTCACCTCTACTTCACTAGCATAGCTGGCAGGACTTCGGCTACCCGGATAACGCTCTAACTGGAAATCAGAAAGGTAAACACTAAATGGAAGTTTCAAGGCTTTAGGACCATAAGTAATGGCATAATTCTGGCCCTCATACTCGAACTTCGTCCAGTCAGGTTCAATACTAACAACATGGACGAATGCATCGGTCAGCTTATTTCCTTGCTTATCCTCCACAATTAAGTGCGCTACATCCACCATATTTTCAGCCTTCTTTTCGTCCTCTTCAGGTTCATAAGTCAAGGCTGAGTTTTCATTAATAGATTTCACCAAAAATGCTCCACCATCCCACTGGTACAAGCTCATATACTTTAGAGGTCGTTTTTCATTTTTATGCAAAGTGCCCATTTTTTGAGTGGACATTTCCATAATTGTCAAGTGTTTCGCAGATTCAATCATCCACTCTCCCTCTTCTTTAAATATCTTTACATCAGATTGAGTTCCTTTTTTGGTTGCGATTGCCAAATCCTCAAGTTTAATCTTCTGACCTTCTTTCAGCAAAAAATCCTCTCTGCCTTCGCCCTTGGTTACAGCCAGCGAAATATAGGTGTTATCTCCTTCAATAAAGCTTTCCTTTCCAGCAGCAATGTAATCAGCAATTTTTACTTTTAATTCTTGGCCCGCCAGTTCAACGTTAGTTTCAAAAGGGCTAAACGTTTTAGGCGTGAAGGCCACTTGTTCATTAAAATAGTGCGATTTTTCATGATTGAGCGCTTCCAGTTGCAAATATCTTTCATTACTATAGAAAGTACTTTCTTCCTGTTTTTCACGAATGTGAATCATACCTTCTTTACCGAAATAGCGCGTGATGCCTGCACCCAGAACGATAATTACAAAGGCCACATGAAATAAACCCACCGGCCACTTTCCTTTGCTGAATAATTTATATTTGTTGATGTGTGCCAGAAAGTTAACAGCCATCCAAACGATAATAAGCTCAAACCACCAGGCTTCGTACACTAAAGCCCTGGCAGTTTCAGTTCCATGATCATTTTCAATAAAAGTAGCCACGCCCATTGAACTGGCAAAAGCCAATAACAATACTAAAGTGACTTTAGTCGATAATACTATTTTTAAAATTTTGTTCATTAGAATAAAACTCCTATAAATCTATTTTTCATTGTGGGCCTAAATATGAACATCACATAAGCCCAGTTTTGTGTATTTTTATACGCTGTTTGTCCTTGCAGAAATTCAAAAGTATCAGATGCGAAGATTTGGCTATACCCTCCTTGAATAGAAACTGCTCGGTTTAAGATATAGCCGAAAGATAAATCTATCTCTGTGCCTAAATATTTACTTAACCGCTGAATTCCAACTGGAAGCACTGGATTCATAGGTACAGGCTCCGCCTCGCTATAAAAAACATGCCCGTCCAACTGCGTGAAAAATTTAGGATTGAACTGATACCTTCCTTTTAAATAATAATCCTGCAAGCCTACGCTATTTGCAAATCTTCCGCCCACAAAAAACAAATCCATATATCCATTATGCGCATGATTAGTTCCGTAAAGTGGATTAAAGGAATTATTCTGCTCTGTAGAAATATTATCGGTTCCGCTGATAATTTCAATACCCAATGTTGCTTTGAAGCTGCTGCCTTTTTCAGTATTTGAATTCAAAGTTTGAGTGATTTGTGCGCTTACATCAAAAGCATTAACATCTCTGTCGGAAACATCCTTTCCCGTCTGATGGTAGTAAAAACCTGAAAGCAAAGTATTACCCAATTGATACTTAATGGTAGGTAAGCCAATGGTTTGGCTGTAATTGACCTGATCATTAATCACGTTCCCTGCAGCATCTGATTCAATAAACTGTCGTCCATCATTCCAAAAAAGAGCCGAAAGCTTAAAGTCACCCCACTGGTTTTCATATCGTAGCATTTGAGCTACTTTATATTGGTTGGGATTAAAGAACAGATTTCCAGAAAGAGATTGCCCATCTTGGTTAAATCCTCCACCAAAGTGGATTTTCAACTTTTCCTTTTCGTACTTGATGAGAGCAAAATCATGAGCACGGGCTTGCAAAGCCCAATCTAAATTTCCCAGAAAGCGCGCATTATCATAATTTAGTTCTTGCCTTCCTAATTTTATTTTCCAATAATCACCTAAAGAAGTTTCTGCCCAAGCTTCATGCAAGGATAAAAAAGGGTCAGTGGCTTTGGTTTGAGGAGTATTGCCCCAGGTCCGAACATCCTGTATGCTCGCATAAAAAGTAAACCCATCCATCTCATATCGAGTCTGCAATCGCATCCGATGCGCTATAAAAGTCGCTGGATCTTGGCCTACCCCAATTAATCTACCTTCTCCATTTCGATACTCTGCTCGTTGAACTATTTGCCCATCAACTGAAAATTGAGCGTAGGAAAGCTGTGCGGAAAAAGCCAGAATCAGACTTAATCCGAATTTTAATATATTTTTCATAATCAATGGTTTTTTGGATCGGCTATTTTGAGCCCACTTCAGTTACATTCATTTTTGCTTCTCTTTCCTTCCCTTCTTTCATCCATTTTGGTACAATCTCCTCTAGAAATTTTTCTTTATTATATCGTTCTTTTTCTATATCTATTCCTGTATATTTTTGGAGCGCTTCTTTACTGTTAAAATCAGGCATTTCAACATCTCCAGAATGACCTAAAGAATTGAGCAACTGCATTAATTCTATTCTAGACTCCATGATGATTCTTGTGGCTGAAGTTACAATTCTACTTGTTTCCAGAGGGGCATGAAAAGCAGCACCATGAGAGGCTACCGAATAATCCCATCTCCATTGTGCATGTCGAATACCTTTTTGAATTTCCTTCATTTGCTCTTCAGTAGCTCCTAACTCCCAAGCTTTTCCTGCTTCTATATGTGCTTTGGCTATTAAGGTCTGCAATTCAGAAGTCCCCTCCTTTATTTTTCTTTGACGTTCGTAAACATCATCAACCAGATCAGAAACTTTTTCTCTGTGGCAGACAAAGCATGAATTCTCTACATTTTCCAAAGGAGATCCTATGTGGTGATCAGTGAATTTCTGTCCACCTTCTGATTTGTAAGGCATATGGCAATCGGCACAACTCACACCACGCTTGGCATGCACCCCTTGTTTAAATAATTCATAGTCCGGGTGTTGCGCTTTAAGCATGCGGGTTTTACTAATCGGATGCACCCAGTCGGCAAAATCTGTTTTATCATAATAAGCTTCTGCTGATTCTACATCCATTCCATCCTTCCAAGGAAAGGTTAGATATTTGGCTTTTTCTTTACCTGGCTTGTCCTTATCAAAATAATATTCTACATGGCACTGTGCACAAACTAGCGAGCGCATTTCTTGATGTGAAGCATCATTGATATTTTTCCCCATAGCCTCGTATGCTTCAATTAAAGCAGGACGAGTGATCGTTAAATTCATTGTTTTAGGATCGTGGCAATCTGCGCAACCAATCGGATTTATCACCTGGCTTCCTAAATCAGAGAATTGCTTACTGTAAAACTCAGTAACACCAATTTCGCTCATTAAACGAGGAACATCAGGACTTTTACAAGTCCAGCAAGTACTTGGCATTGGCCCGTCCCCCTCCTTCATCGGTGCTCCAGTTCTGAGGGTTTTCAAAATGTCGGTTACGGCATAAACATGACCTCGTGGCTGATTGTAGTCTTTGCCAAATCCGTATCCTGCCCATAATACCACCAATTCCGATTGCTTATCAAGGATATCTGCAAATCCACTGGTGTTATACATGCTTTTGAAGGTGGTATCGGCCGTCTCCATGTAGGACTGATATTGTCTTGGGTAATTCAGACCCCATACAGAGTCTCTAGGCTCAATGCCTTCAATTTCTACCTTTGGCTGATAGGCAAAACGAGCTTCCGCTTTTCTGTCTATTACAGTATATGCCAACATTGCGATTAGAAAAACTGCAATTGCAGTGATCCCAAAAAGTATCCAGTTCTTCATGGTATTTAAGGTTTAGATTGCTTTGATTTTTGTTCTTTCAATGACTCTTTAAGCCAGCTTGGAATAATTTCCCACTCTTCTGGTGTATGTAGTTTAATAGGCTCGATTTGATGTCCTACAGAAGATAAGCTCTTCACTCTCCCGTGAGGAACTTCCCTGTGACATTCCCAACAAGTTCTGTCTGTTCTATTTGAATGATGATTCTCCACAAAACCAGTCATTTTCGCATCGGTCACTTGAGGTTCATGGCATCTGATACAATTACTTTGGATAACGGCACGAGAAGGCTCTAGAGCTGTTATTACTTCCGGCTCAGCTCTCATAGTAAATACAGAAGCATGATATAGTCCATCTTTTGCTTTAAAGAAATATTTATTGAAGATATTATCGTGTGGTACATGACAATCATTACAGTGGGCCACCTCGCGGTGAGAGCTATGATTCCATGTGATGTATTGGGGCGTCATAATGTGGCAGTTAACACATGCCTGTGGGTCATCGGAAAGATAAGACACAGCATTACTTATTTTAAATAAGTAAACACCTAAGCCAACCAAAACAGCAAAAGAAACTATCGCCACTTTTTTCCATTTAGGGTCAGGTTCCAGGCCAATTCTGGTGAGTAATTTTTTTATTGGTTGTAGAATATCCATGTTTAATTGCCTTCTAAAGCAAAAGTATCAAATATATCTAAATGAGATTGTGACATATGTCATTAAATTAACTGTTTATATACAAAAAATCAAATTTTTAGATATCAGATAGTTTTTCTCATTTGTACTTTTACTTCGGGGCTGGAGAATTCTTTGTCAAATTCTGTTATGTTAGAATCTGACATTACTTCCAAAATCTCACTGTTATTGGTGAAATGCTGTAGATAGTAATTACCACGATAAGCCCTTTGTACCAAGTAATTTCTCATACTTAAAATGTCTTCAGCTTTTAGTTGGGCAGAATGAACGGTAGTTCTCACTTCAAAAGGCACTTTATGTTCTACTAGAAAAGACAAGCTTTGCTCAAATGGCGTGAATAAATTTGATTTTGTGATCGATTGAAATTTTTCAGCTGTAGCCTTAAAATCTAGGGCTACATAATCAAGCGTATCATTTTTATAAAGTTTTTTTAATACTTCAGGTCTGCTTCCATTGGTGTCGATCTTCACTTTCATCCCCAAAGCTTTTACCTCCAAAGCCAAATCAATCAGCGATGGATGAAGCGTACATTCTCCTCCACTCATGACTACCCCATCCAAAAGTCCTTTTCGATTCCTTAAAAATTGAAGTGCTTCTGCTATGAAAATCTCCCCCTTTCCTAAAACGATATCTGGATTATAGCAATAGCCACACCGCATATTACAGCCTGCAAACCAAATGATGCAGGCTGTTTTATCTGGATAATCCAGAAGTGTAAAAGGGGTGATGTCATATATGGGTGTTGCCTTACTCATTGAAATGCTTTCGTTCCTTGTGCTCTCCTTTTTTGCCAATGTTAAAGCTCTCTACCGGGCGATGATAGCCCATTACCCGTGTGTAGACTAAACATTTCGTCCTTAATTCATCACTTATCTCTGACTTTGCTGCTGTTTTTACTTGTGCTTCCATTTTCTTATTCTTTTAAAGTTTAAAAATTACTAATTAAAGTTCGGCCTCTTCTGTTTCTAATTGCTCTTTTAAAATATCATCGCATTTCGGACAATATTCATGCTCTCCGGTTAAATATCCGTGGGTTGGACAAATACTAAAAACCGGAGTTACTGTAATGTAAGGGAGTTTGAAATTGGTCATCACTTTCTTAACCAAATTACGACAAACTTCCGCAGAGCTAATTTTTTCGCGCATATATAAGTGTAAAACCGTTCCTCCTGTATACATGCATTGCAAATCATCCTGTAGCATTAAGGCTTCGAAAGGATCATCTGTATGACTGGCAGGTATTTGCGAGCTGTTCGTATAGTAAATATTATCTTCTATACCAGCTTGTAATATCTCAGGGAAACGCTTCTTATCCTCTTTGGCAAATCGGTAAGTGGTCCCCTCAGCAGGTGTAGCCTCCAGATTATATAAATTGCCTGTTTCTTCTTGATACTGCTTCATTCTTCCCCTGATAAAATCGAGCATTTCGGCAGACATTTTCATCCCTTGATGAGAAGTGATATCGTGCTGATCATCAGTGAAATTCCTGATCATTTCATTCATACCATTGACCCCAATGGTAGAAAAATGATTTCTGAAATGAGTTAGATAGCGTTTTGTATAGGGATAGAGCCCTCGGTCATACATTTCCTGGATAAATCTTCTTTTTTTCTCCAAGGTCGATTGAGCGATGTTCAAGAGAAAGTCAAGCCGCTCATACAAAGCAGCTTCATTCCCTTTATACAAATAACCCAGTCTCGCCATATTGATGGTTACTACTCCAATGCTTCCGGTCATTTCCGCACTGCCAAAGAGTCCATTACCCCTTTTTAATAACTCTCTCAAATCCAATTGCAACCGACAGCACATGCTTCTTACTGCATTGGGTTTGTAGGCTAGTGGATTTTCAATTCTGTTCCCGTCTTCATCATGAGTGTACTGACTACCAATAAAATTCTGAAAATAAGAAGAGCCAATTTTAGCTGTATTTTCAAAAAGGACATCTGTGTTTTTACCATTCCAATCAAAATCCTCAGTAATATTCACCGTAGGAATCGGGAAAGTAAAAGGCTGCCCATTGGCATCACCTTCCGTCATCACGGTATAATAAGCCTTATTAATCATATCCATTTCTTCTTTGAAATGTTGATAGGTCAATTCTTCCATTGATTTTGCCCCTCTAGCTTGGGCTTTCTGTTTCAAGATTTCATCCTGAACATTTAAGAAAAGATGTTGGTCTTGTTTAGTAGGTATTTGTTGACGTAAATCTTCAGGTACCACCCAATCAAGTGTTATATTGGTAAAAGGAGATTGTCCCCAGCGAGCAGGAACGTTCAAATTATAAACGAAACTTCTAATTCCTTTCAAGACCTCTTCATAGGTCAACTGATCTTTGAAAACATACGGAGCAAGGTAAGTGTCAAAAGAACTGAAGGCCTGAGCTCCTGCCCATTCACTTTGGAGAATACCTAAAAAGTTTGCCATTTGACCAAGCGCTTCCCGAAAATGATTGGGTGGTTTGCTTTCTACTCTAGCTCTTACGCCATTGAAGCCTTCATTTAATAGTACTCTTAAACTCCAACCTGCACAATAGCCGGTCAAACAATCCAGATCATGGATATGGATATCACCATTTCGATGGGCGTAGCCTTCTTCTTTATTATAAACTTTATCCAACCAATAATTAGCAATTACTTTACCTGCCACATTGTTAACCAAACCTGCATTGGAATAGGAGGTATTAGCATTGGCATTGATTCTCCAATCAGCTTTGCCAATATATTCATCTATAGTTTGAGTACTGTCTACCCATGTAGTATCACAGCTTACTCCCTCTTTTTTGTTTCTTTGAAGTTTCCTTGTATGCCTATATAGCATAAACGAACGCATTACCTCAAAATATCCGAATTCGAAGAGTTGTAGTTCAATAATGTCTTGAATTTCTTCTACTGCCCATGTGGTCTTTTCTTCTAGCTTCTTTAATACAGCTTTCAGAATATCAGTATCATATTCGGCACCTATACTTTTGAAACCTCTTCTGATCGCATCTTCAATTTTAAAGTGCTGTAGAGGCTGGTACTCTCCGTTTCTTTTGATGACATAATTTTCCATATTGATTCGCGTCTTTGCTGTTTTATTTAAGGATAAATATATCCGAATATAAGTGCATTAATCGCATAATTCAAAGGATGTATTGGTCTTTATTTATCCACAAAAAGCACAAGAAAGCAAGCAATTTTCGAAATGAAATACTCTTTACACACTCTTATTCAGTTATTTACAAATGCTTGCTTCACCTGCTTCATTAAACACAATAAGCAAGCAAAGAAGAGAAGCAGGGGGTTATCCACATTGTCTAAAAATAGTTTATGATCAGATTTCGCAATATTATTAGCCTTCGGTTTTATCCGAAAGCCAAATATTTCGGACAAACATATCTTTTATTAAATCATATTAATACCTTTGCTGATATTTTCGATTTTTATGATAAGTATCACTAAAGAATTCAGTTTTGAAGCGGCTCACCGCCTTAGCAATCACCCGGCAGCTTGCAAGCATATACATGGTCACTCCTATCGATTGTTTGTAACAGTTTCAGCTCAAGAAATACAGGAGGATGACATGATTATTGATTTTAAAGAATTGAAGCAAATTGTCGATGAGAAGGTGCTTAAAACGTTCGATCATGCTTTGGTCTTAAAGAAGAATGATGAAAATGCCAGAATATCCAGGGAAATCAAGAGTACAATCTTTTGGATGGAAAATGAGCCTACCGTAGAACGATTGCTAGATTATATAAGAAAACAAGTTCAGGATGCATTACCCACACCGGTGTTCTTGAAGAAGTTGAAGTTACATGAAACAGCAAGCTCTTTTGGAGAATGGGAAAAATGAATTTACTTTTATTACTTATTTAATCTAAGGAAGAAAAAATGTTTTCAAAAACATGTGAATACGCAATAAGGGCAACTATCTACATTGCCAATAGAAGTAAAGAAGGCACCAATGTTGGTTTGAAAGATATATCAAAAAATATTGATTCACCGGAAGCATTTACTGCCAAAATTTTACAAAAATTGGTAAAAGATGATTTGGTATCTTCTATCAAAGGGCCAAACGGTGGATTTAGCCTCAGCCAAAAGCAGCAAAAGGAGGTATATCTAATAGACGTAGTCCGTTGTATTGACGGATCACATACTTATGACGGTTGTGGATTAGGTTTAAGTCAATGCTCAGAAGAAAAACCATGTCCAATTCATTATCAGTTTAAAGAAGTGAGAACAAGACTCAAGCGAATGTTGGAAAACACCAATATGGTGGCTTTGCTTGAAAAATTGGAGAGAGGAGAGACTTTTTTAAGGTTGTAAATTTTGGTACTCAAATACTAAAAGAGATAAATAGCGTGTCTATTATGTTTATTTCTTGCTTTCTTTCTGCTGCTTTATAACTAGATCAAATCACTTTAATCCACTCGAGCAACACCCCTGTGGTCCCCTCAAGGGGACAGTCGCACAGATTTATATCAGCAGGAAATAATAAGTTTTATCACTATTTTGTAAATTTTCAATCAAAATATTTGAAGAAATGATGTGAATTCAAAATATTGTGAAAATGTAATTCGTGCGTATCCCGCGCCAGCTGGCGGGGCGAAGGGGGGTGTCAAAGCCTTAATAGACTTCATTCATCAGTTTATCCCAATTATAGGTGCACCCTTTTAAACCCAAAAAACATCATCGGTATTTTCTTCAAATTCGCCTGAAGCATGGTGGAGTTCAATGGCTTTGAGTTCACCGGCAGTGGCTATTTCTTGTACTTTCTCAAAGAGGACTCTCTCCTCAAAGCGGATATGTTTTTCCAGTTCTTCTTCTAGCAGACTTAATGATTTTAGGGGTTCTTCTTCATTTTCAAAAAGTCTTTTGAGTCTTCTATGTTCTGATAAGGCTTGTTTCACGAGTTCATCTTCATTACCCAACACAGGAAATATATACTTCTCCTCCAATTCAAAATGAGGTAATACATGTTCCTGATAAAACCAATCAGCATACTTTTTCACCCTTTCGGCTGAGACCTTATTCTTAAAAGCTGTCCTAATTTTCCAGCAAAGTAACAGTGAGTGGTGATGGTCTCGGCTCACTGGTTTCATTTCTTCTTTTCTTCTAAGTGGCTTTCTTTTCTCCATTTTACTGTATTGGTTTTTCGTTGGAATCTTTATAATACTGAATTTTCAAATTAAACATTTCTGCCATTTTTCCGGCTCTCCATTTTGCTTCTTCTGCAACATCTCCACTGAACAATTCATCTACAGTAGCAGTAAAAAGTGTTATCCAACGTTTAAAATGAGCTGTTTCCACCGGCATATTAGCATGAGGTGCAAATGGACTTCCATGGTAAGTATGCTCCTCTAGTAAAACTGTTTGCCAAAATCGATACATTTTCTGCAGATGTTCAGGCCATTGGTCTTTAATTCTTTCGTGAAAGATATCTTTAAGCATTTCATCTTGTCTGACTTTTCCATAAAAAGTATCGACCAACAATTTGATGTCTTCTAAATCTTGAATCTTTGCTGAAGTGTCCATTAGAAAAATGAGTTATATAAATCCGAATCCCAGTACATTATGAGATAAAACAATGCAAAACCAATAAATGCTATCACTATAGCCCAAACCCATGCGGGAATAGCCTTGGGTGTTTCAGAGCCTTTAATTACAAACTCATCATTGGTTTCGCTTCCATAAGCATTAATAGTAATGGAAGTTGTACTATCCACGATTTCGTGATTCTTTAGGCCAATTACCGATATTTCAGGCCCATTTTTAACTTCAAATGGAATCTCCTTTATTCCTTCAACACCACTAGATGATTTAGCAACAATCTTAAGCTTGTGCTTACCATCGGCTATTTTTGTTGTATCCAAATCAAATTTCACTGGAGGTTTAAAAGACCCAAAAGGCTCATTTTCATCATCCAAATAAACTTTCACTATTCTTTTATCTTCCATCCTAATTATAGGTTATCAATGACAATATTCTTAATGTGTGATTTTGAGTTTTCTTTGGGTTTGATCAGATATTTCAAGCTGTAGATCAGTGTAAACCCAACAATTATTACAGCGCCCCAGCTAATAACGTAATCCCAAACGGCTGTAGGTCCTTCTCCATGCGTTACATTCTCTAGTCCTGCAGGCTGATTTTCAGCGCAAACATCGCATGCCAAGGCAGTACCAGTATTCATAAAAAAAATGAAAACTAATACCAGCAATTTGGTCAGTCTTGTTTTCGTTTTCATAACTCTTTACTTTTTGCTTCTTCCATGACCATATCTCTAATCTTCTTCACTTCTTCTTCGGATACTTTAGGGGCATCATTGCCCCAAGCACTTCGTTCGTGACTAGCTATTGCCGCAATCTCCGCATCCGAAAGTTGAGTTGCAAAACCAGGCATTTGCCCATAATCACTTCTGGCATCGTATCCTTGTAATATAATTTTTATTAATAATTCTGGATCTTCGTTTGTCACTACAGAACTCCCTTTTAAAGGAGGAAATGCCCCTTTGAGACCTTCTCCATTCTGTTGGTGACATGCAGAACATGTCTGACTATACAACTGCTTGCCATCTATTCCTGTATCATTTTCATTTCCTCCAACATCTGAGGTAGTAGAGGACTTAGAAGCTTGTTTTTTAGCTGGAATAAAATCTTTTGCAGATGGTAGTTCAGTTTGTTTTAAGGATTGCATATAAGCAATAAGATTATTCACTTCTTCGGTGGCAACTACCACCTTTCCTTTCTCTTTCAAAAATTCCGATGGTATATCTACAGCTTCATCCCCATCACGCATCTCATCTTCCTCTTTATGGCTAAATAAATAGGAATAAGAAGGCATAACGGATTCTTTTACTACGATACGAGGATTATAGAAGTGCAAAAGATGCCAACTAGCTCCTGGCTGTCTATTCCCGATACTAGTTAAATCTGGCCCAGTACGTTCACTTCCCAAAAGGGAAGGAGATTGTTGCCAAGCATTCATTCTTTGCTTGCTGTAGTAGTAATCTGAAGGCATGGATGGGCGCGAGCCCCAAACTTGATCCATTTCGATGTTTCGCACCTGCTGCGTATGACAAGCTACACAACCTTCCGATATATATATTTGAAGTCCTTTGATCGCCTCTTCACTCAATTGCTCTTGTTGAGGCAGTGGTTCAACATCTTGCATTTGGTAGGAAGGTACTATTGCAATGATAGTACTCAGAAAGACAAACACTAGGAGTGCAGTCAATACTAATTTCCTATGATCTTTATGAAAATTAAACATGTTTAGTCTAGTTTATCCTTTTAATTTTATACTGCTATTGTTACTTCTAGCCATTATATAAAAGTTGTAAGCAAATATGATATGAGAAAGAAACATTAGCGTTCCCCCAATTGCTCGCCATACCCAGTATGGTTTCATTAGAATGACAGACTCAATAAACGATTCGCCTTCAATCCAACTTAGGCCTTTTAATGTACCTCCAACCATTAGTGAAATCATGTAGGCAAATAAACCGATGAACGCAAACCAAAAATGCGCTCCCACTAATATTTGAGGAGGTTCGTTGCCTGTTACTTTAGGCACTATGGCGTAAATTGATGCCCAAAGGAAAAAAGCAATGATCCCATACATAGTCATGTGAGAGTGAGCCACATTAAAATCAGTAAAATGCCAGACAAAATTGGTGAATCTAAATGCCTGAAAGCTGCCCTGAGTTGAGCCTACAAAATAGAAGACAACGCCCACTAAGAAAAATGGGAGTACATAACTTTTTGAAATCTGTGCCCAGGAACCTTTCATTGTCAATAGAAAGTTAGTGGTACCTGCCAAGACAGGAATAAACATTCCGGCACTAAAAACGATCGCAACTGTTTGTAACCACCAAGGCAAAGGACTGAATACAAAATGATGAGTCCCGATTAAGGTATAGAACAACATTTGAGTCCAAAAAGCAAGAACCCCTAAAGAATAGGAATAAATTGGTTTATTTAATGCAGCCGGTAGATAATAATAAACCAACCCCAATGTAAAAGTCATGAACCACATGCCTACGCCCTGATGCATGTAGTAGCCTTGGGTAATAGTTTCGCCTAGACCATCCTGATAAAAAGGTAAATATCCAATAATGGCTAAAACAGTTGTCCAAATCAATGCCGCTAAAATAAACCAGTTTGAAATATAAATCTCTGATATTTTCCTACTGGCAACTGTTTTATAAAAATTGAAAAATGTAATAATCAAGCCAATTGCAAATAACGACATAACCGGCCATACATATTCTCTGTACTCTCCACCGCCATTGTTAATACCGGCCATCAATAAGATATTGCCAATAATTACACATAGATTGATGAGGATGAAAGCTATATATGCCAATTTAACACTATGAATTTTTGTGTTTGATGTTCTGGCAATAACAAAATAGGCCAGCCCTATCATAGTAAGAGAAGACCAACCCCAAAATACGGTATTGGTATGAACTGGACGTAGTCTGCCAAAGGAAAGCCATGCTACTGATTCCATATCAGGCCAAATGAATTTCATTCCCAGGTATTGCCCGATCAGTGTACCAAAAATCAACCAGAATGTCCCCGCTCCCAAATAATAGAGCACTACTGTTTTTAAACTTTTAGGCGTTTCTATGCTGAGACTAGTCTTTTTCTTTTCTTCAAAAAATAAATTTTCAGGATCATCATAAATTCTTTTGATTAGAGCCCGTTTGTCAGAAACGCTCATTTCAGAACCCAATTCATCCCCCTTTAGCATGTTTTTCATTGCTGATTTTCGTTCAAGAAGAATTTTATCAATTTCAGGCTCCTCTAAATTTTTCAACTCATTTAGAATCCGCTTTCGCTCGATAGCCTTATCTTTCTTATTAAATCGATTTACAAAACCATTAACCCTACCAATGAGGATAATAATGGCTAATATCAACACTACTATAATCAAAAATATTGTCCCAATAATACCTGGGCTAAAATACCAGTCCTCCGTACTGACTGATTCTTGTTGAGCCAGTGCTAGCAAGGGAGAGAAAATCAAACTTAAAAAGAGCAAAATACTTTTCTTCATTATATTAATTTTATATTTCAGATATTTTTATCGTAAATAGGTTCAAATTTTTTTACCTCATCAAAAATGTTAGTTTTTCGTGTAGTCCTTCGGTTAATTCTTTCAATGTCGTAGTAGATAACATGAAATCAATTTCTGCTCGAACTTTAGCAAACTTATGGTGAACTGGGCATGGCTGACTAGCGGAACATTCGTTTAGACCTAACCCACAACCTCTATAAATCTTGTCACCATCTATTACTTGAACAATATCTTTCAAGAATATTTTATCTAATCTACTTTGCTCGATATAGAAGCCTCCTTTGGGACCAGTAATAGAGGATACGATCTTATTTCTAACTAGCGAGCCTAAAATTTTGGCTGTAAAGGCCACTGGCGAATCAATCTTTTCAGCAATATCATTGATCTTCACACGATCAGTTTTTTTAGATTGCGCTGCTATGAAAATTACTGCCCTGATGCCGTATTCACATGATTTTGAAAACATTTCCTTCTTGCATTTGAGGCAAAGGTAAAGCATATTTTCATTTTAGGACAATTTTATCGTAAATAAAATCCGCTAATTTTGTGACTTATGTCATAATATCTACCTATTGATGAGCGTAGATGCTTTTTAAACTTCAGTTATTTCGGATGGAATGGTCAACAATTGCAGATGCGATATTTCCAGCAACTACAGACATATTGATGATCTCATTGATTTGTATATTCTTACTTGGATATTCGTAATTCTGCGTAATGTCTTTTACAATATTTTCTATTTTTTCTTTAATTGTAAGTCTACTGTCTGGTTTACTTTCAGTATAAAGCTGTCTGATTAATTCATTAAGGCATATGAATTTGTCTTCGAGCCCTGTATTACTAAGCGTTGAGATTTGTGAACCGTGACTTAAAAGGCTTGTATTAGATTTGATGTTATCAGTATTCCTTGATATTTCATCAGCTACTCTTTGAGCGAATACTACGGCTTCGAGCAGAGAGTTAGATGCTAAGCGATTTGCTCCATGTAACCCTGTTTCTGCAACTTCCCCAACTGCATAGAGGTTTTTCAAATTGCTTTTTCCGGTTGTATCCACTTTTATACCTCCACAGTGATAGTGGGCTGCCGGAATCACTGGAATTAAATCATTAGCAGGATCCACTCCATTTTGCAGACAAGATGCATATATAAAAGGAAATTTATCTTTTAGTTTTCTTTCATCTAAATGCCGGCAATCTAAAAACACACAGCTTGTATTCTGCTTTTTCATTTCTGAAAATATAGCAGCGGTTACTGTATCCCGCGGACTCAATTCTGCCTTTACGCTGTATTTATACATAAAACGACAACCATCCTGATTCACCAAATAAGCGCCAAACCCTCGTAATGCTTCACTTATTAAAAACGACTTTTCGATATTGGCTTTGAAAAATAGGGTAGGGTGAAATTGAACAAATTGCATATTACTTAACTCCGCTCCTGCTCGTATAGACATTGCCAAGCCATCAGCAGTGGCCACTTCTGGATTGCTGGTATGCCCAAAAATCCTACCGATACCTCCACTTGCCAGAATGGTTCTTTGTGCTGTAATATTGAAAAATTTATTGTTTTCTAAATTCAGGAATAAAGCTCCCTCAATTTCATTGCCCTCATTTTTAAGGAGGTCTAAAGCCGTACAATTATTAATGAGCTGAATTGAAGAATTTTGTTGAATTTGCTTATTCAGTTTATCATAAATCTCTTTACCGGTGCTGTCCTTATGATGCAAAATCCGATGCTTGGAATGTCCGCCCTCAAGGCCTAATTCATAAGTACCTTCTTTTTCATAATCGAAATTCACACCCCATCTTTCTAAATCTTTGATGGCATCAGGGGCAGTTTTAACCACTAATTCTACAATTTCTCTATTGGATAGATAATGTCCCGCTTTCATGGTATCTTCAATATGTTGCTCGAAACTATCAATTTTAGTTTCAACAACTCCTGCTATTCCACCCTGTGCATATTTAGTATTGGATTCGTCCTTTTTTGCTTTGCTTACAATCAGAATTTGTAATTCTGGACGTAGTTCAGCTAAATAAAGTGCCGTTGCCATACCGGCAAGTCCACTGCCAATAATGAGAATATCCGTTTTCATTTTATTGAATAAGAAAATTCTAACATGGCTTCTATAGGCTTTCTAGCTTTTTCCAATACAGTACTTTCAATTAGAATTTCGGGGGTTTCATTTAGCAAACAGTCATATATTTTTTGAATGGTATTGATTTTCATAAAGGCACATTCACTGCATGCGCAAGTGTTGTCCTCATCAATCGGTGCAGGAATCAAAGTTTTCTCAGGTACTGCTTTCTGCATTTCATGAAGAATCCCCACCTCCGTGGCTATTATAAATTCCATTTTATCAGATGTATCAACATAATTCAAAAGTGAAGCGGTAGAACCAACAAAATGGGCAACCTTTAAAAAATGAGGTTCTGACTCTGGATGTGCAATGATTTCAGCATCCGGATAGGTATTTACTAAATCTAATAATTTATCAAAAGAAAAAGCTTCGTGTACCACACATGCTCCATCCCAAAGCACCATATCCCTACCGGTTTCTTTAATGAGATATTTACCGAGGTTTTTATCCGGAGCAAAAATTATAGGTATATTCTTTGGGATATTATTAATGACTTCAACAGCATTTGAAGAGGTGCATACATAGTCGCTTAAGGCTTTAACCTCAGCGCTACAATTGATATAAGTAACTACTGTATGATCTGGATATTCATTGCGTAATGTTTCTAAATCAGCAGCTGAGCAAGAATCTGCTAAGCTACAGCCAGCAGCCAAATCAGGAATAATCACTTTTTTATGAGGGCTCAGCAACTTGGCAGTTTCCCCCATAAAATGCACTCCAGCAAAAACAATAATATCAGCTTCTGTTTCAGATGCCTTTTTCGATAAAGCCAAACTATCACCCACAAAATCAGCTATTTCTTGAATTTCAGGATATTGATAGTAATGCGCCAATAAAACCGCATTTTTCTCTTTCTTGAGTTCTAATATTTTATTTGCTATATTCATCTCTTCCCTCTTCTTTCTTTATGTTAATGCAATGCATAAACAAAGTTAAAATTTTGAATCCCTAAATAATATGACACTCATCAGCAGTCAGATTGATTCATGTCATTGTTTTTGGGAATTTGCCTTACTATCTTTCTAAGGTCTATGAGGGGAATTACTATTTGAAAATTAGTGCTTTATGTTTATCCATTTGGGATAGGACTATTTCCATTCCTTTAGAAACTGATAATAATGATTGATCTGATAGATGAACCTTTAATTGAATTGAGGATTCCAAACGTTCTTTTAGTCCCTTTAATAAAGCCCCACCGCCTGTAAGATACACGCCATTCGTATAAATATCACCGGCTAACTCTGGAGGACATTGTTCTAAGGTCTTAATAACAGAGTCTTCAATTTTTGTTAAAGTATTGTTTAATATCATTGCGATCTCCTTAAAATTCAAACTAATTTGCTTGGGTATTCCAGTAAGATTATCTTTTCCCACAACAGAACATTCTTCATTTAAAGGGAGACTATTTTCAGTGGCAGCACCAATCTGTAATTTGATTTTTTCCGCTGATTTTTCACTAATTGATATAATATATTTCTTTTCCATATAATTCCTTATGTCAGTATTAAAAGTGTCACCACCTACTTTTAAAGCCATATATGTAACTACACCTGACATTGAAATTAAACTGATTTCCGTTAGTCCTCCGCCAATATCTATTATCATCTTCCCATCAGGCTCCATTATATTCAATCCCATCCCTAAGGCTGCAGCTACTGGCTCAAAAATTAGTTTAGTACTCCTTGAATTGAACTGATCTAAAGCAAGGCGTAAAGCTCTTCTTTCTACTTCCGTAGTACCATAGGGCACACTCGCAATTATATTATGAAACCCTAAAATGGACCTACTAGGATAGAGTGTTTTCACAAAAGCATTCAGCATTTTCGTAGTAGCATTTAAATCAGCAATAACCCCATTTTTTAGAGGTCTTACTACTTTGGTGTCCCCATTAATTTTCCCTTCCATCTCAAGTGCAGCTTTACCTGCAAGTAAATAGCTATTCTTTTTACTATTAAGTGCTACAACTGTTGATTCTGAAAACAAAGTATTGATCATGCCCGTCAGAACTGTATTATTGTTACCAAGATCGATTGTAATATCTCTTTTATTAGCCATTAGGATGAATTTGTAATTAGAAGGGAAGTTGCTGCTTCCCTTCACGGACTTATTAGTTCACGACATTTAAAATTTTAATTGTACTTTTTCCTTTGGGCAAATCCCAATCAACTTCATCTCCTTTAGCATAACCAATCAAAGCCGACCCCATGGGCGATAAAAGAGAAATTTTATTTTCATTTATATTTTTTTCTGTTGGCTTCACCAAAATAATGTTGTTTCTTCTGCCATACGGAGTTTCCACATCCACTTTACTCCCGATTTTTATTACATCAACGGGCATCTCATTTTCTCTTTTTACGATAGCATTAGAGAGCTCATTAGTTAATTTAATTATCCATGCTTCATTTTGTGTTTCATCTGAAGCTAAAAATTTCTTCACTAGATTTTGAATAAATTGAAATTCCTTCTCCTCCAGAATTATTTGATTGTATTTCATAATGGTATAATTGTTTGATTTAGACTTTTTATTTATTTGAACAAATGAAGCACTAGCTTCCATTTGCTACAGAAGAATAATGCTTAAGATATTGCTACTCGATAAGCTAGAATTAAACTTTTTACTTATATTTTTTGATAAGAATTAAAAGTACTGCTGAGTTATTGACTTTTAGGCATATGCAGGAAGACTCTATTGTTCATTTTATTTATCATAAGGCTAAGATTTTACTGATAATGTTCACAATGAAAAATCACTGCATCTTTTCGATACCAAGTGCAATTATCAATTAACTCACAGTTTTGGCAAAGCCCGCTGACTTTATCGGCATCTCTATCTGTATGTGTATCATTTTCAATCAATGTAGAAGATAAGGCTGTAGATTTGCTGCTTGTTGAAAACTCCGAACAATCCCATATTAAGCCACTATTTTCCTTTCTTAGGCTACAATTAGTTCGATTAACACAATTAAAACAAATATTCATCAGCTACGGCTTTTCGACTTAATACCAATTTGTATGCCATTAAAGTGACACTATGCTTAACCCCTTTATAATGAAGGAACTACACATTTTTATCGCATCTATAAAAGAAAATGGGGTGGGTCAAAATTACCCGCTGGGGTATAATTACTCAATTTTAATCAGAACAAAATAGGGTTTAGGGGCAATCTTATATCACAAAAAGTCAACACAAACAATGGTGTCTTTGATCTCACATACCTGACCTTGAATTGCACAAGTAGTATTCAATAATTATCGTCTTTAATAACAACAAAAATTACAGCTGATTTACTTTTAAGACTAGATATACAGCTGGAATTTATGATTTAAGGAGTTCTGAATTTAAAGCAAGAATCGAACTCAGGTTCTTAGTTAAAAGGTCTTAGCTTATTTTCATTCGTAAAGTTTTTCTGTCGATACCTAAAATTTCCGCTGCTTTTGACTTATTATTATCAACTGATTGCAAAACCTTTAGAATATAATTTTTTTCCATCTCTTTCAGGGTCTTGTATTCTTCTTCCTTTACATTAGGGACAGGAATTTTAATATACTCAGGTAGCTGGGCAACATCTATAATTTCATCAGCCATTATTAAAGAGCGTTGTATAATATTTTCCAATTCTCTTATATTGCCGGGCCAACTGTGTCGTATTAATAATTCAATGGCTTTAGGAGTAATGTTAATATTATCTTTTTGGTATTCCTTCGAATATTTTTCGATAAAGTGATGAGTTAGTTGAGGAATATCTTCCTTTCTTTCTCTAAGAGATGGTGTGTGGACAGATATTACATTTAATCGGTAGTATAAGTCTTCACGAAATGTATTCGTTTTAGTCATAGCATGAAGATCACTGTTAGTGGCAGCAATTATTCTCACATCGATTTTTTGGGTTCTAGTGGCTCCAATCATCGTAATTTCTTTCTCTTGAATTACACGAAGTAACAAGGCTTGTACTGCATAGGAAGCATTCCCTATTTCATCAAGAAATATAGTTCCTCCGTCTGCAGCCTGAAAAAATCCAGCTCTGGTTTCATTCGCTCCAGTAAACGATCCTTTTACAAATCCAAAAAGCTCACTTTCCAAAAGGTTTTCAGGTATTGCCCCGCAATTAACTGTTACAAAAGGGGATTGCGAATATTTACTATTATAATGTATAGCTCTAGCCACTAATTCTTTTCCTGTGCCGCTTTCTCCTGTTATTAGTACGGTGGCTCTATTATTTTTAATTCTGTGTACCAGAGAAAGAACTTTTTCTAGAGCTGGAGAATTACCAATAAGCCCTGATTTCTCGATGTTTTTCAATGGGCTAACTGCAGATTGCGAAATACAAGCCTCTTCTTTTTCATTAAATGCTTTTTCTACTGCTGATTTTAATTCTTCAATAGTAAATGGTTTAATGAGATATTCCATAGCGCCTGATTTCACCGCTTCCACAGCACCTGAAACAGAGGGAAATCCAGTAATAACCAATACAGGTATATCAGGAAAGTGTTCAGAAGTGTATTTTATCAGCTCCATGCCATCTATTCCAGGCATCCTTAAATCGGTCAATAATAAATCTATTTCAGAATTTTTCAGAATTTCTATTGCATCAGTTACATCAACAGCCTTAAATGTCTGATAGCCTAGTTTGGAAAGTTGTCTGTAAAGCACTTCCAAGACTTCGTAAGAATCGTCAACAATTAGTACGGTTTTATTTCTCATTGCTTTTGTTGTAATGGGAGTGAAACAATAAAAGTTGTACCGCCCTCTTCCTCAGAAGAAAAATTGATAGTGCCATTATGTTTTTTAATAATACCATGGACTACACTCAATCCCAAGCCAGAACCTTCACCTTCTGGCTTGGTAGTAAAAAACGGTTCAAAAATTCTGTCTTTTATTTGTGAAGACATTCCTTTTCCATTGTCAATAAAGTACATTTTTAATTGATTATCTTCTTTTCTCAATTTAACGATAATATAACCACCTGGTGGCGTTGCTTGAATAGCGTTGATAACCAAATTAAATATTACTTGTGTGATTTGAATAGGGTCAAGTTTCACAACAATATCTTCGGAACTAAGCTGTAGGTTTAGCGATACTTCAGCATTTTGAAAACTTGGTTTAAGCAATTTTAAGGAATCCTCCATTAATGAATTGATAGAGATTGCTCTAATCTGTTGTGGCATTTCACATGCAAAAAACATCAGATTTTTAACTATCTCTCTGGCATGAAGTGTTGAATTGATGATTTTTTCAATATCATCTTGTATGTTCTTATCACTTTTTTGAATTAGTTGGGCAAATCCCAAAATGCTCGTTAATGGCGTATTTAACTCATGTGCAATTCCAGCAGAAATCTGTCCCAATATTGCCAAACGATCATTATGCCTAAATTTTCGTTCCATCAACTCCTCATTTTGTCTATGTTCAAAGTTTTCAATAAAAGTCCCTATTTCTTTTGCAAGCTTGACCAGAAGCTGATGTTCTTCTTGAAGAAAATCTGTCTTACTAAATTTTTGATCGGGGTAATGAATAATTAAATTTCCTTTTTCTTCTCCATTAACTTCGATGTTTACACACTGAAATATTGTACTTCCTTGAAGAGTTCCAGAAATAAAGTGACCCTTGCGCAATGAAATCTCTGCAATCGCACTTTCAGAATGCCTCCAGGCTTTGGGAATCGCCTGAACAATTGCATTCATGGTTTTATCAAAAGAATTATGATGAAGAGTAATTATATTGGATATTTCATACAAGCAGGTTAATTCCTTTATCCGTTCGTTTAAGGTTTCTATTACGTTTTCAGCTTCCATTAGTAGTAGTTTCTTCAAACTTACTAATTTTCGGTTTCACTAACTCATTTTAATAGAATTGGTATTGAACAGAGAAATTAGTTAAAAGCTTTAAAATCCCGACTCTTATTCCAAAAATAACTTAAAGCCATACTCAAAAACATTAATAGGATTATCCAGCCGTTGGCTACTCCAAAGAATTGGCGGAGTTCTATATTTCCAGCAAATGAAGTCCAAACTCTTCCAATTAAAGATAATTGGAATAATAGCCAGGGGACATACAACATAGGATGATAAATTAATCTCTTAACTTTCACTACTGCTGGAAAAATGATAGGAGCATGCGCCCAGATCATCGAAAAGGCAAAGCCCAAAAAGAAACTGTGCACCCATAAATCATAATAGAGTGCATGGTTTTCCATGAAAATCATAATAAGCGCATGGAATAATAACCAAACAAATCCTACTATTAAGCCTAATCCAATGTATCGATATTCTCCTTTTTTCTTAACGGATTTTCTTGCCATATCAAATCTTAAAAGCCAAAGTGCAATTAAGGCAATCAAAATTCCGGTTATTCGACTTCCACCGAAATGAAAAGGGATGAAAAAACTTGTGAACACACCTGCAATCAGGACATATAAAAGAATAATAAAGATCTTTTTGACAGGCAGAAACCTGCTCAACTCCAATCTTTCGCCCACTATGGTAAAAAGCAAAAATGCAATCCACCAAGGCACCACCATAGGAATAAAATCTGATTTTAGTAATAATGCATTCCCCACAGCCCAGCAAAAAGCTCCTAATGCGATCACATAATGCGAGGCTTCTTTCACCCTCATACTTTGGATGTACATCAGAAAAGTCAAGCCTGCAGATGATAACACCAAACTGATAATTGCTATGTGTGTGAAGCCAAACAAGTTTAAAGGCAAAGCCAAAATTGCCAGAATGGGGACGAAAAACCAGCCTTTGTTTTTCATCACAACAGCTCTTTCGATGCTAATTAAAGCACCCAAGAAACTTCCTGTCATAATGATTCCATGATGAAAAGCAGCTTCTGTAATGTTAAATTGTGCCCAACCCAAGCGCAACCAACCGCCAATGATGCCCATTATCAATGAAAGCATCACAAAGGGCAATATCCAGATGTGCTTTGGCATTTATAAATCCTTTTTGTTGTAGGCTTTTAGTGATAATCCAAGTGGAAGAACAGTCCATACCAGCATGACTAGCAAAATAATGCTGATGCCCCAATTCTCGGTAAATACTTTTTGAAAAATAGCACCACTATAGCCCATTAAAGCCGCTGCCTCTGTTTGCATCAGAACCAGGATTCGCATCAAATCAACAGGGTTTAAAAAGCTGATATATAAGACTAACTTTTCAATTGGGTAGTCGCTGAAATTATACATTAAAAGCAGAATAATTCCATCAAAAAGGAGTACAAAATATACCCAGATCAGAAGTGAGAATCCCATTCCTTTTGATTTGTCTTTGGTCCAAACAGCTACTCCTAAAGCAAGCGCAACAAATATGAAATTAAGAAATGCAGTCCCTATGATCATAAATATGGAAGCGGCCCCAGCATTCATAATGAGTAGAGGAATACCTGCCCCGAGTAGGTAAACGCAAGTAAAAACTACAGCAAGACTTAAATACAATGCCATAAACAGCGTTTTTCTCTTGATTGGCTGTGCATGCATCAGCATCATAAACTCATACATATTGTAAAAATATATGGTAGCGAAAATCAGGCATATCATGGGCGTCACTAATAGGCTAACATTCAGTATGCCAGTTAAAGCTTTATCTCCCTGCCCTTGCAAACTAAAAAGACCAAAACACACTGTCCACAAAAATATTAAGTAGAGCAACATGACTTTATTTTTCAGTAAGTCAGCTGTTATAAATTTGGCTATTTTAAACATAGTGATTTTCGGTATTTAAAATGCTGGCAATAATTTTATTTAATCGGCTTTCAGATGTTTCTTCTTTTAGATCAGTCATTTGCTTATCAAAATATAAACTTCCATCCATCAGGTAGACCACCCGGTCTGCTATATCATCCAGATCATTCAAAATATGAGAGGTTATCAATACCAATTTATTTTCCTTTTCAATAGCCTCTTTCAACTTTTTCTTTAATATTTCATTTGATACAGGATCTAAACCGGCAGTAGGCTCATCCAAAATTAAAATCTCGGGTTTGAAAAGAAACGCCAAGGCAGCACTTACCTTTTGTCTCATTCCGCCAGATAATATCCCCAGTTTCTTTTTGCGCATATTATCGATATTGAATGCTTCATATAAAGAAAGATCATAATCTGTCACATCTTGTCGAATGCTTTTCATCATTTTGAAAAGCTGCTGCACTGACATATGCTCAGGGAATCTATTGATTTGGGGCATGTATCCGATTTTTGATCGATAATCACTTTGATTTCGGATATTTTCATTTTGCACATGAATCTCTCCTTTTTCAATCGTGACCAATGCTAAAATGCTTTTTATCAGCGTGGTCTTGCCTGACCCATTTGGCCCAATTAAAGCCACACACTCTCCAGCATTAAATTGGAGATTAATCTCATTTAATACCTTATGTTTTGCAAAATGCTTATTTAAATCTTTAATCTTGATCATAGTGATTGGGTTTAATCTTCGGTTTTTGATCAATAAGTTGTTCGGGAATAAATTGAGGAAAAAGGCGTTCTGCTGCATCCAAACTATTCACCAAAAAACTGTGTAATAACATACTGGCCGCTGGAATTTTGTCCGTGACTATTGCAAAAAGATTTACTGGACGATGCGGTACATCCCCAATCCCGTCCTTATTTAAATCATAGCCGGAATATTGGCTCCAGTAATTTCCTTCAAAGTGATTGAGATTTGATTTAGAGTTGGTCAGCACTTCAAAAGTATTGCCCACAAAATCGTTTTTTATAATCTGATTATCCAGACTATTACCTTTAATGTCCATGGCTTTACCATTATTATGAAAGAGGTTATTTTTAATAGAAAGTCTGTTGGCTCCTTCTGCATAAATTCCCACTGTATTACGAGAGAAGTTATTACTCTCTATGCTTCCATCTGAAATTTCCTTGAGCAATAATCCGTAGCTAGCTCCTCCCCAATTATCCAAAAATTCATTTTCGATCATTTCGATATTTTTGCTGAACATTACCGCCACGCCAGATCCGTTATTCTGGAATCGGTTATTTTCATAAAGGTCATTATTGGAAAACATAAAATGCAGTCCATAGCGCATATTATTTCTGCTGATATTATTAGCGATGTAGCTCTCATCCACAAATTCAAAATAGATCCCATCTCTATGAAAGGATACTTCATTATTAGTCACTTGAATGCGCTTTCCTTGCCAAATATGGATCGCGTTTCCCGCAGTGGATTCGTCTCTGGCACCTCCGATTACTTTATTTCCATCAACAATGCAATTGTTCGATTTTTGCAGATAAATCCCAAAAAAGGTATTGATGAGTGTGTTATTTAAAATTTTAACATCCCGAACTCTATTCAACCTTATAGCAGCTCGGTCTTTAATATAACTTACTCCAATGTTCTTCAATATTAGATTTTGAATGACCACACCATCACTTTGAACAATGAATATTTCATCTCCTTCTTGACTATCCACTATGGCTCCCTTATCGCCAATGATGGTTAGTGGTTTTTCGATAGAGATTAGATTTTCATAATAAACCCCTGATTTTATGATTATGGTATCATTTTCAGACGCCTTAAGTATTGCATTTTTAATCGAATTATCGGATTTTCCTGAGGTAACTAAAATAGTTTTAGCAGATACGCTGACTGATATCAGGAAAAAGTAGGAGAGGAGGAAGTAGCGAATCATTAAATGCTAATATTTAAATGGTTTCAGTAGAAATTATCTTTTAATTGAGTCCATTTCAAACTTTCAAATTCTTTGGGTTGATTAGCAAATGACGCTAAATTTTTACCCATTGGACTTTTAAAGTTTTCATTTTGCACGAAATGAAGTTCCTCCACATTTTTAAGTTTTTTCGGTTCATCATAAGCTACTGCCATGATATAACTAAACTGTGTTTCAGGATTTTCTTTCAGGTAAGGAAGCATACATTCAACAGCATCGAATTTATACACTCTACCTTTTTCGGTTACCAATTCAGCTCCGTACTTAGGGTCAGAAATTGTCATCTTGCAATAAACGCAATGATCATTTCCAAAATTTATAGGTTCAGGTTCAACAGAGCATGCTAAAAAAACTGAAATAAAACAGATCGAAAATAAGAGCCTCGGAAATCTCATTTACTTTTTCTTTTGATCCAAAATGCAGCAAAGGCAAATAAAGTAGATAGTCCTAAGAACCCACTTCCCAAATGAGGATAGGAGGTCACATAAAAATTCAGCAGATCCTTTTCACCTAAAAGTGGCGGCATATAAGTCATACCTGGAACTTTAATAGGAGCTTTGGGATCAAGATTGTGCCCATAATCGTATAACCATAAATAAAAATCATAGATCCCAAGCGCTCCTAAAATTGCTATAATAATAAACCAAGATAAGTAAGCCCAAGCTTTATTGATCGCTAATGATATCAGTCCCAGTGCCATCATCGCATAAGCCACCATTGGAAAATACTTTAATTCAGCTATGGAATCAGGCTCAATGTACTGCATTCCTATGTAGTGATTCAGAATATTGATATTTTGAATGATATTCTTCTCACTGCCTGAAATTTTATTTATCCAGATATGCATTTTAAGTCCACCGGGAAATTGTGCGGCATCTAAGGTTATTTGCCATAAAGGAAATAGAAACACCCCCCCTAGTGACAGGACAGCTAATAGCATCAGCAATTGCGGAAATCTGCTTTTTTGCTTGAGTGACATCTTAATTTATTTAAATAGGTGAAGAAAACTGCTGACTAGTTGCCAGCAGTTTTATCAAAATTATTTACCAATATTGGCATTTTGTTTAGCTTTCTCATAGAAATCATGAGCAGCCTGTTCATTCTCTCTCAATTTCTCATTTAATCCCCATTTTAAAGGAACATTTGAGCCTTTAGGAGAAACTCTAGCATAACCAGACATTTCTTGGTGAAGCGCGGAACAGAAATCAGTACAGTAGAATGCAAATACTCCTGGCTTTTTAGGTTCCCAAAGTAAAGTTCTGGTTTGCCCAGGCATCACTAACAATTCAGCATTAGTAGCCCCTTGAATTGCAAATCCGTGTGGCACATCCCAATCCTGTTCTAAATTAGTAAGGTGGAAATATACTTTATCTCCTACTTTAAATCCTTCAATATTATCAGGAGCCAAGTGGCTTCTAATTGCAGTCATATAAACATGCACTTCATCGCCATCACGCTCTACTCTAGTTTTACTTTCACCTAAGGTAGCATAAGGGTGCTTATTTTTCTCAATATCATAGAATTTGACAGAATTAGGCTGAATTTTATCTGCAGCAATAGCTTGCGCATAATGCGGTTCTCCTTTGGTTGGGAAATCTAAAATCAATTTCATTTTATCACCGCTGATGTCAAATAATTGAGCAGAGTGTGCCAATTCAGGACCTGTTGGTAAATAACGATCTTTAGTGATTTTATTCATTGCCACTAAATACTTGCCATCTGGTTTTTTAGTTTCTCCACCAGGAATTACTAAGTGACCAGGAGAATAGAAGGTTGATTGACGATCTAAAATTTCTTTAGATGCTACATCCCATTTCACTACTTCAGATGATATAAAGAAAGTAGTATAAGCATTTCCTCTTCCATCAAATTCTGTGTGCAATGGTCCTAAGCCCGGTTTTTTAACAATGCCATCTAGAGCAGCTTCATAGCTAATAATTGGAATTCCATCAAATTCACCATCAAAGTTTTTCTCTTCAATTGCTTTCATGATTTTGTCAAATGAGTAAACAGACATATCAGCAGAAAGCTTTCCGTTCCCTACAATGTATTCACCAGTTGGATCAACATCGCAACCATGAGGTGATTTTGGAACCGGAATGAAATAAACCATATCTGGACATTCTTTAGGATCCAATATTTTAGTTAAGGTTTTTTCTTCTGATTCCGCAATGCTAGTTTCTTCATTCATTAAATTATGGAAATAGGAAGTTTCTCTTTCTGTAAATTTCCCTTCTTTCATGTATTGCTCAGCTTTTTTCCAGTTGATCACCGCCATCAAATCTTTATCTTTTTGGGATGCGTTTACCTCCAAAAGACTGTGCTCTTGCTCAGAATTGTAGGTAGTTAAAAAGCTCCATCCGTGAGATTTTCCTTTCCCATTTCTAGCTAAATCATAATTAAAGCCTGGCATTTCAATTTGGAAGGCTAATTCCATGTGACCATGTTCAGGATCAACCGAAACATAATTGATTAAGCCTTTGAAATTCTTTTTGTAAGTATCGATAGGCACATCTTTTTGAGGGATAGGGACAGAAAAACGAGTACCTGAAACTAGGTATTCAGAATTTTCGGTTATAAAAGGCGCACAGTGCAAACCCGCCACATCAGGAATTTCCAAGATTTCAACTGTTTCGAATGTTTTTAAATCCACTCTGGCAATTCTAGGAGTGTTGTTACCATTTACGAATAACCATCGGCCATCAAACTCGCCATCTGTTTGGGAAAGTTCAATATGGTGAGAATCATCCCAAGGCACTTCTCCATAAGAAGTATTGAACATGGCCTTGGTTTCTTCACTGTAGCCATATCCATTTTCAGGATATTTTGAAAAAACAGGAATTTCCTTTAATAATCTTCCTGAAGGTAATCCGTAGGCAGTGATTTGTCCACTATAACCACCAGACATAAAAGCATAAAACTCATCATACTCACCGGGAGCAACATAAGCCTGCTCCGCTGCGCTACCTCCCAAAACTTGGGAGGTTTCTGAACCTTGATTGCCACAGGAAGCCATTAAAAAAATCAGACTTAATCCTGCAACATAATTTAAATAATGTGTTTTCATGTTACGTTTTAGTTTAGTTAAAAAATTAATTGAGTAGTTTAAGATTTAATTGCACCGTCTTTTTTACCGGCTTTTTCCATATCATTCTTTCTAAAGAATTCTAATATTTTGCGAGCATCATCCGGCTTGATATTTTGATTTGGCATTCTAGTCATACATTCTTCCAAAAGCTTTTGAGCTGTTGGGTCTTCCTCTAGCATCACATCCACATTAGTAATCATGTTCATGATCCATTCTGGCTTTCTACGATTAGTTACACCCTGAAAACCAGGGCCTACCACACGCTGATCAGTTAATTTGTGGCAAGCAGAACATTTCATATCATAGATGGCTTGTCCTCTTTCCACCCATTCTTCATTTAATGGATCAGAAACTTCAACTTCTGTGAATTCTCCTACCCCTTTACCCATTTTTATGGTTTCAGGAACTTTCTTTTCTTCTACTTTTTCAGCTTTGTTTTGAGCAGTGTCTTTACTTTTTTGTTCGTTTCCACCGCAAGAATAAATAAAAAGCATTCCTACTAGTGCTGTCGTTAAAATTTTTATTTTTTTCATAGCATTTTTGTTTTCTTTAATATAGTTACTATTGTTTTTAATGCAAAATATTCAAATTAAGTTTTGATTTTATTCATATATCTAAAGGGTAATAAAAACAGAAGGATTGCAATGGGGAGTAAAATGCTTGCATAAAATAAGCCTTCATGAAAAAAAGGTAGCTTTCCTAATTCTTGCCAATAGTAAAACCCTTGCAAAAACATGATGAACTCCGTTGAAAGGAAGCCAATCAAAAGAAGGTTTACTGCTGGTTTATGTAAAGTATATGTTTTATTATTTTCATTTGAAAGATACTCTAACCATAAATAGGCAGTAAAAAAGCCCAACATATTCAAATGGATAAATCCAATAATGAAAAGCCTGAGTAAAACAGCCATTTCTGCCATTTCAGGAACCACTAAGGTAAACTGAAAAAGTGTGCGCGTTAAAAAAACTGCAATTAATAGCTTCAATAAGAGTTTTTGCACTGCGCTCAATGAATTCTTGAGTTTTATCCAACTGCCACCAAATGATTTTAGTAAGGCAAGGACAGCTAATAATTGTAACACCACCGCAATAGCATTAACATAATAACTGAATTCCCATCGATATCCCCAATAAAGGACTAATGCATAGCTCAGAATATTTCCCAGCAAGAAAAGCCAGTAAAACTGATTGAAAGCTTTATTGCTAATTTTAAGGATAGTCCCAAAACGGTTGAATAATAGAGCCAACAAAGCAAAGAGCAACCAACCATTAAACTGAAAGTGTAAATAAAACTGAATAGCGATTTGATAAATGACATTAGCGCCATTTTTAGATGCCATAATGTAGGCTACCACAAAAACGCCTACAGTAGAAATAAATAGAAATAAGATGGCGGTTTTTAATAAAAGAGAGCTTCTATAATCTTTTCTACTGTGATCTTTCCAAACTCGTACAGCAAAAACATAGCTTAAAACTATATGCAAAGTGGAAAAGAAAATAGAAAAGGCTGCATAACCCTGAATTGGAAATGCTATTGCCATTCCTATGACTGTTAGCTGAGTTAACCAAAACAGCCAAGTATAAATTGGCTTAGCGGCTTTTTCTTTAGGTAGCAACTTAGCATGAAGCATAATAAAAATCCCTAGGTAAAGCCAGCCGAGTAGTGCTACATGTGAATGTCCGTGCAACATGTTTCTATAGTCTAACCACTCAATTTCCCAAACAAAAGCTCCTCTGAGGAGCAAGCCCATCAGAGAAGCTATAAGAAAATTAACCAAACTAACTATTAACCAAGTTTTCTTCATGAATTTAGCCAAAGGCTATTTTATCAGTTCAAAGAGTTAAAACTTTCCTCTACCCTTACAGCTTTAGGAAAAAGTATATTATTTTCTAAATGAATATGTCTATGTAAATCGTTTTGAAATTCCTCCAACAATGCAAATGTTACTCTATAAGTATTGCAAGCATGTGCTGGTGGAGTATAGTTATTTGTTAATCTTGCAATTTCTTCAAAGCGATCTCCTTCCGCTTCATGTTCATCCATCATCATTTTAATTGGATTTTTGACCGTTCCAAAATGAGGCGCTTCTACAGAACTACCATCATTTAAATGCTTTTCTAATTTCCTCACATGAGGGAAAAGAATAAATTCTTCTTTTTTCATATGGGCAGTCAATTCCCCGGCTGACTCAAAAAATAGTTGTTTAACCTCATGCAATTCTGGATTTGAATCTCCATGCACTTTGCAAATTTTCGTAAGATATGGTTTAAGTTCTTCAATCGCTCTTTCAACATATCTGTGATGTGTTTTTTCTATATAATCAGCCAAAAGATCCATAGGCCATGATTTAAAATCAATATCTCCCTGCTCAGGTTTATCCATTACGGCTTCAGCTAAAGCAATCTCTACTTCTCTTTCAGGTATGTTTTTAGCTTCGCAAGCTTCCTGTATTGACCTTCCACCTTTACAGCAAAAATCAATGCCAAATGATTTAAAAACTGAGGCTGATCGGTAATCTTCTGCCACCCATTCTCCTATGGTTTTTTCTTTGTAAACGTTCATAACAATTGTATTTAAATATAGAATTTTGTTTTACTTATTCCCAATTCTGAGTACTTATTTATTGATACAAATATAAAAGGATATTTTGGTCTTTTTATCTTTTATTACGAAATAATTTTAAAAAAGATGATGTTTGTTAGCTTATTTTATTCAAAAAAAAATTGATAGGCGCGATTCAAACAAAATGAATCACATCTATCAATTTTAAATTAGAAATGAGCTTATAAGGTTTAGAACCTATAAATTAGCATTGTGTAAAAATTTCTTCCTGGAGCGTAAATTTTTTCTCCTGTCGCTAAAATTGGGCGATTTAGATGTTCATAATAGGCCTGATTCAATAAATTGCTAGCACCAAGCTTTAACTGCCAATCAGTAGTAAACTTAAAAGAAGATTCAAATCCAAGCAGATAAAATGAAGGAGAGTCCATTTCGCCAAACTCAGTGGAAACTCTATTTTGTTGATCTACATAGCGGAAATTCAAACTAATCAATCCTCTATTGTCTAGAAAATTAGCAGAAATAGAATATCGTAAATCAAGCGGTGCAATCTCGGCTAGTGGTTCTTCCCAGCTGAGGTTCTCCGCATAAGTGTATGCCAATTGTGCCGACTGACTGAAATTTTCTGAAATCAAATGATTGAAATTGAATTCAAAACCAGTCTTAAATACTTCTCCAATATTTACAAATTGTCTTACTCCTGGGCTGTTCATTAATTTTGGCTGTAGGTTAGTTTTTTCACCTCCTATATAATCAGTTAAGTAGGATGCAAATAAGTTGACTTCTGCTTGCCAATTAATTTCATCATAACTGATAATCCAATCCATTTGATTGTTTTTTTCAGCTTTCAGTCCCGGATTTCCTAATAATTCATAAGGATCCATTCCAACGGCAAAATAATTGATATAGCGCTCTGTCAAGCCCGCACTTCTCTGTGCCCTTGCTAACCAAAAGGCGGTGGATAAATTATCATTTATCTCTGTCTTGAACCCTAAGCTTATGGCTGGGTTAATTTCATTCGCAGTTGTGGATTCATACATATTTTCAAAGGTTTCTTCTGAATCCAAACTTTGTGCTCGGTTATATTCAATTCTTCCAGACGCATGGAAAGAATGATTATCCACTTGCAAGGAGTAAGAAGAAAAAAGAGAAGATTTATCAATTTTCCCTTTTTGCCATGGATTATCATACAGCTTCATTCCAGCATTTGGTCCCATTAAGAGTTCGCGCTCCCTTTCTCCTTCAGCAGATTCAGATTTATAATCTAATCCTAGGAAAAACTGAGCGTTATTACTTAATTTCTGTAGTTCAGATCGGTAACCGTAGTTCTCGGTTTCTGCAGGAGTGGAAGCATTCATCATCCGTGGATCCAAAGGCTTCATAAGGTTATCCATCAAGTGATCTACTTTAGTATAGTAGCCCTTATTGACCCATTTGGTAAAAAATTGTCCTTCCAGTTCGCGTTCATACGCTGCATTTAACATCCAAGTATCGTCTGTTCTCAAATCCATTCCGAGTGTTGGGAAATCTACATCGCGAGCAAAATTTCTATTCACTGTTAATGAAAAAAGATCTGACCCTGTAGGTTTATAATGGAGATAAGCGCCTAAACTCCCTCTTTGGAAATCACTGGCTACAGAATTACCATTCCCATCTTTATAGTCGTTCCCTGTCGAATAAGAAAAAAGTAAGCCAGTATTTAGCTGAGCAGAAGTTAAACCCACTTTCGCTTCATTTCTGATTACGTTTCCGTTCGTTTCATATAAAGCAGATGCTCTTCCGCTTAAAGCTAATTCAGGTGTAAAGAGTGGTGACTCAGATACAAAATTGATGGTACCGAATGCATTTCCATAACGCAATGCATGCGGGCCTTTCAAGATCTCCACTTTCTTGATTTGATTCAACATAATTTGACTGCTTCCAGGATCCATTCTATTGGGGCAAGCAGCATTTGCTGACTGAAGGCCATCAATCACAACATTGAGCTGATCGTATTTAAACCCTCTCATGACAGGGTCAAAGCCAAACGCAGGGCTTTTACGAATAGCGTTGATCCCAGGATTCAGTGTTAATACTGCCCCAGCATCATGATGGATTTTTTCGGTATCATTCAACCTTAACTGCTGATCTTTTTCAGCCAGATTGGGTCTCAAACTAATAACACTTACGGGTTGAAGGATCTCAATATGCTTGTTTTTCAATAATGGCTCTTCTGAAATTAAAGCTTCTGCTAATTCCTTGGATTTAAGTTGCCACTTACCATAATTGATATGACTCAATATCAATCCTTCCCCTTCAGTAAAATACAGTTCAATTTGTCCATTTTCATTTGAAGCTCCGGATTGCTTAGCATATTGGAAATATAAGCCAACGATAGGTTCTTTGGATTCGGCATCCAAAAACGTCAATTTTTCTTTTTTTTGCGCATAGGCAGACATGCCTATTAACATAGCCAAAAGCAATGTAATTGCCTTTGACATAGAAATAGTAATATTCATAAAATTATAATTTTGAATAGATGAAAATTTGATTAGACAGCAAAAAAGATCGCTGCTTTAGTCTCAATATGGTCTATTCAAAAATGGGAGGGTGAAAGATCTGGCTCTCAAAAATCCTGCTTACAAATAAGTGGTTAACAGGTGTTTTTGAAATATAGCCAACGATATGATTTTCTTTGATGCCAACATATTTGTTTTTTATTAGGTAAAGCTGCTCAATAATTTCAACTAAAAAAGATGCTTGTTCTTTTTCTTTATTTGGAGCCTCATTCAACTTTTGAGATAAAAGACATTGTCCTTGACAGGTATTGATTGTTTTATCTCTTTCTACACACAGATTTTCAATAATATAATCACGATTAAACCCGAATTGAATAAGAATAGCCACCTTTACCAAGGGCAATGATAAAATAAGTATGGTGAATGATATGGCTATTCGTTTTTTCATTTTGATGCAAAAGTAATTAAATCAAAAAGTACATTCTGTGCTATTAGTTACTTAATTCTATTATTTTTTGAATAGTCTCTTTATTGTTTACACCCAAGCCTTCTTGCTGGTGCTGCATAACTCCTTCTGCATCAAAAACAGAAATAATATTAGAGTGCGAAAAATCAATAGGGGATATTTGTTTGTATTTTACGGCCACCACATTGGCAAATTCCCTAACCGTTTCCTCCGTTCCCCTTAGGAATAGCCACTGATCGCCTTCCAACTGATAGTCTTTCCCAAATTGAGTTAATCGTTCGGGAGTATCATTTTCAGGGTCAATACTAACTAAAACATATTTCACATTTTCCTTCCCTTTTTCAGCCACTTGCTCTTCAATATTGCGCATATCAGCCGCTAATCTCGGACATGCTGTTTGGCATGATGTATACACCATAACCACAGCTAAAACGCTGCCTTGCAAATCTTTGAACTCTATTTGTTCATTGTGCTGGGTCGTCCATTCGGAAGTGATATTGAAAATTGATAAATCATTAAATTCTGCTTTGGATGTAATTCCATTGCTTTCTTCCTTGATGCTGGTTTCTTCCGCATTATTACATGCAAATAACAAAGTGGCCGCGAAAATTAGAATTAATGTCTTCATGATTTTTGTTTTTATAAATTGGTATTTTTGGATTCATTCGCATCTTGTACACAGCGAAAGCCCATATTCGTCATTGTATTTCTGGCTTTTAAACTTGACCTGATTGCATAGCGCATAAAAGCGGCATAATTCATTAAATCATTGGCACTTACTGCTCCACCTGCACAAAACAAATTGGTATCTGTATTATTATTGGATCTTGATTCTCCTGTAATGATGATGCTGTTGAAATCATAAACCCATTCCCAAACCAAGCCATGTAAATCATAAACACCATAATAATTCGGACTGCTTTTTCCTACTTCTTTCAAGTAGGTTTTAGGTTTTTCATAACCTGACACTATCTTTTGATTGAATAAACTGTCTTCTCTAGCATCAACTGAATTCTCACTAGCCTTTGCGGCAAATTCCCATTCATCGGTTGTAGGAAGTCGTTTATCCTGACATTCACAATAAGCTTTGGCTGCATACCACGAGACATTGTTGACAGGGCTGTTTTTTAAATGCTCAGGTACTTCACCAGCGGCAGTCCATTTGATCAGATAGCTGGCATCTGCAAATAAGGCTTTCACATTTTCCTTAGACCATTGAGGATATTGCATGATAAATTTAGCAAACTCTTGATGGGTAACAGGTTTAGTATCCATATAGAATGACTCAATTTCAACCTGCACTTCTTCTTGGCTTCCATAAAGGGGGATGTAGACTCCCCCTTCAATTTTGCGCATCTCAAGATCTTGCCCATTTACATTTAAATGGAATAAGAACAAGATTGCTATGGTGAAATATCTAAGCATGATATTTTATTTATTATTTTTAACTTGTTCCGGTGTAATAGTTGTCCCATTATTACCCCAATTACTGTAAACATAATTGAGCACAGCCGCTACATCTTCATCGCTCAATCTTTGAGCAGGCATTGCACTGTTATAGGTTTCACCGTTTACTGTAATCTCACCTGTTAAACCATTTACCACTGCGTCAATTGCTTTAACAGGATGCCCATTCAGATAGTCAGAATTTGCAAGTGGAGGGAAAGTTTTAGGAATTCCCTGGCCTTCAGCCTGGTGACATGCTAAACAGTTTTGCGAATAAATCTTTTTCCCTGCAGTGATACTTGTCTGGAGATCAAAGTCAGCTGGTGCTGGAGCTGGCTCTTCAACTACAGCTTCAACTTCTTTTTCCTGAGGAGGAGTACTCTCTGCAATTTCCGACTGTGGGTTATAAGGTACAGCCTCAGAACCTTCGTCATATACCACATGGTTTTCATCTCCAGATACACTTAGTATGCCTAAAGCGCCTTTATTAAAAGCTCTGAAAATTGAGTGATCAACCAAAACCAAATTATCAGGAGATTCCACAGTAAATTCCAAAATTGCTGATCCACCAGCTGGAACTAAAGTAGTTTGTACATTTTCGTTAATGCTCTTACCGCCTTCTAAATAAACTTTATCAAAAATTTCACCAATTACGTGAAAAGAAGAAGCAAGATTTGGACCGCCATTTCCAAAGAAAATTCTTACAGTTTCTCCTACTTGAGCAGTAAGCGCATTTTCTCCTGTTAAAGCGCCTACTTTCCCATTAAAGACAACATAATCTGGGTTTTCATCTACCGCTTTTTGTAAATCAAAGTCCTGTAAACCTTTTTCACCGTGTTTGCCTTTAGTATAGAAATCTCCTTGCATCACATAATATTCCTTATCTACTGGCGGTAAACCTCCTAGTGGCTCTACCAAGATTAATCCGTACATTCCGTTAGCAATGTGCATCCCCACAGGAGCTGTTGCACAGTGGTAAACATATAACCCAGGATTTAGGGTTTTAAAAGAGAAAGTCTTTTGTTGTCCTGGCGCTACGAATGAAGCTTCAGCTCCACCTCCTTGACCGGTTACAGCATGCAAGTCAATATTATGTGGTAATTTATTGTCAGGGTGATTTTTAAGCGTGAATTCTACTATATCGCCCACTCTTGTTCTAATAAATGAACCGGGAACGCTTCCACCAAAAGTCCAATAAACGTATTCAACACCATTGTCCATTTCGGCTACCTCCTCCAAAATTTCCATATCAACAAAAAGTCTTTTAGCCATTCTTTTACCAATGGGTTTTGGCACGTTTGGAGGAGAAGTCAATTCGGCTTTCATTGCACCAAGAACTTTAATGTCTTCATTTTTATTTCTGTTCGATTTCACAATTTCCTCTTGTTGCTGACAAGCCGAAAAAAGAAAAGGAAATAGCAGGGCAAAAAACAAATAAGTGATTCGATTCTGAGTCTTTCTATGCGTTTTCATAATCTATGCTTTTAATTATATTCGGATATTTTTATCCTTTTTTGTTTGATACAAATATCACTAGAGAACTTTAGAATAGAAATGTTCCAGATCAGGCATTGAGAAGTTTATTCACAGAGATAAGTCTGCGAAAACGCAGGAAATTAAATAAACTGTTCGTACTCGGAGAGTAAATTAT
Source organism: uncultured Marivirga sp. (assembly GCF_963974845.1). Taxonomy (NCBI): domain Bacteria; kingdom Pseudomonadati; phylum Bacteroidota; class Cytophagia; order Cytophagales; family Marivirgaceae; genus Marivirga; species uncultured Marivirga sp. The sequence continues at coordinate 253,689 of NZ_CAXBEQ010000002.1, forward strand.
ACACCCCTGGGAGGTTATCAATGCAAATGCAACGACCATCCAAGGATAATAAGCCATCATTTTTCATATGGCTAATGGTTCGGCTAACTTGTTCGGCATTGGTTCCGGCAATCTGTGCAAGTTCTTGTCTACTGAGCGTAATCATAATTTGCCCTTTATTATTCTTCTGTCCCACTATTTCTCCTGCATAAACAATAGCGTAAGCTACCTTTTCATCTGTGGTCATTTGGGCAAAGAACTTGTTTCGCATTTCACTTTTACGAAGTTCTTTTGAGTAGAACATCATGATCTCAATAGTGAAATGCGTATTATTCAAAAAAGCATCATATAGCAACTCATTATTAAGAAAACAAACACGGGCATCGTTGAGTGCCACCGCACCTATTGGATAATTTTCCTTTGCCACTCCTTTATGTCCCATCATATGCCCATTCTTTGCTAATCGAACAATATTTTGTCTGCCTGAAAAACTACTACTCACAATTTTAACATCCCCTGACTGAATAAAATAGGCGCCAAATACTGGAGAGCCCTCAGAGAAAATATATTGCCCTTTTGGGTAAACCACTTGATTTTTGAATTCACTGATTTTAGCCAACCACTCCGGATTTGTCTTTTTTACAAAACATGAAGTGGTAGTACATTCTTCGCAGCTTATTTTATTGGTTTTTTGGGGCATAAGAATATGATAGTCAATAATAGATTCTCAGTAACATTTTAAAAGTAATCTCTTTGAATTGAATAATCAATAACAAACTCACATTAAGGTAAATCTTTTCAAATTTACAATATTAGCCTAAATCGAAATTTTTGAATCCATAAAACTTTTATTTTTAAAAAGAGTATAATATATTTGTTAGTGAATACTTACTCACATATGAAAAAGATAACCAAAAGACAGTTAGAAATCATAGAAGCCGCAGGCAAAATACTTACTGCTTCTGGCGTAGGAGGATTAACCATAAAAAACCTAGCTAAGGAAATGCAATTTTCTGAAAGCGCTATTTACCGTCATTTCTCTAGCAAGCAAGATATTATTATTGCCATGCTTGAGTATTTGGCAAAAAATATGGATGAAAGATATGGAGTAGCAATTTCCGAGGATCAATCTGTTGAAGAAAAATTCATTAGCCTCTTTACCAGCCAATTTACATTTTTCAAAAGTAGTCCATATTTCGTGGTAGCGGTCTTCTCCGATGGATTAATGGCAGAAAGCCAGAAAGTAAATGATACTATACATAAAATCATGACTGTAAAAATGAAACATTTAAAACCCATCATCATGCAAGGGCAAAAAGATGACATTTTTTCAAATGAAATATCTGTAGAGGAATTACTAAATGTTGTCATGGGTGCTTTCAGGCTATTTATGTTTAAGTGGCGAATTGCTGATTTTAAATATGACATAGAGGAACCAGGACATAAAATGACACAAACACTTTTAAAACTTTTAAAGAAGAAATGATGAAGAATTTAAGCTTTATTACCTATTTATCAATAGTGCTATTTTTTACAATGAGTGCTTGCAGTACCACTACTAATGAAAAGAGTGAATTAAAAAAGGGTCAAATTCAGCAGGACAAGAATGAACTTGGCATTGAACTGAATGATGGACAAAGATGGGAGGTAAATCAAGAAATGAAACCACCTTTGGAGCGTAGTGAAATATCTTTGAATAAATATGAAGGGAAGGATTATGAAATTCTTGCCGAGCAATTAAAAGCCAATAATGACGAATTGGTAAAGTCGTGTACTATGAAAGGCACAAGTCATGATGAGCTACATAAATGGCTGCATCCTCATATGAAGTTAACTACTGCACTCCTTGAAGCTGAAAATGAAAAAGAAGCAGACAAAATAATTCAAAAATTGAAAACCTCTTTCGATACTTATCACCAATATTTTCAATAAAAGAATTGAATAACTAAAAAAATTTATCCAATGAAGTTAGTAAATACTCACAAACTAATATTGCTGATGCTTTTTCTATTCTTGAAAATGGAAATAGCAAGTGCTCAAGTTTGGACTTTAAAGCAGTGTATTGATACTGCATTAGTCCACAATAATAACCTAGAAAGCGGAAGAAATTCTATTGCTATAGGTAAAGAAAGAGAAAAAGAGGCAAAAGCGCATCTATTACCGAAAGTTACTGCTAATGCAGATTATAAATATTTCACTGATTTGCCCTATCAGTTAATGCCTCTTTCTACCTTCAATCCTGCGGCTTCGGAAGGACAATTCAACGAAATACAATTCGGGGTTCCCCATAATATCAATGCTAACCTTCAAATTGCACTTCCTTTATATAGCGCATATATAAATGGTGCTATCAAAAACACTAAGCTAGCATCGGAACTAAGTGAATTGAGATATCAAAAATCAGAGGAAGAGGTGTATTATGAGATTTCTAACCTCTACTACAATGCCAAAATAATTAGCCATCAGCTCAATTTTGTAAAAGCTAATTTAAAAAACGCTGAAAAACTGCTTGGCAACCTTCAGTCTTTAAAGGATGAAAAGCTAGCCACAGGAACCGATGTTAGTAAAATTGAGCTGCAAATTTCACAGCTGAAAAACCAAGAGCAAAATTTAAGCTATAAATATGGCCAAATAAATAACGCTTTGAAATTTACTATGGGAGTTTCCTTGGATCTTAATATGGAAATAGAAACTGACATCAGATTTGAGGAAAGTTTGCAGGAAGAGTCCGGAATTATCTTGGATTATCAAATTGCCAAAACACAAGAGCAATTAATTCAAAGTGAAATAAGTACGTTAAATCAGTCTCGATTCATCCCAAATGTGAACCTAGTGGGTAGTTATGGTACCACAGGTTTCGGCTACGATCAATCCCCTAATGAATTTTTAAAATTCTTTCCAATGAGCTTTGTGGGCTTGCAACTTTCTTATCCAATTTTCAATAAAGGGGTCACAAAAAGAAAATTGAAGCAGAAGCATTTTGAACTGGAGAATAATGCGCTTCAGCAAGAGCTTATTAGTGAGGCAAATGCTATGAAAATTGAAAATGCTGAGATGCAAAAAGACATGACAAAGAAATCACTGCTAACCACGGAAGAACAGATAGCACTAGCACAGAAAATTTACAATGAAAGCCTCCTTCAAAAAAATGAAGGCTTAGTAAACTTAACGGAAGTCTTATTAGCTGAAAATGCTTTGAGGGAAGCTCAACAAGCAAACCTTACTGCCATAATAGATTATCTAAAGGCTGATTTAGAGCTCAAGAAATTAAGAGGAAATATTAAAAATATTAATTACTAAAGAAATGAACTGGAAAAAAATAATCGGTATAATCATAGGCATAGCGGTAATAGTAGTGATGGCTATGAAATTGAAAAGCAATAAAGCCATTTCCGAAAATAAGATTTATCAATATGATAAAGAAAAAGCTATTGCTGTTAAGGCAGACACCATTTCTTTCAATTATTTTCAACTTAAAACAAGCTATACAGGTAGTTTTAAAGCTCAAAAAGAAAGCAAGATTAGCGCTGAAATACAAGGAAAAATAAATCAATATTTAGTTGAAGAAGGAGATATTGTAAAGAGAGGTCAGCCTTTAATCAAATTAGATAACTCATTATTAAGACTTGAATTAGAAAATGTCAATATTCAAATTGAGGATTTAGAATCTGATGTTAAAAGATATAAATCATTAGCTGAGAGTGATGCTATAAAAGGAATTCAGCTTGAAAAGGCTAAAACTGGATTAAAAAGTGCTAAAGTTAAGCAAGCAATAGCCTTAGATAAAATTAGCAAAACAGAAATCAAAGCACCATTTAATGGAATTATCACTGCTAAAATGAGTGAAATTGGAAGTTTTGCGGCTCCTGGAATGCCGCTTATTCAATTAACAGATATTTCAACACTCAAATTCAGCATTAATGTAGCGGAAACAGTGCTTCACCTATTTGAATTAGGGCAAAGCCATACCGTTATAGCCGATGCATACCCTAATTTATTATTCACCGGAAAAATTACTTTGATAGGAAGCAAAGCCAATATGAGCAACCATTTCCCGATAGAATTTGAAATTGAAAACACCTCAGACTTAAAAATAAAATCCGGCATGTATGGAGAAGTTAGCATATTGAAAACTAGCCCGAACAAACTGATTAGCATTCCTGCTTCTGCTTTGGTGGGCAGTTCTTCGGATGCACAGGTGTATCTGATCAAAAATAACAATGCTGTTTTACAGAAAATAACGGTAGCCGATAAAATTCAAGATAAAGCCATTATCTCCAAAGGATTAAAGGAAGGGGATGTGATAGTAACCGAAGGTTTTATCAATCTTTTTGACGGTGCAAATGTGGAATTAAATTAAATCAGCGAAACAATGAATATTACTGAAATTTCTATCAAAAGACCCTCGCTGATTATAGTATTATTCAGCATTTTCACCCTCTTGGGTATTATTGGTTTTAACAAATTGAGCTATGAATTAATGCCCGATTTCAATCAGCCCGTAGTTGTAATTAAAACCATTTATCCTGGAGCAGAGCCAAAGGAAGTTGAAACTTCCGTGTCGGAAAAAATAGAAGATGCACTTTCAAACTTAGAAGGAGTGGATTTTTTGGTGACAAAATCTTTACCGAATGCATCCATTATCATAGCTAATTTGAATTATGGAACTGATTTGGATAAAACCATGCAGGATGCACAGCGCTATATTGACAATATTAAAAAAGATTTGCCCGCAGATGTGCAAAGCCCAGTGATGAGTAAGGTGTCCCCTAACGACTTACCAATTATGTCCATTAGTGCCACTTCTGATCTATCCTCTACAGAATTTTATCAGAAAATGAAAGATGAATATCTGCCTCAAATACAACAAATAACAGGGGTGGCGGAAATCACCATGCTAGGAGGTGAGGAAAGAGAGATTCAGATAAAGGTAAATCAAAATAAATTAAAACTGCATAAGCTCTCTTTATTGCAAGTGGTGGAAGCTATCAATCGATCTGGAGTGGATGTTCCTGCAGGTAATTTAAAAACAGATCAAGCACTGAATTCCGTAAGATTGACTGGTAAATTCAAAACATTAGAAGATATAGAAAATGTGCAGCTTTCCATGCCGTTTCCTGGCAGCCCTGTTTACGTGAAAGATGTAGCAATTGTAACTGATGGCACTAAAGAAATAAGCTCATTAAGTCGATATAACGGCAAAGAAGGAATAGGGCTTTTACTCAAAAAACAAGGAGATGCGAATGCAGTTGAAGTTTCTAGGGCAGTTAGAGAAAGATTTCAGACAATCGAAGAGCAAAATAAAGCCTCTAATGTTCAATTCATTATTGCAGATGATAGTACAGACAATACTATTGCTGCAGTAAATTCAGTAGTTGTGGATCTTATTTTAGCAGTTGTTTTGGTTTCTCTGGTGATGTTATTGTTTTTAAGAAGTTTTAGAAACGCTACTATCGTTTTGGTGGCTATTCCGACTTCCTTAGTAACCGCATTTGCCGTAATGTGGCTTTTAGGTTACACTTTAAACCTGATGACTTTATTAGCCATGTCCCTAATTATTGGGATTTTGGTAGATGATGCAACCGTGGTATTGGAAAACATTCAGCGCCATCTGGATATGGGCAAGAAAAAAAGAGAAGCTGCCATGGACGGAAGAATGGAAATCGGTTTTTCGGCTCTATCCATTACGCTCGTTGATGTGGTGGTATTTTTACCCATCCTATTCCTTCAGGTTTTTGTGGCAGATATGCTAAAACAATTCTCTGTAGTAGTTATTACTTCAACCCTTACCAGTTTATTAGTTGGATTTACCCTTACCCCTTGGCTTGCTTCACGAATTGGTAAAAAGGAAGATTTACAACCCACTAATTTCTTTAACAAGTTTCTATTATGGTTTGAGAGACAACTTGATGCCCTTACCGATTGGTACGGAAAGCTGCTTAACTGGGTGCTAGAGCATAAAATTGCTTTTAGTGCTATAGTAATCCTATTATTTGCTATGACTTTAGGCATCATGCGACAAGGCATTATCGGCAAAGAGTTGATTTCCACTGGTGATCAAGGAAAGTTCAAAATGGCACTGGAATTTGATAAATCTACTCCTATAGAAAAAAATAATGCTGTATCGACTGAAATTGAGGAATTCATTTTAAATCAACCGGAAGTATCGACTGTATTCAGCAATATCGGAGGACCAAGCACCGGAATTGGAAGTTTGGGAGTAGGTTCAGCTAATAAAACCGAATTCACCATTCAATTAAAAACCTCTAAAAAAGAATTGAAAGCCTCAGGTCTAGAAGCAAAAGATACGGAAGTTTTCATGAGGAAATTAAGAGCTGATTTACAAAAGCAATTTCCTGGAATAAATTATTCTATGTCTGCCTTAGGATTAATTCCACGCACGGCACCCATAGAAATTACCTTAAGCAGCAGTCATTTAGATAGTGTTATGCAAAGTGCAAATGAATTAAAAGCTATAATCGAGAAAATCCCTGGTGCTGATAATGTAAGGCTTTCAGTTGAAGAAGGAAGTCCTGAATACAAAATCATTCCTGATAAAGATAAGATGCAGCGTCTGGGACTGAGCACTGCTTATGTAGGATTAAATATTAGAACAGCTTTTACTGGGAACGATGATGCTTCCCTCACGGAGGATGGAATTGAATATCCACTTAGAATTTGGCTAGATGAATTTAGCAGACAAAACTATGAGGACATACAGCAATTATCCATTATTAATCCAAAGGGACAAGCTATAGAAATAGAACAATTTGCTAAGGTCGAATTGGATAACTCACCCTCACTTTTGGAGAAAAAAGATCGACAACCTGCAGTAACGCTAACGGCTGATGCTTTAGGTCGTCCTTCAGGAACTGTGGCAGATGATGTGGTAGCCTATTTAGGAAATAATCCCTTAGCAGAAGGAATAGAAATGACCTGGGGAAGTGATATAAAGCGTCAAAATGATAGTTTTGGGGCATTAGGCTCTGTTTTGCTTATTTCCTTTTTGTTAATATACCTTATCATGGTCGCATTATATGATAATTATATTTATCCTTTTGTAGTTCTATTTTCAATTCCTGTTGCTACAATCGGGGCATTTTTAGCCTTAAACTTATCCTTAAGTAATTTAAGTTTATTTGCCTTATTAGGTTTAATTATGTTGATGGGCTTGGTAACAAAAAACGCCATTTTGATAGTTGACTTTACGAATCAATTGAAACTAGAAGGCAAGCATTTTAAAGAAGCATTACTGATTGCTGGAAAAGGAAGGCTTAGACCCATTTTGATGACAACACTTTCAATGGTTTTTGGGATGTTACCTATAGCAATGGCCAGTGGAACAGCATCAGAATGGAAAAATGGATTGGCTTGGGTGATTATAGGTGGACTTCTCTCTTCCTTAATTTTGACTATATTTTTAGTGCCAATGGTTTATTATTTAGTGGACGCTGCTAAATTAAGATTTGCAAAAAAGTGAAATGGAAATAGTACAGGCAATTTGAAAAGCTAAAATTGCCTAAATTTTTTCCACAATACCATTTGATTGAATCCTAATCTGTGATTAATGCAAGTATTCAGTTGAAATTTAGTCCAACTTGTAAGTCTTATCCGAAAACTTCTAAAGCGGTACAGGCACTTATCTAAAGTATAGTCCTGATAGTGACCCCGGCAGGAATCGAACCTGCATCTAAAGTTTAGGAAACTCCAATTCTATCCGTTGAACTACGGGGTCATTTATTTCAACTTTTACATGCACTGCAGTAAGCTCATGTGAAAAATAAAAGCAGCAAAGCTAAATTAGTAATAGGTATTTTTCAAATAATTAGGGAAAATTGTAAAATGCTTGGCTTCGACCAATTTTCTCAATTTGCTTTTAAGCTCCTCGATATTGTCTTTGTTGGTAGCTGAGATGAAAACCACATCATTTTGTTCCTTATTCCAATAAGTATTTTTCAAATTCATGATTTTCTCATCTGCACTCAATTCTTCTTCATCTTTCAATAAGTCTACCTTATTAAAAACCAAAAGAGTCGGCTTATCACTTGCGCCTATATCTGTTAAGGTTTGATTAACAACACTGATATGGTCATCCAATGTGGGATGACTGACATCTACTACATGCACCAACACATCGGCCTCCCTAATTTCATCCAAAGTTGATTTAAACGATTCGATCAAATGAGTAGGCAATTTTCTAATAAAGCCTACTGTATCGGACAAAAGATATGGGATGTCTTCAAAATTGACTTTTCTGACAGTAGAATCAACAGTGGCAAATAGCTTATTCTCAGCCAAAATATCTGATTTGGAAAGCAAAGTCATTAAAGTGGACTTCCCCACATTGGTGTAACCTACAATGGCCACCCTTACAATTTTACCACGAGATTTTCTTTGTGTCCTACTTTGCTTTTCAATTTTGGCAAGCTTTTCTTTTAATTTGGTAATGGTATTTCGAATTATCCTTTTATCAGTCTCAATCTCTTTCTCCCCAGCACCTCCACGGGTAGCGGTTCCACCTCGCTGTCTTTCCAAGTGAGTCCACATACGAGTTAGTCTAGGTAATAGATATTGATTTCTGGCTAATTCTACCTGGGTTTTAGCTTGTGCAGTTTGAGCTCTGCTCAAGAAGATATCTAATATCAATAAACTTCGATCATATACCTTGACATTGAGTTCCTTTTCAAGGTTTCTTAGCTGAGATGGGGTTAAATCATCATCAAAAACTATCCAATCTGCATTCTCTGCTTTTACAAAAGCACTGATCTCTTCTAATTTACCCTTCCCTACAAAACTCCTCACATCTGGCTTTTCCAGTCTTTGTGTAAATCTTTTAATGGTTTGAGCGCCTAAAGTAGAAGTTAAAAAAGCCAATTCATCTAAGTACTCATTGACTTTCTCCTCATTTTGGTTTTGCGTAATAATAGCAACCAAAACAGCTTTTTTCTCTTTGTTTTCTTCTGCAGAACTATATTGCATATATTTTTATCAGTATTCTTATTTATGATTACGCATAAAATGAAGATTTGATTCTCCTATTTAAGGTATCATAATTTTTCTTCAACAACCCTATTTTAGCTCATCCAAATAAAGTGCTACTGCTTCAATTTCAGATTCTGAAAGCTCATTTTCATAGGCAGGCATAACGCCCTGACCTTTCTTAATCCACGCTACTCTTTCAGATAAATTGAGCTTGCTTTCAGTTAAATCAGGAGATTTAAAAAGTCCTTTCTTTCCGCCTTTGCCATGGCATTTTTTACATTCTGCTAAGTAAACTTCTTTTCCTGTTTTCAATAAATCTGCTATTGCGCCATCGATTATAACTTCTTGCGCATCATTAGCGGGACTTTCAGTATTTACCGCTACGGTTTCTCCTTTTGAAAAGTTCAGGCTTCCTACCTCAGAAACTCCATAAATACAAAAAGTCAATATTAATGTTATAATAGCCATAGCTTTATTTTCTTTCTTGAACGAAACAATACCAATTGGGATAATGATTAATACTATTATCAATTTTACCCATAAATAAGTGGGAGCCGCAGCCCCATATAAAGATAACAAATAACCGCCTGTGGCAAGCATCAATACACCTAAAATAGGATCTACCATTTTAAGCTTTGTTCTGATCTTTGTCAACAGTTCCTTTTTGTTGGCCAATAACAGAATGGTCTTAAATAATAAGAAAAGTAAAAATAATGTTACCACTAGTACGTGGGAGTGAAGCATTCCAATTTCCATAACTACTTGTTTTTTGTACAAAAATAAGAAAGGCTATGGGAATAATTTCAATTTGTCAGTTATATTTGATTTTTATAGGTATTTTAAAGCTGAATAATTCAAACTAATCTGCTCTAAGTCTTTACCTGTCGAAATCTCCCCACTTAAAAAGAACCGTAAGTGTTATTATTAGTAAATTTGTAATACGATATGAAAGTTGCTATCACTTTAAATACCTCTTGGAACATCTACAATTTTAGAATGTCCCTAATTCAAGCTCTGATAAAAGATGGGCATGAAGTGGTGGCTATTGCGCCTCATGATGAATATACTGTGAAGTTAATAGAGGCAGGTTGCACTTTCCAAGATGTTACCATGGATAGTCGTGGAGCGAATCCAATCCGAGATACAGGTTTAACTTTTGAGTTACTTAACATTTACAAAAGAGTAAAGCCTGATATTATTTTGCATTATACAATTAAACCAAATATCTACGGCACTTTGGCAGCCGCATTATTGGGAATCCCTGTGATCAACAATGTCAGTGGACTAGGAACCATATTCTTAAATGATGATTGGATTTCTAAAATCGCCTTAAGTCTGTATAGGTTTTCTTTCAAGTTTCCTAAGAAAGTGTTTTTTCAGAACCATGAAGATTATCAACTTTTTATGGATAAACGATTGATTCAGCGAAATATTTGCGAGGTTATACCTGGCTCTGGAATTGACTTGAGCGAATTTACTCCTCATCCTCCTAAAGAAAAACCAGAAGGGGAACCTTTTGAATTTTTGATGATTTCCAGACTGATTATTGACAAAGGGATCAGGGAATATGTTGCTGCAGCTGCTATTTTACAAGAAAGAGGAATGAATGCAAAGTTCAATTTATTGGGAAAATTAGACGAACTACATTCAAGGGGAATTTCTTCGGATGAGCTTAATGAATGGATAAAGGAAGGATATATTAATTATTTGGGAAGCACAGATGATGTTCGCCCATTTATCAATAAAGCTGATTGTGTGGTCTTGCCTAGTTATAGGGAAGGCACACCAAGAACTTTACTTGAAGCGGCCGCTAGCGCTAAACCCATTGTGGCTTCTAATGTTCCTGGCTGCAACAATGTGGTAGATCATAGATTAAATGGGATACTTTGCAAAGTGAAAGACGAAGAAGACTTGGCCCTGAAAATGAAGGAGATGTTCTATTTGTCTCCAGAAACACGTTATGAAATGGGGATTAAGGGCAGAGAATTAGTGGAAAGAAGGTTTGACCATAATATAGTGATTGAAAGGTATTTGAAGGCAATTGATAAAAACGGCAATCTTAAACCTCAACTTAAGCCTGTTTATGTAAATAATTAAGAAGCATTTCTATTATATTATTGTCTTTTGCTTAATTGGTTATATTTTTACAAGTAGTGAACAAAGCTATCAAAAAATTTTACATATACCCTATTAGTATTCTTGCACTCATGCTGTTGATGAGCGGTTGTAAAGTGTACAGACAGAATATTATTCTACAATCTGAATCTGATATCAATTCTGAGAATTTTAAAGAAGAGGTTTCGAAGATTGAAGGAGCCTATAAAATCCAGTCTGGCGACAAAGTCAATATTGAAGTGTATACCAATAAAGGAGAACGGGTCATTGATCCAAACCTAGAACTCAATGCCATTACTGGAGGAGGAGCAGGCGGTGGCCGATTAATGCCAGACAAAGAATTCGAAGTTCTTCCTAATGGCACTGCGATTTTACCACTTTTAGGAGAGACCAAAATTGAAGGATACTCTATTGGTGGTCTTCAAGAAATGTTAAAGGAGCAATATTCAGAGTATTATATCCAGCCTTTTGTCAGAGTACGTGCTTTAAACCGAAGAGTAGTAGTTTTAGGAGCCATGGGAGGACAGGTTATTCCAATTGAAAATGAGAAGATGACTGTTTTAGAAATTTTAGCTCTTTCAGGAGGATTAAATAGAGATTCTAAGGGAAGAAATATCAGGTTAATTAGAGGCCCTTTAGACGACCCTTCAGTTCAAGTAATTAATTTGGCTACTATTGAGGGAATGCAAAAAGCAAATTTGCAGGTATTACCTAACGACATTATTTATGTGGAACCTATCAGAAGGATTTTCACAGAATCAGTACGGGATATTGCTCCCGTAATTGGCATTGTTACCAATGTAGTGACATTGTTTATTGTGATTGAAAACTTAAGGTAGGCAAGAGCAATGAGCAATCAACAAACACGATACCAAAGAAATGTAGATGCAAAATCGTCTCATAAACCCTTGAACAACGAAACTGAGGTGGTAGATTTTTTCAAGCTAAAAACCATCCTCAAAAAGAACTTACCTTGGGCAATTTTGCTTATCTCAATAACTGTATTTGTAGCTTTCCTCTATGTACGATATACTAACGTTAGGTTCCAATCTTATGCAGAATTAAAACTAAATAAGCGAAGTGAAGCCAGCGTTTTTGGTTTTAACCCGTTAAAAGAAGAAAGCTCCAATTTAAATACCTTATCTGGAGAAGTAGAATTAATTCGTTCTAAACTCTTTTTAAAACAGGTAATTGGAAAGTTGCCTCTTGATGTATCCTATCATGTTATAGGAAGGTTCAAAAATGAAGAAAGATATAAGTTCACTCCTTTCACCGTTAGTTATGAAGCATCTTGCGCTTCTTATGGCCAAAAATTTTATGTAGATATAATCAATAAAGAAACTTTTAAAATATCGACCAATCCAGATGGTGGAGATTGGACTACCCATACCTTTGAAAAGTATTTTACGCTAAATGGATGCAGTTACAAACTTGAGAAAACCTCTCACTTTTTTAGCACTGAGAAGCTATTTTTTAGTATCTCTACACCAGAAAGCTTAATAAGTTATGTAGAATCTAATCTTTCGGTTGCACCTGAGAATTTAAATGCCAACACCATCAAGATCACCTTTGCAGATTATAACCCTTATAAGGTTCAGGCCATTGTTGAAAAAATTAGTGAACTCTATACTGAATACAGTAAAGAACAGAAAAACAGGGCCAATCAGCTTAAGATTGAGTTCTTAAATAAACAGTTAGGTCAAACGGAGGATGAACTATCGAACTATGAGACTTATATCGAAGATTTTACAATAAAAAACAAAACAGTTAATCCGTCTGAAGATGTCAATAGACTGATTTCGGAAATGGTCAAAATGGACTCTATTTTATATGGTATTAATTACCAATTAGGTGAAATAGAAAACATTAAAGAACAACTTGAAAAGGACACCTTAAGCTTTGACAAAATCAATTATTTGGTGCTGCCAGCAAATATGCAACCACTATTCGAAGAATTTTCTGAGCTCAAACAGCAATATCAAGTTGCCAAGACTCGCTATAGAACGGAAAGTCAGGTGTTGCAACAAAGGAAAATAGAAATCAATTCTTTAAAAGACAGGATTAACAATTACCTAAGTAATAAATTGGAGATCCTGAAAGAAAGAAAAGAGAATATTTTATACAGGAAAAGAGAGATTGAAAGCAAATTCAGCCAATTGCCAGCCAAAACGAATGAACTCAACCAGAAAATGCGATTCTACTCTTTATATGAAGAGCTTTACCTTTCTTTAATGCAAAAGAAAACTGAATTTGAAATTGCTCAGGCAGGTACACTTTCAGAAGTTGATATTTTGACACCAGCTAATTTACCTAGAAGCCCAATCGGTCCGTCTACCAACTTAATCTATATAGGTTCTTTTGCAGTTGGGTTTATTTTAAGTTTTATTTTTATTGGCTTTAGGTATCTGGTTTACGATGAAATCAACAGCATTCATGAACTTGAAAGGTTAACTAGTATCCCAATTATTGCCAAAATAAGTAGGCTTAATCGTTATGTAGCGAAGAAGAGTGGGGTAATTGTTTCAGAGAAACCAAGATCACAAATAAGCGAGGCCTTCAGAACTTTAAGGACTAGCTTGGATTTCATTGGTATTAAAGATGGTAAAAAAGTACTCTCAATTAGCTCAACTACGAGTGGTGAGGGAAAAACATTTATCTCGGTGAATTTGGCCGCCATACTCGCCATGTCCAGTAAAAAGGTGATTATATTGGATTTGGATATGCGAAAGCCAAGGGCTCAATACGCTTTCAATCTGGACCAAAACGAAATAGGTGTGAGCTCTATTTTAAGTGGTGGAGTTCACTGGAAAGATTGTGTCAATAATACTAAAACAGAAAACTTACATTTTATTCCCTCAGGTATTATTCCGCCTAATCCAGCTGAACTATTGGAGAGCGAATATTTTGACCAATTATTGAATGAACTAAAGGCTGAATATGATATTATCCTGTTGGATACCCCTCCTATTGGCCTGGTCTCTGATGGTATTATTGCACTCAAAAAATCTGACCATTCACTTTTCGTTGTACGGGCTGATTATTCTAAAAGGTCGTTTGTTAATGATCTGCACAGAAGTCTTAACTTGAACAATATTCAGAATATATCTATCATTTTTAATGCCGTGAGAAAAGAAAATAAAGGCTACGGTTATTATCAAGATTACTACAATGATAATAATAGCAAATCTATTTCAACGCTTAAAAGGCTTTTCAATATTTAATGAAGCAAAAAAACCTATTAATTACAGGTGCCACAGGTCTTTTAGGTCAGCAAATTATATTGAAATTAATTAGCCTGGATTATCAAATTTATGCGACAAAAAGAACTCATTCAGTTACTCAGGTAGATTCAGAAAAAATTAATTGGATTGAGATAAACTCAATTGACGATAATTTATTCCTGCGGATTCCTGTGAAAATTGATTTTGTAATACATGCTGGGGCTTTTGTTTCCTATAAAAAGTCAGACGCAGCCAAAATCTTTCAAATTAATACTAAATGGACTTCTAAATTGGCTATGGATGCTCTGGAAGTTGGAGTTAAAAAATTTGTTTTCATAAGTAGCATTTCGGCATTAGGTAAAAATTCTATTGATCATTTCATTGATGAAAATACCCCTAAATCAGATGATGAATTTCTAAGCAACTATGGGAAAAGCAAAAGAAAAGCTGAAGCAATACTTTGGGAATTATCAAAGGCAGGATTACCTATCATCATTTTGAACCCATCCGTTATCCTAGGGCCAGCAAATCGATACCAAAGCAGTGCACAATTATTTGGATATGTTGGTGACCAAAAGCCCTTTTACACTAGAGGATTGATTAATTACATTGATGCGAGAGATGTTGCAGAAATCGCTGTAGAAAGTTTGGCAAATAATATCAGAAATGAGCAGTTCGTTTTAAATGCAGGAAGTATTAGCTACCGTGATTTTTTTAGAGCTACCGCAAAACAGCTCCATGTAAAAGCTCCGAATATAGGTATTCCTAAGTTTATGGTGATTTTGGGTGCAGTGATGGAAAACATATGGAGTAAAATTAGCGGTAAACCTGCAACACTCACCATGGAAACTGCTAAAATGGCGGGTAACAAGAAAATATATAATGCAGATAAGGCGAATAAAATATTTAATTTGCGTTATAAGACTTTAGATGAATCCATTGAATGGACAGTGAAGGAAATGCTGTTATGTAATGAGTTATAAATCACCTATCAGCATTTTTTAATGTTATAAGGGTAAAAAGGACTATTCTTTTATAAATGATTCTTGCAAAATAACTTTTCCATTCTTAATAAGAACTAACTTATAGTAATCCTTTTTTAATGATCTTAAATCGATATCTACTTTTTCTTCAAAATCACTACTCATAATACGCTTTCCATATTTATTAAATATCGAATACTGATAAGCAGCAGTAGGTTTTTCACTAGAAATAAGTCTTATTGGACATGGTGGTTCTATAGGTGCTAATGTCATATAATCAGAAGTTGGATTTGGGGATATAGCATATGGAATATTATCACAATCACTTCCACCTCCAACAATAACATTTTTATATTTATAATTATTTCCACATGCATTTGAAGCAGTAACGCTTACAATTCCTGAGTTACTTCCAGCTTTTATTCTAGCATAGTTTCCACTTTCTGAAATTATTGACCAACCACTGCCTGAAACACCCCAATTATAACTAACTCCGCTTCCAAAACCAACTGCATAAAAATTCCCCTGACCACCAGAAACCATACTTAATTGTCCTGAAATATAGCCTGAATTTGAAGGGCTAGTTAAATTGATATTTTTATTAAAGCAATAATTCCCATAAGGTTTTGAAACGTTGAGACTCACAATCTGATTGTTAGAATAACCAGCTTTACCTCTCAGGCTTAAGGATGAAGTACCCTGCCCTGACATTATCCTCAAACCACTGCTGACAGTCCATGTATAAGTAGCCCCCCAAATACCACGAATACTATATCCACGGTTTGATGTACAGCTAATACTATTACTTCCTACAATATTTGTCACATTATCAGAAAAAGTACTACTAGCGTTATCATACATAATTCCTTTTTGCCCAGTCGAGAAAAAATTCCTACATCTTCTGTTACCGTAAGCCATTACATTTCTTGCATGAGGAGTCCAAAGGTCATCCCGTCTATCCATCCTGTAAACCCCTTCTTCTGGTAATCTATAATCGCATGGTGCAATATCACCATCGCTACTATTTGGATTATCATTATATGTAACATCACCTGCATTCCCCATGTTTGGATCAGCTTGTGTATCGCATAGAAAATCTCCATTCACTTCGCATTTTTGCATCTGATCAGTGCTTGTGCATCCTTTATACCAGAAGTTAGTTGTCCTGCGAGTCACTGATTCTTGAAGACATTTACGCCAAACATTGGCATTGTCCCCATTGAACACTTCTGACCCTAACCTGCCTGCCTTGTGCGTATGCTCTAAGCCTAGATTATGACCCAATTCATGTGCCATAGTACCTGCAACTCTCTCCAAACGGGCTTGTGTAACTGCTCCAATATCTACATCTTGCGAACCAACCCAAGAGTTACTATTGAATGGTAAATTAGGTGGTTCTGCTGAACCTCCCCCATCATCAACAAGATGCATGGTAAATTGATTGGAATTGTGCTGGGCAACGAACATTTCTAGTTCTTGAGCATTGATTAGATCTCCATTAGCAAATTCAGAATTGTTGATATAAACGGGGCTTCTTATCAAATAAAACCTCACATCCGTTCCAGACTGTAAAAGCCTTAAATTGGTTTCCTCCAATAATTCTTCAATGGTTCGATTAGTAATAAATGTATTATTATCTATATCTCTATGCACAACGATCCGAAGGGGTAGATGATAACTGACAGATTGTGAACATACAGTATTAATCTTTTCAAGATTATCATTTTTATATTCATCGGTTAAAGTTTGATTAAATTTCAATAACTTTTCTTGTTGTTTATTTTGATGAAGTAAATTTACCTTTTCAAGGTACTCGTTATTCCCATAATAATTAAGACTTTTGGCTTAAATCGAATCGACTCCTATAAACCCACATTCAGCTTTTTGTGCATTAATAATTAAAGGGAATAGTAGGGAGAATACAAGGATAATATATTTCATAAGGCAATTTGGTTTTTGAAAATTTAATCCATTTTAATATTATTTTTTACTACATAAATAGGTTGTGAGCCACAACTTCCAGTTTCATATTCATTAGTCTGTTCATCAAAATTAATACCATTATAGCTAAGTATTTTATAGTAATAATCGTCATCTATAGCAGGATAATGATATACTTTTAAAGTATCTATATCCATATTAGAAAGACTAATAAGGAATGTTAGAGTATCGATAGAGTCCCATGGTCTCGAAATCCCAAGGACTTGTAAACTGGGTGATACGTATTCTCCTGAATCCCCACAATTTCTGAATTTCTCTGTAATAATTTGATCCCAATTCAATGATTTCAATGTCATAGAGTCTGGGTGAAATTGATTAGAATTGTGCCCTATGATATGTTCTCCATTTTCATTTAGAATTACAAATTCAAAATTGGGAGCAAACTTAAAATCCTCTTCATCAGAAATTTCTGTTAAACTGCAAGCATTCAGGACAAGGGAGGAAAAAAATATAACAAGGCATTTTTTTAACATTGTGTAAAGTTTTAGTTAAAATAACTTACTAAATCTTTAATTAAATACAAATAGATTTTTTGGTAATTTACAGGTCGTTCTTGATTTTCAGTTTTATGTCAAAAGTATTTGTATAATTGATTAATTAATCAAAATACATAAACTTTAAAATTTAATTCAACGTTGCTTGATTTTCACCTTTTAATAAGTAAATTTATTTAACGCTACTTTATTATAAAGTTACATTCTAACTTCTGGCTTATTTTAATCAAGTTGAAGTTGATTAAAGAGTATAATTATAAAGTAGATTTAACCACTTATATATTATTTATGAGCGAATTTTTCAGAAACAGAAAAGACGAAGAAAAAGAGTTGATTAAAAAATTCGAAAATCATATTCAGGGCAAAGATTTCCACTTTTTTGATGTGGAAGAACTAGAAAAAGTGGTTGAATTGTATTTGGATAATGACAAGTTCATGAAGGCCCTTAAGGCCAGTGAATTTGCAGTAGAACAATTTCCTTTTTCAATCGAGCTATTGATTCTCAATGCACATGTTTTAGCGAGCAACACTAAATATGACAGTGCACTTCAGGCGTTAGAAAGAGCCGAAAATATCCAGCCCCATGATGTTGATTTACTATTGACTAAAGCTAATGTGCTAACAATTTCCAATCGAAATAAAGAGGCCATTGAATGTTTAGAAAAAGCATTAACCTTTGCTGAAGAAAAAGATGAAGTTTTATTTCAAATGGGCATGGCCTACCAGCAATTGGGTAAATATGATGAGGCTATTAAAAATTATAAATCGGTATTAGAAGAAAATATTGACCATGAAAGCGCAATTTATGAATTGGCTTACTGCTTGGACGTAACGGATCAATTGGAAGGTAGTATTGCCTACTACGAAAAGTTTATTGATGCCGATCCCTATTCTTACCATGCTTGGTATAATTTGGGAGTTGTCCTACATAAATTGGGAAAATATGAAAAAGCCATTGAAGCTTATGAATTTGCGGTCGCAATAGATGAAAATTTTGCATCCGCTTATTTCAATATGGGAAATACCTATTCTGCCTTAGAAAAAAATAATAAATCGTTAGATGCTTTTTCCCAAACTTTACGAATTGAAGGACCTAGTGCTGAAGTTTTCTGCAGAATGGCAGAAATATATGACAAATTAGATCAAGCAGATTTAGCCATTAAGTATTTTCTTAAAGCTGTTAAATTTGACTCCCTTTATGATGAAGCTTACTTTGGGATGTCACTTTGCCTCATTCAACAAGAAAAATGGATAGAAGCAGTGCATTATGTAAAAAAAGCAATAAAAATAAATAAACATGAATCAAAATATTGGCAGGCATTAGCCAATGCCGAATATCAACTAGGCAATCAAAACTCTGCCGTTGATGCCTATGAAGAAGCTGTAGCCCTTGATCCAGAAGAAGTTAGCCTGTTTCTGGACTGGTCATTTATCTATTTTGAATCAGGGGAACTAGAGGTAGCTATCAATATAATTAAGGAAGGCATGGAGGATAATCCAGATGCTCCTGAGCTTTATTATAGGATGACGGCTTACCTAATTGAGTACGGTAAATACAAAGAAGCCTTTATCTTTCTGGAAAATGCATTAGTTTTGGACTTTGAAATGCATACAGTGCTTTATGAATTCTTCCCACGGGTGGAAACGCAGAAGGCATTGTTCAAAATTATAGACCAATTCAGAAAAGATAACCAGTAAAACATGAACTACGAATTAAAAGACATCCCTGAAAGACCAGCCAAACCAAGAGATGTAGGATTCACTATGGTGATGGATAAAGGGTTAAGCCTTAGAGAGGTGGAAGACTTTATCGATAGCAACGGTGAATACACTGATATAGTAAAACTAGGATGGGCCACATCTTATGTCACAACTAATTTAAAAGACAAATTAGCACTTTACAAAGAAGCTGGAATCCCTACTTACTTCGGAGGAACCCTTTTCGAAGCATTTGTAATCCGTGATCAATTCGAAGACTACCGAAAGTTATTGGACAAATATGATATGCCCTTTGCTGAGGTCTCAGATGGATCTATTGAATTACCTCACGATTTGAAATGTGAGTATATCAGTAAACTGTCAGATCAAGTGACGGTCCTTTCAGAAGTCGGATCGAAAGATGCTGAAAAAATTATTCCTCCTTACCAATGGATTGAGCTCATGCAAACTGAATTGGATGCTGGTGCCTGGAAAGTGATTGGAGAATCGAGAGAAGCAGGAAATGTAGGTTTGTTTCGAGCCAGTGGTGAAGTTCGTTCAGGACTGGTTCAAGAAATCTTAACAAAAATTCCTTTCGAAAAAATCATCTGGGAAGCTCCCCAGAAAGCACAACAAGTTTATTTTATTAAATTAGTAGGTGCTAATGTCAACCTTGGAAATATTGCTCCAAATGAAGTAATTCCTTTAGAAACCATTCGTTTAGGATTGAGAGGTGACACTTTTCACCATTTTTTGAATAATAAAGACTTACTTTAAAAACAGATTTTTCGTGCGGTCGATTAAAGAATATTTTACATTACTCTTAAAAGGTATTGCAATGGGCAGTGCAGATGTAGTTCCTGGAGTCTCGGGAGGCACCATTGCTTTTATAACCGGAATTTATGATGAATTGCTGAACAGCATTAAATCTGTTGATGGAACAGCTTTCAGATTACTTTTCCAATTCAAACTCAAAGAATTCTGGAGCCATATCAATGGCTCTTTTCTTATTACACTAGTATTAGGAATTGCCATAAGCATCATCAGTTTAGCGAAGTTGATCAGCTTTCTGTTGAGCACCTATCCTGTTTTGGTTTGGTCATTTTTCTTTGGATTGATCATTATTTCAGCTGTTTTAGTGGCTAGGGATATTGAAAAAAAAGACTGGAAAGCTATCTTTGCGGGTTTAGCTGGTATTGCAATTGCTTACTTTATCACCTCAGCATCTCCTGCACAAACTCCGGAAGCCTGGTGGTTTGTCATTTTATCAGGTGCTATAGCTATTTGTGCTATGATTCTGCCCGGCATTTCAGGAGCTTTTATCCTCTTAATTTTAGGAAAATATAAGTATATAATCGAAGCAGTTGAAACAGTAGATATTGGAACATTGGCTATTTTTGCCTTGGGTTGCATTATAGGATTGCTAAGTTTTGCCAGATTAATATCATGGTTTTTGAGAAACTATCAGTCCGCAACAGTAGCAGTACTGGCAGGTTTTATGGTCGGTTCATTAAATAAGGTTTGGCCATGGAAAGTAGTAGATACATTCCGTATCAATAGCAAAGGGGAACAGGTTCCTTTATTTGATCATAACGTTCTGCCTCAGCAATTTTTAAATGAAACCGGACAAGACCCACAATTAATGCAAGCTTTGCTGATGATGAGCTTAGGGATTTTCATAGTGGTAGCCATTGAAAAAATTGCCACCATGCTGAATGTTAAAAATGATGGAAAATGAAAACCTATGGATTAATCGGTTTTCCACTTAAACATTCCTTTTCTGGCAAATACTTTAGCGAAAAATTTAAGAAGGAAAATATTCAAGTTTGTGAATACCGACTATTTCCACTAGAAAGCGTTGGAGAATTCGATGAATTAAAGCAACAAGATATTGCAGGACTAAATGTTACCATTCCTTATAAAGAACAAATCATTCCTTTCTTAGATGAATTGGATGAGCACGCTAAATCCATTGGTGCGGTCAACGTGATTCAATTTAAAGATGGGAAAACCAAAGGCTTTAATTCGGACTATTATGGCTTTAAAAACTCACTTCTAAATTTTATTCCCAAGAAATCTTGCTCAAAAGCATTGATATTAGGTACTGGCGGAGCTTCTAAAGCCATTAAGCAAGTCCTAATTGATTTATCTATTCCGTTTAAAGTAGTTTCAAGAAAAGCAGGGTTTGATTATACTTATGATGATTTAAATAGCAAGACAGATGTTATTCAAGAATATCATCTAATTATCAATACCACTCCACTAGGGACCTATCCTAATATTGACGAAAAGCCTTATTTTCCATATAAAGCATTAAGCGATAATCATTATTTATATGATTTGGTTTATAATCCAGCGGAAACAGCCTTTCTGAAGGCAGGTAAAAATCAAGGAGCAAAGACTATTAATGGATTGGAAATGCTGATTGGGCAAGCTGAAAAGTCATGGGAGATTTGGAATGCTTTGGCAAAATAGAGATTTAAGAAAATAAAAGTAAAAAGACAAGTTGTTAAAATCTTACCTTGCCTTTGGTTGTAAGGAGGATTAATAAGTCATCAAGTGTATAACTTGAAACATATACTGGCAAGCTTTAAATGGAATATTCCAGCATTGCAAATGCTATAATCTATGCATCCTCGTTAAAAAACGAGGATGCGCATGAGCGATGGGACGCATAAACTAAAGCCTAGATAATATGAATGGAAAAGAATATTTACACAAGAAATTCGGCTATATCAAAAAGTTAAGTGTTGCAATTATTATCATTAATCTAGTCTATTTCTACTTCAAATTTGGTAATTCTGAAACTATTATAGATATAAATACAATTTACATAGTTTCGATGGGAATCAACTTGATCAGTGCTTCTTTCATTTTTAATCATGTGAAGGATTTGATAAAGTCTGTGAAGTGATTTTTCTCTGCGTAATTTTTTTTAGAATTCGCTAGAGTATTTTGCACTATGATTCAGTGCAATAGCCTTCTTCGCTCTATTTTAACTAAACTGATCCAAATACCCCTTCATATCCTCTTGAATACCTTTAGCCTTTTCACCCGCTACCTTCGCAAAATCTTCACCAGAAGATGCGTAAATAATCCCTCTTGAAGAATTTACCAATAATCCTCCATTTTCATTCAAGCCATATTTTGAAAGTTCTTCTAAATTCCCGCCTTGCGCTCCTACGCCTGGCACTAATAAGAAATGGCTAGGTACTGATTTCCGGATTTCCTGAAATTCTTTGGAACGAGTGGCACCTACCACATACATTAGGTTTTCTTTGGTACCCCACCTTTGAGAAACCTCCAGCACCTTTTGATAGACTTTGTCCCCTGATTTTAATTCTTCAAACTGGAAATCTTTTCCACCTTCATTAGAAGTTAAAGCAAGTAAAATCACCCATTTATCCTCAAATTCAAGAAATGGTTCAACCGAATCGCTTCCCATATAGGGCGCAACGGTAATGGAATCAAAATTCATTTGCTCAAAAAATGCCTTCGCGTACATCTTTGATGTATTGCCTATATCTCCTCTTTTGGCATCCGCAATGGTGAACACATCCTTTGGCAGATATTCAATGGTTTTCTGTAAACTTTCCCATCCCTTAATTCCCAGTGCTTCGTAAAAGGCAATATTGGGTTTGTAAGCCACAGCATAATCAATAGTAGCATCAATAATCTGCTTATTAAATTCGAAAATTGGGTCTTTTTCTTTTAATAAATGCTTTGGGATTTTTTTAAGATCTGTATCTAAGCCCACACATAAGTAGCTTGATTTGGATTTTATTTGCTCTGAAAGTTCTTGGTAGTTCATGCTTATTTAAAAGAAGGCTAAAGAAACCTGTCAGGTTTCGTATTAATTAAATCTGTAATGCTTGGATTAAGGCATAAATTATTCAGCACTTTTAACCTGACAGGTTTCAATCATTTAATTAACGGATTATCTAAAATCCAAAACTTCTATATCAGGATAGTCAGACGGATTAAAAATGAAATCATTGTCAGTTAATGAATCGTCCACTTTGAAGTTTGTCACTTCATAGTTGAAGATATTACCTGCCCGATCAAAAATAGTCCATTTATCTAGCAAATTGGTTTTCTTATCAATTTTCAACCTGATTTTATAAAAAGACTCGTCTTTATCTTCTGGCACTAAATCAATCACATGATATTGTGCATTACCTTCTCCTGCCATGTATAAATACTTATATCCCTCTCTATAGGCTGTATAAATTTTACTTGGATTCATTTCTCCAGCCTCCTGATCGTAATTATTAATGGTGACCTCATTGGCATCTCGTAGGTATGTCCAAACAGTTTCATTGTTATTTACGATTAATTGACCTGCCACGTCAGCTTTAAATTTATCACCACTCACTACAATTTCTCCCTTGAATGTATCGGTGATGTCTTCCATTTTATTTTCCAGCGTCTGAGTGAAAGTAGCTGTAAAACCAGCAATATTACTGTATTTAGCGCTCATCTTATCCAAAATCTCTTTGGCTTTGGGATCGTTTTGTGCAAATGCTGAGATGCTAAAAATAAATAGCATCATAATTAATGTGATTTTTCTCATCTTTTATCTTTTCTGTTTCTTAATGATTGTTATCGATATTGTTCAATAATTGTTCCAAACTATATTCATCTGGAATCAACACTTCTCTTGCCTTGCTACCTTCGAAGGCCCCTACAATACCAGCAGCCTCCAATTGATCTATCAATCTTCCTGCTCTGTTATATCCTAGCTTTAGTTTTCTCTGTATCAATGAGGTACTTCCCTGCTGATGCAAAACAATTAGTTTTGCTGCCTCATCGAATAAGGCATCCCTTTCAGATAAATCAACCTCTCCTACTTTACTTTCGTCATCATCTCCGGCAAATTCGGGTAATTGATATGCTTGCTCATAACCTCTTTGATTACCAATATACTCTACTACCTCATCAATTTCAGGAGTATCAATAAATGGACATTGTAAACGAATCAAATCCGATCCTTGGGAAAGCAACATATCCCCCATTCCAACTAATTGTTCTGATCCCCCTGTATCCAAAATGGTTCTTGAATCAATTTTGGAAGTTACCCTAAAAGATAGTCGAGCTGGGAAATTAGCTTTAATGATTCCTGTAATTACATTTACTGACGGCCTCTGAGTAGCTATTATCAAATGGATTCCAATTGCTCGAGCCAGCTGCGCCAATCTTGCAATAGGGGTTTCCACCTCTTTTCCAGCTGTCATCATCAAATCAGCCAACTCATCTATAACTAGAACTATGTAAGGTAAAAATCTATGCCCTTTTTCGGGATTCAATTTTCTGCTCACAAATTTAGTATTATACTCCTTTAAATTTCTGCAACCTGCATCTTTCAGTAAATCATATCTCCTATCCATCTCTACACAAAGAGAATTCAAGGTATTTACAACTTTTTTAGTATCGGTTATAATGGGTTCCTCTGTTCCCGGTAAGGTCGCAAGAAAGTGCCTTTCCAATTTATTAAAAAGTGTCAATTCCACCTTTTTTGGATCCACCAAAACAAATTTCAATTGCGAAGGATGTTTCTTATAAATCAGAGACGCCAACATAACATTTAGTCCGACTGATTTACCTTGACCTGTTGCTCCCGCCATCAACAAATGTGGCATTTTGGCTAGATCAGCAATAAAAACATCATTGCTGATGGTCTTACCCATAATAATAGGTAATTCTTTATCACTTTTAAGAAATTTATCAGTTGCCAATACCGATTTCATGCTGACCATTTCTCGGTTCTTATTAGGTACCTCTATACCAATGGTTCCTTTGCCAGGAATTGGGGCAATTATCCTTATTCCCAAAGCCGCTAAGCTAAGCGCGATATCGTCTTCTAGATTCTTAATTTTAGAAATTTTTACCCCAGCCTCCGGGATAATCTCGTAAAGCGTGACAGTGGGTCCAATAGTTGCCTTAATACTTTGGATCTTAATTTTGAAATTAGTCAAGGTTTCCAAAATTTTGTCCTTATTCGCTTCCAGTTCTTCCTGAGTGACTTTTACTTTCCCTGAGTCATGATCTGCCAATAAGTCTAAAGTAGGATATTTATAAGACGACAAATCTAAAGTAGGGTCATAATTCTCAACCCTTTTACCCAATTTTTCATCAAAGGATGATTCCTCCACTTCCATTTCCTGCTTTGCCTCTTCCTGAGGGGGTTCTTCTTGCATTACTTTATTTTCAAGGGTATTTTCCACCTCCATAGTGAGCTCCTCCTGAGGAGTTGCTTTTTTAGGTTTTTGCTCAGTTACGGTCCAGCTGCTAGCATCATCAAAGGATTCTTCAGTTACTTCTTCCTCAGTTTCTTCCTCCCTTGTAACTACTTCTTCCTTTTTTTCAGTTGATGTTTCTTCAGAAAAGCTCACTTCCTCATCCTTCACTTGACCTATTTTATCAATTTTGGACTGGAATGAAAGTAGAGAAGTCACATCAAAATAAAAGACTATGAATATTAATAATGAAAGTATTAAAACTAGGTAAGTACCCCAGCCAAAAAGACTATTGAAAAGCACGGCAAGTTCATATCCAATACCTCCACACAAGAAGGAGAATGCGGAGATTTTGCCAGATTCAAATACCATAAAACCCAATAGCAAGCTGAACCAGAATAGGAAAAACAGCATGAAGGTAAAAGCACTTTTAATAGAAAAAATTACTTTATTGAAAGTAATACGGTAACCAGTCAGAAATAAAAAAGGTGGAATTAGAAAAGCGGCTAGTCCAAACCACTTGAAAATGAAGTAATAGGCAGACTGGGCGCCCAAAAGACCTAACCAGTTGTCCATTTCAGCACCTGAAGCTTTTACTCCTGTATCCGAAACGGACTGTAATACACTCATATCAGCCTTACCTGTAAACAAATAGGACACGAAGGCGGTAAATAAAAAAATAGAGGCTGTCAAAAGAAAGAAGCCAAAAGCGAGATGTAGCCTCCTGTCCTTCAAGAATCCAAATTCGAAATTTAGCTTTCTTGATTTCTTTTCTTCAGTTCCCTTTTTAAAAGTATTAGATTTATAAGTGTTCTTTGCCATAAATAATGCTTCCTAAGCATATGTAAAAATGCATAAATTCAATTTAAGCGCAAAATACAAATCTTCAATTAGAAATTTGTTTTCGGAAAGGAATAACTGAAATAATGGGTGATTATTATTTTGGCCTAATATTTCTAATACAACCGTCCTGCTCTAAGAACACCCCAGTTCTTAATACAACCACCCCACCCTACGGCACCCCTCCTTGCTTAAGGAGGGGTGCGGGGACTGTACCTCTAAAAAACTTTGTAGTTTTAATTAAATTTTTAATCCCTACTCTACATAATTGAAAATACTGTTGTTTCTTATAGTAGAAAGTTAAATCTAGCACAGGCTAAATTCTCCCCTGTTTTAGGGGAGATGTCCGCAGGACAGAGGTGTCTTTCTCCTGTTTTAGGAGACTTCCGCTAGCTATCGTTAGGGACCATAGAATTATTTTGATGCTTATTCTTCCTTAAAATTACTCATAATATCCTCCAACCCATTTTCAATTGATTCAAAAACTATTTTATTTTCAAATCTAACTACCGTAATTCCGATGGTATTTAAGTATTCCGTCCTTTTCTTATCATAATCAAAACCTGCAGAAGTAAAATGGTCGGCACCATCCAATTCAAAACATAGTTTTTCTGCAGGGCAATAAAAATCTAAAATATAATTCCCAACACTAAACTGTCTTCTAAATTTTCTACTTTTTAATTGTTTACCTTTTAAGTAATTCCATAAAAAAGCTTCTGCAGAGGTTCCGTTATTCCTTAGCCTTTTTCTATTTTCTTTTAATTCAGGTCTATTGTTGATTTGGTAGTTTTTCACGAGCAATTAACGGTTGAAAGTTGTAGCTACTATAATCTAAGTAAAAGTTTGAAGATTAATTTTGCAAGTTTTTTTTTGAAACCAACCAGACTTGTGGCCAACCCACTTCTTCATACAACCACCCCGTCCTTCGGACACCCCTCCTTTTTTAAGGAGGGGAACGGGTGAGTGCTTCTAGCTAATTTTGTAAATATAATTTGACCTAACAACCCCTGACAGACATTTTAAAATAATGTTATTTTTATAGCGGAATGTTAATGTTTAACACAAGCCCATTGCTCCTCTGTTATAGGGGGGCTGTACGCAGAACTGAGGGGTATCTCCCTCGTTTTAAGAGAGCTTCCGCCAATTGACGGATGTAAGCAATAAATAAACTGAAGTTTTCTTTAATTTTTTCAAAAAAAAGCCCAAATCAATTAAGATTTGAGCTTTTTTTAATGGGTGGAAGATGGGGCTCGAACCCACGACCCTCGGTACCACAAACCGATACTCTAACCAGCTGAGCTACATCCACCATTTGAGCTCACAAAGGTAAGAAGGAATTATGAATTCATAAAAATATATGATAAAAATTATTACAATCTTGCTGATAATAATTCTTCAACTCATAAGTTTTGGCATTTGAAACTTGTCTAAGCTTTCAAATTATCGATTTCACTCCAAACTAAATCTGATTCAAAGCCTTTCTGTAATAAATAACGAACTACCTTTTGCTTTTTTATGTATTGATTGGAATCCTTGATAGTCTTCCATTTTTTCTCTAACAGCTTAAAAATTGTATCTTGGTATTCCTCTACATCAATCTCCTTCATTCCCACTTTTATACAGTATTCTGATATTTTTTTTTGTTCCAACCCCTGCTTTATCTTAATTCTACCCCACTTTTTTAACCTAAAATGGCCTCGAACGTAGCTTTGTGCAAAACGCTCCTCATTGATAAAATCTTCAGAAATCAACCAAGCGATTACCTCTTCCACTTCATCTCCATACAAACCCCAGTCGTAAAGCTTGTCTCGAACCTGTTGTTGGGTACGATCTTGAGTGGCACAGTATCTTGCACCCCTAGCCTTTCCTTCTTTAATAGTATAAATGAGTTGTTTTGCCATAAAATTACTTTCTCTTACAATTTAAATGCATTTTCGTACACTGTGCAAATCACTTAATGATCAAAAGATTGCAAAAAGTAAAATTAGAAATGCCTATCAAGAACTTCCAATGTGGCGACTAAATCTTTTGAATGATTGTAAAGGTGAGGTGATATCCTTATAGACCTACCCCTGGCAGACAGGTGAATTTTATTTGCTTTAAAATCATCCAACAGTAAAGTAGAATTTACTTTGTCTGGGAGAAATAATCCGTACAAATGAGCACTGACCATATGATCATCGTCTTTTTCAATCCTCTTAGTTTCCAAATAGCTCCTAAAGGGTTTCATCAATTCAAAGCAATAATTTTGAATGTTTTCAGTACCCCAAATCAGAATCTGTTCCAAAGCGGATTTTATCATCGGCAAAGCAATGAAATTACTAAATTCACCAACATTGTAACGCATGGCACCTTCAGCAAATTTTTCAGGATAGGAGGTAAGCTTACTGAAATCATGCCCATCTTTTCTAGTCATCCATGAATATTCAATAGGTTCACCTTCATCAAATTTATCACTGTAGAAAGCCAGTCCAGTGGAATATGGTCCCAGAAGCCATTTATAGGCAGCACATACTAAGGCATCAATCTTAAACTTCTTTACGTCAATTGGCAAAGCCCCGACAGATTGAGTTCCATCTACAATAAAATAAGTATTTGTAGCACTACATTTTTCACCTATAGCTTCTAGATCAAATTTCAAACCTTCCATCCAATGAATGGAGGACATCACCACAACTGCAGTATCTTCATTAATGCTATTGACTATTTTTTCGGTCCAAGCTTGAGTTCTTCCGCTTATAAATTCAGGGGGTGAAATGACTCTCAAATCCGCATCATTCTCAGTGCAAAATTTTCTCAACGTCAAGTGGTCACTTGGAAATTCTTCCTTTACTGTTATGGCATGTTGACCTTTTTTAATAGGCACATTCCGAACAGCATTCATCAAGCCATAAGAAGCAGAAGGAATGATTGTGATTTGCTTGGCAGGAGCGTTAATCAATTTGCCAAATAAGGACTTTACCTCTTCCGCTGGATCAAAAAAATCTTCCTCCTTTATCGAGGTAGGGTTAGTCTTTCGCTTTACTCCTTCAATACCTGCTTTTTCAACTGCTTTCAAATTAGGAGACATATAGGCTCCATTCAGGTAGTGGATATCACCTGGAAGATCAAAAAGGTGTTTTTGGTTTTGCATATTGAAATTTAGGGAAATAACCAGAAATTCTCCAATACAGCATCATCTAATTGTGAATAGAAAATTTAGAATATTTTCAACAAATGCTACATCTAAAAAAATACGATATAATATAATAACTAGATTTTTTTTAATTATATTTATAAGGAACTAAATAAAAAATGATATGAAAACGCTATCAACCGTAGTATTTTTGGGCGCAATCTTTCTATGCAGTTGCAGTCCTGAAAAAGAAAATTTAAAAGGAGAAGAAGTTGGCAAGGTTCACTTTAATCTGTCACTAAGCAATGAAAACGGTCAGGCTCGAGAAGTATTAGCTATACCTGCAGGGTCATATGTACAAATTAGTATTGAGACAGTGAATGGTGAAAATATTCTTGAAGATGAAACCCTTGAAATCTTATCCTTTAACGGAAATTTTGTTAGTAAACCACTGCAATTAAACACTGGAGAATACAACTTGACAAAATTTTTATTAATCAGTCCAGATAATGAAGTACTATATGCGACTCCAATATCTGGCTCTACTAAGGCGGATTTGGTCAAAAATCCACTACCCCTTAATTTTGAAGTAGATGGTGCAAATTCCACTCAATTAAAAATAGAAGTGATAAACGTTTCGATGTTAAATCCTCGAGATATCGGTTACATTTCTTTCCCTTTCACAGTCACTGACTTCTTTTTCCTCAGTGTTTTTAAGCTAAGTGAAAAAGGAAGCGAATTAACCCATGCAAAAGGATTGATTATTCAAAATGAGGACACCATCAAGCGCTTTACCGTAAAACCAGAAATTAATTCCGTAGGTATTTCAAATATAGGTGACGAGGAGTTTAGCTTGGTGCTAATAAAAAAAGGTTTCGCAATGTATAGCGAAACATTTACTATAGAAAGTCTATTTGATAAATATGAAAATGGACTAATCAATATACATTTAGACCCTGCTCTCACATTCATTGCATTACCACAGTTGTTGTATAGTGCTAATTTTGAATTTAGCTTAAGCTATGTAGGAGAAATTACTATTGATTGGGGAGATGGTCATACTGAAACAAGAATTTCCACTGACTATTCGGAAAATTTTAGTCACAACTTTGGAAGTAATTGGGAATATTTTGTCAGTGTCTCAGGCGATGTTGATAAAATTACAGACTTTTATTCCTACTATGGTCAAGGACCGATCAAAGAAATCAACTTATTTAATTTACCTAATTTAGAAAGCTTTCGGAACGGATTCAATGGAGAAGGTATGAGTCCAGAGATTTTGGATTTCTCACACAACCCAAATCTTACCTTTATAAATATTTCCGCAAGTGCGTCATTGCAGAAAATTATTTTGAAAGATAATAATGCTGTCGAATTCTTACTATTAAGTTACGGCAATCAAATATCGACTTCAAGCTTAGAAGAAATAATTAATCCTATTTACAATTCGGTAATTGCCAGCGGTAGAATGAATGGGGGAATCAGCCTAGAAAACTTTCCAGATGATCCCGAGCCTACAGTTGGGCCCCCATCTGCCGATACTTGGCAGAAACTATCTGTCTTAGAAAATGACTTTAACTGGTCAATCAGTACTGTTTTTGAATATGAATAATTTTTAGCCTGCCCGTAAATGGGCAGGTTTTTTGCTTTCCCCAGCTTGGCTTTAAGCGGAAATATTTATATTGTAGTTGTAAGAATAGTTCAGGCTACAATTATTGAGAAACTTAACAGTTATTTTAGATGACCGCTGAAAAAAAAATAGCAATTTCCTTCTTAGAAATGGTTGCCTCTGCACAAATTGAAGAGGCTTTTAAAGTTTATGTGGCAGAAGATTTCAAGCATCACAATCCCTACTTTAAAGGAGATGCAAAATCATTGAAAGATGCCATGTTAGAAGATGCGCAAAACAATCCTGAGAAAGAACTAAAGATTTTGCGTTCTTTAGCTGATGAAGAATTTATAGCAATTCACTCACACGTAAAGCAAAACCTTGCGGATTTAGGATTTGTATTGGTACATTTTTTCAAATTTAAAGATCAAAAAATCATTGAACTTTGGGATGTTGGTCAAGAAATACCAGATGAAATCACAAATGAAAACGGGATGCTTTAAATGCTAAGCTTTTAAAGCCTCATCTTCTGTCTTTAAACATCGTTTTGCTAAAACCAACAAGACAATTGCCAAAACAAATAACAAGCCTGAAATAATAGATATGCTGTAAATCCCATTTTCAAAATTCTGAAAAGCCAGCACAAATAGAGAACTTAGCGTTACTACGAACATAAAAAACATTGGGATCAATAAAAACCCCGCTTTCTTTCCTGATTTTATCAACCATACGGAAACGGCTAATAATGCAAGTGCCGCCAACAGTTGATTAGCTGAACCGAAAATTGGCCAAAGCGTAGTAAATTCTCCTGAAAGTAAAAAAATGGAGGAAAGTATTACGACTACAAAAGTGGATAAAAATCTATTTTGAGTAATTCGATGAACATTTTTGCTTTCAGTTTCCTCAAAGAATTCCTGAAAGGTGAATCTTGCTAAACGGGTGCAAGTATCTAAAGTAGTTAGTGCAAAAGCAGAAATAGTAAGCGCTACAAAATTTACTGCTAAACCTTCTTCTATTCCCAATGAAGATATCACATAGCCCATTCCATCTGCGAACATATTTACCGGCCCATCTATTGCTAAACTGCTAGCATAATCAGTTCGGCTGATCACCATCACAGCACAAACTGAAATAATGGCCAAAAATGATTCAATCAACATCCCTCCATATCCAACCACTTTGGCATCAGTTTCTCTGTTGAGCTGTTTTGAAGTGGTCCCTGATGCTACCAAGGAATGGAATCCACTTATAGCACCACAAGCTACAGTAATAAAGAGAACGGGAAATAAATAACCAATATCCTCACTCTCGAAAATAATATTACTATCCATTTTCACTTCTGGATTGGCAACAAAAACGCCCACCAAGGCCAGGAGAATTAAACCATAAAGCAAAAAACTGCTTAAATAATCTCTAGGTTGAAGCAAAACAGACATGGGCGTAACTGAGGTCACAAAAGCATATGCTAATAAAAGAACAACCCAAAAAATATAATTGAGCTCAAATGGAATGCTATTTCCAAGGACCACGAAATAATACATCAAAATCACCCCAACAATTGAAAGCCATGCAAAAGCATATTTTTTCTGAGCTAATTTTCGATTGAAAAATCCGAAAGCCAGTGCTAGTATAATAAAAAATGTAGAAGTCGAGGCCACCCCCGGATTTTTAACAAAAGTCTTGGCAATAATATCTGCAAAAACAGCAATAATGAGAATTAAGGTCGAGAAACTAAAAATTAAAAAAAGCCGTTTTCCGCTCCGTCCAATATATTGATGAATAATAACCCCTATGGACTTTCCTTTATGTCTTAATGAAGCCACCATGCTTCCCACATCATGAACTGCACCTATGAAAATACCCCCTACTAAAATCCATATCACTGCCGGAATCCAGCCAAAAGTAACTGCTATTATGGGGCCAACAATGGGGCCAGCACCTGCAATAGAGGCAAAATGGTGCCCCAAGACTACCAATTTATTAGAAGGGACATAATCCACTCCATCCTTTTGGGTATGGGCTGGCGTTTCATGATCATTTTTAATATCAAATTTTTTACTGATAAATCGGCCATAAGTGAAATAAGCGCTGATTAAAACAATGGCAGATAAAATCAACAGTAATGGTAGACTCATATATAGATATTATTTATGGACTCTTAATAAAATAATATTAATAACTAATTTCCGATAATGAAAGTATCTTCGTACTTTTGCCCTGCAAATAATCACAGCTAATTATTTGCATTATGAGCTTAGACACATCCAAATTCGTTTACGAAGCTTTAACCTACGATGACGTATTACTGCTTCCAGGATATTCAGAAGTATTACCAAGAGAAACTGACACTTCCTCAAAATTAACAAGAAATATAACTTTAAATATTCCTTTGATTTCCTCTGCTATGGACACCGTAACAGAGCATCATTTGGCCATTGCTATGGCGCTTGAAGGCGGCATGGGATTTATCCATAAAAATATGTCTATCGAGCAGCATGCGATGGAGGTCAGGAAAGTAAAGCGTTCACAAAGTGGAATGATCTTAGATCCAATCACTTTGCATATCAATAGCACAGTGGGCGATGCTTTGAAAATCATGAGGGAAAATAAGATCGGTGGTATTCCAGTTGTAGATTCCAACAAAAAATTGTTAGGAATTGTAACTAATCGAGATTTAAGATTTCAGAAAGACAATAAAGTTTCGGTTGAGAAAGTGATGACAAGTGAGAAATTAATTACCGCTGAAGAAGGTATTAATTTGGAGGGAGCTGAAGAAGTCTTACAAGAATATAAAATTGAAAAACTACCGATTATTAATAAATCAGGAACTTTGATGGGTTTGATTACCTACAAAGATATTTTGAAGAAAAAAGATAAGCCTAACGCTTGCAAGGATGAATTTGGACGATTAAGGGTTGGCGCTGCTGTTGGAGTAACTGGCGATATCGATGAGAGAATCGATGCTTTAGTTAAAGCAGGTGTAGATGTTGTGACTATCGACACAGCGCACGGTCATAGCAAGGGAGTAATTGATACCGCAGCTCGTATAAAGAAGGCTTACCCTGATTTAGAACTAATTGTTGGAAATATTGCTACCCCAGAAGCGGCTAAAGCATTGGTAGATGCAGGCGCAGATGCCGTAAAAGTAGGGGTTGGTCCGGGCAGTATTTGTACGACAAGAGTAGTGGCCGGAGTGGGAGCTCCACAGTTATCCGCAGTTTATGAGACTTATAAAGCTATAAAAGATACAGGCGTTCCGATTATTGCGGATGGCGGTATTCGTTTTTCAGGTGATGTGGTAAAGGCTTTAGCTGGCGGTGCTGATAGTGTAATGATAGGTTCTCTTTTAGCGGGAACAGAAGAAGCTCCTGGCGAAATGATTTTATTTGAAGGACGGAAATTCAAATCTTACCGTGGTATGGGTTCTGTGGAAGCCATGAATATGGGAAGTAAAGATCGTTACTTCCAAGATGCAGAAGATGATATTAAAAAATTAGTGCCGGAAGGAATTTCTGGTAGAGTGCCATTCAAGGGCTTGGTTTCTGAAGTACTACACCAAATGATTGGAGGACTAAAAGCTGGTATGGGATATTGCGGAGCAGCAAACCTAGCGCAATTAAAAGAAGCTAAATTTGTTAAAATCACTGCAGCAGGAGTAGCCGAAAGTCATCCGCATGATGTACATATCACTAGAGAAGCTCCGAATTATAGTAGGAAGTAGATTCAAAATTCTAAGTCAAATGATTTAGGAAATATTGCAATAGCGTTAGGCGACTGACGCTATTTCTTTTTGTAGTGTTTTTTGTAAACTATTTTTTTGGTTAAATTTCCAAGACAGCGACCTACCTAAGATCATGAACACTACAACCCTTGAAAAATTTAAGCATTACTTCTCTCCAATAGATTTTAATAACATTTCTATACTGGAAGAGATTTATTCTGAAGATATAGTTTTCAAAGATCCTATTCACGAAATAGATGGAATTGAAAATCTCAAAGCATACTTTCAAAAGTTAAATGAAAATCTGATAGAAGGTACTTTCCATTTTACAGATGAATCAATTATGGGTAATAAAGCCTATCTATCTTGGGAAATGAATTTAAAATTAAAAAGACCAAAAAAGAATGTAAAAGCATCCGGAATTTCGGTCCTGATCTTCGAAAATGAAATAATCAGCCAGAGAGACTATTTTGATGCAGGCGAGCTGTTCTATGAAAACATTCCTATTTTGGGAAGTATAATCCGATCCATAAAAAAGAAATTATAGCCCCCTTTTAATTCCCCCCAACTGGGGAAAAACGCACAGAATAACTTTAGCTTTTTAATTTGATAATGATACTTTTACCAATAAGTTGAAAAAGAACTAACACGACCAATTTCGAGGAACTCGGAAAAGCGAGGGGGAGGAAAGTTTAGCGGGCCTGCTTGTGCAGACAAGCCAGCGAGGCCATGAGGGCAGAAGCATTAAACTTTCTTGATTTGTTCTATCCTTTTTTCTTGATAAAAAAGATTAAAAAGAAAACTCAAGGCATAAATGGTAATCATAAACCACCCAG
This sequence comes from uncultured Marivirga sp., assembly GCF_963974845.1. NCBI lineage: Bacteria > Pseudomonadati > Bacteroidota > Cytophagia > Cytophagales > Marivirgaceae > Marivirga > uncultured Marivirga sp. The sequence goes on from NZ_CAXBEQ010000002.1 coordinate 289,519, forward strand.
GAATATCAGAAGGAAATGGCTTTTTTTACTTTTTATTAATCTATCCATTCCCCAATTCCGTACTAAACAACTTAAGTTTGCATTCGAAATTCTAACAAGAAAATATATTTATGGATAATCCATTATTAAAAGAATTTAACACCCCATTTCAAACCCCTCCATTTGACCATATAAAATCAGAGCATTTTATGCCGGCTATAGAGGGCGCTATTACAGAGGCTAAACAAGAAATTAAAAACATTACCTCGCAGTCTGAGACGCCCACTTTTGAAAATACACTAGAGGCGATGGAATTTGCTGGTGAAAAATTAAGTTCGGTTTCCTCTATTTTATTTAACCTAAATAGTGCCGAAACCAATGAGAAAATTCAAGAAGTAACGAGAGAAGCCTCTCCCATTCTTTCGGAATTTGGAAATGACATTTGGCAAAACGCTGATTTATTTGAGCGAGTAAAAGTGGTTTACAATCAGAAAAACCAACTGGAGCTAGATCATGAGCAGAAAATGCTACTGGATAAAACATATAAAGCCTTTATCAGAAACGGTGCGGATTTGAATGAAAAAGATAAAGCGCGTTTTAAGGACATGACCAAAAAGCTTTCCCAACTCAGTCTCACATTTGGGGAAAACGTATTGGCGGAAACCAATGATTATGAATTGGTCATTTCGGATGAAAAGGATTTAGGTGGATTACCTGATTCTGCTAAAAAACAAGCCAAAAATACTGCAAGAGCTAAAGGTAAAGAAGGAAAATGGGTGTTTACTTTACAAGCTCCAAGCTTTGTTCCTTTTATGGAAAATGCAGACAATCGTGCTTTAAGAAAGGAGCTTTATAAAGCCTTTATGTCTAAGGCCAACAAAAACGATGAGTATGATAATAAAACCATCATCAAAGAAATTGTCAACCTAAGAAGTGAAAAAACATCCCTTTTAGGTTATGATACTTATGCAGATTATGTACTTGAAGAACGAATGGCTGAAAGCAAAGACAACGTCCAGCAGTTTTTAAGTGACCTATTAAAGCAATCTTTGCCTAAGGCACAAGAAGAAGTGGCCGAAATAGAGTCCTTTGTTAAAGAATTAGGAGAAGATATTGACCTCCAGCGTTGGGATTGGGCTTATTATTCTGAAAAGTTGAAAAAGAAGAAATATGCGATAGACGATGAATTGCTTCGACCTTATTTCAAACTAGAAAATGTTTTAGATGGCGTATTTCAATCCGCGGAGAAATTATATGATATCCGCTTTAAAGAAGTTAAGAGTATTCCGGTCTATCATGAGGACGTCACCACTTATGAAGTGAGCAATTTGGCTGGTGAACAAGTGGCTATTTTCTATGCTGATTTTCACCCAAGAGAAGGCAAAAGAGGAGGCGCTTGGATGACGACTTATAGGGATCAATACAGAAAAAACGGAGAAGAATTCAGACCGTTAGTTTCCAATGTTTGTAATTTTACTCCTTCCACTCCAGACAATCCGAGTTTATTGACTTTCAACGAAGTCACCACTCTTTTCCATGAATTTGGTCATGCCTTACATGCCATGTTAGGTAATGGCCGATATGGAAGCCTAACAGGAGCAAATGTGTATTGGGATTTTGTGGAGTTACCTTCACAGATATTTGAAAACTGGTGTTATGAGAAAGAATGCCTCGATTTATTTGCTAAGCATTATGAAACAGGAGAGAAAATCCCGCAAGACTATGTAGATAAAATAAAGGCCAGCAGTACTTATCATGAAGCCTATGCCACTGTTAGGCAAGTGAGCTTAGCGCTTTTGGATATGGCTTATTTCACATTGGAAAGAGAAGAAGCAAAGGACATTAAAGATGTCGAAGAATTTGAAGAAAAAGCCATGGCACCTACCAAGTTATTTCCGAGTGTGGAAGGGACTTTGATGAGCACCCAGTTCGGACATATATTTTCTGGTGGGTATGCATCTGGTTATTACAGCTACAAATGGGCGGAAGTCTTGGATGCCGATGCTTTCTCCTTATTCAAAGAAAAAGGCATATTCAACAAGGAAGTCTCTCAATCCTTTAAAGACAATATTCTTTCAAAAGGAGGCAGCGAACACCCAATGGAATTATACAAAAGATTCAGAGGCAGAGAGCCCAAAATTGAGGCTTTACTACAGCGTGCTGGATTGAAATAATTGTAAGGACCCATACATAATTCAGTTTTTAATCTTATTAAAATACTTACATAGCATCAGGATTTTTCTTGGTGCTATTTTTTTTGTTTTAAATAGTCTATAAAACTTAGTTCAAATTCCTGTCTAGTGAAGCTAGTAAAAAGCATTTCCTGCAAAAAATATCCATTCTCACAACAACATCAAATACTAAAAATTATTCCTTTTTAGTACAAAATTATTACTATTTACATGCATTTTACTTAGAATCTGTTGTATATTTAAAACTACTACAAGTTCATTTTCAGAAATGATTACGAGAGGTAATATGTTTAAAGTATTTTGTATAGTTTCATTTCTCCTTTTTGAGCTGGGCCATGGCATCAGCCAGGACCTTTCTTATGATGAAGCAGTTGCACGAAGTAGCAGATATCAACAGAAAGCGTTGTGGTTTAAAGAAATGCCTCATTTTAATAGAGATAGTACCGTTTTTTATTTGGACTCTGCTGCAGCACTTCTCCAAAATACTGAACCTTTACGTTATGATCTTTTGGCTGACCTATATCGCGATATCACGGATAGAGCAAACAGGTCTCATAATTTCAATGTAGTGGATTCGCTTGCACCAATAGGCTGGGGGTATTATGAAAAAATTCCAGAAAGTAGGAAAGACAAGATTTTGGGTTATGATTTGCTGATCAATTGGGCCTTAATAAAAATTATTAGAGGAGAGCCAAAACCTGGGCTTGAGCTTTTTGTCAAAGCCCAAAACCTATTAGAAAATGATCCACGACCTGAAATACAGCTTAAATTATTGAAAGATAAAGGTAGATTTTTATATCAATACGGTTTGCTAGAGGAGCAAGAAGAGTCTTTTCAATATATGAGAGAAAGTGTGATTGCTTACGAGAATTCCGATTATCCGGACAAGAATGAGGCACTTATGACGATTTATAAGGTTTTAACTTATCATTATGCAGATGCCAATTCTGATTCGAGCTACTATTATATGGATCAAATTGCAGGGCTATTACCTCAAATCACTAATCCATTTCATCATACATGGCACTCTTATTCCATGGGCAGCAAGCTGATTAAAAAAGAAAAATACGAAGAGGCGAAAACCTACCTCTATAAGACTATCGAAAATTTGGAAAAATATAATCTAAAAACTATTGACCTGTATCAATTTGCTCACCTCTTGTTGGGAGAGATTGCAGAGGTGGAAGGTAATTATATTAAGGCAATTCAATACTTTGAAATAGCAAAGAATGCCTCGATTACAATTAATACCAGGGCAAATACTGCATTTTTTATTTGGAAATTATTTAATGCATACGAACTTCAAGGTGACTACAAAAAAGCACTTGAGCACTATATTGAATATTCAGAGGCAAATAATGTGATTGAGGTGGAGAGAAACCAGAGAAGCCTGCGAGAAAGTGAATTACAACTAAACGTTCTTAATCAAGATAAACAGCTCGCAGCAAATCGGCAACGACAATTCATTTATATTGCCGCCTTAGTTATTGGTGCTTTATTGATCGCTTTATTATATCGCAATTTCAGGTTAAAACAAAAGAGTAATAAGAAGCTAAAAGGATTGAATGAAGAGTTGGCTCATAAAAACGAGTTGCTTGATAAGCGAAATGAAGAAAATGAACTACTCCTCAAAGAAATACATCATCGAGTGAAAAATAATCTAGAGATGGTCAAAAGTCTAATTGCTTTGCAGTCTGCTCAGATTGATGACCCTGCCACGAAGGAGGCTATGATCGCTAGCCAAAATAGAGTACAATCAATGGGCATCATCCATCAAAAATTATATCAGGGAACAAATCTTGGCAGTATAGAAATGAAGGACTACTTCCTAAACCTTAGCGAAGGCATTCTGGATACCTTCAATGCAGAAGAAAAAGTAAAGATTGAATGCGCTATGGATAATTTAGAGCTGGATGTGGATACAGCAGTCCCCATCGGGCTTATTGTAAACGAGCTTTTGACTAATGCACTCAAATATGCATTTGTAAAAAAAGATCAGGGGACTATTCTCATCAGTTTAGAAAAGACTTCGGATGATAATTTAAGACTAAAAGTTGACGATAATGGTGTGGGTAAAGTAGTTGGTTTAGCCCCTAAAGGAACAGGCTTTGGCTCACAATTAGTGCAGTTATTAACTCAGCAATTGAACGGAAAGATGAAGGAGCATACCAAAGAAGGCACTCATATTGAATTTGATTTCCTTATTAAGAAAAGTGCATAAATGAGCGAAAAGCTAAAAATATTAATCGTAGAAGATGAAATGCTAATTGGAGCAAACATTTCATTACAACTAAATGAATTAGGTTACGAGGTGACTGGAATCATTCCAAGGGGTGAAGAGGCTCTGCAACAGATAGAGAAAAACACCCCAGACATCATGTTGCTGGACATTAACCTTAAAGGAGATTTAGATGGAATTGAGACTGCTTTAACCATGCAAAAAACACATGATATTCCTATTATTTACTTGACGGCCAATACAGATGATGCGCATTTCAACAGAGCAAAAGCAACGAAACCATTCGGCTTTATCTCCAAGCCTTTTAAGAAATTAGATTTGCAACGGACCATTGAACTGACTATAAACCAAATGGAGTCGAAGGTCAAAAACAATGCTGATCTAGAATCTCAAAATAATAATTCCTTCCTTTTAAGTGATTGTATTTTTGTAAGGCATTTAAATTCAATGGTAAAGGTAGATATTAAGGATATCCTCTACATTGAAGCCGAACGAAACTACTGTCGCATTTTCTCTAATAGCAAAGAGTATTTGGTAGTTATGTCACTAAAAGAAATGGATGAAAAGCTTCCAGCTAAGCATTTTTTAAGAACTCACAGGTCGTACATTATTAACCTTTCTCAAATAAAAGAAATAGGTAACACACATGTAGTCATTGGGAACAAAGCACTTCCAGTTACTAAATCACAAAAAGATGAATTGCTAAAGCGCATTCAGACAATTTAGAATTCTATTACTTTCCCAAAGGTCAAGCAACCTTACTCGTACTCTCAATACTAACAACTACGTAATTCATCTAGGGAAACTATATTCTCTAATCGTAACTTCAGACCTGTTTTTTTCTAGATTTCCAATTTGTTTCCTCCGGACAGAAAACCACCACCCTTGGACAGTAAGACAGCGCATTCGTCCTTGATCGGTTTCTCCTTAGATAAATAATTCTCAACTTACTACAACAAGAGGGTTGAAATTCCTTTTAAATGAAATCTACGATAGGAAAATTCGATGAAATACTAATTCATCCTCTTTTACAATACATGCAAAAAAATGAGAAATATAATAATCTATTTGTCAATCATAAGCTTAGTGATTTTATCATCTTGTTCTAAAGAGTTGACTTCAATACCAGACAAGACAAGCGATGAAATTTCTGAGACTTACGAAATATTGAAAGATGTTTTCTACAGCTCAGATGCTGAACAAAAAATGGACATCTATCTTTCTAAAGACGCAAAATCTTACAGGAATAATAATTACACAATCGTTTTCCTCCATGGTGGAGCGTATTACTTAAGCGATAAAACTGAAGAGGAAATTTATATCCAACCCTACTTGAAAAAAGGTTTGAATGTGGTGAATATGAATTATCGAATTAAAAGGGGCATTCCGCTCGCTACAAACGATCTTACCAATGCCCTCAATTACCTAAAAGACCAAAACAGTAAGTATAATTTAAATTTAAACAACATCATCTTAACTGGTTTTTCTGCAGGTGCACAGATCGCATCAAATGTCGGTTTAGCTCAAAATAACCCCTCTTTTCCGGACAAACTAGATGATGGAATAACAATTAAGGGTATAATCAACTTTTCTGGTCCGGTAGATGATCTGGAAGTAATAGAAAAAATATTTATCGATTACGATTACGAACTATTCAGAAAGGCAGGGAAGGCACTATTCCCATCAGAAGGTTATGCAACAAAAGAAGTAGTGGCTGTTTATGAGCCTAATACTTATTTTGATGAAAATGACCCTCCCATTTTTTTATGGCATGGCGGGCAAGACGATCAAATTCCCCCTTCAACATTTGAGGAATTCACTGCAAAATTACGAGAGCGTAAAGATGTCCTAACTTACGTGCCTGATGGAAAACACAGTCCAAACGAGGAAGAATTAGAAGCTGCATACGCAAAAATATTCGTGTTTTTGAATGACTTGTAAAATGAACAATTGTTGACAATATTTTAAATATAAAAGCACTAGAAAATAATGATTTTAAAAAAAGGGAAGCCGAAAACTGAAAAAAAGAATCATTAAACAATCACTCTTACATCATGAAACACCTATTACTCCTAACCGCATTGATGGGTTCGTCAGCTCTTTTCGCTCAAACTGCAGAAGACAAATATGCGAACGATGTAAAATCAATAGATGGCATCATCAATGCTTATTATCAGGTCATTTCTGGTTCAAGTGAAGATCCATGGCAATTTGAAAGAGATCAATTTATTCATGCTAAGAATGCTGTCATCACTAGAATTGACGAAAACGGAAACGCTCAATCGCATTCATTGGCAGAGGAATATATCCCGTTGGCATTATCTCCCAAAGAAGATTTTTACGAGCACGAACTGAAAAGAAAGGTAAGCCGGTTTGGCAATATGGCTCAGGTATGGAGTGCATTTGAGATCAGGACTGATCCTGAAAGGAAATCAAATTTACGCGGATTAAATAGCATCCAGCTTCATTACGAGAATGGTAGGTGGTGGATAGATAGTTGGACTTGTGAAATGGAGTCTGGCCATAATACTGTGGTAACTGATTTTTTAAGAACAAATTGAAAGTAACACTTATGGCCTGAATTCAGTTAATGTTCATTACAACAATAGGGTGTAAATCGAAATTGTCGCTATTTTTAATTAAAGCATTGCATTTTGATAATTTATGAATGACCTCAAGATTTCAATCAACTAATGCATGGAGTCACAGATTAATTAAGCTTAGTAAAAACAACAAAACATGGACGAGATAAATAATTTACCAGAACAAGACGGACGGAACTTCATTGTGACTGGAGCAAATACTGGGCTAGGTTACGAGAACAGTTTATCTCTGGCGAAAAAAGGAGCTAAAGTGATAATGGCTTGCCGTAGCATGAATAAAGCCAATGCCGCTAAAGACAGCATAAAAGAGGAAGTTCCAACGGCAGACCTGGAAGTAATGGAGATCGACTTAAGTAGCTTAGAGTCAGTTCATAATTTTGCTAAATCCTATCAATCTAAATATGATCACCTAGACGTTTTAATTAATAATGCAGGAGTAATGATGCCACCCTACACAAAGACTAAAGATGGGTACGAACTTCAGCTGCAAGCCAATTTCCTTGGGCATTTCCTTCTCACAGGTTTGTTATTGGATACGGTCTTGAAAACACCGAATTCCAGAATCGTTACCTTAAGTTCTATTGCGCATAAAAGCGGTAAAATCAATTTTGACGACTTGCAAAGTGAAAAGAAATATTCGGCATCAGATGCATATGGGCAATCAAAGTTAGCTTGCTTGATGTTTACTTTTGAATTACAGAGGAGATTAGAGAAAGCAGGTTATGAAAATACAATCTCAACCGCATCACATCCAGGTATTGCCACTACTGAATTAGCGAGACATATGCCGAAAATAGTTTACTCACTTTTAAAATATACAGTGGCCCCTTTCCTCACGCATGCTCCAAAAGAAGGTGCTAAACCTACCCTTGTAGCAGCAATTGGCGATGCAGAAGGTGGTGATTATTTTGGTCCAACTGGGTTTAATGAGTTCAAAGGGAAGCCTGGTAAAGTGTCGAGCACGGACTTAGCAAAAGATGAGGATACTGCTAATCGACTGTGGGAAAAGTCGGAAGAGCTGGTGGGTTTGAAGTATTTATAGATGAAGACAAAATAGGTCAAATGAGAAAGTCTTCTTAGAAAAATGAAGGCAGTCTGACTGATTAAGCACCAAAGACCTGTAATAAATGTATGTTCTTAAGGAAGGTTAGCACCTCCGGAAAACAATCAGCCCATAAAAGAGTAAATTAGCTTATAGTCTTCAATCTAAAAACAACAGCATTTGGCGCCTCAATCCTTTAAACCCCAGCGTGTAAGTCTAAAAGATAGTTTTGCTACGCTCCAATTTGTCCCACGTTTCTTCACTGAAATCCGAAAGGTAAACCCTTTCCTTTTTTATTCAAACTTGATTTGTCGCATAATTAGCGCTTTACTACCGATAAGTATGCTTTGGGTCGGGAAGCTGATTATTGATGAAATCGTTTTGCAGATAAATGCCAAAACAGAAGACATGAGTCAGTTATGGTTGTTCATACTTCTTGAATTTGGTTTAGCGATTGCCTCTGATTTACTTAGCAGGCTTACTACTCATACAGATGCGCTTTTAGGAGATCAATATTCGATTGGCTCATCAGTAAAAATCATCAAAAAAACCGCCCAGCTCACGCTTTCGCAACTGGAAGATTCTGAATTTTATGACAAACTGGAACGGGCAAGACAGCAAACAACCGGTCGAGTAGGGCTAATGTCTAATATACTTACCCAAGGACAGGATATTATTGTAATTGCCTCCCTCCTTACTGGTGTCGTGGTATTTGAACCCTGGCTCATTATTTTATTGGTGCTGTCTATCATCCCTACAATATTAAATGAAATCAAGTTTAGCGGCACAAGCTATTCTCTAGCCAGAAGCTGGACGCAGGAGCGCAGAGAATTGGACTATCTCCGCTATGTAGGTGCAAGTGATGTCACAGCAAAAGAGGTCAAACTTTTTGGGCTCTCCGGCTACCTGGCAGATCGATTTAGCGTGCTATCTCAGCAATATTATAAAGAGAGCAAGAAGCTATCCTATCAACGTGCAACCTGGGGCTCCTTTTTCAACATTATCAGCACCTGTGCTTATTATGGTGCTTATGTACTTATTGTTTTCCGAACCGTTGCTGGCGTGCTCACCATAGGTGATCTTACCTTTCTGTCAGGCTCATTTAATCGTCTAAGAAGCAAGCTGCAAGGTCTGTTTATAAGATTCACAGCCATAACGGAGCGCGCCCTGTATTTACAAGATTATTTCGAGTTTCTGGATTTGCGGACTTCCTACAGCTCAGATCAGATCACTGAAACAATGAAAGAGGAAAACCTTCCTTTGCCTGAAACTATTAAAGAAGGTTTCGAATTTCGCAACCTTGGATTTAAATATCCTCGTTCAGAAAACTGGGTAATCCGAAACGTTAGCTTTCAACTAAAAGTTGGAGAAAAACTAGCGTTAGTTGGAGAAAACGGAGCAGGCAAATCAACACTCATTAAATTACTATTGCAATTTTATGCGCCCACGGAAGGAGAGATTCTACTTGATGGCATTCCAATTCATAAGTTTGATGCTGTCGAATATCACGATCGGTTTGGGGTTATTTTTCAGGATTTCGTGAAGTTTGACCTGAGCCTTCGAGAAAATATTGCAGTGGGTGAAATTGAAGAATTGGAAAATCAAGATCGACTTCAAAAGGCAGCAGAGAAGAGTCTTGCCGAGGAGGTCATTCAAGAGCTACCCAATGGCTATGATCAAAAATTAGGCAGGCGATTTAGAGATGGAAAAGATTTATCTGGAGGACAGTGGCAGAAAATTGCCATGGCTCGAGCTTATATGAAAGATGCAGACGTTCTGATTCTGGACGAACCGACTTCAGCACTGGATGCTAGAGCTGAATCAGAAACCTTTGATCGCTTTATCTCCTTGACGGAAGGCAAAACAGCGGTCATTATTTCCCATCGATTTAGTACCGTCCGGATTGCAGACCGTATCATGGTCCTCAAAGGAGGAAAGGTATTGGAGATTGGAACACACGAAGAATTGATGGCAAACAAGCAACTATATTCAGAATTATTTAATTTGCAGGCTGCTGGTTATCAATAACCATCTAATTACAAGAAAATATAATATGACAGACAGAGATGAGTTTTGATCACAATAAGTTACGTTTCTTTTTTTACAGTCTGTATAGTATACTTGCTCTAATTATCATGGTTGATTTTCTGATACCAGGGAATAAGGTGATAGATGAAATCTCTACTGTACAAAAAGAGCGACAACAATACTTTAATGCAGCACGAAATTTTCATTATTCCTATAAAGTTTCCACTTCTCAATATGATTTCTACATTACAGGAGATTATGCCAAAGAAATAGACATTAATGAAAGAATAGAATTTGAGGTGTCATTGCTCTTCAAAGAAGTAAATGAGTATAGACTGCTCAGTTTTGAGAAAAGTGATACTTATTCTCTCCGTTATATATCGAGTCTTTTCATACCTCTCCTGGTACTGATTACTATGGCATTTGCTTATTTTTCAAAAAAGAAAATAAGTACACTAATTTTTGTATTGCAAGTGCTGCTGCTGGCTGATCTTGTTTTTTTAATTCTGTGAAGAAGTTTGATTCTATTACTCTAACTGTGGCCCTCTCTTTAGTATTGTGGAATTAAAGTCAAGTCAAAGCAGATTTCTAAAGTTGAAACTCTAATGCTAGTCATAGCACCCCAAGTGCAGATCTCGGATCATTCAAGCCTCTATCCCAGTTCTAAACGGGATTTATAGAAAGCGAGTAGTAAAAGAATGATGCTAATAATTATATCAAAATTGGAATATTTACATTAGATTTATAGCCACTTATCATATTTAAGTGTTTTTTGCTACCTGGTTTAATGAAATTGAACAATGAAAATACCAGATTTTTCATAGTGGCACTAAGTTTGATATTTGCTTTCTTCATCAAAAAAAATACTATGAAAAAATTATTTACGATAATATTAGTGTTGGGATACATTGCCGCACATGCACAAACAACCATAAAAATAGAACCAAAGAAAAAACCTACCCCAACTACGCGAGTGGAAGCAGCAACTACCCCTCCCCAGCTTCGCACAATAAAGGGCGAGCAAAGGATAAAGGGTGAAAAGTTTAGTAGAAATACGATATACTTAAACCTTCTCGGAACTTCTGTTCCAGCATCAATTAACTACGAGCGAATAATAACCAAAAATGGTCTTATTAACTTTGGAGCAAAAATTGGCGGGTTTTACTTTAAATTTCCTGAGTATAATAAGTTAACACTAGCAAATGCAAGCTTTGAGTTTAATATGTTGGTTGGAAGAAAAAGCCATTTGTTTACTATGGGTTTTGGCTGGGCAGGATACTATGGGCAATGGTACTCCAATAGACAAGAGGAAACAAGAAATTACGGAATTCCTACAAGCACTTTCTCCATGCATTATAGATTCCAAAAACCCTCTCATAGTGTCTTTTTTCAAGTAGGATTCACTTCTACCACACTATTGGGTTTTGCTTCTGATGATTTGGTTGAAATGGCAATTGGAAACGCTGTAATTTATGGAATGGATTTAATATTTGGGGAAAAACCATCTTTTACGGTGCCTTCTATAGGAATTGGATATTCGTTTTAAAAGTAGTAATACGTTTTCCAAAAAACAGAAAATAGCGCTTCAGGATTAAGTTGGGGCGCTATTTTTATGTCATATAAGTAAGGATGTATGATGTTGACATTAGAATCAGTTTCACTTCGAATTAGAATTCAGTAATCCTCAGGCTTAAAGCAAATTTCATTGCTAAAAAACTTCACCATGAGTTTGCTGAATTAACTTTTTAGCCATTGAGGGAAATTTATTTACAAACCCCACTGATAAGCTAGCCCTGAATTGGTTTCCAAATAGGTTTTGCGTTTTCCTTCCAACCCACAATCTTTTTGCGAAGTGATTATTCCAAACCTTTTCGTATTGAGATTCTACTTCTGCCCTATCCTTAATTTTCTGTTCATAGAAATTAATTATAGTAGAACTAGCTATGAATCCACTGTGAATGGCCATGGCCATCCCATTACCACAAAGAGGTGTAATCAGTCCGGCAGTATCCCCTGCCATCAGCATATGATTCTCAACTGAGGCTTTTCTTTCAAATGAAATCTCATTGATGACTTCAGGCTTTTCAAAAAGCATTTCAGCACTTTCAAAAATATCTTTCAAAATAGGATTCTGAAACAAAATGGCCTGTTCCATCTCTGCTATATTACTGTTATTTTTTAAATTTTCCCTCCTACTTAAATAACAGATATTAACTTTTTCATCCTCCACATGACTTACCCCGCAATAGCCTCCTTTGAAATTATATAGGCCAATAACATCTTTCGGGAAATCAATTTTTGCATGATATTTCACCCCCAGGAAAGGGGATTTCCGCTTTATAAAATCTCTATTGAAAGTCTTGTCGAGCTTCGATCTTTTTCCATATGCATTGATTACAAAATCTGAATTGAGCTGTTCTCCAGTTTTCAGCTTCACTGTAAACTCATCTTCATTAAATGAAATATCACTTACCTCTGTTTTGGTTTTAACCTCTACTCCCGTTTCCACAGCTTTTTGATATAAAAAGTCATCCAACTGAAAACGGCTAATGCCAAATCCGCCCAAAGGCAAATCAATTTCCGCAATATTACCTTTAATATCCGATAAGTTGAATTTGTTGAGTACTGAAGGATTAAAATGAGCAGGAAATAAATCCATTCTTTCCAAAAATGGCTTCACTTCGTTGGAGATATATTCTCCGCAAACACGATGAAAAGGGTACTCTTTTTTCTCAATCAAAAGAGTTTTAACGCCTGACCTTTGTAAACATATTGACGAAATCAAACCCGCTAAACCACCTCCGACAACTATTACCTTAAACTTATTTTTATCCAAAATCACAAATTTATATAACCCTTAAACACTCTCTTCGTCAAGGAGTTTTATAATCTAAATTTAAAATTCATAAAAATACTACATTTAAGCTGAAAAGCATGGTTTTTAAAGTGCCTCGACTGGAAAAATCATTACCTTTGTGGCTTGTTTAAAAATATGTGGACACAACTAGCGCATAACGTAATAAAATATCGACTGCCTCTAATCATCATTTTGGCATTGGTGACCATCTTTATGGGCTACCGTGCCCGAAATGTTGAGTTGGATTATGATCTGGCAAAATTGGTTCCTGAAGCCGATGAAGACTATAAAGCCTTAAAAGAATTTGAGAGAAAATTTGGCGTAGATGACAATATCCTTGCCTTGGGAATAAAAGACAGTGCCCTCTATACGCCAGAAAACTTTGCTCGACTTCAGTATCTCTCAAAAGCTTTAAAAGATATTAATGGGGTCAATAACATCCTTTCAATTGCGAATTTTCAAAAACTTCAAAAAAATACTGAAGAACGGAAATTTGAAATGCAACCGATGGTGGACAAGTTGCCAAAAGATCAAGCAACTTTAGACAGTTTATTGAATGAAATTAAAGGCCAAAAATTCTTTTCTTCTCAATTGCTAAATGCAGAAAACGGAGCAACTGCTGTTATTTTGACATTAGATGAGAAGATTTTCAACTCTCCCGACCGCCAGACTTTAATGTCAGACATTATACAACTCGGGGACGCATTTGAAGAAAAAACTGGAATTGAGCTGCATTATGCAGGTCTACCTTTTGTTCGCTCGACCATGATGAGCAAAGTCCGTCAGGAAATCATTCAATTATTGGTTCTATCCGTTATAGTGACAGCCTTGATTTTATTGGCTTTCTTCCGTTCTTGGGATGCCGTATTATTTCCTTTGTTAGTAATTTTCTCAGTGGTTATTTGGTCAGTTGGTACTCTCGATCTGCTGGGTTACAAAATCACTATTCTCACGAGTTTAATCCCCACTATAATAGTCGTCATTGGGATTCCCAACAGTATATATTTGCTCAACAAATATCATCAGGAGTTTGAAGAGCATGGCAATAAAATTAAAGCCATCAGTACCATTACACGTAAAATCGGGATTGTTACCTTGATTACGAATTTCACGACTGCTGTTGGATTTTTAGTATTAACATTTACGGAAATAAAACTATTGGAAGAGTTCGGTATAGTTGCTGGTGTAAATATCTTTGCCACTTTCATCGTCAGCATAATTCTTATACCAGCTGTTTTCTCTTATCTGCCGGAGCCTGGCAGAAAGCAGTTGAAACATATGAATTTCAAAATGACAGACTACGCCTTGAAATGGCTTAATAAGTCTGTTCATTATCATAGAACTGTCATTTACTTCGTCACAGTAGTAATTGTGATTGCTGCCTTTATCGGAGGATTTCAACTGAATTCCATCAGTTATATGGTGGATGATCTCCCAAAAGACGGTAAGACCATTAAGGATTTACGCTTTTTCGAAGAGAATTTCAGTGGTATTATGCCTATGGAAATCATTATTGATACCAAGAATAAAAGAGGTATCGTGCAAAGAAATACACTGAGAAAAGTAAATCAGTTTGAAGAATTTCTTGATAGCATCCCGGCTATTAGTCAACCCATCTCAATTGTAGATATGGTGAAAGCAGCTAGGCAGGCTTATTACAATGGAAATCCTGCTTTCTACGATTTACCAAACTCCAGAGATTATAATTTCATCATGCGATATCTTCAACAGGATGAAGAAAATATATCTGTCATGAGTAATTTCACCAATGAAGAACTATCTGAAATGAGAATATCGCTTAAAATAGCAGATATTGGTTCCGATAAAATGAATGCACTTTTGGAGGAGTCTATCAAACCTCGTATGAATGATATTTTTGAAGGTGAAGATTTTGATATTCAGATTACGGGGACAACGCCAATTTTTATCAAAGGAAATGAATACCTGGTCGAAAATCTGAGAATGAGCCTATTCATCGCGTTTTTGATAATAGCACTTGTAATGGGTGTTTTATTTCAAAATATAAGAATGATAATCCTGTCCCTAATCCCTAATGTTATTCCTTTATTAATAACGGGCGGATTGATGGGCTATTTAGGCGTACCGCTAAAACCAAGTACAGTTTTAGTATTTAGTATAGCCTTCGGTATCTCTGTGGATGACACTATCCACTTCTTAGCAAAATACAGGCAAGAATTATTTGCCAATAATTTCTTCGTTCCATTGGCAGTAACCAAGACATTAAAAGAGACCGGCAAGAGTATGATTTATACATCAGTTGTACTTTTTGCCGGATTTATAATTTTTGTGACTTCAAGTTTTGGTGGCACCGTTGCTTTGGGAGCATTAACTTCTACAACATTACTGGTAGCAATGCTTACCAACTTATTGGTTTTACCCTCTCTTTTACTGACTTTCGATGATGGAAAAAGAAGAAAAGGAAGCCACCCGCTTATCGAACAATATGATGATGAGTTCTATCTGGAGTCCGAAGATGAAGAAATCAATTTAAAAAGAATTAAAAAAGCAGAACCTAAAGTTCCTTATAAGCCTGAGGGACAGAAAAATTCATGAAAATGGGTCAATATAAAGAATACAAAAACTTGAATTATGCCGAGCTGGCAGATGAAGTCTTAGAATTTTGGAATCAAAATGATATTTTTCAAAAATCGATGACATCCCGCGAAGGGAAACCCACTTTTACTTTTTATGAAGGGCCACCATCTGCTAATGGCACACCTGGAATTCACCATGTGATGGCGCGTGCTGTAAAAGATATTTTCTGCCGATACAAAACCCTAAAAGGCTTTCAGGTAAAAAGAAAAGGTGGCTGGGATACTCATGGTTTACCTGTAGAACTGCAGGTTGAAAAAGAGCTCGGCATTACAAAAGAAGATATTGGCAAAAAGATCTCCGTAGCCGAATACAATGAAAGATGCCGAAAAGCAGTCATGAAATTCAAGGGCGAATGGGATGACTTAACTCGTAAAATGGGTTATTGGGTTGATTTAGATGATCCATACATCACTTTCGACCGCAAATACATGGAAACCTTATGGCATTTGCTCAAGAAATTTTACGATAAAGATTTATTGTATAAAGGCTATACTGTTCAGCCCTACTCCCCTGCGGCAGGAACTGGTTTAAGTTCACACGAATTAAACCAACCAGGATGCTACCGGGATGTAAAAGACACTTCCATCACGGCTCAGTTTACTGTAAAAAAGGACGACAAATCAGCTTTCTTATTTGAAGAAGAAAATGAAGATGTTCGCTTTATTGCCTGGACGACTACCCCATGGACTTTGCCTTCGAATTGTGCATTAGCTATTGGTGAGAAAATTGAATATGTAAAGGTTAGAACTTTCAATCAATATACCTTTCAGCCTGTTTCTGTGGTCATGGCCAAAGACTTGGTCAATAAGCACTTTAACGCTAAGGCTAAAGATTTAAAACTTGAGGATTACAAAGAAGGTGATAAGTTAGTGCCTTATGAAATTGCTCAAACTTTCAAGGGAAAAGATATAGTGGAAACCCGCTATGAACAATTGATGCCTTATGTTACTTCAGAAGATTTAGCGCAAAATGCATTCCGAGTAATCCCTGGTGATTTTGTAACTACAGAGGATGGTACCGGAATCGTGCACACCGCTTCAGTTTTTGGTGCTGATGACTTTAAAGTAGCCCAGCAGAATAATGTACCTGCTGTCATGGTGAAGGATGAACAAGGCAAAGATGTTCCCTTGGTCGATAAGCAAGGCAAATTTGTAAATGAAGTGACGGATTTTGCAGGAAAGTACGTGAAGGAAGAGTATTATGACGATACCACCCGTAATGACCCTGATTTCAAACCTACTGATGTTCTCATTGCCATCAAGTTAAAAGAAGATAATAAAGCTTTTAAAGTAGAAAAATACGAGCACTCCTATCCTCATTGTTGGAGAACAGATAAGCCAATTTTATACTACCCATTAGATTCTTGGTTTATCAAAACCACAGCAATGAAAGACCGATTGGTGGAATTAAATAAAACAATCAACTGGAAACCAGCCTCAACGGGTGAAGGTCGTTTTGGCAATTGGTTGGAAAACTTAGTGGATTGGAACTTAAGCCGATCAAGATATTGGGGTACTCCGTTGCCAATCTGGGTAACAGAAGATAGAAAAGAGCAAATATGCATAGGCTCTATGGATGAATTAAGTGCCGAAGTGGTAAAGTCTGTAAAAGCTGGTTTTATGCAGGAAGAACTTGCTGAAGATTTTGATTTGCACCGACCTTATGTGGATGACGTAATTTTAACGAGTCCATCTGGTCAGAAAATGTTTCGTGAGCCAGACTTGATCGATGTTTGGTTTGATTCAGGTGCTATGCCGTTTGCGCAATGGCATTATCCATTTGAAAATAACCAGACTTTTGAGAAAAATTACCCCGCAGATTTTATCGCTGAAGGAGTCGATCAAACCCGCGGTTGGTTCTTTACTTTGCATGCTATATCAGGAATGCTATTTGACTCGGTAGCCTATAAAAATGTTATAGCTAACGGATTGGTATTGGATAAAGAGGGTAACAAAATGTCTAAAAGATTGGGCAATGCCATCAATCCATTTGAGACCTTGAAGAAGTACGGTCCAGATGCAACACGTTGGTATATGATCGCAAATGCCAATCCTTGGGACAACCTAAAATTTAATTTGCAAGGAGTTGAGGAAGTGCAGCGAAAATTCTTCGGAACGCTCCAAAACACCTATAACTTCTTTGCGCTTTACGCCAACTTAGACGGCTTTACTTTTGAAGGGGACAATATTCCTTTGGAGAATCGTACCGAAAGTGATCGTTGGATATTATCTAAATTAAATTCTCTTAAAAAAGCCGTTGATGCCGCTTATGATGATTATGAGCCAACTCGTGCTGCTCGCTTAATCCAGGATTTCGTTCAGGATGATGTAAGTAACTGGTATGTTCGATTGAACCGTAAGCGCTTCTGGAAAGGCGAATACAATGAAGACAAAAAAGCAGCTTATCAATCACTTTATGAGTGCTTGGAAAGTATTGCTATCATGAGTGCACCCATCGCACCTTTCTATATGGACAACTTATTCCAGAGCTTGAATAAAGTGAGTGCAAGAATGACTGAAGAGTCAGTGCATTTGGTGAATTTCCCTCAAGCTGACGAAAAAGTCATTAATAAAGATTTGGAAGAGAGAATGTTCTTGGCGCAGCACATCAGTTCCTTAACGCACTCCATCAGAAAAGCACAGAAAATAAAGGTGAGACAACCGCTTCATAAAATTTTAGTACCTGTTTTAAATGATAAAACGCGTCATCAAATTGAAGCTGTGGAGGATTTAATCATCTCTGAAGTAAATGTAAAATCTATTGAATATATAGATGATGCTTCAGGAGTTTTGGTGAAAAATATAAAGCCTAATTTCCGTAAACTTGGACAGCATTTTGGCCCTAAAATGAAGGCCGTAACGCAAATTATTAGCCAATGGGGACAGGAAGAAATCGCTAAAATAGAGCAAAATAATGCTTTTGAAATTGAATTGGATGGAGAAGTTCATATATTAACTTTGGAAGATGTAGATATTACTTCACAAGATATTCCAGGTTGGTCAGTGGCTTCAGAAGCTGGCATAACTGTTGCTTTGGACATCAGCATAGATGATGATTTGCGAAGAGAAGGACTGGCTAGGGACTTGGTGAACAGGATTCAAAACTTAAGAAAAGAAAAAGGATTAGAAGTTCAAGATAAGATTGCTGTTGCGGTAAAAAAAGGAAATGAATTAGTGGATGCAGCCATTTCGCAAAACAAAGATTACATTTGTTCCGAAACTCAGGCAGTTTCATTAGATTTGGCTGAAAATTTAACCGAAACCACAGAATTAGAAATAGACGATTTGAAAATTGAATTGTCTTTAGTGGTGAAAAACCAATAAAAGTGAAATACACAAAATATTTTTTACTGACATTTTTTTTAATAGCCCTAGACCAAGTGGTAAAGCTTTGGGTACATTTTAATATGGAAATGGGCATTGCGGGACAGATTGAAGTCTTTGGCGAATGGTTTAAATTGTATTATACGCTGAATCCAGGAATGGCCTTTGGCATGCAATTTGGCTCTGAATACGGCAAATTAGGTTTGACTTTATTCCGCCTAGTGGCAATGTTTTTCATTGCCTACTACCTTTACAAATTGGCAAAAGATAAAACTCATCCGGGCGTTTTATGGAGCATGGCGGCTGTTCTAGCAGGTGCAATTGGGAATTTAATAGACAGTATGTTTTATGGAATTTGGTTGGATAACGCTCCGTACAATGCCATTTCCCCCTGGTTCCACGGACAAGTAGTTGATATGTTCTACATCGACATCTGGGAAGGAAGAGTTGCAGAATGGATACCATTTTGGGGCGGAGATTATATTTCTCTTTGGCCGATTTTCAATATAGCTGACGCAGCAATTTTCTGTGGAGTAGCCGTAATCTTAATCTTTCAAAAGAAATTTTTTAAGGCGGTGAAGAATGATGTAGCTGAGGGCTAATGAAAAAAAATTCAAGTAATAATAATTAATCCCTCAAGTTAATAGATAATCTAAGCAAACGCTTTAGAGAAAAAAGTGCTTAATTTATTTCGTAATTCCATAGAAGCCTGGTTGTTTGAATGGAAGATATTTCCAGATGTGGTATCGAACTCATATTCTTTGCTCCATTCTTCATGATTTTCAGCTAGATCTTTTATAGCACCAAGCATAAATTCTATTTCAGAGTTAGTATGTGTTGGATGAATCGACAATCGAATCCATCCAGGTTTAAATGAATAATCCCCCTCGTCTATTTTATCTGTTATACTTTTCGAATTTTCTTGAGTTACATGAAGCAAATAATGGCCGTAGGTTCCAGCGCATGAGCATCCTCCCCTGGTCTGAATTCCGTATCTATCATTAAGCATTTTCACAGCCAAGTTGTAGTGGAGATCATCTATATAGAAAGAAATGACTCCTAATCTGTCTCGATGATCAGCTGCTAAGAGGTGGAGGTTGGGAATAATACTGAGCTTTGGCCAAATTATATCCAAAATTTCATTCTCTCTTTTTTGAATATTATCAACTCCCATCTCTTCTTTTAATTGCATGCACATGGCAGCTTTTATGGTTTGGAGAAAGGCTGGGGTTCCTCCATCTTCACGAGCTTCAATATCTTCTAAATATTTATGTTCTCCCCATGGATTGGTCCAATCTACTGTTCCACCCCCTGGATTATCAGGAACATTATTGGAATACAGTCGCCTATTGAATACTAGAACCCCAGTGGTCCCTGGTCCGCCAAGAAACTTATGGGGTGAAAAATAGATAGCATCCAGATCACTATTTACGGGGGCTTCAGGATGCATATTTATATCAACGTAGGGTGCCGAACAAGCAAAATCCACAAAACAAAGACCATTATTTTGGTGCA
This sequence comes from uncultured Marivirga sp., assembly GCF_963974845.1. Lineage (NCBI taxonomy): Bacteria > Pseudomonadati > Bacteroidota > Cytophagia > Cytophagales > Marivirgaceae > Marivirga > uncultured Marivirga sp. Next base: position 309,913 of record NZ_CAXBEQ010000002.1, read on the forward strand.
TCAAACTTGCAATTTCAAAATAGGGCGTCATAATTCCAGTTACATTTGAGCAAGAAGTTATTGCCGCAATCTTTAATTTCCGATGGCCATACTCCGCTACTTTTTCCTTGAAATTATTTAAAGAAACGAGGCCATCTCCATTTGGCGGAACAACAACAACATCTGCAATAGTTTCTAACCAACTTGTTTGATTGGAATGATGCTCCATATGCGTTATGAATACTACAGGCTTATCTATTTCTTTGATTTGAATAGAATTTTTGAAAGATTCATGAATTCTTAGGCCCAATATTCTCTGAAATTTATTCACTACCCCAGTCATTCCCGAATCTGAGGAAATAAGAACGTCCTCTTTATGAGCTCCTACATGTGATTTTATGATTTCCTGAGCCTGATGGTAGGCAATAGTCATCAAAGAGCCTGTGTAATTGGTTTCTGTATGTGTATTCGCCACAAAAGGCATTAATTCTTTTCTCAATCGCTCTTCGATGGGTAAATATAGACGACCACTTGCAGTCCAATCAGCATAAACGAGCGGGATCGAAGCATGATTAGGAGTCCTGATAAAACTGTCATAACCAATAATTCCTTTGCGATATTTTGAAAAATATTGTTCCATTCTGATTTAAGAAATCTTTATTTCAAATATTTCTGTTCTAAAATATTTCTGAAAATTTACTTTAGTAGCAAGATATGGCTTTTCCTGAACATTAACAATCATTTAAACAGGCTGAAACCTGTCAAAAAACGCTCCATGGCAAAATTATTTGAAATGGAAATAGTTATGGAGTAGCACGCAAATCGTTATGGAATCTGGACAAAAGCTTAAAGCAACTCTCCTTAATCTTAATCTCTAGTTTGGGAAAATTATTCTGCTGAATCTAATGCTTTAATCTCATTGGTCTTATCCTATATTTTCTCCCATTTTTCAAGCATGGGTTTTTCGAATTTAATATCTCTATATTCATCCGGGCTCATGATAGGGATTACTGAAATAATAGCTCAAATACCAAAAAAATATTAGGCTTAACTTACCGCCATTTTTTTCTAGTAGATAATGCTAATTATTCAGTAAATTTCTCCAACTGCTTTATACATTTTTTCTGAGCCTTAATGATATCCTTATAAATATTCTTATCCTGTTCGGCTGCATCTGCCTCCTCATACGCATTTACTGCTTTCAAGTAAAACATTTTAGCATTAAGTGCTTGATCCATCATCATATTTACTTCTGCTAAGATATATAAATCTTGATAAGATGGATTCTCATCTTTTTCAACCAACTCTACAATTTTTAGCAAGGAGGTTTCGGCCTTTATCCTGTGTTTGTCAGCAAATTTTATGGGTAGATCGAAATCTTTGAAAAGTAACAAATGCGTAGTCGCCTTACTTTTCAGGCAAAGCAAATTTTCTGGATCTATTTCTAAAGCTGTGTTAAAGTTTTTAAGTGCTTCTTGCTCTTTTCCTTTCACAAATTGGAGGGCAACTCCTTTATAGTAATACCCATCTGAAATTTTAGGAGATAATTTTATTAAATCATCCGCATAGGTAGATAAACGATCAAAATCCTTCGCTCTTTCTAGGACTTGGCAGACTAGAAGGGTCAGGTCTTTGTCTTTAGGGTCATTCTCTAATGCTGGTATAATCTTGTTGAGAGAAGGCTTTACCTTACCAGAATAATATAATGTCTTAAGTGCTTCATATGTACTGCTATTTCCCTCGTTCTTATTCTCCACTGTACCCATTGTAATGTTTATTAATATTTTATTGTGCCTTGAATAATGGTATTATCCGTATTCTAAAGTACAAAGTTACGAAACCTACGGCTTAACAAAAGTTTATTGAAGATTCTATTAGGATTTCTTTTGGAAAAAGCGATCTCGATTTTTTTAGCAAAAGTCATTAAACCTCTCAATTTGAAGTAAATTATTTTTTATATGACTTTTTTACTAAATTATGTTCTCCTTAGGTCTTTTAATTAAAAGCATAGCTCATGAAGAATAAAAGTATATACATTATATTTATTTTAATCTTATTTGGTTCAGCGGCTAGCCAGAAAAAAGCAGATTTCTCGGGCAAACTTTTGTTAGAAATAGCTGGAGAAAGCTATCTGTACGATGACATGACCAGAACTGATTCCAGGTTGTCCTTTCAAGAAAAAGGCATTGTTGTTTATATAGTAAACCCAACTGGTGATGGCACTATAGCCGAGATCACTATTCTTTCAACGAAGATATACAATAGTAAAATTCACAACTTTGATTTAGGTGCCAAGAAAGAGAAACCTAAAACAATGTTAGATATTTATAAGTCTGAATCTGGAAAAGACAATGACGTTCTTAACTTCAAATTCAGAAGAATTGACAAAATGCAGGCAGAAGAATATATCGTATTAAAAACTGGAAAGGTCAATCTTGAATATGCAGATGATCCATCTTATTTCAAAATGAGCTTCAATGGAAAGGATAGGGATGGCACCTTATTTTCAGGATCTTTAGAGCTACACAATCCTTATCTCATGGATAGTCGGGATTAAGTAAATTAGAAATGCTCTTCCTACATATTCTTAACATTATAACATGAAACAGTTTTTGTATCTCCTGATCCAAATTCATAATCCAAGCTATAAGACAACTACGATCGGTTGAAATTCCTTTGAATACGCATCCTTATTTATAATTTTTCTCAAAACAATACTTAGCAATATTCAGGTGGTTTGCCATTTCCTGCCCTAGCATTAAAATAATTCCATATACAAATAATGACAATTAAATGTGCAATTATTGCTAAGTAAGAGCCTTCAAATCCGAAAGCTCCACGGTTCAATAGAGTATCATTATGTAGTTCAAGCTCAATTAAAGAATAAGAAGAGGCTCCGCTAGGTATAACCAAACAAATACTGAAAGAAAATAATTGAAAGTCAAAAAGGTATACTAATTCCTAAAATTCTTAACCATCCATTAGGGTTCATTTTAGTGGTACTCATTATTACTTATTAATCGTTTAGCTTCTTTAGTAATTCAAAAGCAATTTTAAAGGATCTTGCTTTAACAACTTAGTTGTCTTTTCATACAATACAGGGCTGTAGGCTTTCAAGGCTTTGGGTCTTTCAAAAAAGTTTTCGAGTAGTACTGCAAAAAATTCATGATGGTCAATGGCCGCTACAGATCTGAAAAGAGAAGTATCTCCTTCTTTAATTTTAAACATCTCAAATTCAGCAAGGCTATAATATTTCTTCCATAATTTCTCATCCAAAAAACCATATTCATGATTAGAAATCCTGTTTTCAAGATGGATGGCATGAGCTAATTCATGTATTCCCAAATTAACACCATCTGTTTCATCAGCTATTCCCTGAACGAGATTCTTCCATGACAAGACTATAATTCCAAAGCGAGGATTCACCTCTCCTTTATGGTATTGATTATTAATCGTTGAGTAATAATTATCTGGATAAATCAGAATTTTCTTAAAATGTGTGAGATATACTCGAGGCAGACCAAAAGTTATTTGAACAGACAGAGCTGCGACCACAATTTTCATTTCATCGGTTACTTCCTCCATTCCTCTAGAAACAAACTTTTTGGCACTTATAAACTGGCTCACACGCCAAATAAACTCTTTCTGATACTTTAATTTGAGTTGCCTAAAATATGGAGAATATTTCTTCAGCTTCCTTACTTGCTCCTGATTCAATCGACCTAGTCCGAAAATACCGAAGTAGTTTAATGTTACCTTAATTACATCCCTAACAGCCTTCAACATAAGAAGAACAATCAATAAGGGGAATAATAAGGCAATCGCTAAAAAAATATTATCAATCAAAACTTATGGCAAAAAATCTGGTTTATCCAATTTATTATTAATTCTATATGCTGCATTTACCAATCCCACGTGGCTGTATGCCTGAGGAAAATTTCCCCACATAGAGCCATCTGAAGATTTCACATCTTCACTCAATAATCCAACATGATTTGAATAGCCAATTACCTCCTCAAATGCTTCCATAGCCTCTTCCGTTCTGCCTACGCAGGCGAGGGCCTCAGCATACCAGAAAGCACAGATCAAAAATGTAGTTTCTGGTTCTCCGAAATCATCAGCATGCTTATACCGGTAAAATAGCCCTTTTCCTACTTTCAAATCCTCTTCCAAAGCCTTCAAATGATCTTTGGCTTTCTGGCTATTGTGCGGCATATAATTCATCATAATGAGCTGGAGCGTACTTGCATCCATTCTTTCTACGCCTTCTGCTTGAGCGTAAGCCTTCCTGCTTGGCGCATAGCATTTCTCCAAGTGAGCCGCGGCCTGTTTTAGTAATTTTTCTGCTTTTTTGCCAAGCTCAATCTCACCAATTTCTTTAGCTATTTTCATTGCTGCATGACTACCCGCCCACTGAAAAAGATGGGTATAAGCATGTTTTTGTTTCAGATTTCTGAATTCCCATAAACCAGCGTCTGCCTCATCCATCGTAAATTCTATCTTCTCTAAAATTGTTTTGAGCAAATAAGCAGACTGAGACTTTTCCATGTTGGCAAAGCGTTTATCCGTATATAGAGGAAGAATCGCTAACAAAATCTGTCCATAAACATCATTCTGAATATGAGTATAAGCATCATTTCCGACTCGCACGGGTTGATTTCCTAAATAACCTGGCAAATCCAACTCCTTTTCAATAATGGTACTCTCCCCAACCAAATTATAAAGAGGCTGAACTCTTTCCTTTCCTCTCATAGGAATATTGGTGAGATATAGAAAGTAATTCTCCATTTCTTCAAAGTGACCGATATTATTGAAGGCTGTAAGAGTATAATAAGTGTCACGCATCCAACAATATCGATAATCCCAGTTTCGAGTACTTCCTGGTGACTCGGGCAATGACATGGTAGGCGATGCTATAATTCCACCTGTATCCTCATACTGATGGATTTTTAGTGCCAAAGAAGACCGTATCACTTGTTCTTGATAATGTTGACCAATACTTGTAGATTTCACCCAATTTTGCCAATAGAAAATAGTTTTGCTTATAAAATTTTCAGCTGTTTCTTGCAATTCTGCTTCCAAAGGAGCACCATATGTCATCACCATATAGCGGGTTTTAGTAAGCACAAAAGGACTGCTATCCATCACCATATTAATTGGAATATTGGTAGTGAGCCTTAAAGTCTCTGGCAACCCAAAATATCGGATATGACTGCTACCTCTTTCTCTAGTAAGCTTTTTCTGTCCGTAATCTCCTACTGGATTGCAAACCACTTTGAGCTGGGGTAAACCTCTCAATGGCTCGATTTTCCTGATCAACATCTGAGGCCGATAATAGCGGTCGAACTGACGAAACCTTGGAGCACAATCAATTATTTTATATGCAAATTCATCAGTTTCCACTACGGTCTCCAATACATTGGTATTGGGAATATAGTCTTGTGTTATTTTATAGTTTTCTGAAGTGGGCTTAATGGAGAATTCTCCTCCTTTTTCCCCGCCAATCAGACTGCCAAAAATAAAGGAACTGTCAAAACGGGGCATACACATCCATTTGATGTCCGTATCTTTTCCAATAAGTGCCAAATAAGCACAATTGCCTATCATTCCAAGGTCGTAGGTATGTCTTTCTTGCATTTTATCAATTTCTTAAAGTCTGTAATTTTAAAAATTATCCTCTCGGAAAAAAGTATAATGCCTCTAAACATTATTTCCCATAAACAATCTCGTCCAAATTAGCATCAAAAATCTCGATTGCATCTTTAATCAGTCGAATGGCTTCCAAATAGAAATCTGGATTAACTTTATCTGCAGTATCAGTGATTTTGTGATAATCAGGATGATCATCTACGCCAAAATATATAAAAGGTATTTCTGCCTGATGGAAAGGGGCATGGTCTGAGGCATTGACCCAATATGGCTTTTTCTTGGGAATATCCCTTCCGAATAACAGTTTAATACTTTTATCCTTTGATGCTTCATTTAATAAGGGCTTTAAATAGGGTGTGAAATAAGTTCCTACAGCATATATTTCATTTTTATCTCCGCGACTCACCATATCTAAATTAATATTCATTTTTATTCGACTGGTGTCCATCACGACTGATTGCATAAAATGCTTTGCCCCTTGCAAACCCATTTCTTCTGCATCAAAAAAGGCAAAAAGCAAGTTATTCTCAGGTTGATTTTCTCTGAAATACTTAGCTAGAGCCAATAGTGTGACCACTCCACTGGCATTATCATCGGCACCATTATATATTTTAGTACTATCTTCCATCCCAACATGATCGTAATGTGCCGAAATCACGATATAATTTTTACTAGAAAAGCCTTCGATGAAACCCAAGATATTCACAGCAGGAATGCTATCCTTTCCAAACGCAAAAGGCTGAGTGTAATCCTGCACATAAGCTGACACCCCCACTTTTTGCAGTCTCTTTATTATAAAATTTCTGGCTATTTTATTGCCTTGACTATTGGTCTTCCGTCCCTGAAGTGAATCAGAAGCCAGAAAAAACAAATCCTCCATTACTTTGGCAGAATCAGGAAAAACAGCAATTGAGTCCTTTTGTGCAAAGCCTTGCTGAGCAATTAAAAGGGACAGGAGAACGAGGCAATGCTTTAAAGACTTCATTAGGACAAGTATACTTTTATGTTGTTGAATTTACAGAGATAAAGAATAAATTTATAGATAATGACGTTAAGATTCAGCCGATTATTCAAAAATCTTTAATTTTCCTCTAATTTTAAAAGGGGATAATTAAACTTTTACCCTAGAATTAAATATAACTTATTGATTTTCAGGGTTTATATTTTGCATCTGACTTATTCAGCGACTACATATTATGTATTTTTATGAAAAAACATATAATCTCTATTTTATTGATTTTGATTAGTTTTAATGGTTTTGGACAGGACGACTTTCCATTTTTTAGTAAAACCAATGACTTACCTGAAGATCTCCTCAGTAGAAGAGCTGCAGTTTTTATGAATGTAAATTCCTTAAAATGGGAAGAAGAAGCGCAAAAAATCCATAATAGTTTCATCCAGATTGGAATAGACGCAGTAGCCTATTATTCTTTATCTGATATCATGTCAGGGGAAGATGCTACAACGGCCTTCTATTCTGATATTACCAAAAGGAGCATTGAAAATATGCTAATAATTCACCAGACTGATAAAGGATTTGAGCTTTATGCATCGAAAATACCCGAATCAGGCGGTTTCTTTCAAAATGGAATGAACGCCTTTCATATACAAGCTCCTAACTTAAAAGATTTAGGTTCTACATTACAGACCTTGGTGAATAAGTCAGACCTGGAAAGAGAAAATTTTCTAATTATTGATATCCCAGAAACATTCAAAAGAACCAACGTAATTAAATCGAGAAGAATAGCAAATTTCAATCCTGATATAAGAATAGATAAATTGGCAGTGCCGAAATTTGAATCTAATATTATGCTTAATATAGATGTAGATAAAGCCAATGCGGAATTGGATTCGATTATGAGTGAACATTACCCATTTAAATACGGCTTGGTAGAACCCAATATGACCGTAGAAGAAATGATTAGTGAAGGGTATTTGATGGTTTTGAAAAAACTGCAAAATAATGGTGAAAGTCTTAGAAGAATGTTAGGCTATAATTTGTCAGATGAAGAAACAATTTTAATATCTGAAAGAAAAGGTGAAAATGCTAAAGTGATGAAATATGGAATTGAAGAGCATGTTCAAAAATATTATATTCAACAGCTTTATACAAAAGACATATATTTAGGAGATACCTGGGATGCAGGAAAAAATTGGCAAGAAGCACTCATAAATCATATTGAAAACCTTAAATCTAAACTAGAAAGGTAGATAATCAATTGAATGTTGAGCCTATTCCAGTCAGGCTACTTTTGATAGATTTTAAACAGTTTAGAAATAGACAAGATAAACAATGCACAACATTTGATAATGCTTGTTTATCTTTAGAAAACTTAACCAATATAAAACATGAAAAAGCTAAGTTTATTTATTATCGTCATAACAATCATTCTTGCAGCTTCGGAATTACAAGCTCAAGAGAAATTAGTAAATAAAAACATCAGAACTATTTCAGTTACAGGGGTTGCAGAAAAGGAAATCCTCCCAGATATCATCTATTTCACCATTTCACTCAAAGAATATCAGTTAAAAACAGGCAGCAAATTCGAAATCAGTGAATTGGAAAATCAATTAATAAATGCCGTTGAAAAAGCTGGGGTAGATAAGAAAAACTTGACAGTTGAAAATGTCTATGGCTATAATTACAGCTGGAATAAAAAGAATGAAAACAAAGACTTCATGGCAAGAAAGCAATTTCAATTAAAATTGTCGGATACCAAAAAATTAAACCTTATCCTTTCCAAAATTGATCCAAAGTCAATTGAGTACGTAAGAGTCAGTCAATACACCCACTCACGTCTTCAAGACCTAAATCAAGAATTACAGGTAGAAGCAGTGAAAAATGCCAAAGCTAAAGCCGAAGCTTTATTGAAACCCCTGGATGAGAAAGTAGGTAAGGTAATAGAATTGAATGAAAATCAGCAAAATTTCCAGCCCATTTATTATAAATCCTATCAAAATAACAGAATGATGTCAACATCGGCAGAAGAAACTGCTTCAATGGAATCAGATTTAGATTTTAAGGAGATCAAATTAAAAGCAGAAGTACATATTGTCTTTTCCATTCAATAAATTGTAAATAAGCTTTTATATTGCAAACTGATATTAAAACATCATTATATACTATGCAACCAATAGAAATCAGCAGTTTCGAAGAATTTAAAGCTTATGAAGGCCAAGAGTTAGGTGTATCGGATTGGCATACAATTGATCAAAAACAAGTCAATCAATTTGCAGATGCTACACTTGACCACCAGTGGATTCATTTGGACGAGAAAAGGGCTGCAAAAAGTGCTTTTGGTGGCACTATTGCCCATGGGTATTTAACATTGTCATTAGCTCCCTATTTATGGGAACAAATTGCAAATGTTACAAACCTAAAGATGATGATCAACTATGGAATTGAGAAAATGAAATTCAATCAAGCCGTTAAAGTTGGTTCCTCTGTACGATTAAAAGCTAGATTAAATTCTATAGTAGATTTAAGAGGGGTAAGCAAAGCTCAAATTGATATTGTTATGGAAATTAAGGACGAGAAAAAACCTGCTTATAACGCATCCTTGATATTCCTATATCATTTTAACTAAGCAAATTATACTGTTGCTTCAATAGAACTTTCCTTTTCTACTTCTTCGTAAGAATAAGTAGGACATGTTCTTTGCGCACATGCAGAAGCAAAAAGTATTAAACCTGATATTGCTGCGAATAATTTTAAAGACTTTTTCATAAATGTTCTTTTTTTAAGAATGAATGATGTCACAAATTTAAGTTGATAATAATTGATAAAAAATACCGATTGGCTGATTTGTTACTTCTTTCTAAAAATAATAGTCACAAGAGTCTTTAATCGACAAACCACTAATTTTTCACAATAAAGAGCAAGAAACTAGAGATCAATATTTTCACCAGCCTATTTTTAACTGTAAGATTCATATTTTAACTGTAGCAGTCTGATTAAAGTTTACATTTGTGAGCAAAATAATACATCAAACACTTAGTTATTTAATTGTGATATAATACTCAATAGTAAGTTTTGCTATAAATTTTTAACTCATTACGTTCATTATCTGTATTTTTGAAAAAAAACTCTACATGAAAAACTTAATTCCAGTCATATTTATTGTGTTTTTTTTAATCTCTTGCGATTCTTCTAAAGAAAAAAAGGAAAGTATTTCTGAAGATCGTGAAAAGAAGGATTTACAAGTTCCTGTATTTAATGCTGGGAATGCTTACCAGTTTGTGCAGACACAAGTGGATTTTGGCCCTAGAGTTCCCGGCACCAAACCACATGCAGAAACAGAACAGTATTTAATAAGCCAGTTAGAAACTTTTGGAGCGACCGTCAAAACTCAAAAGTTTGAAGCAGAAACCTATGAAGGTGAAGTTTGGGATTTAACCAATATCATTGCATCTATCCAACCAGAAAAAAAGAAGCGAATACTCCTGGCCGCGCATTGGGATACTCGGAAAATTGCAGACAAGGACAACGAGAGAAAAGAGGAACCCATTGATGGCGCTAATGATGGCGCTAGTGGAGTTGGTGTTATTCTAGAGATAGTTAATGCAATACAAAATGCAAAGAATAAGCCCAATGTTGGAATAGATGTGATTTTCTTTGACGGAGAAGATAATGGTGAGCCACAAGGATTATCTGCAAGAAACCCCTCCGAAATCTGGTGGTGTTTAGGCTCTCAATACTGGAGTAAAAATAAACATATACCAGGATATTCAGCATACTATGGTGTTTTGCTTGACATGGTGGGAGCAAGTAATGCTCAGTTCCATAAAGAAGGCTACTCTATGAAATACGCACCGAGCATAGTAGAAAAAGTTTGGAACACCGCTGATCAAATTGGTTACGGTCGATTTTTCATTAATAAGCAAGTCGCCTCAATTACAGACGACCATTATTTTGTTAATGAAATAGGAAAAATTCCTATGATTGATATTATCGCTCACGACCCTACTTCAGGAGATTTCTTTCCGGATTTCCATCATACACACAATGACAATATGGATATCATATCACAAGAAACACTGAAAGCGGTAGGACAAACGCTATTACAGGTCATTTATGAAGAATAATTGAAACAAAGAGCATCATTTTTTTTGCTTAAGAAACTAATTGAGGAAATTTACTAAATAGAAAATACTCCAAAGGTACAGAGTATCAATTAGGGCCGAAAAACAGCATACTCAATATCCCGCTTAGCATTATTACTTTACAAAAAGTGCTTAAAAAATGATAATGTTTAATGGTATCAGCCAAGCGTAATCTATGGATAAAATAAATTACAAAAAGTGTTAAGCCAGAGAAATAAAAATATAAGATATCATTCTCAAGGAATTGAGTCATGTAAAATATAAGAAAGTAAAAAAGAGAAATTAGAACGTAAAGCAGGAGTTTTGTTTTACGAATACCCCAAATTATAGGCAATGTTTTACACCCAAAATTAGCATCTCCTTGCCAGTCTTCCATGTCTTTCACAATCTCCCTAATAAGGCTTATAGCAAATGCAAAAAGCGCGTAAGTATGAACCAGGATTGGTTTTTGACCAAAGTATAAGGTAATAATTGAGATGGATAAACCTGTGAGCAATGCTACTATAAAATTCCCTATAAATGGTAGTCTTTTCAATTGGTTCGAATATAACCAGAGCATAAAAGCAGAGGCAAAATGTATAGCTCCGATTTTCCAATCTAAAAATGTACCGATAATTATGGCCGTAAAATTTAAAAAGGTGTGCCAGAATAAAACAACTCTCCTTTTTAAAACTTTTCCAACAATTACCTTTTCTGGTTTATTGATATAATCAATTTTTACGTCATAGTAATCATTGATAATATATCCAGCTGCAGCCAATAATACCGTGCTGAAGCTTAGAAGGAATAACTCAAGATCAAGAATATGGATTCCTTGCAACAAATAAAGTGCAGTGAGGTACTGAGTCAATACAATAATCAGCAAATTCTGGACACGAATCAACTTTACAAAACCCGGAAAAGAGAAATTCTTTGGCAATTGCTGTGTCATTTTGAAGTTACCTGATTTACTTTTTAAATTTCACTAAAGAAGTGCGATTGTCCTAATTCGTGAAGTTCTATTTTTCAGAAATTACTCCTTATCCAAAATACTCTGGCTAATTAATCTATAAATTTCTTGCACCGTTTCATCCTTTCCTAGCATTTCCATGTGCTTGTCTAAGGTTTCCAAATCACCGCGTTTAGCAGGACCTGTCTGAACAGAATTAGGTGAATGTTTGAGGGCCTTATCTATAGTTTCAGATACTAAGGGATGGAGCAAAGAAAAATCCAGTTGAGCGTTACTCATGATTTTTTCAGAAATACTTAGCATGTGATTAGTGAAATTACATGCAAACACTGCCGCTAAATGCATTTGCTTCCGCTGAGCGGTCGAGACTATCTGCGTATTTTTACTTAAGGATCTTGCAAGACTTTTTAATATTTTTAAAGCCTCATTATTTTCACTTTCCACTAGGAATGGAACTTGTTCGAAATCGAGCTTTTTATTTTTGGAAAAGGTTTGAAGTGGATAAAAAACACCAGATGCCGCTGCAGAGGAATACTCTAAAACATCTAATCCCTTACTTCCTGAAGTATGAACCATCAAGCTCTGTTCAGGCAAAATAATCTCTTGAGCAATACTTTTAATTGCATCGTCTGGAACAGCCAAGATGAAGATTTGAGAAGGACTGTCCTTAAAATCTAAATCAGATTTCACCACCGCATCGTATAAATTCCCTACCAATTTCTTTGCTGATTTTCCATTTGGAGTATAAACCTCCTTAACAAAGTGTCCAACGTTCTCTAAAGCAGGTGCCAAATGCCAAGCTACATTGCCTGCTCCTATGAAACTGATATGATAAGCTACATTTTTCACTCCAGGCCTTTACGCTTCATTTTATAAAATTCAGAATATCTTCTAAAGATTGCCATTCCGAAACCAATAGTCAGCACTAAAGTACCAATCCATAGTAAGTTAATGAAAGGTTTTTCCAGCGCTTTTAGAATTACATAATCCTTTTGAGTCGTGCGGACTGAAAGAGTAAATGTATTGGATTCAGGCTTTATACTCTCAATATTAAGTTTTATACCAATTTCTCGGTTTTCATCTGGAATTCTTCCAGCCATATTATCTCTAATTAAATAATAGGGATTTAAGATATAGTCTTCTCCATCTCCATAAACTTTGACCGTTGCCCTTACGGCTAAGTCATTTCCCTTTAGTTTCTCTCCTTCAATTTCGTCCACCCTTTTTACTTCCTCTAAAACGGTAACGAAATCATTGAGGAAGAATTTCTCTCCAAAAGTAACGTCCATTTCCTTGGGTTCCGACCATTCAATCTCTTGAGTAGGATCAGGAACTGACGAAACGTGAGTATATAAATCTTTTGTAAATTTTCTTCTGATATCGGGAGAGGAAATCAGCCCACCCATATCAGCATTGATTTGAGCTCTGGGAAAAAGAGAGAACTTTTCTCCATCAGCATGAAGGTAATCTACTTTATAATAATGATTAGCGCCATAGACCTTTAGAGTATCTCCCTTAGTCAAACTTTCGTCTTCTCTTTTGATATCTCTTTTAACGATTTTATCATTTTCATTTTGAGTATCTTCCAAATAAGAAGCTTTCACATATCCCCCATCATAAGTTTCGTAGAACCGGCCCTTATATGTGAGAGTGTATTCTCCCATCGTTTGAGGGTCATTAATGAAAAGTGGTATGTTTTCTTGATTGAAGTTATCTTCTACCTCTTCAGAATTAGTTAATAATAATCCTGTTTCATTCAAAGAAATTGTTCTAGAGTAACCAGTCGAAAACAAAATCCCCAACAACATCATCCCCAGTCCCATATGAGCAATAGCACCCCCAGATAATTTATAATTGTTCTTTACAATTTTAATGAAAATTTTAGCATTTGCAGTAATCGTGTAGACAGATGCTATAACTAATAAAATATAGGGAATATTGGTCATCCCGGCTAGTACAATAATTAATGCAGAAATGGCCAAAGTGATCAAGATTGGCATCAAAAGTGAGTCCTTCACTCCCGATTTTTTCATCTTTTGCCACCAGAAGAACTGACCCGTTCCCGACAATATAGCTAGACCTACAGCAAACCACATCTGCCATTTCGTATAGAACTCTACTTGATCTGCTGGAGGAGCTAAATTCGAAATTCCTCCGAACGATTGAATAATAGAATTATACACTGGAATTGAGGTGGGCAATAAGATCTGAAAGCCCATCAAACAAAGTAAAGTAGCACCCATGAAAATCCAAAACTCTCTAGAATAGGTTGAAACTTCTTTCTCAGTTGAAGGAATGTGTTTCCAGCGAACTATTGCTAAAACGATTGAAATTATTAAAAAGCTTAGCAAGTAAAGAAGCAATTGGCCTGACAGCCCTAAATCAGTAAATGAATGAACAGACGATTCTCCCAATACCCCACTTCTTACCATAAATGTAGCGTACAATACCATTAAAAAGACAGAAAGCACCAAAATGATAGAAGCTTTCAATGCTGTTTCGCTTTTCTTATAAGTAATCATCGTATGGATACTCGCCACTAAAACAAGCCAAGGTACTAAAGAAGCATTTTCAACCGGATCCCAGTTCCAAAAGCCTTCAAAGTTTAAAGTTTCATAAGCCCAGTAGCCGCCCATCAGAATCCCTACGCCTAGAATTGCTGCAGAGAATAATGCCCAAGGTAATGCAGGTCGAACCCAACCTTTAAAATCTTTCTTCCATAAACCAGCAATGGCATATGCAAAGGGAATTAAAGTGGTAGCATACCCTAGAAACAACACTGGTGGGTGAATCACCATCCAATAATTCTGTAATAATGGATTCAAGCCAGTTCCATCTTCCGGAACATAATTTGGATTTATATTGAAAATTGGTGCGTCCATTGCATCTCTTAGCAAAATAAAGGGAGAGCTACCGATTTTCAGGTCTCCAATAACAACCCCTAAAATCATAGACGCAAGGAATGCTTGAACCACAGAAAAACTCACCATAACGGATGGCGCCCATTTTTTATTAGTCAATAATATAACAAACCCCAAAAGAACATTCCAGAACGACCAAAGTAAGAAACTACCTTCCTGACCTTCCCAGAAAGAGGAAATGATATATTCTACGGGAAGCACTTTCGATGAGTGACTCCATGCATAAAAATATTCATAATAATGATTAGAAATGATGGTGAATAGCGTGATGACAATGCCGAATACCGCTAAACCATGTATCACATAAGTGATTTGCCCATTTTTCAACCAGCCTTTTTGTATCTCCGGCAATGGACTTTTTTCTGCTTTGTAGAAATTGAATATAGAAATGAGGGCAGCTACAAAGCTTATTATAACAAAAAGGTGACCAATGTCACCTATTGTAGTATGTATCATATTTTATGAAATCAAATTAAATAACAGTTTCTTCTTGATATTTTGATGGGCACTTCATTAAAATCTTATCTGCTATGAAAGTCCCTTTTTGGAATGAACCAATTACCACTACCTGCTCTGAGCGCTTAAAATCCGCTGGCATAGGCTCGTTGTAAAAAACTTCTTGTTCTATACCATTTTCATCTACCATCATAAAGGTGAAAGATAGTTTGTCATCAGATGGGTTTAAACCAATAATTTCTCCTTTCTCACTTTTCTTCAATTCACCTACCAC
The DNA here is from genome assembly GCF_963974845.1 of uncultured Marivirga sp. NCBI lineage: Bacteria > Pseudomonadati > Bacteroidota > Cytophagia > Cytophagales > Marivirgaceae > Marivirga > uncultured Marivirga sp. The sequence continues at coordinate 325,244 of NZ_CAXBEQ010000002.1, forward strand.
ATGAATTTTTGTATCGTTTCCCTCCAATGCCATATCATGCGCATCTTTAAACGAAACATAAGAACTGGCATCACCTGCAGTGGAAACAATCATCATAATTGCTGCTGCAATTACAATAATGCCGAAAATATACGATCTCTTCATAACTATAATTTATTTTCAGATTGGAACAAAGGTACTATCCAAAAAATTCTTTATTCCCTCTCTTTTAAGGATTTTTCTATTTTTTTTACTTTTCGTTCGGTCATTACCGCGTAAAGCATAAAGCCAACAAAAAGTGTGACAATAATAGCAACTAATACATAAATCTTACCATCCGCTCTCATGGCATCTGCCATTTCAATTCTATCGTTTGTGTAGTCCTCTTCCACTATTTCAGTTTTCTGAGCAGAAAGCCCCAAGCTGATCATCAGTAAAGAAAAAACTAATAAATACTTAATCTTCTTCATCAATCTTTGATTTAATAAATGATAATCTAATTCTTAATTCCGTTAACCAAACTCCCAATAAAGTCCACCCAATTACCGCAGGGTAAAAGACCATTCTTAATCTGCCATCTAATTCATAAGCATTGAAACCTGGATTACCTCCATTTCCTGGATGTAAAGAATCAGTCAGTCTTGGTAAAATGAATAATAATGGAATTAAAGTAGCATAAGCGAAGATATTGTAAACTGCACCGATTTTAGCTTTTTGTTGCGGATCAGTTATTGAATTTCGTAAAAGGATATATGCAAAATAAATCAACATCCCGATCGCAGAAGCATTTTGCTTAGGGTCTCCACTCCATGGAGCCCCCCAAGTGTAGTTCGCCCAAATCATTCCTGTTGCCAAGCCTAATATTCCAAAAAGAATGGAGGTGTTTACTAACTCAATGGCGTAAGTATCATATTTTAGATTGCCTGTTCTTAAATATCTGATGGAAAAAACAACTGAAGCAGTCAACATAATCACCATACCAAACCACATAGGCACATGGAAATGCATGGCACGGATTGTTTCATTTAAAATAGCTAACCTAGGCGCTTCAATCAATAATCCTGCAATGAGTGTATAAAACACCAGCGCAACCCCTATAATTTTCCACCAAATTTTTCTCATTTAGAATAATAATAAATTTCACAAACACTTACTTATTTGATACTCATTTTCAAACAGAGATAAGTTCATCTCTTGTATTTGCCTAATAGGCTCTATTTAATTTCTCCAGATAAAAGGAAATAATATATATGCCGTAGTAATGACAATTGCATCTACGGATATTAAAGTAAACAGTTTGTCATTCATTACGCTAATGTTGATCCCATCTATTGCATTTTTAGAAAGCCTGACCGACATCAGTAAAATGGGCAATAAAATTGGAAAACTCAGCACCGCCATTAGTGCTGTACTACTATTGGCTTTAGAAACAATTCCCGAAACCAGCGTCAACACTCCCGAGAATCCAATCGATGCAAAAAGTATAGTTAGGAGAAAATAAGTATAATTATTAACAGGGTTTCCTATTATAACAGCATAAACAACAAAGCCCAGTAAGGCAATTAAAATAGAAAGCAATACATTAAAAATCAGTTTACCACTTAAAATGATATGCGGTTTACACAGCGTATAATAATACAACATCCTACCTTCTCCCTCTTGCAAAAAGCTTTTCGCTACTCCATTGATATTGGCAAAAACAATGATAATCCAAAAGAGAGCATTCCAGGTGTCTATCTGCATCTGCCCTCTTTTCAAATTAAAGCTTAAGTAACAAATGAAAATGGTGCTGACCAAATAGAGCAAGATTCCGTTGAATGCCGTTTTATTCCGCCATTCTAATTTTACTTCTTTTTCTAAAATAGATATCACTTGCTTTATCACGGTGCAAATTTAATATATAAAGACTAATAAGACATGGTAAAAATGGAATGTTGTGCTTAATTTGCAGAAAAACTTGAGCATGAATATTACACCAACTGAATTTGATGGTTTGTTTATAATTAAGCCTAGTGTTTTTGAAGATTCAAGAGGCTATTTTTTTGAAAGTTTTCATCAAAAGAAATTTGAGGATTCTACAGGGATTCAATGTGAATTCGTCCAGGACAATCAATCTCGTTCCGTTTATGGTGTTATTAGAGGATTACATTTACAAGTACCACCAATGGCCCAGGCAAAACTGGTTAGAGTTTTAAAAGGTGAAGTATTAGATGTAGTCGTTGATTTACGAAAAGATCAGCCAACCTTCGGAAAATCCTTTTCTATTCATCTTTCTGCAGAAAATAAACAGCAGTTATTCATTCCAAGAGGTTTTGCACATGGAATTGCCGTTCTAAGTAAGGAAGCAGAATTCTTCTACAAATGTGATAATTATTACAGCCCTGAAAATGAAAGAGGCATCATTTACAATGACGCCTCCTTGAATATTGATTGGAAAATTGAACCTGAAAAAAGAATTATTTCTAATAAGGATCAGAAAAACTTAACTTTTTCTAGCTTCGACTTTCTTTTTTAATCCTTCTTTAGCTTCTCTAGTTTTTCTTTCAATTTTTTCTAGATATTGCAGAAATAAACTAATAGCTATAATTAAAGCAGCTATACTAAGACCAGTTAATCCTCCATAAAAACCTAACGCCAAAAGCCCTAAGCTCGCGGGTTGAGAATAAACCGTAAAGCCATCAATTAATTCAAATTGAGGCTGCAAAAATAATTCTCTTTGAATTTCAAGCTTCTTTTCATATGCTCTTCTAGATTCATTGAATACCGAAATAGGATTTGTAGTTTGTTCATCTGCTAAAATCACATTATTTGATCCATCTCTATCTCGTTCACCTACCATTCTAAAGTTTTTGAAAAGAATTTCCTTTAAACTATCTAATTCACTTAATTCTTCTTCAAGATTCTGAGCTTCAAGCTTTAAGTTATCCTCTTGAATTTGAAGCCTTTTTGAAACATAGGGATTATTCCTGAAATAGTTCAATAATGGCGCCTCTAAGTCATTAATCAGATTTCTGTCTAAAACCTCCACAAAAATTCTATAGGTAGACTTATTATCCATGCTCAACCTTTCTACAAAACGATTGATCACTTCTTCATCCTCAATTTCACCTCTCAACTGCTCTTTAAATATCTCTAATTCAATTACTTCATTCTCAGAAACAAAAGGCTCGTAAGAAAAACCAATGATATTATTCGCAGTAACGGTATCAATCTTTAGTACTTTAGCTAATTGCTTGTGGTTCTCCTCTTCAGTTAACAAGTCCAATTTTTCAATTGAGCTTTCCATTAATCGGCCACTTAAGTAAGAGGATTTTAGTAAAATAGAACTTTTATATACATCAGGAGTGGTAAAATGAACTGCAATCCCACCTACCCCACCTAAAACGCCTAAAATTACTATCAGCTTGATATTTCCAACAATAGCATTTTTAATCGCTACAATAAAAAGAATAATATTGAAGAAAATACTTTTGAAAAAATTGCCAATGGCTGAAAATAATTCTCTCAAATCAATTTCATCTGAACTATTCGTATTTTTTGGTTTTTGATCTGCTTCTGACATTTTTATTAAAAATTTTTACAAATAAACGGAAGTTTTGGATACTATTGAAATAAATTTTGTAATGAATCCTTTATTCTGTCAGACAATCTTTATTTTTGGATTTATATATAAACCTTAAAACAGTGAAAACTATCTTAATTACAGGGGGAGCTGGATTCATTGGCTCTCATGTTGTCCGTTTATTTCTGAACCAATATCCAGATTATAAAATTATCAATCTGGATGCTCTGACTTATGCAGGTAATCTAGAAAACTTAAAAGATCTAGAAGATAAACCTAATTATGTTTTTGAGAAAGGAGACATAACGGATGAGAGTTTTATTTTCAAACTATTTGAAAGATATGACTTTGATGGCGTCATCCATTTGGCAGCAGAATCGCACGTTGACAGATCCATTAGCAATCCACTGGAGTTTTTGAGGACTAATATATTTGGAACTGTGACTCTGCTAAATGCAGCCAAAGAGAGTTGGAAGGATAGTTTTGAGGGAAAACGCTTTTACCATGTTTCCACTGATGAGGTTTATGGTTCTGTTGATGATGGAGGCTTTTTCACTGAAGAAACTTCTTATGACCCGCAGTCACCATATTCTGCCTCAAAAGCTGGATCAGATCATTTTGTAAGGGCTTACGCTAATACTTATGGATTGCCTATAGTGATTAGCAATTGCTCTAACAATTACGGTCCCAACCAATTTCCCGAAAAATTAATACCTCTTTTTATCAATAATATCAGGAATAACAAGCCACTACCTGTTTACGGAAAAGGAGAAAATATCAGAGATTGGCTTTATGTAATAGACCATGCAAAGGCAATTGATTTGGTTTATCATAATGGAAAAAACAAAGAGACTTATAATATAGGTGGTTTTAACGAATGGAAAAATCTAGATTTGATCAAGGTTATTTGCAAGACCATGGACGAAAAGCTAGGTAGAGAAGCAGGAACTTCTGAAAAACTAATTGCCTATGTGAAAGACAGGGCAGGGCATGACTTAAGATATGCCATTGACGCCAACAAAATAATGAATGAATTAGGCTGGAAGCCGAGCCTCCAATTTGAGGAAGGGATTTCCAAGACTATCGATTGGTACTTACAAAATGAAGAGTGGCTAACAAATGTGACTTCAGGTGCTTATCAGCAGTATTACGATGAAATGTATAAATAGAAAGACTAGAATCTAGGCACTAGAATCAAGACTAGAAATTAGAATTTAGGTAACTACAGAGCCAGTCTAGGATCTAGGTTCTTACATCTATAAATCTTAATTATGAAAGGAATAATATTAGCAGGAGGATCAGGAACAAGATTACACCCATTAACCATTGCGTTGAGTAAGCAGCTTATGCCGGTTTATGACAAGCCTATGATTTATTATCCACTTTCCACTCTAATGCTGGCAGGGATTAAAGATATTTTAATCATTTCTACACCAGAGCACACGGGGCTTTTCAAACAGTTATTAGGAGATGGTAGTCAGCTTGGTTGCAATTTTGAGTATGCGGTTCAGGAAAAACCCGAAGGCCTTGCACAGGCTTTTATCATAGGAGAAGATTTTGTTGGTAATGATGATGTAGCCCTCATTTTAGGTGATAATATTTTTTATGGATCGGGAATGTCCACTTTGCTGCAATCCAATACAAGTCCTGAAGGCGGAATTGTTTATGCCTATCATGTTCAAGACCCGGAACGTTACGGTGTGGTGGAATTTAATGAGGAAGGAAAGGCTATTTCCATAGAGGAGAAGCCTGACAATCCGAAATCATCTTTTGCAGTGCCTGGTATTTATTTCTATGATAATCGTGTCATTGATATCGCAAAGAACATTAAACCAAGTCCGAGGGGAGAATTGGAAATCACTGACATCAATAAAAAATACCTACAGGAAGGAAGATTAAAAGTAAGTGTGCTAAACAGGGGGACCGCTTGGTTGGATACAGGGACATTCTCATCTCTAATGCAAGCCTCAGAATTTGTGAGGGTAATTGAAGAAAGACAGGGCTTGAAAATAGGCTGTATAGAAGAGGTTGCCTTCAGAATGGGATTCATTGATAAATCGCAATTACAAAAACTAGCTGAGCCTTTAGTGAAAAGTGGTTATGGTGAGTATTTAATGCGAATAATTAAACAATCAAAATAAATTTACTTTTCAAAATTGAAATCGTACTAAAACCTGACAGGTTTCAGCATTCATTCTAAGTTAGAAGAGTTAAACATAAAACAACTTTTAGATTGCTAAGCCGTACTTAGAAGCTTTCCTTTTAACTTATGGCAAAGCAAGATCAATCCTCCAAAACCACTTTAGGTAAGGCATTTAAAACCATTATTTGGCCAAGAAGAAAATATATTCTGATTGGTCTTGTACTGATTATAATTAGTAGAGCGGCCTCTTTAGTTCTTCCCGGTTCCAGCAAGATTTTAGTTGATGATATTGTTCCCAATGGGGATTTAGAAATGCTAAAGTATCTGATTTTTGCTGTTGTGGGAGCAATAGTCGTACAAGCAGTCACTTCTTTTGCCCTTACACAAATCTTAAGTGTTGAGGCTCAAAACCTAATTGCTCAGCTCCGCTCTAAAGTTCAGTCTCATATTTTAAAGCTGCCGATCCGGTATTTTGATAATGCAAAAACGGGAGAATTGGTTTCTAGAATCATGACGGATGTAGAAGGAGTCCGAAACTTGGTAGGTACAGGATTAGCGCAAATGGTAGGAGGAATTTTAACTTCCGTAGTATGCTTGGTCATTCTTATTACCATCAGTCCTATGATGACACTTTATGTGTTAGTTCCCGTAGCTATTTTCGGCTTTATTTCCCTTAAGGCTTTTGGAAGAATTCGGCCGATTTTCAGAGAAAGAGGAAAAATAAATGCCGATGTTACAGGTAGGTTAACAGAGACCTTAGGTGGCATAAGAGTGATAAAAGGATTTAATGCTGAACTACAAGAAATCAGGGTTTTTGCTGAAGGCGTTGATCGTTTATTCAAAAACATTAAATCTAGTTTGACTGCAACAAGTTTGATTACTAGTTCCGCCACTTTGCTGCTAGGCCTAGCGTCTGCTGGAATAATGGGTATTGGGGGTTGGATGATCATGAACGAGCAACTAACTTTCGGAGACTTTCTTGCTTTCACGCTATATTTAGGTTTCATGATAGCACCTATAGTTCAGATGAGTAATATTGGAAGCCAACTAACTGAGGCATTTGCTGGTCTGGATAGGACAGAAGAAATCATGAATACACCTGTGGAAACGGATAATCCGAACAGAACTATTGATCTGAAAGACATCAAAGGCCATATACACTTCCAGAACGTTTCTTTTGCTTATGAAGAAGCAAAAGATGTGGTTAAAAACATTAGTTTTGAAGCCCTCCCCGGTTCAGTGACCGCCTTTGTAGGAACCTCTGGCTCAGGGAAAAGTACAATCTCAGGCTTAGTTTCTTCCTTTCTAAACCCGGATGAAGGTCAAATTTTTGTAGACGAACATGATTTGCAAAAAGTGACCTTAGAAAGTTATAGAAGCAAATTAGGCGTAGTATTACAGGAAGATTTTCTATTCGAAGGTACCATTAGAGAAAATATTCTATTCCCAAGGCCAAATGCGACTGAAGCTGAATTGATGAATGCAGTGAATTCTGCCTATGTAAATCAATTTACCGATAAATTCGAAGCTGGCTTGGATACTCAAATTGGCGAAAGAGGTGTTAAGTTATCTGGTGGCCAACAGCAGAGAATCGCCATTGCCAGAGCCATTTTAGCAGACCCTAAAATACTAATATTAGATGAGGCCACATCAAATCTAGATACTGAGAGCGAGCATTTTATTCAATCTAGCTTAAAAGAATTAATGAAAGGAAAAACCACCTTTGTAATTGCTCACCGTTTAAGTACCATCAGACAAGCAAACCAAATCCTTGTAATAGAAGATGGTGAGATTGCTGAACGAGGTCAACATGATGAGCTTATCGCTAAAGAAGGCCGGTATTTTGACCTTTATACCTATCAGGCAAGGATTTGATTTAAGGAATAGCATAAGAAATTTACTCATGTAGTAAAATCCATCTCTTAATGAGTATTTAAAAGGTAAATCAAGCCTATGTAGCGATAGACAGTCTACTGACATACTTTTTCGTAAAAATTTTAAGGGAAAGCACTGTATTATTTAGAAATAATATTTAACATTTTTTTTACAAATATTAAAACTGAAACAAATCTTACGCTATCAAAAAATATAGCTTTAGTATCTTGATGAGTACTGGGTTATATTTGTCATATGATTTTTAACGTATTCAGAACATTAAAAAATTCTCGTCTTAATGACAATATCATTAAAGGGGCAATATTTATTCTACTCTTTATTGGGATGCTAATAAAATATTATTTAGGCAAGTAGATTTAAAACTGCACATTACTCTTCACTTTCATTCCACAGGACTATTCCAGTTTTGGCATATTTTTTGGTTACTTTTGACTACTCAACAAATAATATAGCCATGAAAAATCTTTTCAATTTTACCTACGCAATAAGTTTACTATTTTTAGCAAGCTGTACTTTCAATGGCCAAGATGGTGCTCCTGGACCCCAGGGACCACGAGGACCTCAAGGCCCTTCAGGACAGGATGGCCAAAATGGGCAGGAAGCATTTGTTTTTGAATATGTTGACTTAACCTTTTCTGCCTCCAATGAATACAGACTTTTGTTGGAATTCCCAGGTGATTTCCAAATGCTGGAATCTGATAAGGTTCTTGTTTATTTTCTTTATGATTATATCGAAGAGGATGATCTTGACATTTGGAGAGCACTTCCTCAAACCGAATTCACAGATTTTGGGACATTAGTTTATAATTATGATTTTACAATTTTTGATGTGAATCTGTTCCTAGATTCTAATTTTGATCTCAATCTCTTAGATGCAAGCTATACTGATAATTGGATCGCGAGAGTGGTGGTGGTCCCTGGGCAATTTACGAATTCAAGAACAAGCGAACCGGTGGATTATAAAGATTACAATGCTGTAATGAAACATTATAATTTATCAGATCAAGACATAATAACTGTAAAATAGTTCAATCTTATTTATTTCCTGCATGGCAAGCTTGATCTTGAGCTTGCCTTTAATCTTTCAAATACTCAATTTTATCTTGTTCCCCTCTCAATTTATCTAAAAACACTAATCATTAAGGTTATTTTTTAGCCATAACCTTACATTAGTCACTATATTTAAAAGTCAATATAATGTAGCATGAAGATAGATTTAGGTATATTAAAGATAATTTTCTTTATAAAATTTAATTAAAAGTTACAAATAAATTATCTTTCGGTTTTAATTGGGGAATTATTAGTATATGGATGGAATTATAGGGTTTTTTGATAACACAGAACATATACTATACAGTATTTTCGGGGCTGTTATTGTCATCTTCCTCATTTTTGATTTAGGATTTTTCAATAAAGATGCCAAAAAGGTTTCTTTAAAATCTGCGACCTATCAATCAATCTTTTGGGTTGTGATATCAGTCGGGTTTGGTTACCTCATCTATGAATACTATGGTGGCACTGTAGTAATGCTCGAATATTTTTCTGCATATGTGGCAGAATATGCGTTATCTGTTGACAATATTTTTGTAATTCTTTTAATCCTACGCTACTTCAAAGTAGAAGAAACTTACTATCATAAAATCCTATTTTGGGGGGTATTAGGAGCAATAGTTTTTAGGGCTATCTTCATATTCCTAGGCGCCTTTTTAGTAGAGCAATTTCATTGGATCCTATACATTTTTGGTGCTTTCTTGGTGTACAGCGGTGTAAAAATATTCTTCCAAAAAGAAGAGGATGATTTAGATCCCGAAAAAAATGTAATAATTAAATTTGCTAGAAAGTACTTAAAAATCACCAAAGGAAATTTTAGTGGTCAATTTATAATTAAAAGAGGTAAAGTAGTTTTATTTACTCCGCTGTTTTTGGTGATTCTATTAGTAGAATCAACCGATTTGATTTTTGCTGTCGATTCAATTCCGGCTGTGTTTGCTATTTCCCAAAATGAATTCATTTTATACACATCAAATATTTTTGCGATTTTAGGATTGCGAGCTAAATTTTTCTTGTTGGCAGGAATTATAGATAAATTCTATTTACTACAGAAAGGACTATCATTTATCCTGATTTTTATTGGTGCAAAAATGCTACTGGAAATTGTACATATCCATATTAATACGCTTGTTTCTTTCGGTGTGATTTTTTCAACTCTACTGTTGTCTATACTTCTTTCACTTTTAATCCCTCAAAGAAGTAAAAGTAAAGATTACATTTAGTCTTGAAATCCAGACGGAAAGACGTCTTTTGGTAAAATCTTTAGTAGAGTGGGCAATGACAGAAATGATCCTGGTAAAGCAATTGTGACAAATGCGGGAATAGATTTGAGGATCTCTATTAACTGAGACTTCATTTTTTTTTGTTCGTCTTCAGTTAATTGCTGGTTTTTAGATTTCTCAAACAAAGAACAAAGCTCTGAGTTACTCTTAATCTCCTTTGCAATACTTCCCTTATGCTGCTGAAGGACAAAAGTTATCCTGGTAGTCATAGTTTCACTGATAAGCTGAAATGAATGTTTACTTTGAAGAAAATATACCTCTTTCCAGTTTTCTATCACAAACGATTCAATGGCAATTAAACTGATATCTAATTCCTCTTCTGATATACCCAAGCGCCTAGCAAGTTCACTCAAAAAGGCTCGCTCTTCGGCACTCACCACTTTATCAGCCCAAATCATTAAAATTGCTAACTCCAAAACATACTTCTTGAGTAACCAAGTGTCAGCCTGTCTCAAATCAATTTGATCCAAACTAATCCCATCTCGAAAAGCCTCTTTGGCTAGTTTATTTTGAGACTTTGTCAGATTTGAAGATCCTAAAAAGGTGAAGAACATGTTTTTCTCCTCTCGCTCAATAATTTGATTAGCGTGCGCAGCGGCTGCAATAACTTTCAAAAGCAAAATCTTCATTGCATCTTTATGCCACTTCATATTGTGGAATCTCGCAGCCTTCCATTCTCCAAAATAATACGTATCTAAAAAGAGTAAACTATTTTGAAAGAGACTCGCCCAAAAATGATCCCATCGAGATTTAAGAAAAAGCCTCTTATGCAGTACTTGTTCTGCAAATCTAAACTCATCTTTTCTTCTCTTACCAAAAATGAAAAAAGCCTTTTTCCTTATCTGGGGGTCCAAAACAGAATAAAACTGTCCGATCGATTGACTTGTTTCCAAGTAAAAATCTTGCCAATCATTAGGGGTTGTTGGTAGTACTTCCTGCTTCAAACTTGCACTATGGAGAAAACTCTCCAATAAGACAATTTTCATTTTTCCCAAACTGTTCCATCTCTGCTCCTTCGGATGGCGAATACCTGGGGCATGAATTGGATGGCCATAAATCAATCCAGTGGGTTGAACAATTTTATAGAGTAAGTTATCTTGATCTTTTATTTGATATTGGAGAAAATCAATCGGATGTGGCCCTCTAAATTTTATGTATTCTTTTAACCAACCTTTTTCAGAAGGATTCATAAGCGAACATTTAGCTTTTTTCTAATTACATATAAATTAGCTAAATATTTCCAGAATAGAAATTATGAAATTGCATTTTTCAAATATCACCCAACTTTCAAAATAGTTTTACCCTTTAGGCTTGTACTTTGATAGACTAAAAATCTCTTGTGCATCGCTATTTTTCATCAATTCCTGCAATGTAACGTCTGGATTATTTTTCATATACGACTGTACAATCTGCCAACCTACCCAGATCCCTATTCTTCCTGGACATTCCTGACTAATTTCAAATGTTTTAGGCCTTTCCCCTATAAACTTATTTTTCATGAAATGACTGGTTTCATAGAGTAAGTCATTCTCTAAAAAATTAGCCCATATTATGTGCTCATTTTTATTAATGTCCTCCATTTCTTTGGCCGTGTAACCAATCAATAATGAATCCGAAGTACATGGAATAGTCATTTTGGTCATATAGTAAGATTTTCCATAAAAAACCATGTCCGCTAAAAGCGTTTGATCGCTTTGATCCGTTTCATTTTGCTTTTGGGTGAGCAACAACATGGTCATAGGAACGATATATTCCTTTTCGTAGCGCATTAATATGTACTCAGGGACACCATTGGGAACATAAGCCGCATCGGGACCTAGGAAATAATCGGCTGCAATACTAATTAAACTATCTGAAACAAATAAATCCTTTTGTAAGCCCGCTAATACGATTTCTAACTCAGGTACCACTACTTCTGGATAGTAGTTTTTGTAATATCTAAATGCTAATTCAAATTCAGACTTCAAGCCTTCAAAATCATCAAAATTATTTTTCACTTGTTGGTAAAGTGTGTCCTTATATGCAGGATTTGAGAAAATATTTACCATGTTCTTTGCCACAATTGAGTCTTGCCCATACCTTCTTCTTTCAAAAAAGTAATCCGCAATAAAAGGATGCTTTTGAATGAATTCTAACGCTTCATTTTGAGTATCGCTACCGATCATGTCATCTGTTAGATCTTTAAGAGGTATATTCACGTCAATATTACTAATATTTGGTGCCTCTTCGCAAAAATCATCTTTATGTGAGCAAGCTGAAAAAACAATCAAAGAGATTAAAGAAGTAAGTATATAATATTTATTACTTTGCATATGTCATTAATTATATTTGTCTTGAATATCAAAACCCAAAATAAATGAAAAAATTGCTCTTTTCTGCCATATTCCTGTTTTCAGTTTACATAACTGAAGCGCAAGTGAGGTTTGGATTTAAAGCTGCGCCAAATATTTCTTTTAATAGAATAGAGTCAGAGGCTGATAATACCGATTTTAGAACAGATGGAGTTGGCCTTAAATTTCAATTGGGTCCAGTTTTCGATTTCGAGTTTAAAGAGAATCATTATTTCAGTACTGGGATAATATTTACGTCCAAGCGATCAACTTTTGTGGCCGATTCAATGAATACTACTTATCAAGAAGCATATAATCCGCAGTATTTACAGCTTCCAATAACATTAAAATTATTCACTGAGGAAGTAGGCTTGGACAAGAAAATCTATTTCCAATTTGGCGGCACAGTTGATTTCATGACCAATAGCGAGGGCGAAGAGGAAAACATTGTTCAAAGCTTTAAATTCTTTGATTTGAATTCTTTATTGGCAATTGGATTAGAATACGGAATCGGCATAAATACAAAAATATTTGGAGGAATCGTTTACCAACGAGGTTTATTAAATGTTATCAAAGACAATGCTTATGGCGATAATTTTAAATTGAGAAATGACTTCGTAGGTTTAGAAATTGGCATTATCTTTTAGTCTCCTATTGGTAAGTTAATTACATAGTATTCATTTCTTCCAATTCTGATGTCATCATCTTGAATCCATGGGTTGTAAATTCTAAGGGTTTTATAAGTTGTATTTTGCTCCCTGGAGTAATCCACCCAATTTGTGGAATTGCGAACCGTATCAGTTCGATAGCTATAGGGTTCATACAAATGCTCTTTGCTTATATCCAATCCGTAATCTTGAGGACTTTCAAAAATTTGTTTGATTGCCAAAATTCTAAACACATAACGTGAAGTTTCATCATTTAGCATTAAATCATAATAGCTATTGTCTACTTTTTGATTGTCTAAAGCATTTTGCATGCCCCGCATTCCTCTATTATATGAAGCAGCTACTAAAGTCCAATTCCCGAATTTGTCATAGGCTCTTTTTAAATATTTGCAGGCGGCCTCGGTTGATTTTACGGGATGATAGCGTTCATCCACATCTCTATTAATTTCTAAGCCATATTCCTTCCCAGTGCTTTTCAAGATTTGCCAAAAACCTACAGCACCTGCGTAACTAGTAACATTTTCTAGTCCACTTTCAATTAGAGCCAGGTATTTAAAGTCATCTGGAACCCCATTTTTTTCTAAAATCGGTTCAATTACCGGAAACCAACGATTGGCTCGCTTAAACAAAAATATAGTATTATTATGCCAATAGGAATTGATATGCAATTCTTTGTCTAATCGTTCTTTCACATCATCTATATGCAATGGCACTGGTTCTCCGGCAAGGTCGATTTCCTCAGGTAGCGGAATGGTTTTAGCATTCTTGAAAGCAATCGGTCGGACCGGTTCCATGATTGGCTTGTCCCTTTCTGTTCCTCTTTGATTCCCGAAAAAAGCAACAATCAAGAAAGTGACCAAAGATGCTATTGAAATATAAAGTGCTAATCTGCTATCTGACATAAGGAATCGCTTCTGTTAAAGAATTTAGAAATTTGGCGAAAGCATAAACTGCGAGTAGAAGTTATCAATTACTTTTACAGCTTCAGTTGGTGTATCCACAACCGTGAACAATTCCATGTCCTCCGGGCTCACATTATTTTCAGCTTCAATTAAGGTTTCTTTTATCCAATCGATTAAACCTGACCAGAATTTTTTTCCTACCAAAACGATTGGGAACCGCCCAATTTTATGGGTTTGAATTAATGTCAAGGCTTCAAAAAGTTCATCCATTGTGCCAAATCCACCTGGCATAACCACAAAACCTTGAGCATATTTAACAAACATTACTTTTCTAACGAAGAAATAATCAAATGTTATCAATTTATCAGGATCGATGTAGATATTATTGAATTGCTCAAATGGTAGTACAATATTGAGCCCTACTGATTTTCCATTTTCACTTTTAGCCCCTTTATTTCCTGCTTCCATTATTCCAGGGCCACCTCCAGTAATTACTCCGTAGCCATGACGAACTAATTTTGCTGCTACTTCTTCGGCCATCTTGTAATAGGGATGATCGGGCTTTGTTCTAGCAGAACCAAAAACAGAAACACATGGACCTATTTTGGAAAGCTTTTCAAAACCCTCTACAAATTCAGACATGATTTTAAAAATTGCCCAAGAATCCGAGCTTTTAATTTCGTTCCAATCTCTGTCTTTGAATGCCTTTCTTATTTTATTTAATTCTAGTTTATCTTCGTTATTTGATTCGCTCATTCTTACTTATGTTTAAGGTTAATATAGCATTTTAATTAGTTAAAAAAATGCTCGATTTAATTTTTAAATTGAGGGTTAAATTTCCTCTGATTGTCTTTTTTGTTTATAATCAGAAGGTTTATTACGCTTCCATCTTTTATGTGTCCAAAGCCAAAGATGTGGAGTTTTATAGATATCCGCTTCTAGCAAACGCATATGCTTCTCAGTAATATACCCATAAGTGGTTTTATTTGGTTCCTCTGCGATCAGTTCAAAATCAATTTCATAACGAGATCGAGCTACCTTTTTAACATGTGCGTAAACTACAGCTAAGTCAAATTGCTTACTAAATTTTTCCACCCCGTAAAAAACGCCTGTTTCTCGGCCGAGGAACTGCATCCAATATGAGTTATATGGATTATTAGGTGATTGATCTGCAGCAAAACCTACTATTATATGTTCCTCTTGCCGTTTTCTTATTTCTTTATAAACATGGTCCTTAGAAATCATCAAACTCCCTTTAAACCGGGTTCGATTTTCTTTCATAAGTTTATCCATGACTTTGTTTTTCAAAGGCTTATATATGGCTAAACCAAAAGGTTGATTACGGTCTGTCATAAAATTAAAGCCTTGTGCAGACCACTCCCAATTACCAAAATGTGGTAATGTTATCGCTAAATTGCGCTTTTGATCTAGCAGTTTTTGAATTTCTGGGCTGGTATTAATTTTATACCGTTTTTTGATTGTCCTTTTCGAAAAACTAAATGCTTTTATACTTTCAATCAATAAATCAACAAAATGGTAGTAAAACTTCTTGGCTATCTCTTTAATTTCCTTTTCAGATTTATCGGGAAAAGATTTTGATAAGTTATCCATCACTACTTTGTGACGGTAAAGTTTGAATTTAATGAAGAAGAATCCGAGTAGAGTCGAAAGTCCGTGGTAGAACCAAAACGGAATTTTACTCAAAAGCCAAAAAACAGCTTTCAAAAAATAGTATTTAGCTTTCATGATTTAATCTTGTAATTGAAGTTTTACCAAATTGCTGTAGGTACCGTTTTCCGATTCTAGAAGTTCTTGATGGGAGCCTTCTTCAGAAATTTGTCCTTCTTTTAACACAAAAATCTTATCTACTTTGCGGATAGTGGCTAAACGATGTGCAATAATAATAGTCGTTCTATCTTTCATCAACTCATCCAATGCCTGTTGCACTAAATGTTCCGATTCTGCATCAAGTGAGGATGTGGCCTCATCTAATACTAGAATTTTTGGATCTTTTAATATTGCTCTGGCTATTGCTATCCGCTGCCGTTGACCTCCAGACAGCTTAACGCCCCTTTCACCCACTACTGTATCTAAGCCTTCAGGAAAATCTTTAATAAAGAGCCATGCATTAGCTTTTTCGGCAGCAGCAATGACTTCTTCATCTGAAGCATCTGGTTTTCCATAAGCAATATTTTCACGAATAGACCCTCCAAATAAAATAATTTCTTGCGGAACGATTCCGATATTTTGTCGGTAAGCTGTGATGGACAATGAATTAATATTAAGGTCATCAACTGTAATTTCACCTGAAGCCAACGGGTAAAAACGCATCAGCAATTGAATGACAGTTGATTTTCCTGCTCCACTATGTCCAACAAGGGCTACCTTTTCGCCTGCACCAACGGATAGATTCAAGCCTTGCAATACCTCCACATCTTTTCGAGTTGGATAAGAAAATTGTACATCTTTAAATTGAATTGATCCTTGAAGATGTATTTTTTCTTTTGCCTCTATTTTAAATTCTTCTTCCTCTTGCAAAATTTCCATTACTCTTTCTGAAGCACCAATCGCTTTTTGGATTTGGCCATATAAATCTCCTAATCCGGCAATGGAACCGCCTATGAAAGTAGTATACAACACAAAACTTAATAAATCACCCACACTCATGCTACCCTCTTGCACTAAGCTAGCACCATACCACAATACTGCCACTATCCCACCAAACATAGCAAAGATGATAAACGAAATAAAAGCACCTCGGTAGGTAGCGGATTTGAGAGCTACCTTCACTACTTTATCAAGTGATTTTCGATATCTCAAAACTTCTGTTAATTCGCTGGTGAAGGCTTTTACAATATTGATAGACTGCAAAGTTTCTTCCACAATAACATTTGCTGAGGCTAACTCTGATTGTGTTTTTTTAGATAGTTTCCTGATAAATCGACCAAAGATCATAGCCGCAATTACTAATATAGGGAAAGTTGCTACCATAAAAATGGCTAGCTTAGGCGTAAAGTAAAAAATAATGGCAGCGCCAATTATTAAAGTTGAAACTTGTCTAATAAATTCCGCTAGTGTAACTGAAAAAGTATCTTGCAAAAGAGAAACATCGGAAGTTATTCGACTCACTAGTTCCCCGACTCTACTTTTATCATAAAAAGTCATGGGTAGGCTCATCAACTTTGTATAAAGCTTGGCACGCATATCGGCCATAGCTCTTTCACTCACTTGAGCAAATAAATATACCCTAAAAAAAGAAAAGAAACTTTGTACGGCCAATATCCCGATTAGGATAAAAGCTACTGTATTAATCTCAGTAAAAATACCTGATGTTTTGCCCTGAGCTACATCTACTAACTTTCCCATCACATAGGGGAAACCTAAAAGTGTTGTACTTGAAATTAAAAGGAAAAATAGCCCGGCAATGAAATAGCCTTTATAGGGTTTAATAAATTGAAAAACCCCGCTGAGCTTTTTAAAATTTTCTTTATTGAGTGGCTTTTTCTCTTCCTCGTTAAGCGATTCGCTCTTTCTTCTTTTTGCCATTCTTAATTATTGTCTCTATTGAAATGTTTATAACCCCGCAAAGGTACAATAGTTCTTTAATTAGGTTTGTTATAAGTAACAAAATTTGATTTAAAATTCTAATACAATTTTCAGGAAAGATGGATTACAGACAATATTAATTGTTAAGCTAATGTCATTTGCTTTCATTTTTTTCTTTTTGTTTGATCAAAAAGAAACAAAAAATCAAGAAAGTTTAATGCTTCTGCCCTCAACGCCTACGCTGGCCCGCTAAACTTTCCTCCTTCCCGCTTTTCCGAGTTCCTCGGAAGTGGTCGGGTTAGATTTTTTTATCTTTTGTAGTATAATACATAGGCATTCAATTGGTATAAAACCAAATTTTTTTACGTAAATAGAAAGCTAAGCCTAATCAAGAGGATAAAACACAAAAGCGGTCGACAAACAAAATAATTAAAATTTGATAATTACTGCCAATTTAAATTAAAACTAAGTTTGGATTGCACACTTTGCTAGAATTAGTCAGCAAATCCAGTATACGTACTATTTATGCGCAATAATAAAATTCATTATGATTAAAATTACTTGTTTAATAATAATAAGGTAAAAACTACGCTTAATATTCCCACAATAATATGAATTGACCCATTTAGAAAAATGCCAGCATTTTTTTCCTTTTTTCCTCCATTATAGATTTCTTTAAATGCTCTTGGCTTCTTTCCTATTAAGGGACGGAATGCAAGTTGAAATATATAGACCAAAAGTGCTCCCCAAAACTCGAAAATAACTGAACCAATAAAACTATCCATAAAATGTAATTTTACACAATAAGTGAATAATAGTCAATTAAGGCTTGTTTTTAGCTTCGAACTTTTCTTTTCCTTCATCAAGAAAATCTACAAACTTACTGATACTTCTTTCATAAGCGATTGGCTCAACCAACAATTCTCCATTTGTATCCAAGAGAACATAATATGGCTGTGCATTATTGTTGAAACGAGTGATCTGAAAATCGGCATTTTGCTTACCAATTGATTTTTTCACTTTTCCGTCATATTCACTGGTGTACCATTCGTTTTCAGGTAATTCAGTTTTTTCATCCACATAAAGAGCCAACATCACATAATCGTTTTTTAATCGGCTCAAAACTTTTGGATCTGACCAGACTCTAGCCTCCATTTCACGGCAGTTCACACATCCGTGACCAGTGAAATCTACAAAAATTGGTTTTCCTTGCTCTTTTGCACAGGCTAATGCTTGCTCATAGTCGAAGTAACCTTTAATCCCATGTGGAAAATGGAGCATATCTCCGTATTTAGGCTCTTCGCATAATTGATCTTCAGCACTTATAGCTCCCGAGACCCCGCTGTTTTCCCGGATCAATGTTGGCAAATCAAAATCATGAGAGCTCATAGGAGGAAGATAGCCAGATAATGCTTTTAAAGGCGCGCCAAATAAACCTGGGATCATATAGAGTACAAAGCTGAAAGTCACGATACTCAACATCAACCTTCCCACGGATAATTTTTCAATTGGGCTGTCTCCCGGTAATCTCAATTTACCCAATAGATATAATCCTAGGAAAGCAAAGATCACAATCCAAAGCACTAAATAGATGTCTCTGTCTAAGATTCCCCAATGATAAACTTGGTCGGCTATGCTTAAGAATTTTAACCCTAGGGCTAATTCTAAGAATCCTAGCACTACTTTTACTGAATTTAGCCATCCACCTGATTTTGGTAAATTATTTAGCCATTCAGGGAAAATAGCAAAAAGCGTAAATGGAATAGCAAAAGCCAAACTAAAGGCAAACATCCCTAATAAGGGTTTAATTACCATTCCTCCAGCAGATTCTACTAAAATACTGCCTACAATCGGACCAGTACAGCTGAATGAAACCAAAACCAAAGTGAAAGCCATAAAGAAAACGCCTCCTAAACCACCTTTATCAGCTTTAGCATCCACTTTATTGACAAAGCTAGAAGGTAAATTGATTTCAAAAAGACCCAAAAATGATAAGGCAAAAATGAAGAATACCAAAAAGAAAAATACATTTGGAATCCAATGCGTGCTGAGCCAATTGGCAAATTCAGGACCATTAATTACCGCAATAATAGTTCCTGCAACCACGTAAATTACGATAATTGATAACCCATAAATCACTGCTTGACGAATGGCTCCTGCTCTGGTTTTAGCTTTTCCAGTAAAGAATGTCACCGTCATAGGAATCATAGGAAAAACACAAGGCGTTAATAATGCGGCTAATCCGGCCAAAAAAGCCACTAACATAAACCCTAAGAGGGAATAAGGAGAGTTAGAATCCTTTTGTTGAAGGTCAATTAATTTTTTTTTACCTTCTTTTTGGGATTGATCAGATGATGATTCTTGTTTTTTATCTTTCTGAATTGAGCTTGTTGATGATTTAGTTTTCTTTCCAAATGAGAAGTCATCACTAAATGGAATACATTTTCCATCAACATCAGAACAGACTTGGTAGCTATTACTAGTCTCTATTATAAAAGGAATTTCCTTTACAATAACTTTTTGCTGGAATTCTCCTTTCCCTTTAAAATAAGTATAATCTCCCTCCCATATTTCATCATAACCTTCCGAAGGATTGATTGGGATAATACTATCCAATAATTGATAAGAATCATCCTCCACAAAATCAAATTCTGTAAGCATTGGACCTAAATCAGGATCAAAGTCGGAAGAATATAAATACCAATTTTGATCTATTTCTGCTCTGAACGAAAGCGTAGCTGTATCGCCTACTTCTAAATTTTCCTCTAAAATGGAGCTTTCCCAACTGATGGGTTTAATAACTTGGGCAAAGGTGTTTTGCAAAAATAAACCCACCAAAAGTAGGCTGTAAACTAAATATCTCATAAACTTTTAATAAGGCCTGTTCGACTTACAAAAATAAAACACGAAGATAGTTAATTTTTGTTGGACGTAAAGTAACTAATGTCATGCAGGCGATAAAACGTAAATGGTTAATTTTCTCAATTCTAGGATTAATATTAATCGGGGCTGGTTTAAGCTTGGCGATTGATGCCGGTTTTTACCGAATGCAACATAGAGACGGATTAGAATGGATTTATTATGGAACCTTTGCTCTATTGGTATTTAATTCGGGATTATGCTGTTTTGGGCAAGGGGTAATTTATAAAATAAAGCTTGATCATCTAGCGGAGAATTAAAAATACATGTCATTCCATTATGCAAGTTTTGTTTTCCTGAGTTGGGGGCTAACCGACCGAAAATTGATCAAGCAATTTTACAATACGTAATTGTAATCTAATACTTCCATTTATTGGCCAATGCCACTAAAGAAAGCATGACTGGTACCTCCACTAAAACCCCCACAACCGTTACTAATGCAGCCGGGCTTTGCAATCCGAACAAAGCTATGGCTACTGCCACTGCCAATTCAAAGAAATTACTGGCCCCGATCATAGCTGCTGGTGAGCAAACCGCATGTGATAATTTTAATTTCCTTCCTGCAAACCAAGCAATGAAAAATATCAAATAGGTCTGAAGAATTAGTGGAACAGCAATCAATAAAATAATGATAGGATTATCTAATATGTTCGGTCCCTGAAATGCAAACAAAAGAATCAAGGTCAAAAGCAAAGCAATTATGCTAACAGGCTTGAATTTTGGTAAAAATATTTCTTGAAACCACTTTTCACCTTTTTGTGCCACTATGATTTTATTGGTAATTACTCCAGCTACCAAAGGGATTACCACAAAAATTATGATGCTTGCTGCCAATGTTCCATAAGGGATGGAGACATTTGTAATACCTAGAAGAAAACCTACTAGAGGAATGAAAGCAACTAAAATTATCAGGTCATTAACCGAAACTTGCACTAGCGTATAATTGGGATCGCCATCGGTTAGATATGACCATACGAAAACCATAGCCGTACAAGGTGCCGCACCTAATAAAATAGCTCCTGCAATATATTCTCCAGCCATTTCAGGCTCAATAAAGGCTGAATACAAATGCTCAAAAAATATCCAAGCGAAAAATGCCATTGTAAAAGGCTTGATGAGCCAGTTGATAATAACTGTCATAATCAATCCTTTTGGCGCTTTTCCCACACCTTTTATGCTGGAGAAATCGATTTGCAGCATCATTGGATAAATCATCATCCATACTAAAATGGCGATTGGTAAGTTAACTTTATAAATTTCCAACTCGCTAAGGATAGTGATATCCTCTCCAGCTAAATATCCAATAAGGATTCCGACAGCAATACATAAGGCTACCCAAACGCTCAAATAACGTTCGAAAAATGCCATTTTCTTTTTCCCTGATTGTTCAGTCATGATTTTTTAAGATTTGAAAATACGTAAAACATTTCTGTAGCGATCTGTCTGCTACGCTCTTCATATTTTTGTTCTTTTTCCGGACTGTCGTCAAAAGCTTTAGGATCATGATAATTCAATGTTATTCTTTTTTCCGTTCCTGGAATAAAAGGACAATTTTCATCAGCATCAGAACAAGTCATGAGCGCAGCAAACCCAATTGATGGATTAAATGGATGGTCAAAAGTTTTAGAAAAAGCGATAACAGGATGAGTATCTTCACTATATTTTATCCCAATAACGGGGTTTTCTCCTTGAGAAAGTTTTATGCTTTCAAAGCCCGCACCTACTAACACTTGAATAGTCATAGGATAAACTGCAGTTGAAGCTGTGCCTCCTGAGTAACATTGGATTTGGTTCAATTGAAAATATTCCGCCATAGCCTGTGCCCATATTTGGGAAAGGTGACTCCTTCTAGAATTATGGGTACAAATGAAATTCAGCGTAATCTTTTCTCCCGAATTGAGTTTTGCTTTTAAATAGCTTATAAAAGGCGTAAGAACATCCTTCCTTTCATTGGAAATCGATTCAATATCCAGTATTTTGATGTATTCAGTTAGTCTTTGGAACATTTGTATAGTCGGGTTAACCTTTTTTATATTCTTATTTCATCTACCAACAAACCATCACATTTTAACCGTAAGTTAAAATCAAAAGATCCCCGCCTTCGCGAGGTTGACATACAGAAAAAGTCAAGTGCTTTATTCGAAATATTCTACTGCATAGTGATGACAACTACTTTATATGTCTTAACAACATCCACTTCCAGGAGCACAAGCATTTGCTGATGTACCGGAAACATCTGCTAATTGCACTTTAGGTTTTGAAGCTGGAATTCCACATTTATCTTTTGCCAAACAATCAGTCTGAGTATTGACCAATACAAAATGCTCTCCATTAAAATCTAGCTTGTATTTGCCAATAGTGTTGCTCTGATATTCAACCTCTACTTCCATATGTTCATCAATTCCCAATTTATCCTCAGATAAGGTAATGATATCATAAAGTTTTTTAGCTCCTAATCTATGGTCATAATCCCCATCTTCCCATAGTTGAAAGTTTACTGTTTTTTCGTTTCTCATCGTTCCGCCACAATCGATAAAGTTACGTGTGATGATTCCCACTTCTGTAATGTGAAAATGCGGTGGGACGAAATCTCCATTTGGTAATTGAAAGTTCACTTTACTCAAGTCATTGAGTGCTGATTTGATTTCAGAAAGTTGCATGTTTTTATTTTTTTTAGTTTATTTTTCAAAGCTCAATATTATTATATTGCTATATTACGATGATCTATCGCAAAAAAATATCAGCAGCAGTCCTGCTGATTCGGGTTATGATACAATTCAAACATTCCACTGAATAGGTTTTTAACTTCTTCCCAGCGTCTTGGATTTATACAGTAACTAATCGAAACGCCCTCAATAGTGCCTTGAATTATCCCTACTTCCTTTAATGCTTTTAAATGCTGACTGATGGTGGCTTGTGCCAATCCCAATTCAGAAACTAAATGCCCATTTATGCAAGCATTGGATTTCAGCAAATACTGTATTATAGCTAATCTTGCAGGATGCGCAAAAGCTTTGGCAACATTAGCCAAGTCATTTTGCTCTGCAGTGAATAAATCGGATTTCGTTACGCCCATATCATATTTTATTATATTGCAATATTACGATGTATTTTTGAAAACGCAAAATTATTAGTTGTGGTTGTCTATTTTTAGAACATCAATAGACTTTGATTTCTATTGCTCTTGACAACCCCTGTTTCTTCTCATTTATTTGGAAAAGAGGCTCACGAAAGAAAAACACACCTTGGAAATAAGACTATCATCGATGAACTTGAAAAAAGAAAAAATAAGAAAAATTAACTTTATTATTCTTCCTCAACATCGTCCCCATCAACCTGTTCTAAGGTTTTATTGATTTCGCCAATAATCAGATTCAATTCTTCCGATGGTGGCCCGAGTTTTTCAAATAAACTTTTTAGATCATCAGGATCCCTAGAAAATTGAGAAACATTAATCAAACCCATTATTCTAGCTAAAGGACCACGAACTTTATGTGCATTGATATTAGCATAATCTATAATCTGTCGATTTTTAGATTCAATTAATTTAGTTCTCTCCTCAACTAAAGCTTCCAAATTTCTGTTAATTGCTTCGTACTCCTCATTTTTTGCAATTAACTCCTCCTGAGTTTCTTCCAACTCTTGGTTAGTGGATTTCAACTTTTTCTCATATTTTGAATTACTGCGATTATACCATAAGAGAGTGGTTGTTGAAAAAAATGCTACAAACAGAGGTGGTAACTTAAAATCAGTAAAATTGCTTACCAACTCAACCATGGCTTGCGGTGGCTCACTGTAGAAAAGCAATAATTTATCAATGAAAAGAGTGACGGTTAAATAATAGATAAAAAATACTGTTATGTATCCTGCATGTTTTTCTAAATCAAACAATAGAAAAGGAACAGAACAAAATACAGCAGATGCATACTGAAACCAAATGAATTGTCCTGGATAAAAGTCTCCAATCAAGATCGGAATCCCTAAAAGAATAATACTAGGGAAGAACAGAAAAATGCTTTTAGATAAATTGTAAAAGCGTTTATGATTCAAGTAAGGTATTAATAGCATAAGCACCAATACTCCCCCCCTTCTGTATGCTGCCAAATAGTTTTCGGTATTTAAAATATCATTTAAGCCAACCAATATCATGACGGCTGCCAAAAACAGAGACATGGCATTAGTGAGAAATACCTTTCTCTTCTGGTCGTCATCCATCTCGGAATGGATTCCTGCTTTGGTCCAGTATTTAATATTTCTCAGCAATTCTAGAATTGAGTTAAGCTTGTTGAACCCAAATTAAAAAATAAAGTTGGTATTTATCCAAAAATACGACTAACAGACCTTTTCTTTCTTTGAATTTGTTTTTTTATTCATTGGCTTTCCATTTTTTAGTACCTTTGCCGATTGTAACAAATGAAAAAATAAGTGACCTTAATAAAATCAATTTCCGGCATTAGAGGAACCATCGGAGGAAAAACAGGAGACGGATTAACGCCCGTTGATATAGTGAAATTCAGTAGTGCATATGCTGCGTGGCTTAGAACACAAAGCGATAATAATAAAGTGGTAATCGGCAGAGATGCACGACCTACAGGAGAAATGGTGTCAAAATTAGTATCTGCAACTTTGCAAGGCATGGGCATGCACGTTGTTGATTTGGGGCTTTCAACTACACCAACGGTAGAAATTGCTGTTGTCTTGGAAAAAGCTGCAGGTGGAATTATTTTAACAGCCAGCCACAACCCTGTTCAATGGAATGCTTTAAAGCTATTAAATGCAAAAGGGGAATTCATTTCTGGTGAAGATGGACAAGCTATTCTGGATTTAGCTGAAAGTGCCGATTACAATTTTAGCGAAGTTAAAAAAATTGGCAAATACACTACCCAAGACCATTACATTCAAAAACACATTGATATGGTAATTGATTTACCATTAGTGGATGTAGCGGCAATTCGTGAACGTAAATTTAAAGTAGTCGTAGATGCCGTTAATAGCACAGGAGGTATTGTAATACCCAAATTGTTGAAATCTTTAGGAGTAGCAGAAGTGAGAGAATTGTACTGTTATCCTGATGGTAACTTCCCTCATAACCCTGAGCCTCTGCCAGAGAATATTACACACATCAGCAATGAATTGGCAAATGGTCAATATGATTTAGGCTTTGTTCTCGATCCTGATGTAGATAGATTGGCTATTGTGAATGAAGATGGAACTCCGTTTGGTGAAGAATATACTTTGGTAGCAGTAGCAGATTATATTTTGAGTCAGAAAAAAGGGAATACAGTTTCCAACCTTTCTAGTACTCGAGCATTAAGAGATGTAACCGAAAAAAGAGGTGGTAATTACGAAGCTTCTGCCGTTGGAGAAGTCAATGTTGTAACAAAAATGAAGGAAACTGATGCCATTATAGGCGGTGAAGGAAATGGCGGCATCATATATCCTGAATTGCATTATGGAAGAGATGCTTTAGTGGGAATTGCATTATTTTTAACGCATTTGGCAAAATCAGGTAAATCTTGTTCACAATTGAGGGCTAGCTTTCCAAGCTATCATATTTCTAAAAATAAGATAGAATTAACTCCTGAAATTGATGTTGATGGGATTTTAGAAGCAATTCAGGAGCGTTATAAAAATCAACCGATCAACACTATAGACGGAGTAAAAGTAGAGTTCGATAAGGAATGGGTTCATTTAAGAAAATCTAATACGGAACCAATAATAAGAATTTATTCAGAATCCGATTCTGAATCCAAAGCAGAACATTTGGCGCAAAAGATGATATCTGATATTAAAGAGATTATTTCATTTAAAGAACATTAAATATTATGGCGGGGATTTATTTAGACAATGCAGCAACAACTGCTTTGGATCCGGAAGTTTTTGAAGCTATGAAGCCTTATATGCTTAATCATTACGGCAATCCTTCTTCGATTCATACCCATGGCAGGGAGGTGAGAACAGCAATTGAAAAGTCTAGAAGGACTATTGCTGAATTGCTAAATACTTCTCCTTCTGAGATATTCTTTACATCAGGAGGAACAGAGGCTGATAATACTGCTTTACGATGCAGTATTGAGCAGAAAGGAATCAAAAAAGTATTGACTTCAAAAATTGAACATCATGCAGTTTTGCACACTCTTCAGCATTTGGAAAAAGGAGGACATATTGAGTTAGATTATGTGGAACTGGATGAAAACGGAAGTGTAAAAATTGATGCTTTAAAAGAATGGTTGAGCAAAAATCCCAACAGCCTTGTTTCTTTGATGCATGGAAATAATGAAATTGGCAATATTCTAGATATCGAAGAAGTAAGCTGGATATGCAAACAACATGGTGCAATTTTCCATTCTGACACCGTCCAAACCATGGCTCACTACTCTCACGATTTACAGGAAATTAAGGCTCATCACATCGTGGGCGCAGCACATAAGTTTCACGGACCGAAAGGAGTTGGCTTTTTGTATATTAATAGTGAACATAAAATTCACCCTTTTATTCATGGTGGTGCACAAGAAAGAAATATGCGTGGGGGAACTGAAAATGTATATGGAATAGTAGGTTTGGCCAAAGCCATGGAAATTGCTTATAGAGATATGGAAGAGCATCAAAACCATATTCAAGGATTAAAGGACAGGATGATTAAAAAACTAAAGACTAAAGTTGAGGGCGTTGCATTCAATGGTTTAAGTGCTGATCCGGATAATAGTCTTTACACTGTTTTGAATGTCTGTTTGCCTCCCTCAGATATGAGCGATATGTTATTGTTCAATTTAGACATTAAAGGAATTTCAGCTAGTGGAGGTTCTGCATGTAGCAGTGGAAGTGATGTGGGTTCTCACGTTATTGCCGAGTTAGGAAAAGCCGCTGAAAGACCCAATGTTCGGTTTTCTTTTAGCAAATATAACACATCAAATGATATCGATGCTGCGGTAGATGCCGTGGCTGAGATTTATGAAAAGAAGACGGTTGGATAGTACTAAAAAACAAACTTTTCCAAAGTGCAGCACTTTGGAAAAGTTTGTTTGGAGTTAATTATAATTTTAGTAATGCTTTTAAGAAGCCCATGTTTTCTCCTTTTTCTTTCACAATCATCAAAGGAATTTCATTATCGTATTTTACCACTTTTTCTGCAACGCTTCCCAATAGAATAGAAGCCAAACCAGTTCTGCCTTTTGATCCCATCACTATCATATCTGCTTTCTGGTCAGAAGCAAAATCAAATATTTTGTCAGCTGGAGAATCATCATTGTCCAATACAAACTGGCAATCTAAATCTTCTGGGAAATTATTCTTCTTGACAAACTCTCTAAAATCTGTTTTACCATGCCCTTTCATTATTAAAGCAAATTCATCATAATTTTTGCCTGTTTTATGGTAGCCTGAAGGCACTTTAAAAACATTTACTAAGCTTAAGCTAATGTTTTTCTCATTTGATATTGCCAGGGCTTCTTCTACTGCCAGTTTTGCATGTTTTGAAAAATCCACAGATACCACGATTTTATTTAGCTTAAATACAAAATCTTCCGGCACTAACATTAAGGAGGTTTGAGCTACTTTGGCAATTTTCTGAGGTACAATTCCACCCCCTTTTAATTCCTTTTTTCTACCCATTACCATCATGTCAATATCCTTAATATTGACCCACTTGAGAATTTGTTCTGAAGGATCACCTTCTTTGATTTCTATTACCTTTTCACAATCATAATCCGTTTCCCAAGCTGTGCTAATCACCTTTTGAATAGAATCTGTAATGGATTCATCACTTGGAGCCATCAAATCAGGATAATTTCTTCTCAGTTCTTCCGGCAGTTCTAAATTCCTAGATATATGGACAAAATATACTTTATCACTTTTCAAGAATTCAGCTAAATGTGATACATATTTTATCAATATGTCATCCATTTTTGTAAGATCCAGTGCAACTAAGAGTCTCTCTAATTTATACATTTTCAGTTCAGTTTATTTCAAATATTAGTCGGAAGTGTAATTTAATAATTTATCTAACGAATTGTAGCTGACAAAGTGGTAATTTTGTCTAGCTTTTCTATAAATACTGAGCGCTACCCTTTTGTGTGTCTCGCGTTTTATTAGTTCCCCATAAATTGGCATTAAGAATTTTTTTCTTCCAGTATTGACTAAAAAGTTTTCCATTGCTCCAAAAGCTCGTCTGTAGTCCTTTTTTATTGCCAGAAGAAACCATTCCGACAATATTTCAGCATTTTCACTATCGGTGAAATCAAACTTATCATCTAGTATACTTAGGTGATTATACTCAAGAGAATCTGGTAATTGATGGAAAAAATGGAGAAATTCATGCGTGCTCCAATCTTCAGCATTTAAAGTATCGATATTTCCAGTATCCAGCCACCTTTGCACTGATTCTTCTACTGATTTAAACCTATTCGAATATGGCTTTGGAATACTAGTAGGTATACCGGCACCATAAACCCAATCGGAAAATAACTTCTTAGGTACTACAATTTCATTTTTACCAAATAAATTTTGTTCTAGATATATGAGAAACTGTTCAGTATTAATACTTCTAAATGCATATTCTTTAAAATACTGTTGTAAAAATGCATCAAACGCTTCTCTACCAGAAATTTCTTCTAGTAACCTCAGGAAGAAATAGCCTTTATCATAAGCTATGGAAGTCATACCAACATCTGGATTTCTGCCCTCTAAATCTAATTTCAAATGAGTATCCTTTACGTTACCATTTTCAATTAATTCCCGAGATTCTTCCGTTAGTTCCTTAAAAGAAATGGAAGCAAGCATTTCAGCATAATCTTTCCCATACATTTCTTCCATAATACGGTACTCAAAATAAACCGTAAAGCCTTCATTTAGCCAGAAATCATTCCAGCTTGCATTAGTCACCAAATTTCCAGACCAGCTATGAGCCAATTCATGCGCTATTAAGGATACCAAAGATTTGTCACCAGATAGAATCGTTGGGGTAGCGAAAGTTAGTCTAGGATTCTCCATTCCACCAAAGGGGAAGCTAGGAGGAAGAACCAACACATCAAATTGCTCCCAACGGTATTTTCCATATAATTTTTCAGCGGTTTCTAAAAAAGATTGTAAATCTTCTAAAGCAGTCACAGCCTTTGCCATAGTAGCTGGCTCGGCATAAATCCCTGTTTGTTTTCCTGTTTTATGGAACTCCAAATTGCCCACTGCCAAGGCCATTAAATAGGCAGGAATAGGTTGTCGCATTTTGAAGGAATAATTTCCAGTGCTATCAATTTCTTGAGGATTTTCAGCGCTCATTATTGCTAAATTTCCCTCTGCCACTTTAACCTCTGCCTCGTAAGTAAACCGAATAGCAGGAGAATCCTGAATTGGAATCCAAGAACGGCACAAAATGGCCTGCGATTGGGTGAATAGAAATGGTGCGTTTCCTGCTGTTTGTTGCGCACTTAACCACTGTAAAGCTTCTGCATTTGGAGAAGTTTTGTATTGAATACTGATTGTTTTGGAATCTTCAGACAAAGGAATATGCAAAGCCTGGCCTAAAACTTCATCCGCTTTATTCAAAAAAAAGTCCACCGTATCATTCTGATTTCTCCATACTTTTTCAATTTGTAAATTTTTAGTATCCAAAATTATTTCACTAGTGCTCGGATATTTTCGAATGTCAAATTTTGCTACTGCTACAATTGTTTTAGTCTCAAAATCAACATTAGCATCCCATTCCAAATGGGTTATAACAGCTTCCTGCGGCTTAGAAAATGAATGATCGTCTTTTTGCATTAAATCGTTTGTGGTAATTCTATTCTTTTTCATTTCTTTATTTTCATTACAAGAAAGCAAGCCTATAACAATGAAAAATAGTAGAGTTGTTTTTCTCATTTGACAATGGGGCTTAATATTGAATTATCCTTTAGGTTCATATAAATTAAAACGAAGACTAAATTAGTTAAATGAAATTAGCTTAACTTACTAGTAATTGATTAACTTTAGTCTGCACTTAAAAAACTAATATTTAAAGTGAAAAAACTAATAACTATCGAAATTTATTACAAGATTTTGAAGTTAACGTATTTTGTTATCATATTTGGCGGTATATGTTTAGAATGTCAGGCACACATCAGCGACCCACTGTAGTAATAGATATAGAAAAGGGTTTTTTTGAAATTTCAGGTTCTTCAATTCCAGAGAACCCTATGGATGTTTTCACTCCCATTTTCGATCATTTGAATAGATATATGGAAAATCCATTACCTGTAACAGAATTACATTTCCGTCTAGATTATTTTAATACAAGTACCTCCAAACTAATGTTGGATATGATCCACAAAATGGAATCTTTAATTGATGAAGACGGCAAAGACGTGAAAATCAAATGGTTTTATAGAGAAGCTGATGATGATATGATGGAAATCGGTGAAGATTTTGCTAATCTGTGCAGATTACCAATAGAGATTATTCCTTATAACTAAAGCATTTTATTGGGGGGGGGGAACCAGCCTGAGACTGTTCTCCCACCAAATGAAAAAAGGGCTTAAACTTCATCCAAGAACTTCTCCAACTTTTCGATGGTTACATGATCCATAACCACTATTTTATACCATTGCGGACTTTTATGACTATCAGGAATCAAGCCATATTTTTTACAAACTTCTTTTTGTAGAAATTGAGCTTTGATGGTGACGATGTTAGCATCAGGATATCGATAATAGTCAATATCCTTTTTATTTAAGGCTTTACATAACCATTCAGTCCTATGGTTTAAAACCAAGGTTTTTTCAAACCAACCATTGGGCCCGTAAGTCATTAAAATCATCCAAATAGCAATGGCATTTGCTCCAGATCGAGAACCTATCAAAGTAAAATCTTGACCTTCCACGTAGCTAGCTTCTTGTGTATTGGCAAAATGCATCCAGTTTTTGCGAATTAAGAAGATTCCTGTTCCATAAGGTGCTTGAAGCATTTTATGGGCATCAAGAGTAATAGAATTCACATGTGGGTTGCTGAAATTCAAATTATTTTCAGGTTTTGCAAAGGGGTAGAAAAAGCCTCCGTAAGCCCCGTCAATATGAAGTTTGAATGGTATCTCCTTTTCAATAAAGGTATCTGTGTATATACTGACATCATCCACAGAACCGAACATTGTGGTCATCATATTGGCCATTATAATAAAATACTTCTTTCCATCTTCCTGTGCTTGATCAATAGTGCTTTCTAAAGCTTCCTGACTAATGGAACGGTCATTTTCATCGACTTCTACTTTGTAAAAATTCACTCTCAACACATTGGATGCTTTTGCAGATGAATAATGAGCATCGGAAGAGCTAATCAACGCAATTTCATCAATACTTGCTAGGTGCTCTTGCATGAAATAATTCCTATAGATCCATACAGCTTGCATATTGGCCTCAGTGCCTCCAGAAGCTACATAACCGTCATATTCTGTATCGCAATGCAAAATATCTTCTGCACAAACCTTGATTACTTCCTTTTCAAGTTCCTGAGTGCCTCTGAAAAAGCTTTCTGACTCGCCTAAAGTATGACAACCTATATGATTCGGATTGTGAATTAAAGTGGATAGGTAGGGAGCATCTTCCAAAAAAGGTGCATTTTGATAAAATACCTTGTCATCCAAATGGGATGCTGGCAATCCTATAATATTTTCGGTATAATAATCTACATTTTCTGAAAGGGCAGAAAATATCCTTTTTCTAATCTCTAGTTGAGATAGTTTTTTCCACTTTTGCATGATTTAGAAATTTATATTTTTTGAAATTGGTCAGATTCCTCGTGCGGAGATCTTGGAAAGGTTCTACAAAAGTAAGAATTTTAATTTCATTTCCAATATGACGTAATTTGGCATAAAATTTTTCACACTAAAATCTTAATTTTTATATTAGTATCAAGAACCAATCAATCTTTAAGAAATGAAATACAAGCTTGTCCCCTACAAAGATTACAAAATTGCGAAATTCTCTTTAATTCTTCTTAGTGCAATTGTATTACTTAGAGCAATACCTTTTGGCTTTGGTGCTTTATATGCATTAATTGAAAATTATTTTATTAAATAAGATGAAATACAAGCTTATACCCGAATCAAGATATTATCTATTATTAACCATTTCTATTTTTGCGGGTGCAATAGTATTAGCTTATGGATTGGGTTAGCTCGCAGGAACGATATCGAAATTATTTTAAAATAATGGAAAAAATCAAGAAAGAGCATTTTATCGGTTTTTTTGTATGAATACTTGCTGTATTAATTTTCGATTTTGCTCTCAATCATCAAAAATATATTGATGCTTTTAATAAAGGCTATGAAAAAGCACAGCAATCTCAGGTAAAAAAAAATTAATTCTTTCCATATTTATTCAAAAATCTTAACCTTCACTCAATTTAATGGTAGGTTATTTTCATCTTTGGTAAGGTTTCCTTTCATCGACTTGGAGGTAAAAATTAATGCTTGAGTTATTAAGCCAAGAATTATCAAAAGTCCCAGTTCTAAGTAGGAAAGACTAGCATTGCTGGTAACTATAGATCGAGAATTATTATATAAATCTTCTCCAACTTTCATTTGAATGCTTGACAACTTATTTAACAATTCTATATTTTCATCATACAAGTTATTTAACTTATAAACTCCTATTTTTGGATTTTGCTCAACTACTCTGAGCTTTTCATAATTATCAAGGTAATCTTTAAATACAGTTTTCTCTGCCACTGTTAAATAAGTCATTTGATAATCCGATAATAGGGAATCAACCTGTTTATTTATAAGTGCAAACTCATCATCAATATCTATACCTTGCTTTTGTCCAAAATCAGTCAACAAATATTTCTTCTCCTGAGTAGCGGTAGCTAATTTGAAAATATAATTTTCAACTAAGAGCCTATCCTTGTAGACAGAACTAAAAGTTTCACCCAATTCATTGATGTTTTTATTTTCCCAACGATTATTAATTAGCACTAATACTAAAATAACAATAAGGGCAGATGCCAATTTTAACTTTTGCTGAATGAAATAGGAAAAATGCATAGTGTTTTCATTTTAAATAATAATAAGATAGGCAAATCTTTAGACACTAAATAATAAGAACCAAAAAATACTTACATCAGATAGAGAAAACATAATAAAGTCTATCGCCAAATTAAAAAGTTGTTTGAATTTCTAATTTGTGATTATAAGTATTTCATTTCAACCCCCCAAAAAACTCATAACAAAATAATTTCCTTTACCACCTCTTTTCCAAGCTCTTCTCTGAACAAATGTATAATTCTTTCCTTGCTCATATGAAGTTCCTGTTTTAGAGCACTGGATTCAACCGTTACGAAAAGCTTGCTTTCCTTCATAAAAACTCCTTTAGTTCTACTTGCGATTGCTTTCCCCATTAATTTCGGCCATAAATTCACCACCTGTGTTTGGTCAACCTTTCTATTTAAGCGATAAGCATCAAACATCTCATTAATGACCTGACCCAAAGGAGTAGCCTCCGATTTTCTGATGCTGGCGGGATGTGGATTTTTCTTTTTATACATTTTCTTGAGTTCTTATGTGGAATCTATTAGTTAATCGTACAAATTGCTTTTCGGTACATAATATCAGATCGATACAAGCCTTTCTCTTGTAATTGCCTAATTGGCTCTATTTTGGTCTAGTTCAAAAAATTTCTTTTCTGTATTGATATCTTTCAAATAATCTTTACTTCTTTCGGGTCTGGCATCGGTCAAGAATATCTGACCAAACCTTCCGTCCGCCATCATTTTCAACAAATAAGCTATTCTTTTATCATCCAATTTATCAAAAATATCATCTAACAAAAGTAGTGGCTTTTGATTTTTAGCGACTTTCAATAATTCAAATTGCGCTAATTTTAAGGCAATTACAAATGATTTCTGCTGTCCTTGAGAACCAAATTTCTTGACTTGCTTTCCTTCCGAGAGAAACACATAATCATCTTTATGAATTCCCAATGTCGTCCTCCCTTGTCGAAAATCTTTTTGCTGTTGTGATCTGAAATCCGTTTCGAAAGCATTTGTTACTCGGGTTTCATAATTTATATTGACTTCTTCCTGACCATCCGATAACTCTTGATAAAATTCCTTAAAAATAGGTAAGAAATTTTCCATCAAAGTATTGCGCTCTTCAGAAATAGTTAAAGCCAATGGAATCATTAGTTCATCATAAGGAGCCAACTGATCAGCTGAAAATCTGCTTCTTTCTAAAAATGACTTTAGCAATGTATTCCTTTGCTTTAAGAGATGATTATATTTCACCAATAATTTCAAGTATTCTTGGTCTAATTGACAGAGCAGATTATCAAAGAACTTTCTCCTCATTTCACTGGCTTCCCTAACTATATCTGTATCCTGCGGGATTATCATTACCAATGGGAGTTTACCAATATGCTCGCTCAGTTTATCATATTCTTTTCCTGCCCATCTTACCATTTTTTTTTCTCCTAAACGGACAGCACAAAGCATTTCCACATTCTTATCCTCCACCTCAAAATTGGCTTTAATAGAAAAAAAAGCTTCTTCATGCAAAATATTATCCTTATCCACCGCATTAAAAGCACTTTTGGTGAAAGCCAAATAATAAATCGCATCAAGCAAGTTTGTTTTTCCCACTCCATTTCGTCCCAAAAAGCAATTAATGCCATCCACAAATGAGAAATCTGCTTGCGGAT
Organism: uncultured Marivirga sp.; assembly: GCF_963974845.1. Classification (NCBI taxonomy): domain Bacteria; kingdom Pseudomonadati; phylum Bacteroidota; class Cytophagia; order Cytophagales; family Marivirgaceae; genus Marivirga; species uncultured Marivirga sp. The sequence goes on from NZ_CAXBEQ010000002.1 coordinate 360,182, forward strand.
AGTTTTTGAATTGGGCTAATCGAATATTTTGGAGCTTCATTTTTCGCACTTGTGGGTTTTTTCGTTATTTTCGCATCCCGTAACAAGATGAACAAAGTTAAGTTATTCTTTTGTGACGGAAGAAATACATCAAAAAAAGAAAAAGCATTATGGCTACAAAGAAATCAAAAACTGCCAATAAAAAGAGTTTCGATAAGGAAACTTATATGGAATGGTTCAGGTCCATGTCCTTAATGAGAAGGTTTGAGGAAAAAGCTGGGCAACTATACGGTCAGCAGAAAATCAGTGGCTTTTGCCACCTTTACATTGGACAGGAGGCTTGCGTAGCTGGTGCTGTTAGTGCATTAAAAAAAGGCGATAAATATATCACTGCTTATAGGGACCATGCGCATCCGATCGGTTTAGGAACTGATCCGAAGGCAGTAATGGCTGAACTTTTTGGTAAAGAAACGGGGGTTTCCAAAGGAAAAGGAGGCTCCATGCACATGTTCGATAAAGAGAATCATTTTTTTGGTGGACATGGGATTGTAGGTGGACAGATTCCTTTGGGAGCAGGAATCGCATTTTCTGAGCAATACAAAGGAACAGATAATGTGTGCATTACTTATATGGGTGACGGTGCTGTTCGTCAGGGAGCTTTCCACGAAGCTTTAAATATGGCAATGAGCATGAAATTACCTGTAATCTTTGCTATAGAAAATAATGGTTACGCCATGGGAACTTCTGTGAAAAGAACCTCTAACGTGACCGAATTACATACCTTGGGTGAAGCATATGATATGCCTTCAAAAGGGGTAGATGCTATGAATGTGGAAAATGTTCACAATGCCGTGGCAGAGGCAGCTGAAAGAGCAAGGAAAGGGGATGGTCCAACTTTATTGGAATTCAGAACTTATCGATATAAAGGGCATTCTATGTCTGACCCCGCTAAATATAGAACTAAAGAGGAGCTAGAAGAATACAAAGGTAAAGATCCTATTGAGCAAGCTAAGGAAGCCATTTTGAAAAATAAATACGCTTCTGAGGATGAATTGAAAGAAATCGATAACGAGCAAAAAGAAATCGTAAAAGAATGCGTGAAGTTTGCCGAAGAATCTGATTTCCCTCATGTTGATGAAGTTTACAGAGATGTTTACGCTCAAGAGGATTATCCTTTTATAGTGGATTAAAGGCTTCAATGCTAAACCTGTCAGATTTCAATTTGAAAAATCTTCAAGCTATTAAATATAGCAGTAATAATTACTAGTGAAAACCTGACAGGGTTTAGTACCGTGCCTAGCACCATGGTTGGTGGAGAACCGACCATTTAATGTTTATTAGTTTAAATCCCAAAGCTTTAAACTATTAAATGATGGAATTGGGTAATAATAAATAAATTTTTATAGCTTTGCGGTCTTAAAATAGTGGCAATGGCAAAAACAAAATCTAAAGAGAAACAAAGTTCCGAGTTTTATGAAAACCCTGAGGTATTAGCTCAGCAACTTTCTAAAACAGAAGAATTCATTGAAAACAATAAAAAAGTAGTATTTGGTTTAGGGGGAGTAATCGCCTTAATCATTGTAGCCTTTTTCGGTTACCGATACTATATGAACAATCTTAATGAGGAGGCTCAGAAAGAAATGTTCCAAGCCGTATATTGGTTTGAAAATGAAGAATATGATTTGGCCTTGAATGGTGATGGCAATAACTATGGCTTTTTAGCAATAGTAGAAGATTATGGCTCAACGAAGTCAGGCAATTTAGCTAACTTCTATTTGGGTAGCATTTACATGCAGCAAGGGCAATTTGAAACTGCCATTGATTATTTAGACGATTTTAGCAGTGACGACTTATTGGTTCAAGCTAGAGCTTATGCCTTGATCGGTGATGCATACATGGAGTTGGGAAATTTTTCCTTGGCTGCGGATCAATACGGAAAAGCCGCGAATTACAAAAGCAATGGAGAATTTAGTCCTGTTTATTTCATGAAGCAAGGTTTGGCTTTTGAAAAAGCAAACGATCTAGAAGCGGCCATGGGTAGTTACCGAAAGATTACTGAAGACTTTAGTGACTCTAAACAGAAAACTGAAGCTCAAAAATACCTATCCCGATTAGAGGCTCAAAAATAATTTAACTAGAAAAAAGTGATAAAGGAAAAGGGATAGGTTTTAAAAACCTGTCCCTTTTTTGTTGGAAAATACTCAAGAAATATGGCATCAAATCTTAAAAACCTTAGTGAACATTCCGGTAAAAACATGAAAGGATTGCAAGATAAAAACTTTGCAATAGTAGTTTCAGAATGGAATGAGGAAGTAACGGAATCCTTATATAGTGGAGCCTATGAAACATTGCTGGAAAACGGCATCCCGAAAGCAAATATTGAAAAGCATTATGTACCCGGAAGCTTTGAGTTAAGCTTAGGAGCCCAATGGATGGCAGAAAGAAAAGACATTGATGCAGTGATTTGCCTCGGGTGTGTAATTCAAGGAGAAACCAAACATTTTGATTTCATCTGTGATGCAGTGGCTCACGGGATTACTAATGTGAGCTTAAAATACAACAAACCGGTTATTTTCGGGGTTCTGACTCCTAATACGCAGCAGCAAGCTTTAGACAGAGCTGGAGGAAAACACGGCAATAAAGGAGATGAAGCTGCATTTACCGCATTAAAAATGTTAGGATTAGCAAAAGGATTATGATTGTATTAAAATTTGGCGGAACATCTGTCGGCACGCCTCAAGGAATGAATCAGATTCGTGAAATCATCACGAAAGACAACAATAAAAAATTAGTAGTCCTTTCCGCCCTCAGTGGAGTGACCAATACTTTGGTTGAAATAGGTGAAAGGTTACGAAAAAAGGAACATGAGCAAGCTTCTAAAGTAATTAAAAAGCTGCAGAAGCGATATGATGAATTTTTAGCTGACTTATTTGAAACGGAGGTTTTCAAAAGTAAAGCCATTGCCATTATTTCAGAAAGCATGGATTTCATAAAATCCTGCCTAGAAAAACCCTTTACCAATTCCATTGATAAGGAATTATTGGCACAAGGCGAATTGATGTCCACCAATATTTTTAATTTGCATTTGCAAGAGCATAAGTTAAACAGTGCTTTGATTAATGCCTTGGATTTCGTGAGAACAGATGCTTTTTCTGAACCTGATGAGGCTTTCATCAATAAAGAATTATCTGATATTTTGATGAAGCAACCCGCTGAAACCAATCTCATCATTACCCAAGGATATATTTGTCGGAATGCAGAAGGCCATATTGACAATTTAAAAAGAGGGGGAAGTGATTATACAGCTTCCCTCGTAGGTGCCGCATTGAATGCAGATGAAATCCAGATTTGGACGGATATTGATGGCATGCATAATAATGATCCGCGAGTGGTCGAGAAAACCTTTAGCATACCAGAGCTTTCTTTTGAAGAAGCGGCCGAGTTGGCTTATTTCGGTGCGAAGATTTTACATCCTTCTTGTATAAGACCTGCACAAAAAAGAACGATTCCTGTTCGCTTGAAAAACACTATGAAGCCTGAAGCAGCGGGCACGCTAATTCATACTAAGGAGGGCGCAGGAGAAGGTATCAAGGCGATTGCTGCTAAAGATGGCATAATTGCTATCAAAGTAAAATCTCTTCGCATGCTCATGGCCTATGGATTTTTGAGAAGAGTATTTGAAATTTTCGAGAAATACAAGACTCCTATCGATGTAATTACCACATCGGAGGTAGCCATATCGGTAACGATTGATAATATCTATTATTTAGATAGTATTTTAAGTGAGTTACGGCCTTTCGGGGAAGTGGAAGTAGATCAGGAGCAAAGTATTATTTGCTTAGTAGGCAATATGGTAGCCGAAAAACCAGGATTGGTGAGTAGAATTTTTGCGGCCCTTCAAGATGTTCCGGTTCGCATGATTTCTTACGGAGGTAGCAGACACAATATTTCTATAGTGGTGGATACGCGCTATAAAACGGAGGCTTTGAAGAGACTGAATGATGGGGTTTTTTAGGAAGATGTATACTTAAGTTTCAGATTCTAAATAATTTTAAAATTTAAAACCATTTCATTTCACAAACTCCTCCCTAAAGGATTGGATGGATTTTTTATTCCCTAACAAGATAATAACATCCCCCTCATCACAAATGGCATCGGAATTAGGATTGAAAACAAAACCCTCCTTTTTATCTTTAAAAGCCAAAACAGTAGCACCCGTTTTGTTTTTCACATCCATTTCTCCTAAAGAAAGATTTTTGAATTTATCCTTTAACAAATTGTGATTAATTTCTTCTAATGAATATTCAGAATCATGATCTCCATTGAGAATTTCTAAAAACTGTACTACACTTGGTCTTGTAACCAAGGATGCCATATAAGAGCCTCCTACTCTATCCGGCATTACTACATGATCTGCTCCAGCTCTTCTTAATTTTTTCTCGGTATTTCTTTCTGTTGCCTTGGCTATTATTTGTATTTGTGGATTAAGCTCTTTTGCTGTAAGGGTAATAAATACATTATCCGCATCACTGGGTAAGGTGGTTATAATGGTACTTGCTCTTTCAACACCTGCTTCAACCAATACAGACTCAAGGACAGCATCACCATGCAGTAGCTGATAGCCTTTTTCGTTATTGTAATTATTAATAACATCAGCATTCTTTTCTATGAATACCAAATCTCTTTTAGAGACACCTAGCCCATTTCCAGCTATCTCTCCATTCTTACCAAATCCACATATTACAATATGATTATTTAATTTCTTCAATGCTTTTTTATCTGTATAAGTTTTATAAATTTCTCTGAATCTTCCCTCAAATAAGAAAGAAGAAATAACGGAAGCGGTATAAGCAAATAACCCTAAATTAATAATAATATAAAATACAGTAAAAAGCTTTCCTTTATCGCTCAAAGGCTGAACCTCGTTAAATCCAACAGTTGAAAAAGTGATAACGGACATATACACACCGTCTTTAAAACCGTAGCTTTCAATAATCATATACCCCACACCGCCCAGCAAAATACTGGTCATAATCATCAAGAAAGCATAAATAAGTTTCCTTATAGCTGGTTGCATGCTGGAATTTAACTAAAAAGAAGGAAATTCTTATTCAGTAACCTCCACTCCTTTCCAAAATGCTACGTAATTCTCAAATTTCTTGGCCATCTCTTTCGTTTCAGGATAATACCAGGCCGCATCTTTATTCTCTTTTCCATCTACCTTTAGGCTAAAATAAGAAGCAGTTCCTTTCCAAGGGCAAACTGTATGGTAGTCTGTTTTGTGATAGTACTCTTTTTTAATTGCTTCTGGCGGGAAATAATGATTCCCCTCAATAACTATAGTTTCATCACTTTCTGCTACTACTTGATCGTTCCAAATGGCTTTCATAATATTTGATTTTTCAGATTAACCCCGCTTTGTCATATTTGTTCTATTGTCCAAGTCTGACAGGTTTTATTTCCATAATTAACATGAAAAAGCAGGCTTTATGCATATTTTAGAAAAATATTAAAATTTCTTCAACTAACGGATTAAACTACTAATTGATGTCAAATAAACATATTTATGATCTGATTATCATTGGAGGCGGTCAAAGTGCCTTGGCTTGTGGCTACTACCTTCGAAGAACGGGACTCGATTACATTATTTTGGATAATCAAGAAGAATGCGGTGGTGCTTGGCAAAAAGCTTGGGACTCATTAACACTTTTCTCTCCTGCCGAACACAGCTCTTTGCCCGGCTGGTTGATGCCTCAATCTAAAAATGAATTTCCTAGCAAAAAAGAGGTCATTGATTATGTTTGTCAATACGAAAAACGATATAAAATCCCAGTTGAAAGACCCGTTGAGGTAAAAGAAGTAGGGAAGGAATCTAATTACTTTAAAATTATTACAAATCAGGCCACCTATTATAGTAAAAGGTTGATTTCTGCTACCGGAACTTGGGATAAACCTTTTATTCCCAATGTAGCTGCAAAAGATATTTTTCAGGGAACACAATTACATTCCGCTTTCTATCAAAGTTCAAGAGATTTTGAAGGGAAAAAAGTATTGATAGTGGGCGAGGGCAATTCAGGAGCCCAGATTTTAGCTGAAATTTCAAAGGTAGCCGATACCAAATGGGCAACTCGAAATTCACCAGAATTTTTGCCTGATGATGTAGATGGTCGAGTATTATTCGATCAAGCAACAGCTAAATATTATGCTGAGAAAAAGGGAGAGAAGTTTGATATGTCTAAGTATAATTTAGGCAATATAGTAATGGTTCCTTCTGTAAAGGAAGCCCGAAATAGAGATGTTTTACACTCAGAAGGGCAGTTCACATCATTTACTGAAAAAGGAGTGATCTGGGAATCAGGTAAAAAAGAATCCTTCGATGCGGTTATTTGGTGCACTGGTTTCGGGTACGGCACAGAACACTTAAAAAACATTGTAGCTAAGGACGAAAAAGGAAAAATCAAAACCACAGGAACACGATCAATTGAAGAAAAAAATCTTTGGCTGGTAGGTTATGGTGGATGGACCGGTTTTGCATCTGCAACTTTAATTGGGGTGGGAAGGAGTGCAAAATTAACCATAAAGCAAGTACAGGAGAGCTTGCAATAGCATTATGCAATCCAGTTTTATACTAAAAAAAAGCTAACAAGCATTCGTTTGTTAATTCTACCTATTTTTTCATTTACAAAGAATATATATCATTTTTTCAACAAACTGATAACATATTTGGTTATATAACCAGTTTAGTCAATAATATTTCTGATATTAACAATAAACCAAAATATAAAATCTATGAAAAAACAGTATCTAGTTATGATTATTCTATTCCTCATGGGGTCGTTTTCATACGCTCAAGAGAAAGTAATAGAAGGAACAGTGGTTAGTGCCAGTGATGGATTACCATTAATTGGTGCAACGGTCGTGAAAAAAGGTTCTACATCAGGTGCTACAACTGATTTAGATGGAAAATTTAAAGTTGAAATCTCTGAACCAGAAATTTTAGTAATTTCATTTATAGGCTTTGCAGAAAAACAAGTAGCAGTTAATTTAGATCAATCAGGGGAATTAATCATTCGCTTGGAAGAAGATATTACTAAACTAAATGAAGTAGTAGTTTCTGGTTTAGCTTCTAGCGTAAAAAGGTCTAATTTAGGTAACGCGGTGGCTACTGTTTCATCCGAAGAGCTTACGGGCATTACAAATCAGCCCACCATGGACAATGCTCTCTATGGGAAAGTCACTGGGGTTAACATTACTTCAAGTTCAGGAGCTCCAGGTGGAGGAATTGCTATGAGGCTTAGAGGTGTAACTTCTATCACCGGAAACAATCAACCATTATTTATTATTGATGGTGTTTATGTTAGTAATGCAGAGGTACCAAGCGGCTTGAGAAATGCATCCGGAGCTAATTCAGGAAATGAGGAAAACGCCTCCAACAGAATAGCTGATTTGGCACCAAGTGACATAGAGAATATTGAAGTACTAAAAGGACCTTCAGCAGCCGCAATCTATGGTGCTCGTGCTAATGCTGGAGTGGTAATTATAACTACTAAAAGAGGTAAAAGAGGTGAAACTAGAGTTAATCTTACTCAAGATATTGGCTTCAGCACAATTCAAAGAAAAGTGGGAATAGGTCAAAGAGACTGGACGCCTTCTTTAGTTGAAGAAACATTTGGTACTGATGAAGTAGCAAGATACAATGCTGCAGTAAATGGACGTGGATTAATTGACTACGAAGAAGAGATCTATGGGGAAACAGGCCTAATCACGGATACGAAAATAAGTGCAACTGGCGGTAGTGAGAAAACTAAATTTTATGTTGGCTCATCCTTAAGGGATGAGGAAGGGATTATAAAAAACACAGGCTATACTAGGGCAAGTGTTCGTGCCAACATTGACCATCAATTTAACGATAGGATAAAGTTTACTACGTCTAGTAATTTTGTGAATTCAACTACTCAACGAGGATTTACCGGAAATGAAAATGAAGGTGGTTTAAGTATGGGATATAACATGGCCTTTACTAGACCATGGGCTAATCTATTCCCGGATGAGTTCGGTAATTATCCAGACAATCCAAATGCGGCTGGAAACATGCTGCTAGTTAGAGATCAGGCAATAAATGACGAGGTGATAAATCGCTTTATTCAGGGTGCTAGCATTGATGTAAGCTTGTACGAAACGGACCAGTCATTTTTGAAATTTAAATGGAATGGTGGATTTGACAGTTACAATTTAGAAACTTACGTCTACGTGCCAGAATATCATCAAGCTCAAAGAGGACTACAAAATGGATTTATTGGAGTTGGTAAAAACAGCATTTTCAATACCAACAACCAAGGTTTCTTAGTTTGGGACAACTACTTAAGTGGTGGTTCATTGCAATTAACATCACAAGTTGGTTACACCTACCTCACATTTGACAGAGATTTAGTGTATAACCAAGCCACTCAATTAATTCCAGGGCAAACCACCTTGGGGCAATCAGGTACACAGGAACTTGACCAGACCTTAGAGAACGTTAAGGAATTCGGATATTTTGCACAGCAAGAAGTAAATTTCGAAGACAAAATAATCGCGACTCTAGGAATAAGAGCTGATAAATCCACATTAAACTCAGACCAAAACCAGTTTTACTATTTCCCTAAGGCATCTGTAGCCTTAAATTTAGCGAATTTTGATTTTTGGGCATTAGATCTATTTAATCAGTTTAAATTGAGAGCCGCTTATGGTGAAACAGGCTCAAGTGCTACCTTCGGTTCACTCTATACAAGTTTCCAAGCAGTTAATATAGGAGGGTCACCTGGCGTTTCTGTTGGAGGTTTAAGAGGAAGTGAAGATCTCATTCCAGAAACTGCCTCAGAATTCGAAACTGGTATCGATATGACTCTTATAGACAATAAGTTGTCTTTAACTGCAACTTACTATAATCGAAATATTAATGACTTAATTCTTCAAAGAGCTTTGCAACCGTCAACTGGCTTTGCATTGGAAGTTACGAATTTAGCTGACTTGCAAAACCAGGGGCTAGAGTTGGCGTTAAACGCAAGTCCTGTCCAAAATGAGAATTTTGTTTGGACCTCCACAACTAACTTTTGGTTTAATAGATCTAAAGTAACAAGGTTAGATGTTCCAGCATTTGCACCAGCTGGTGCGGGTTTTGGATTAGGCTTGGGAACAGCTTTCATTGAGGAAGGCCAGCCAGTTACCCAGTTGAAAGGTACAATTGACGGTGAAGTTGTGACAGTAGGAGATGCAGAACCTGATTTCCAAACGTCTTTCTTTAACAACTTTACAATTTTCAAAAATTTCGACTTTAGCTTCTTAATTCATGTAAAGCAAGGAGGAAATAACTTAAACCTAACAACTTTCTTGACTGACCTTGCAGCACTAACTGGAGATCTAGATGACGCTTCTGGTCAGGAACGAACTTCAAACCCTAACACAGACCGGTTTATTGAAGATGCTTCCTACATGAGATTACGAGAAATTGCTTTGTACTATAGATTGCCTGAATCCGCAGTAAGCGTATTTAACGGAGCGGTAAATAAAATAAAAATTGGCGCCTCAGGTCGTAACCTTTGGACAATTTCACCTTACACAGGTTATGATCCTGAGGTATCAGCTAAAGGTGGCACAGGGCTTTCCACAGGATTGGATGTGAACCCTTTCCCTTCTACCAAACAAGTTTATTTTCACTTAGCATTAGAATTTTAAACTAAGAAATTATGAAAAATATTAATATGAAATCAATAATATCTGGATTAATGGCTTTCTCTATGCTGCTCTTCTTTTCGTGTGAATTTGAAGATCAGGTAGATCCTAACAATCCAAATTTACAGCAATACAATGAAGACGCCACAGTCAACGAATTAAACAACATAGTTGTTGGGATGGAGTCAGGAATGCGCAACGGTTTAGCATTATATGTAACTTCGACAGGGACTATTGCCAGAGAGCTATATCTTTTCAATGCTGATCCAAGGAATACAGAAGATCTATTGGGCAAAAATGGTGGACAACTAGACAACAATGTATTCTATTTGAATGGGCCTTATAATGGCAGTTATACAAATGTGAAAAATGCAAATATATTGTTAAATGCCCTAGATAATACTGAATTTGTTTCAGATCAAGAAAAAGCAGGCTACCGTGGCTTTGCTAACACTGTGATTGCACTTCAGGAATTACGGGTATTGAATATGTTGGATGAAAATGGCATACGGATTGATGTTGCTGACCCAGATGACTTAGGACCGTTTGTTAGCAAGGAGGCTGCTTTAGCTCATATTGCAGATCTATTAAATACAGCTAATACCCAATTAGGGAATGCTGGCTCTACTTTCCCTTTTGATTTATCAACTGGATTTGACGGATTTGATACTCCGGCAACATTTACCCAATTTAACAGAGCTTTGGCGGCTAGGGTTGCAATTTATCGGGAAGAATGGGGGTCAGTGGCAGGATTGCTAACTGATTCATTTTTTGATCCAAGTGGTGATTTAACTGTTGGACCAAAGCATAGCTTTTCAACAGCTTCTGGTGACCAATTGAACGGGTTATTTAAGATTCCGGGTAATAATGGAGATATGATCGTAGTGCATGACAGATTTATTGAAAATGCAGAAGCTGGCGATTTAAGAATTGCGAGAAAAATGACTGAAAGAGAAAACGCTGCTTCTCAAGACGGATTGAACGGTGAGTACGAAACAGCATTATATCCGTCTCCTACCTCACCGATCGATATCATTAGAAACGAAGAGCTGGTGTTAATCTCTGCTGAAGCCAAGCTGCAAAATGGAGATATCCCAGGAGCCATAGCTGATCTAGATATTATCAGAGACTATGCAGGTCTGGATCCGTACAGTGGAGCAGAAACTGAAAATGCTGTAACTGATGAATTGTTAAAGCAAAGACAATACTCTTTATGGTGTGAAGGCCATGCTATGGTTGACCTTAGGAGATATGGACGATTAAATGCCAACAATTTACCAATCGACAGAGCCGGAGATCAAGTATTCTCCGAATTTCCAGTTCCATTAACAGAAAATGATTAAGAAGATAAATTATAATATTTAGTTCTAAAACCTCCATGTTGATTCTCTCAATATGGAGGTTTTTTTATATCTATGTCGTAGCAAATTCGTCAAAACATTATTTTATATTCTTTGCTTACATCGGTTGAAATCATTAGTTTTCTTAAATAATTTTTTCAACCGATATGATATCCACATACTGGAGGTTTCTTTTTGCCCTTTTGTTTATCTCAAATATTTGTGAATCCTTTGCTCTTAATAACATATCTATCCAGCCAAATGAATCCTTTGACAGGCTAGGAAAGCAAATACAGTTTTTGGAGGACATTGAACATCAACTTACTTTTCAAGAAATATTATCCCCTAAATATCAATCTCTTTTCAAGTATGGCAAACAGGAAATTCCTACTTACGGACTAAAAGATTTAACGCTATGGGTAAAGATAGAAATTGAACACTTCGATCAATTCGAAACGTCTTATGTATTGGAAATTGGCTATCCTACATTTGACTCCATTACCTACTTCATACTGCAAGAATCCACTATAATAGATGAGGGTTTCCTGGGCGATAGAATTAAATTTTCAGAGCGAGAAATCCGCCATAAGAACTTTATCATCCCATTAGAATTAAATAAGGGAAATAGGACTAGTATATATTTGAAAATACGAAATAAAGGTTCCATTATCCTGCCGATCAGTATCAAAACTAAGGAACAGCTGTTTGCAGAAGATATCTCAGAAGAAATATCCTACGGTATTTTTTATGGAATAATGTTAGTAATGTTGTTATACAACCTGCTTTTAGCCTTTTCAGCCCGCTCTATCAGTTATATTTACTATGTTGGAATTATAACGGGAAATCTACTCACCCTCTCGGCATTAAATGGTCATGCTTTTATGTACTTGTGGTACGATCTGTCATGGTGGGCAAATCATGTTATTGTTTTTGGTATTGGTCTATGGATATTAGCCAGTAATCAATTTGCATTAAGCTTTTTGGAGACTAAAAAATACTTCCCTAGATACCACTGGGTATTTAGATTCATGAAATTGGTAGCAATCGTTATCATCATTTTGGCTTTCACTGCTGATTACGCTATTAGTTTAAAAGTTGCCAATTATTCCCTCCTCATAAATTGTTTAGTCCTGCTATTTAGTGGCATCTACTTTTGGTCAAAGAAAGTAAAGGTGGCCGGCATTTTCACCTTAGCTTGGTCCGTATATTTAATTGGGGTTTTACTTTATACTCTAAGAAACTTGGGGTTTCTTCCCGTGACTTCAATAACATCACATGTTTTGGAGTTTGGAGCAATTGCTGAAGTGATTTTGCTATCTGTATCGCTAGGTTATAAGTACCGCTTGCTGGAGACCGATAAAAAGGCCGCTCAAGAAAATGCGATGGATTTAATGGCTCAAAGTCAAAAATTGGTACAGGAGCAAAATGAAGAATTGGAAAGACAGGTAAGCTTAAGAACAGCTGAGTTGGAACAAAAACAAGAAGAAATTTTAACACAAAACGAAGAGTTAAACTCAAAAAATGAAAGTCTATTAGAAGCTCAACAAATAATTAAAGCACAAAACACAAAGCTAAAAGAATACACGGACGATTTGGAGGCTCAAGTAGCCAAAAGAACCAGTGATTTGGAATCAACCAATGCCGAATTAGCACAAAATGTGCAGAAATTAGAGCAATATGCATTTATGACGGCACACAACCTCAGAGCCCCTGTCGCTAGATTATTGGGACTAACACATCTGCTCGAAATCAGCCCTGATACTGAAAAGTCAGATTGGCTGGATATCATATCGAAAATTAAAGAAGAAGGTGATAGTTTAGACTCAGTAATTAAAGATCTTAATGCCATCCTCGATCTAAGAAAAGAAGTAGAAGAAGACAAAGAGTGGATAGATTTAAGCAGGACCTTAGCACAAACAAAAAGAATATTGAAAAATTCAATTGAATTAAGTGGCGCTGAAATTAATTTTGACAACAGTGCATTTAACGAAATAGAATGCAATCCTACCTATGTTGATAGCATATTTTACAACTTAATCTCGAATGCCATAAAGTATCGATCCTATAAAAGAAAATTAAAACTAATGATTGGTACTAAAATCTATGAAGACAAAAAAATCATAAGTTTTGCTGATAATGGCATGGGCATAGATTTGGAGAAAAATAAAGATAAACTCTTCGGAATGTATAGGCGATTTCACACTCATGTGGAAGGAAAAGGTTTGGGCTTATATCTTGTGAAGAGTCAGATGGAAATACTAGGTGGAAAAATACAAGTGAACAGTGAGATCGATAAAGGGACTACTTTTACTTTACTCTTCCCTTTCACTTAATTTCAGACTGTATTCTACAGATCCAATATTAAATTCTCGTTGAGTACAAATCCCCTTTTCGTTGTAGCTAATAATTGTCTTTTCACCTTCATTATTCATCATCATGAAGCGATTTTCTTCAGGAAGTTTAGCTATTTTTTGATATTTATGGTTGTTTTCAGAAAAAACAGAGTCTCTTTTGTCAGGAGGAGTAAAATATAGTTTCAAAGTACTTTTTAAAACTGCTTTTTCATGCCAATCTCTTACCGTATCCACAGTAGTCCTATAATACTTTCGCTCATGAAGTTTTTCAATTTTGGCTTCTTCAACTATTTCATTATTTCTCTTGTCTACGAAATACGCCTGGATCAGTGTATCATTTTGATAAATGGCCTCCATTAATTGTACCATCTGAGTTGGTCTAAACAGTTTATACTCTAAATCCATTACCGCTGAATAGTATACTTTTCCACTGTCCAACAATTTCTTAGTAACCAACATATTCCCAACTGGTTTGCCTTGTATGGAAACATCATAAACCAATTCTTGGGCATATAGATTGCAACCAAGCATTGATAAAAAACATACAACAAAAAATACTTTCAACCTGCCCATTCTTCTCTATCTAAACTTCTATACTGAATTGCCTCTGCCAAATGCTCAATCTTTATATCTTCACTTCCAGCCAAATCTGCTATGGTCCGAGAAACTTTCATGATTCTATCATATGCTCTAGCAGAAAGCCCTAGCTTTTCCATAGCATTCTTTAGTAACGTCTTACCAGCCGAATTTATTACGCACACTTCCTTCACCATTTGGGACGGCATTAAAGCATTAGAATGTACTTCAGCCATATCCGTGAATCGTTTTTCTTGAATTTCTTTGGCAGCAATTACCCTCTTGCGAATGGTTTCACTGCTTTCGGCCTTTCGGTCGGCTGTCATTTGATCAAAGGAAACAGGGGTTACTTCCACGTGCAAATCAATTCTGTCCAATAACGGACCACTAACTTTATTCAAATATCGTTTCACCGAACCGGGCGGGCAAACACATTCCTTTTCAGGATGATTATAGTATCCACATGGACAAGGATTCATACTGGCAAGTAACATAAAATTAGCAGGAAAATCCACTGATACTTTAGCCCTAGAAATTGTTACTCTGCGTTCTTCTAATGGTTGACGCATTACTTCCAGGACAGTTCTTTTAAATTCTGGCAGTTCATCTAAAAACAGGACACCATTATTGGCCAAAGATATTTCACCAGGTTGAGGAATCCCACCTCCTCCTACTAAGGCTACATCCGAGATAGTATGATGCGGGGCTCGATAGGGCCTTGTGGCAATCAATGAAGCATTAGCTCCTAGTCTTCCAGCAACCGAATGAATCTTGGTAGTTTCTAGTGCTTCCGTCAAACTAAGAGGTGGTAAAATTGAAGGGAATCTTTTGGCCAGCATAGTTTTCCCTGCACCGGGTGGGCCAACCATAATCACATTATGTCCACCAGCGGCAGCAATTTCCAAGGCTCTTTTAATATTTTCCTGACCTTGCACATCTGCAAAATCAGCTTCATAGTCGTTCAGGTTAGTGAAGAAAATATCTCGAGTATCTACTTCTTCAGGCTTGATATTAGAAGTGCCTTCCAAAACACCGATTGCATCTTTTAGGTTTTGAACACCAATAACATCCAAGTTATTTACAATGGCCGCCTCAGCAGCATTCTCTTTCGGTAGAATAAACCCCTTAAAACCTTTCTTTCTGGCTTCTATGGCAATAGGTAAAACACCTTTTACGGGTCTGAGCGTACCATCCAAAGCAAGCTCTCCCATTATCATATAGTGTTCTAAATCTTCAGTAAAAATTTGCTCCGAGCCTTTTAATATTCCTAGAGCAATAGGTAAGTCGTAAGCTGATCCCTCCTTCTTAACATCAGCGGGAGCCAAATTAATCACTACTTTTTGTCGTGGCATCCTATATCCACTGTATTTTATTGCCGCATCAATCCGATGCTCACTTTCTTTTATTGCATTGTCTGGTAAACCAACCATGAAAAATTTCATTCCTTGGCTTACATTCACTTCTATGGTGATTACATTGGCATCTACTCCGTAAACTGAACTTCCATAAGATTTAGCTAGCATACCCTAATCTCTTTTCAATCAGTAAAATAAAAATATGAATAATTTTAATATGAATTTCTTGAATTCTGTCAGCATACCCATCATGTGGAACTCGGATTTCCACATCACATTCATTCGCTAATTTTCCACCATCTTTCCCTGTCAATCCAATAATTTTCATGCCTTTTGCTTTAGCCGATTTGCAAGCCTCAAGGATATTTTTTGAATTGCCACTGGTGCTAATGGCTAATAGGACATCTCCCTTTTTACCTAATGACTCAACAGCTCTGCTGAAAATATAATCAAAACCATAATCATTCCCTACGCATGTCACATGGCTTACCTCAGATATTGCCATCGCAGCTATTGCAGGACGGGCTTCACGAAACTTACCACTTAATTCTTCCGCAAAGTGCATTGCATCACAATGAGAGCCGCCATTTCCGCAACTCATTACTTTCCCTTCCTGATTGAAGGAATCTACCATCAAATCAACAGCTGTTTCAATATTGGCTAATTGTTCCGGTTGATTTAAAAAATTTTCTAGTGTTTCTTGAGCTGAATTGAGTTCGTTTTTAATCAGGTTAATCATGAAGATTTATTAGGAATGGGTATTTTCATCATCGGTTTTGGTGCTATCAGATTCTTGATCTACCGAAGAAGTCTTTTCACCTATTTCTGGTTTCGAATCTGTTTTTGGAGCAGGTGAACTTTCCGATTCTTTCTTGTCATATAATTTAGCTTTAATTTGATTGACTTCATTTTCATGTTTTTCAATCAATTTTGACTTTGCTTTTTCTTCCTGCTTAAAAAGTAAAATTACTACTAGAAATAACACTAGCCCAGCTATAGCACTATACTGAACCAAATCCATCTGCTTAAACAAATCAAATAAGAAATTAAGGTCATTTTTCCCTATAGAAATAATCACTACTGTGGCAATATGAAAGATGAGCAAAGCCACAAAGAGAATAGTTTTAAAAGTCTTCATAAAAATGATGTTGTGATGGTTTTGATTATGAATATAAACAAATATAGAAATTATTTAACAACTACTGTCATGCTTTGAATGAATCAACACCTAAAAAAATTATGATACTGACTGAATTTCAATCAATTTTTTATACACTCCACCAGTTTCCATTAATCGCTCGTGCTTGCCTTCCTCTATGATTTCACCATCTTGCATCACATAAATTTTATCGGCTTCTTGGATAGTACTGAGCCTATGAGCTATAACTATTGAAGTTCTATTTTTCATCAAATTAGCTAGTGCATCCTGCACCAATTTTTCAGATTCAGAATCCAAAGCTGAGGTCGCTTCATCTAATATGAGAATATCTGGATTCTTCAAAATGGCTCTTGCAATGCTGATTCTTTGTCTTTGACCACCCGATAATTTTGTTCCTCTTTCGCCTAGATTGGCATGATATCCACCATCCATTTGAGAGATAAATTCATGGGCATTGGCAATTTTTGCAGCTTGGATCACTTCATCTAAGGTGCATTCTGGTTTTCCAAAAGCAATATTATTAAATATAGAGTCATTAAAAAGAATGGATTCCTGACTCACAATGCCCATCCTGGCTCTTACAGAATCAACCGTTAAATCCTTCAAGGAAATACCATCAATCTGTACATCCCCAGAAATTGGATCATAAAAGCGTGGAATCAAATCCGCCAGGGTTGACTTCCCTCCTCCAGAAGGCCCTACCAAAGCTATTGTATCCCCTTTTGGTATATTGATATCGATATTTTTCAATACCTTATCCTTACCATAAGCAAAAGTAACGTTCTTAAAGCTTATTGCATTTTCAAATTTTTCCAATTTTTTGGCTGTGCTTTTATCTTTTATTGCTGGCTCTAAATCAATAATGCCAAAAATTCTTTCTGCAGAAGCTAATCCTCGTTGAACGTTGCTAAATGCTGTGGATAATTGCTTAGCTGGAACAATAAGTTGAGAATAAATAGCAATGAAAGTTATGAAACTACTCGCTTCAAGTTCTGAATTTCCTTCGAGGATCATCCCACCGCCAATTAGTAATACACCTACTACCACAAATACCCCTAAAAACTCCGAGGTAGGCCCTGCTAAGGCCTGTCTTTTTTGCATGCTAACATTAAACTCAGCATAGTTATTTACCTCTTTTTGAAATCTATTCTTAGAGAAGCTTATCGCGTTGAATGCTTTGATAATTCGCATCCCACTTAAGGTTTCGTCCAAAATATCAGAGATTCTACCTATGGTTTCTTGGCTTTTCGTGGCTTTTTTCTTCAGGGAAATAGCAATATAAGATATAATGAATCCAGATACCGGCAGAATTATTAACGTGATAAGGGTAAGCCTAGCGGAAATGAAAAATAAAGCAACAAAATATCCGATGAGCATTAAAGGTTCTTTAATTAATGCTTTTAAACTATTTACAACAGTGTTTTCGACTTCCTGCACATCTGCCATCACTTTTGACATGATATTACCTTTTCGCTCTTCCGTAAAAAACCCTATATGCATATTAACTAATCTATCATATATAGCATTCCTTAAATTAGAAATTACATTTGCTTTCACTATAGCAGAAATAACAGCTAATAAATATTTAAATATATTGGACAGGAATATACTTATAATCAAAATAACACAGACGAACTGAAGAGCTACAAATTGATCCTCCTGCATTAAGGACAAGAAATAATAATCAAATACTTCCTTAAAGTAGTTTATATTTAAGCTGAACTCTGGCAGGGCTTCCGGAATATTGCTTTGCTTTTCAACCTCAAACAGAACATTTAAAACAGGTGCAAGAACTCCCAATGTTAAAACACTGAAAACGGCCTGCAGTAGCGCATAAACTAAGTATTGGGGTGCTAACCAGCCTAATGGTCTTGCATATGAGAGTACCCTAAAATAAGTTTTCATTTAAAATATAGATTTGTATGTAATTTAAGAGATATAGTTCTTAATAAGAATTGAATATCCTTCCAAAACGAAAAAAGCCGATTAGCATTATAGCAAATCGGCTTTATTTTATTATTATTTAACTAAACTATTCCTCAATCACCTTTTCAGCTAGAACAGTAATATTATTATTTAAAACCTCAACTACACCACCGTCAACTACAATTGTTGTTTTGTTTTTACCATCGGAGAACTTTAAATCTCCTTTGTCCAATGAGCTGATAAGTGGGGCGTGATTATTCAAAACCTGAAAAGAACCATTGCTTCCCGGAAAAGTAGCAGAATCTACATTTCCTTTAAACACATTTTTTTCCGGTGTAATGATTTCTAAAAGCATGATTTTAAGTTTAAGCTTCTGCTAACATTTTCTCTCCTGCCTCAATGGCTTCTTCAATAGTACCTTTCAAGTTGAAAGCTGCTTCTGGAAGGTGGTCTAACTCACCATCCATGATCATATTGAAACCTTTGATAGTTTCTTTGATATCAACCAATACCCCTTTCAAGCCAGTAAATTGCTCTGCAACATGGAAAGGCTGAGACAAGAATCTCTGTACTCTTCTTGCTCTGTAAACAGTTTGTCTATCTTCTTCAGATAATTCATCCATACCCAAGATAGCGATGATATCTTGAAGTTCTTTATAACGCTGTAAGATCTCTTTTACTCTTTGCGCACAATCATAGTGCTCATCACCAACGATACTTCTTTCCAAAATTCTAGACGTTGAATCCAATGGATCCACCGCTGGATAAATACCTAACTCAGCAATCTTACGAGACAATACTGTGGTTGCATCTAAGTGAGAGAAAGTAGTGGCTGGAGCAGGGTCAGTTAAATCATCCGCAGGTACGTAAACAGCCTGTACGGAAGTAATTGAACCATTTTTAGTAGAAGTAATTCTTTCCTGCATAGCACCCATTTCAGTTGCCAATGTCGGCTGGTAACCCACAGCAGATGGCATCCTACCTAAAAGTGCAGAAACCTCAGAACCTGCTTGCGTAAAACGGAAAATATTATCAATAAAGAATAAGATATCTTTTCCGGTTTCATTACTGTCTTTATCTCCATCCCTGTAATACTCTGCTAAGGTCAAACCAGACAATGCAACTCTTGCACGAGCACCTGGAGGCTCATTCATTTGACCAAAGACGAAAGTAGCTTTAGATTCTTTCAAAGCTTCTTTATCTACTTTTGAAAGGTCCCACTTACCTTCTTCCATTGAGTGCATGAATTCATCACCGTATTTTACAATACCTGA
The DNA here is from genome assembly GCF_963974845.1 of uncultured Marivirga sp. Taxonomy (NCBI): domain Bacteria; kingdom Pseudomonadati; phylum Bacteroidota; class Cytophagia; order Cytophagales; family Marivirgaceae; genus Marivirga; species uncultured Marivirga sp. The sequence continues at coordinate 379,856 of NZ_CAXBEQ010000002.1, forward strand.
TTCCAACATCTCTCTAAGCAAGTCATTACCCTCACGGGTTCTTTCACCCACACCAGCAAAAACAGACAACCCACCGTGTCCTTTTGCAATATTATTAATCAACTCTTGAATCAATACAGTTTTACCAACACCGGCACCACCGAACAATCCAATTTTACCCCCTTTTGAATAAGGTTCAATTAAGTCGATAACTTTAATTCCTGTATACAATACTTCAGAAGAAGTAGATAAATCTTCAAATCTTGGTGCTTCTCTGTGGATCGGTAATTTTGTTTTACCTTCCGGCTGCTCAATACCATCGATGGCATCGCCAATTACGTTAAACAACCTTCCTTTAATATCCTCACCAGTTGGCATTGAGATAGGTTTTTCAGTATCTATAACTTCCATACCTCTAGTCAAACCTTCAGTACCATCCATTGCGATGGTTCTTACCCTGTCTTCACCTAAATGTTGCTGACATTCCAGAACGATTACAGAACCGTCAGATTTTTTTACTGTAAATGCATCAAAGATGTTAGGTAATTTTGCGCCTTCTGCTTCAAAGCTCACATCCACTACCGGGCCAATTACTTGGGTAATCCTACCAATATTTGCCATGATTTAATAATTATAATAAAATAAAATTGCTCTCTTCTTTCAGGGTGCAAAGCTAAGGTTTAATTCAATTATAACAAAGCATTTTTGTCTTTCGGTTTGGGTTGAAGTAGATTTTTTTATTTCAATGCTTTGAGTATTAATCATATGGTGGAGAACTCCATTAACATTGACAATTTTTCCACTCATGGAAAAGAGATTAAAATTGTGAACAAAATGGGGGTATAATGTTAGATTAGCAGAAAATTAAATGTACATACAATGAAAAAAATAATATTAAGCATTGCCTTGTTGGCTTTCATTGGACTTTCAGTTCAAGAATCTAATGCCCAGCTGTTTGGCAAAAAGAAAAAGGAAGAAACTCCTAAAGAAAATGGAGAATCTAAATCAAAATACAAGAGCTATTCAAAAGTAATTACCTCAGAAGCAGAGTCGGACGAAGGACTGTTTACTTTTCACAAAGTAGATGATAAATACTACTTCGAAATCCCAGAGGACTTATTAGAAAAAGAGATCTTAATAGTTTCGAGAATTTCAGGGCATGTAAAAGGGCTGAATTTTGGTGGTGCTGGCATGAAATCACGTCCGCAGCAAGTGATCAGGTTCCAGAAGAAAGACAATCAATTATTACTAAGATCTGTATCATATAATTCTGTTGCTAATGAAGAGGACCCAATTTATGAATCAGTAAAAAACAATAATTTTGAGCCTATTATCCATAGTTTCAAAATTGAAGCTCTAGGCAAGGACTCTTCTTCTTATGTGATTGATATTGAGGATTTCTTTACTTCTGATGTTCCAATGATTGGAGCTCTTTACGATTATCAAAGAAAAGCTTTTAAAATCTCTCGAGTTGATAAAAGTAGATCCATAATCGTTCACGGCAAAGCGTTTCCGGAAAATGTGGAAATCAGACATATCCTTACATACAATGGAGGAGAACTTCCCGATAATCAATTAACAGATGCATTATCAATTGAAATGAATCAATCTATGATCTTGCTACCTGACAACCCAATCGTGCCAAGAAATTTTGATGAGAGAGTGGGTTACTTTTCAATTCGTCAATTAGATTATTCTAAAGATTCCCATAAAGCAGATGACAATAGATTCATCACGAGATGGAAATTAGAACCTTCTGATTGGGAAGCATATAATAAGGGGGAATTAGTAGAGCCTGTTAAGCCGATCGAATATTACATTGACCCTGCAACTCCATTAGAATGGAGAGAGTATATCAAAAAAGGTATTGAAGACTGGCAACCTGCTTTTGAAGCGGCTGGATTCAAAAACGCCATAGTAGCTAAAGATGCTCCAACAAAAGAAGAAGACCCAGACTGGAGTCCGGAAGATGTTAGATATTCTGTAATCCGTTATATCGCAACCGATATTCAAAATGCACAAGGCCCACATGTTCACGATCCTAGAACTGGTGAAATTCTTGAAAGTGACATATTATGGTACCATAATGTAATGAACCTTTTGAGAAACTGGTACTTCATCCAAACCGCTGCGGTTAATCCAGAAGCACAAAAAGTAAAATTTGAAGAAGACTTGATGGGAGAATTAATCAGATTTGTGGCGGCACATGAAGTGGGTCACACTTTAGGATTACCGCACAATATGGGTTCAAGTGTTGCATATCCAATAGATTCTTTAAGAAATGCGGAATTCATGAAAACTCATGGTGTTGCACCATCCATTATGGACTATGCCAGATTTAATTATGTAGCTCAGCCAGAGGACAACATGGAGAATTTCTTCCCGATGGTGGGTGAATATGATAAATGGGCAATCGAATATGGCTACAGAGCTATTCCTAATATCGATACCGCTGATGAAGAAGAAGCAATTCTAAACGGTTGGATTTTAGAGAAAGCTGGTGATCCAGTTTACCGATACGGTCGTCAACAAAGAGGCGTGGTAGATCATACAGCTCAGACAGAAGATATCGGAGATGACTCTATGATTGCTTCTGAATTAGGAATCAAAAACTTAAAAAGAATTGCAGAAAAACTTATTGAATGGAGTTCTGAAGAAGGCAAAAACTATGATGAGTTAACTGAGCTATACGGAAATGTATTAGGCCAGTATAATCGTTACATGGGACATGTAACTGGCAACGTTGGAGGAATTAGTGAATACTATAAAACTTCTGATCAGGACGGTGCCGTATATACTCACGCCTCTTTAGATAAGCAGAAAAGAGCTGTTGCATTTTTGAATGAACAATTGTTCGAAACCCCAGATTGGTTGATCGATACGGAAATATTGAGTAGAATTCAATCTGATGGAATAATAGACAGAATCAAAGGTTTACAAGCTAGAACTTTAAATAACTTGTTTAGTGCTGATAGAGTTAAAAGAGTACTTGAGAATGAATCCTTAAATGGAAATGATGCTTATAAAGCGACTCAGATGATGGGCGATTTACGAAATGGTATCTTTTCTGAGTTAAGAACAGGCAGTAGCATCGATACCTACAGAAGAAACCTGCAAAAGGCATTTGTTGAAAAGTTAGGTGATTTAGTAAATATTGAAGATAACGATATTCGTATTACTGATATCCCATCTCTTTCAAGGGGTAACTTAGTAACTTTGAGAGCGGAAATCAATAGAGGTTTGGCGCGCCAGAGAGATGAAATGTCAAGATATCATTTACAAGATTTGGTTAGTAGAATTGACCAGATTTTGGATCCAAGAGGATAAGTTTTAATTTAGTTTATTATTCTTAGAGCCTTTCGGAAGCAATTTCGAAAGGCTTTTCTATTTTTATACCATTATAAAAGCAGTTTCTCTTGATAAATGAAAAAGCATATTAAAATAGAAATAAACAAATATCCTTTTAAAGTACTGAATAATGCTCAAACCCACAAAACATCATGTCTTAATTTAAACCCAAGGTTTTGAAGCTTAATCACAATATAGAATGCCAAATTATATTATGTAGTTTTTCACCTTCCTTTTTCCTTGATGAAAAAGAAAGAAAAAATCAAGACAAAAATAAGCTTCCACCCACTTCCTCTTCTTGCTCGCATTCCTGCCTGCCAGCAGGCAGGTTTGTCCTCCCGCCCACACGCAAAGATTAAAATTTTGTTTAGCTAGATGGCAATGTGGTATTTTTCACGAGGTCTATAAAAGCATACTTCAAATCATAATCTATCTCTATACCAATTTTCAATTCGTAAATATGAAATTCGTAATTCTTAAGATATCCTACTCCAATTTACATTTTTCTTTTTCTGCTGCTCAACTTGAATCTTGATCAATCTGTTTTCCTCTAAGTTCAATTCAGGATCCTTCGAAATAATAAATTGCGCACTTTGCCTGGCAATTGAAAGTATAGGTTCATCTTCTCGTAAATCGCCTATCATTAAATCAAGTTGCCCACTTTGCTGCGTGCCCATCATGTCGCCTGGCCCTCTCAATTCCATATCAACTTGAGCAATTTCAAAGCCATCGGTGGTTCGTACCATCGTTTCTACGCGAGTTCTTGCTTCTTTGCTTAATTTATAGCTAGTTACCAGTACACAATAGGACTGTTCAGCTCCTCTCCCTACTCGGCCTCTTAGCTGATGCAATTGAGCCAAACCAAATCTCTCTGCATTTTCTATTACCATAACCGAGGCATTAGGAACATTTACCCCAACTTCTATTACTGTGGTGGCCACCATAATTTTGGTCTCCCCTCTCACAAATCGAGCCATTTCAAAATCTTTATCAGCTGGCTTCATTTTACCGTGGACTATACTAATCGGGTATTCGGGAAAAGCTCTTGCAATACTCTCATAGCCGTCCATTAAATCTTTCAAATCTAATTTCTCGGACTCCTCTATTAAAGGATAGACAACATAAACTTGTCTTCCTTTTTCTACCTCTTTTTTTATAAATCCATTTAATTTTAGTCGATTGGCATCGTATTGATGCAAGGTCTTAATTTCTTTTCTGCCTGCCGGTAGCTCATCAATTACAGAAATATCTAAATCACCGTAGACGGACATGGACAGCGTTCTTGGGATTGGCGTTGCGGTCATAATCAGCACATGAGGAACAAAATTTTCATTCTTTTTCCAAAGTCTAGCCCTTTGTGCCACGCCATATCGATGTTGTTCATCCACAATGGCCAAACCTAAGTTTTGAAATTGCACAACCTCCTCCAATAGGGCATGAGTTCCCACCAAAATCTTTAATTCCCCTGTTTTTAAATCTTCATGGATAATTTTTCTTGCCTTAGTTTTAGTTGAGCCCGTGAGCAAAGCAATCCTAACTCCTATTTTATCAGCAAACTCTTTTAAGCCTTCATAATGCTGATTAGCTAAAATTTGCGTAGGTGCCATTAAGGCCACTTGAGTTCCACTATCAATAGCAATAAGCGAAGCAATAAAGGCTACTATGGTTTTACCGCTCCCCACATCTCCTTGCAAAAGTCGGTTCATTTGCTTCCCGCTTTTGAAATCTGAAAATACCTCTTTGATTACTTTTTTCTGAGCACCGGTCAAGTCAAAAGGAAGGTGATTTTGGTAAAACTCTGTAAGGAGATCGGTTTTTTGAAGAAGTTGACCCTTAAACTTCTCGAGTCTAATCTTCTTCTGCATCAGCAAACGTAATTGCATAAAAAAGAACTCGTCAAACTTCATTCGAAAACGAGCTTTTTGAAGCACTTGCTGATTTTTCGGGACGTGAATTTGCGCCACCGCATCTTTTTTAGAAAGGAAGGCATACTGCTTAATAATATGCTCAGGAAGTGTTTCTGGTATCCTATTGTAAGCTTCTTTCAACAACAGTTTTTGGAGCTTGAAAATAGCTTTACTGTCCAGGAATTTTCTTCTTAATGTTTCAGTCGTGGAGTATACGGGCTGTAAAAATTGCTGCTGAGCCAAAGCAGGGGTCAAAACTTCTATTTCCGGATGAGCAATACTGAATTTGCTGCCGAAACGGTTTGGTTGTCCAAAAACCACGTAATCAACTCCTGATTTTAATTTGGGACTAATCCAATTGATGCCACTGAACCAAGTGAGTTCCATAGTACCGCTATCATCTGCAAACTGCGCAACCAGCCGTTGCTTTCTGCCGGTCCCAGCGATCTGCTTAGAACGGATTTGCCCTTTTATTTGAACATTGGACATCTGCTGATGTAACTCACCAACTTTATAAAACTTAGTGCGATCTTCGTAGCGAAAAGGGTAATGCTGTAATAAATCAGCATAAGTGAATATCTGTAATTCCTTATTCAATAAGATGGCCTTTTGGGGGCCAACTCCTTTCAAGAACTCTATAGGTGTTTTAAAGAATGAAGCCATCCTATTTCCACTCCAAAGTATTTAAACTGTGGATAATATCTTTTTTGACATATTCTATGACGGGCGCTAAAGAATCATTTTCGGTAGCAGTCCTAAAATAAAGCGCACCTCTCAAGAAATGAGTGCTTGAATCTGTGGTATAGAATTGAAATTGACTGGGGACATCTCCTTTTAATTCGGCCAGTGATACTTTTTTTCCATTTGGGGTGATCATTATCGTTTCTTGAATGGAACTAGCCTTAATTTGGTGCTTAGTAGTCAGTTTGTAAGCATCATCTATATTTGACCTAAGCGAATCACGATTATTATGCAATGGTTTATAGGTAATATGGATTTCAGCAATAAATTCAGGATAAAACAAAGCAAACCAATATCTCTCGCGTATATATGAAGAATCCGGTAAAATTTTAGCATGAGCTGAATGCTCAAAGCTAAATGGAAAAGAATCAGGTAATGCCTGATATTGATGCGCTGGCAAATCTATTCTATTAAATCCTTTTGGTTTCGGATAATAATCTGATTCGCACGACATAAAGAAAATCGAAACGATGATAAAAAAACCTGATATTTTCAAAATACTCATATCACAAAGTTAATGGCTTAAGTGAATCAAGCTTTCATAATCAAAAAAAAGTTTGAATGGCTCTATTACAAATCTATTTGAAGTTGCTGACTAGAACCCATGCGCTAGTTTGAGTTTAATAATTCGGATGATCAATGCTTTTGCTAAAAACTAAAGTTCATTATAGGACTTTATTGTATATTGGTTTTTAAAAAAAATCACGTACAAATCGCTATTTTATTCGTACAAAGGAATTAACGGCACTTTCATTATTTAAGATTTTAAATTGACATGATTAATACAATAGAAATAAAAAATACCCCTATCGATAAACAAAAGGCAGTATTTAATGCTCAGAAAGATTTTTTCAATAGACAAAAAACAAAAGATTATCAGTTTAGAAAAACGCAATTGCTCAAGCTAAAATCCTTAATAAAGGCAAATGAGCAAGCTATAATGGATGCATTGGCCAATGATTTCGGTAAGCCTCCATTTGAAAGTTATGTGACGGAAATCGGGTTTTTATATGATGAGATAAATTTCTCACTCAAAAACCTTAAAAAATGGATGAAGCCTAAAAAAGTGAGTACATCATTGGTTCATTTTCCTTCCAAAAGTAAAATTATTTATGAGCCTAAAGGCGTAACCTTAATTATAGGGCCGTGGAATTATCCATTTCAATTGCTTTTGGCTCCTGTAATTGCCTCCATTTCAGCGGGAAACACCTGTATGATAAAACCCCCAGAAGAAACTCCTCATATTTCCAATTTGGTGCATGATTTAATTAGCCAAAATTTTGATGAGCAGTTTTTAGCTGTAATCATGGGAGAAGGAAGAGTTGTAGTGCCTGAGTTAATGGAAAATAACCGCTTCGATCACGTTTTCTTTACTGGTAGTGTGCCTGTGGGGAAAATTATAGCCCAACTGGCCGCTCCACAATTAGTACCAGTAACACTTGAGTTAGGAGGGAAATCACCAGCAGTAATAGATGAGCATACAAATTTAACAGTCGCTGCAAGAAGGATTACTTTTGGAAAGCTGATTAATTCAGGACAGACATGCGTAGCACCCGATTACCTATTAGTTCATAAAAAAATAAAAGAAGATTTTTTAGATGAGCTTAGGGCTACTATTATGGAATTTTATGGAATCTCACCAACGGAAAGCAAAGATCTAACTCAAATCGTTAATCAAAAACGTTATGACACCCTAAAATCCTATTTGAAGGAAGGCAAAGTGATTTTTGGAGGTGCTTTTGATGATGAGAAAAGAAAAATTGAACCCACTTTAGTTGAAGGGATTACTGAAAATGATCGATTGTTTCAAGAAGAAATATTTGGGCCAATCTTGCCTATTTTCACTTACTCTAAAAATGAAGAAGCTGTAGAGATTATCCAAAAAAATCCTGACCCTTTAGCATTCTATCTTTTTACCTCTAATACTAAAACGGAAAAATTCTTCTTAGATAGAGTTCGATTTGGGGGCGGAGCAATTAATAACACGATCGTGCATTTGGCAAATCCAGAATTGCCCTTTGGAGGAGTAGGAAATAGTGGAAGTGGCAATTACCACGGAAAATCAGGATTTATGGCTTTTTCACACGAAAAATCAATACTAAAATCAGGAACTTGGTTCGATTTAAGGAAAAAGTATCCTCCTTTCGACCAAAATAGCATGAAAATGATCAAATTCTTGATGAAATGATTTTTTGAAGTATCTACAAATTTGACTTAAATCCAAATTTTACTGTAAATCTATTCCTCTTCTCTTATGAATTAAAAGGCATATCAATTAAATTGAATGTTAAACTCTTACACAATGGCAAAAACTATCATAGTATCGAATAGACTGCCCATCAGAATTGAGATGGAAGATGGGAAAAAAGTATATAAAACCAGTGAAGGAGGCTTGGCCACCGGCTTAGGTTCAATTTACAAAGAAGGCAATAATATTTGGATCGGTTGGCCGGGGATTTCTTTAACTCATGAAGAGGAAGAGGAGGTTGAAAAGGAACTTATTGATAGAAATATGCGCCCCGTCTTTCTTACTGACAATGACGTAGAAGAGTTTTATTTAGGCTTTAGCAACCAGACTTTATGGCCTGCATTCCACTACTTTATTCATCACATGCGTTTTAAGGATCAAGAATGGGAAGCCTATTATAATGCTAATAGAAAATTTGCCGATGCCATTTCAAAATGGCTGGAACCAGACGATATTATTTGGGTACACGATTACCAATTGATGTTAGTCCCCAATATGTTGAGAAAGCAATTTCCGAATGTCACTATTGGCTTTTTCCAACATATTCCCTTTCCTTCTTACGAGGTTTTCAGAATGATTCCCTGGAGGAAAAAACTATTAAATGGTGTGCTAGGTGCAGATTATATTGGTTTTCATACTTACGATGATATGCGCCATTTCCTGAGTAGTTGCCACAGATTGGCGGGTTATAGCTATGAAAGAAATCAGATATTGGTCAAAAACAGATTGGTTGAAGCAGATTCTCTTCCTATGGGAATCGATTATGACAAATATTTAGAATCCGCCACTAGCCAGCTGGCCAAAGCAAAGGAAATTTCATACCGGGATTCGCTTGGCAAGCAAGAGCTTATTTTGTCAATGGATAGATTGGACTATTCCAAAGGAATTCCTGGCAGACTGCAAGCTTTTGATAGGTTTTTGGAGCGATATCCAGAATATCAAGGTAGAGTATCATTATTCCTTATAGTTGTGCCCTCACGTGATCAGGTGGCTAGTTACAAAGCATTAAAGGAGAAGGTAGAATTTTTGGTTGGGCATGTCAATGGTAAATATGGGACTATTAATTATGTACCGGTTCACTTCTACTATAGAAGCTTTCCATTGGATGATTTATCAGCTTTTTACAGAATGTGTAAAATCGCTATGATTACGCCTAAGCGTGATGGAATGAATTTAGTCTGTAAGGAATTTATAGCCAGTCGCGAAAATGAGGATGGAGTCTTAATTCTCAGCGAAATGGCTGGCGCTTCCAAAGAGCTTTCTGATGCTATCTTGGTTAATCCAAATGATGAGAATGAGATGGTGGAAGCTATAAAAAGAGCCCTGGAAATGCCGTTGGCAGAACAAAAGCGCAGGATGAAAATCATGCAAAAGACAGTTAAGAAATATACTATCTTCCAATGGGTGGATCTGTTTATGAATAACCTAAAAGACCTAAAAGACCGACAGCAATCCATGGCAACGAAAAGACTAGATGAAGACCTTAAAAAATCCATCACCAAAGATTTCAAAAAGGCAAAGAACCCTGTTATTTTCCTAGACTATGACGGAACTTTAATGCCATTTAATGAAAACCCTGATGATTGTAATCCTGATCCAGAATTATCGCAAATACTACATCAGCTAGCAGTAAAAGCAAAATTAGTGGTTATAAGTGGAAGGAAAGCCGCTACATTGGAAGAATGGCTTGATGAATTCAATATAGATTTGATAGCAGAGCATGGTATTAAAACCAAAAGAGCTGGTGCCAAATGGGAAGTTAATGGCGATTTGCAAGATGATAAATGGAAAAATGAAGCTAGGGACATTTTAGAGTTCTATATCCAAAGAACCCCGGGCTCATTCTTAGAAGAAAAGGAACATACCTTGGTATGGCATTACAGAAAAGTGGAAAAAGGATTAGGAGATTTGAGGTCTAGCGAATTATCAAGTCATTTGAAGCATTTCATGACTAATAAGGGTTTAGATGTGATTGAAGGTGATCACGTAGTGGAAGTAAAACCTTCAGTAATCAACAAAGGAAAAGCAGCAATTGAAAGACTGAAAGGCGAGAAAACTGATTTTGTAATGGCTTTTGGAGATGACAGAACAGATGAAGATACTTTTGAGGCCTTGCCTGATAGCGCTCTTACCGTAAAAGTGGGCAGTGGTTTTTCCTATGCTAAATATGCAGTGGAGAATAATGAGGAAGTAAGGGCATTATTGCAGCAATTTGTAAATGAGTAAACAATAAGATCCATTAATATTCATGAGCCCTTAGAATTAAAAATTCAAGGGCTTTTTTTATGTTTAAAAAAATTACCGAATTGAATTTCCTATATTAATTGACTGATATTTCATGGAAGCTTGTAATTTTGCAAAATGAACTATTTGCTCATAGAACAAGCCGATTTTAGAAATCAACTTAAACCATTCACATTCACTCGTCCGATTTCGGAGATTCGAGTGGGAATCTTAACTATTCGTGAAAAGTGGGAAAAACATTTAGACGCTTCCTTGTCTCATATTTCTACTCCTTCTTTAAGTGAGAAATATCCGGCAAATACTGAATCACAGAATATCTTAATCAATAGTTCAGTTTGCCCTAATCCTGAGCTAGTAAAAGCAATTCAGCTTGGCGCAAGCTTAAAAAAGGAGGGTATCTTAATATCTGCTGCAGCCACAGAAGAAGAAATAGGTTTTTTTGACCCAAAGCAGAAATTGGAAGAAGCTGCTGAATATGATGGTGACATCACCATGATCACGCAGAGCTGGCACATTTTTCAAAAAAATGCAGCTGAAATCAGAAGCGATTTTGAGTTAATCACTGCAGGAAGAAATTCACAGCATGTGAATGATCCACACACTTCCATTTATGGAGAAAAAAATATTTTCATTGAAGAAGGTGCCTCTATTAAAGCCGCTATTTTAAACGCTGAAAACGGTCCGATTTACATCGGCAAAAATGCTCAAATCCACGAGGGCGCAATCATCAAAGGCCCGTTTGCTATGCTGGATAATTCTCATGTGAATATGGGCGCCAAAATAAAAGGAGATTCTACAATAGGTCCTTATTGTAAAGTTGGCGGAGAAGTCAGCAATTCGGTTTTCTTTGGCTATTCCAGCAAAGGGCATGATGGCTTTATTGGGAACTCCGTAGTAGGTGAGTGGTGTAATTTAGGAGCAGACACTAACACCTCCAATCTGAAAAATAATTACGCTAACGTAAAACTATGGGATTATGCTAAAGGAGGATTTAAAGATACAGGCTTACAATTCTGTGGATTGATGATGGGCGACCATTCCAAATGCGGAATCAATACCATGTTCAATACAGGAACTGTAGTGGGTGTTAGTGCTAATGTTTTCGGAAGCGGTTTTCCTAGAAATTTCATTCCTTCCTTTTCCTGGGGAGGAGCAGCAGGATTCAGCACTTTCCAATTGAAAAAGGCTTTTGATGTAGCGGATAAAGTGATGCAGAGAAGAGATAAAGCATTGGATGAAGTGGAACAAAAAATCCTGACTGAGCATTTTGAGGAAAGCAAGGCAGACAGGATTTGGGAGAAAAATTAAATAGTGATTAAAGATGAGACCTGTCAGGTCTTGCATAAATAATTAAAACTTACTAAAAACAAGATGAAATTAGCGATAGGTGGCGATCATGCCGGATTTGAATACAAAAAAAAATTAGTTGAATTCCTTAAGAAAGAAGGACATGAAGTAAAAGATTTCGGTCCGGATACTGATGCCTCTGTTGATTATCCAGATCATGTGCATCCCTTGTCAGAAGCTGTTGAAAAAGGAGAGTATGAATTAGGAATTTTAATTTGCGGAAGTGCCAACGGAGTTGCTATGACTGCCAACAAGCATCAAGGAATCAGAGCAGGTATTGCGTGGGAAGATGAACTAGCTGCACTTACTCGTCAGCATAATAATGCCAATATCATTTGTATCCCAGCTCGTTTTATTGATTATGATAAAACGCAATCAATCGTTAAAACTTTCTTAACTACTGAATTTGAAGGTGGAAGACATGGAAGAAGAGTGGATAAGATTAGTTGTTAGTATGAGGATAGCCTTATTTAGTTGAAATTAGGCTATCTTATCATCACCTTCCATTTTCCGCTGTCAAGTTTAAATGAGCGTTTGATTGGCTAGTAGTACTTTTTCTTTGGTTTCTGATGCCTCAAAGAGTAAAATCAAGATTATATGTATTCCTTTAGCATTCATACTTTTTCCAATGATAAAAAAGTATGCAAAAAATCTAAGTAAAATGATGCTTCTTCTCGCAACTGCCAACGCTGGCTTGTCTGCAAAAGCAGGCCCGCCTTTTTACTCTCCAACCCGCTTTTTCGCTTCTGGCGAAATTGAGGAATTAGCTATTAATGAACTCAGCAAGTAAAATAAACCTTTTACCTAAGTTTAGTAATTTAATACTTCCATCTCTGAATATATAGTGTAGGCAAGAGGAAAGCCGAAATCAATTGATAAAATAATACATTACCTAAGGCATTCTGAAAAATCAAGCTAATTTATAATCACCTCTTCAAAGAAGCCTTATTAAAAATGTAATCTGGAATTTCAGGATTAAATTGAATATCTAATACGATAAAATCAGTACCTTCTCCACTCATCAACATGTCTTTATAATTGATTTTTGTTGGGTACCAACGCCCATCGATTTCTTTTACATCCTCCAGCTTAACTCTTTTTAATAATTGCCCACTTTTGGCAAAGAGGTCTTCCTTGAGCGGAACAAATCGTTCAGTATCTACCCAGGTTTTTCTTATTTGATAGCTAACATCTTCTACAATCGCATTTAGTTCAAGTACATAACAATTACGATCACCAATTTTTTCTTCGCCAACAATTGTCGCCTCATATATTTCCTTCAATTCTCTGTCTTCCATCATATCTTCATACGATAAATCGGAACCCATCACAGATTGCCTTAACATGTGTCCTGATAACTGAATAGTCCTGTCAGTGGAGGGATTATAAATCCATAATTTATCCTCCAATTTTAGCATTTTTGTGCCTTTTTCTCTTTCAGGAGAGAGGTACTCAGTAAATGATTTCTCATTTCCTTCCGCATATCCTTTTGATACAATTTCTCTGGTATTCCGCTTTCCTCTAATGACCATTTTAGATTCCGTAATAGTGGAGTTAGCGTTCATATTGTCTTTAACCTTATCCAATACTTGATCTGCCGTAATCTGAGCTTGGGCAAAGAAGCTAATCAAAATTAATAATCCAATCAGTGATATTTTTAGCAAGGTTTTCATACTTCCAATTCTTTAAATAAGTGAGCGGTTTCTCTTTTGTAAATTCCCATTCCAGATAGCATATTGCCTAAAACCATAGCTACCAGACCAGGAATAAAGCCAATATATAGTTGACTTGGAATAATTTTAGCCCGTATGGTGGATGGCATGATCATACTGGATTGATTTAATAAATCACTGATGTCAAGACCGACTTCCTGCATATAATAAGTAGCGAGCAGACCAAAAAGGGTTCCAAAGATGCTTCCGATTGCTCCTATCAAAATGGCTTCAATTATCGATTTTCTGTAGATACTACCTTTAGATTCTCCTAATGCGAGGCGTATTCCATATTCCTTATATCTTCTGAGTCCCCCTAATAAACCTGTATTCCATAGCACTACAGACATTGCTAATATTAGTACTGTTACAATGATTTGCGACATATAATTACTATATGCTAGTATTTCACCTAATCCATTTTGATCTTCAAGGCTTTGCATTTCAGGAGCAAATTCATCCCCGGTGTTTTCATATTGAGCATTAAACTTTTTGACGATGTCTTCCGCACTTTCACTTTGATACTGCTCATTATTGAAAAAGCCTAATATTTCAGTAGCTCCATTTTCCATATTTAGGATTTGCTGCGCATCTGATATATCCATGATAACGGCACCTCTATCAAAACCAATGTTCCCGAATTTCACGGTGCCGGAAATGGTGTAATTCTGAAATGCCATGCTACCATACATAGTAGCGCCAACATAGGTGATTTCGTCTCCAATCTCTATTTCTAATTTATCTGCAAAATCATTGGAAATCAGCACCTCACCATTCTCCTTAGGGAGATTACCTTTTATAATGGAGTTTCTGATATTTAGTCGGTCTAATTCCTGAGTATTTTCTGAAAGAAGAGAAACAGCCATCACCGCAGCAGGGCCTTGACTTCTACTATTGCCCTCATCATCAGGAACGTCTAGCAGGCCTCCAAACTTTATTCTTTGAACCCATTGCATATCAGGATATTCAGCCTGTAATTCATCCTTTAGTTTGTCTGTTTCCAAAAGAGCTAGGTCTATTGGCAGCTGATCCTTATTTTGAGCATAGGCTTTGCTCATTATTTTGACATGGCCAGTTTCAAATCGAGCATTTTGCTGAATAACATCTTGAAAAACGCCTGCTAAATAACCGCTTAAAAATACCGTTAAAGTAACCCCTAATGCCACAATGATTATGGGTAAAAGGCTTCTGTTCTTATCTCTTACTATTCCTTTTAAAATAAACTGTATCATTGGACTTTACCTTTAAGTGCATCTACAGGGTCCATTTTTGCTATATTCCTCGATGGAATGAAACTAACAATGGTTGCGGATAATACCACTAGTGCGATAGTACCCATGATAAGCCCGATAGTGAAGGCTGGGTATATGCGCTGCGCGATCGTAACCCCCATATCTTGCTGTGTAACATATTCAGGCATCCCTATCCCAAAGGTTGAAAAATACCAAAATATCGGAATACCAATTATTGTACCTACTATGCTAGCCAAAATGCTATACATACTTCCTTCCACTGTAAATAATTGAACGACTTGCCAGCGTGTCATCCCCAATGCAATATAGGTTCCTATTTCTTTTTGCCTTCTAAAAATCGATAGCACTTGAGTATCAAAAATAGCGAGCAAGGCTATTCCTAAGAGCAGAAAATACAGGATAGAACTACTAGCACTTTTCATTTCAATGATTTCCTGTAACTGCTTTAATAATTCTGCTTGTGATTTAAAATACCACTTGTCCAGGGGCGAATGAGAATAGTTTTCACTCGCTATAAAGTAGGTAGCCTCTCCCCTTAATCCGGTCATGTTCCACAGCCTCTCAATTGGAACCCAAATCTGACCCGCGTCAACAGAAGTGACATCGGTTTCAAAAATATCAGCAATTGTAATTTCTGCGGCATCGAAGGTCCCATTTTTATCTCGCCACCTCAATAGCAGTTGATCTCCAACTTCCAGTTTATTTGATGAGGCCATTCTTTTACCGATCAAAGCTGGAATATTGGCATCGGACTTGGCGAATGCTTCAGTTGGCAATTCCAATATTTTCTGATCTGAATCTATTCCTTTCATCAAAACAGAAACCATTCTTCCTTCAGGATAAAGTGATGCCTGTTGGATCAAAACAGTTGTTAAATTTTCACTTTGGGAAGCATTTAATTTTCCATGTGCTTCGTTTATGGAAAAGGGGTCAAGGGGATCGTAATCTTGATGCCGCAACTGACCATGGCCATATTCCCATTTTATACTTTCTCTCTGTGCTTGTAAATTCCAGCCATCCAGATAAGCATTAAAAAATATAATAACAATAAAAGTGAAAGCCAGAATTCCAACATTTAACCAGCTGCGCAAACCCGCACCGACTAAATTTTTATATGCTAATTGAAATGCAAGTTTCATGTGTATAGTGTTTGTTTTTAAATTGTCACATGGAATTCCCATAAATCTATTCATCCCTCTGTTGGTAAATTAGGGAATCTAGATTTATGCTCATTTCATGACTTTGAATTTTGAGCGGTTATGATTTCATCTTTTTCAACCTCACCACCTTTCAAATGAATGATTCGATTCAAGTACTGCATTACCTTTTCATCATGCGTGGAAAACAAAAAAGTAGTCCCCAACTCCTCATTGAGCTTCTTCATGGTCTGAATGATCGCATGCGCATTAGTTGCATCCAAATTGGCCGTAGGTTCATCTGCCAAAACAATTTTAGGTTCCTTTACCATGGCTCTGGCAATGGCTACCCTTTGGCCTTCTCCACCTGAAAGTTTTGAGGGCTTTTTATTAGGTATATTTTCCACACCCACCCATTCCAATGCTTGCATCACTGCTTTCCTTCTTTCCTCCTTGGTTTTGTTTTGCAAGAGTAAAGCAAATTCTACGTTCTCAAAAACCGTATAGACAGGTAACAAATTGTATACCTGAAAAATGAACCCTAAATGAAGATTTCTCAATTGAGCAGATTCTTTATGACTTAATTCTGCAACGTTTTTATCCATCACCCAGGCATTTCCACTACTTGGCTGATCTAAAGAACCAATGATATTCAGTAATGTGGTTTTTCCCGAACCGCTTGGTCCTACTACACCCGTAAACTCCCCTTTCTGAAATTCAAGATTAATGTCCTTAAGTGCAACAAATTCTCCTTCTCCTTCTGGAAATTTCTTGGTGACATTCTCAATTTTGATGATAGGTTCCATAAGCAGTTAATTTAGTGATTAAAGACCAGCATTATACGAATTCCCGGTCCAGAAAAGTTATTGACTAATTCGTTTTGCTGAATCCCTTGAAATTCAGAAGGATTATAATATCCCATAAGATAGCCGATAATTCTTTTAAATTGATGCTGATAATTTAGAAAGAAGGTAGTGCTTTCCGTTTCCCAGCTGTAGTAAACCAAGCCACTGAAGCTATCAAAAAAACCTAAAGGATAACTTAAACTGGTAGCCGTGATATTAGCATAGTTATCAGAAAAGCCACTATCACTATTCCCAATTAATAGATGCTCAGTAATAACTGTGAGTCCATTACCTAAGCCTAATGTATAATCAGCTCCGAGATTTATTAGATTTTGATTAGTCAAACCACCAATATTTTCAGCTTTATGAATATAAGTAGATTCTAGCCAAAGTCCGACTACCCAATCTAATTTAACATCTATCGCCCATCTATTTTCGTCTATATTATCATAGGTATTATCATTAAAAACTTCACTAGCATCCGCTTTTCTATGATGATAAGTGAAGCCGATTTCTCCTGTGAGAAGTGGAAATTGAACACGTCCTCCAAATTCAGGGACTTTATCATTTGTAGCAACCACATCAAAACCTCTTCTTTTATTATTCCCATATAGACCCCAAAGCCATATATTAGCATTATTTTGAAAATAGTAATTTCCCATAATCCCATATACTCCATTTGTTAAAGCCAAAGGATCGCGAGGGTCAATTTGATTGAACCATTGTAATGGTCGGAGCAAAGTCGCCACCCCGAAATCTAGCTTTTGCAAGCCAACTCTCATTTGATAATTTTGCCCTGCATAGCGAGCCCAGAGTCGGTATGGTGCTAAATTTCCATCATTTTGATTATCTTGAAAAGGATCAGAAAGAATGGAGCCACTGATATTAGCAGAAGCTAAAATATCAAAGCTTCGTCCTGAATCTAAAGAATGAGTGTAATTGACTTCGGGAATATAGCGCCCACCCGTGAATAAATAATACTGATTACTCGGGCTGATATTACCAAAAGCAGATACTTGTCCATCCCAGGAAATCTGGCTTTTCAATAGAAAAGGGCCGAACATTAGCAATATGATAAGTGTGCACCTCATGTGTCATCTTTTGACAAAAATCCCATAGAAAAAGAAATTGCTTAATTCCATTATAGCTTCATCGATGCTCTTAAACATTTTCAGGAAATGTTCATCTTGCATTTTAGTTCGAATCACGCCCAACATATCCATAATAAATTCAGCTTTTAAATCTTTTCTGACCCATCCTTCATTTTTAGCTTTTTCAAAATCAGCTATCATTACTTTATAAGATTTTAAGGTATGCTTCTGAATGAGCTCACTTAAAGCCGAGCCATCTTCAGTCAAGATTTCATCGATGAATTCCCTACTTATATTTTTAGATTCTTGATGTTTAAGCTTTAAAATCTCGCTGATCTTCTCTGGGAATGATTTCTTCTGGCTCATTACGGCTGAATATCTCCGTAAATTATCCTCTAAAATGCTTTCTAAAATCTCTTCCGCTGCATGTTCTTTGTTTACAAAGCGCCTGTAAAAGGTCATTTTGCTTACGTCTGCCTGCTCGCAAATTTCCTCCACGGTTACTTTCTTTAAACCATACTTCCAAAATAAAGCTTTGGCACTTTCTAATATCGCTTTTTGACTTTTAGTCATTTAGAGTGTTACTAATTTTAATTAATGTTACTAATATAGTATTATTATACGAATTAGTAACATAAATAGTTCAGTAATTTAACTTTATTTTTGCAAACTTCGGATTGCGTTATTGATGATCGAGGGATTTGTGGGTGTTTTATTGAGAAAATATGCCTCTAATTCTGAGTACTTCAGTTTATGGGATTTAATCAATCCTTTCATGATGGTTTTCAGGTACTGCTCATTAGGGAAATTGATCTCATTTTTTAGGTAATGCTGATTTGTAAAAGTAAAAATAGGGGCGTTATTTTCTTGGCCGAGATACAGTATGTTGCCGTACCAGCTATTTTCTCGTGCAATTGATGATTCGTTTTTGTAGGTCTTATTAAAATCAATTTTGATTGGATCTGCAATATTATTTTCTTGCTGCACGACTTCTAAGAATTGCTCTTGAGTGATTAAATACATATTGCCGAGTGTATTTGCCTGCTCCTCTCGTTCCGGATTAATGAAGCAGACTCCTCCTCCATTCCAGACCTGTGCTTCTTTTGCAAAATACAATTCGTGAGGGACATTAATTGGCTTTTGATCAATCGGTGCATTTTTATCATTACATCCGACATAAGTTCTTGTAGCACCTTCCGGTTTACCTCCTCGAATGTAGCACATGAATCTGTCTTCAGAAATGTTGGAACCATAGCTGGTATACCATATGTGTGTACCAATTTTCTCCATGTTTTTATGCGCGATCAAAAAATAATTTGGTGATAGCTAGGGCTTTTATTTTAGCTGCTCTGCCAATATCTTTATTCCTTCTTCAAAAGTATGCGGCCTGTAGCCTAACTCTTTTTTCGCTTTATCTAAAATAAAGCCTGTTTTTGGAGGTCTTTTAGCTGTTTGCTTGAATTTGGTGCTATCTGTTTTGGTCATACTTGACTGAGACAATTTAAAAAATTCAGCTGTTTTCACTGCCATTTCATAAGGGGTTAATAAATCATCTCCAGAAATATTAAATATCCCTTTTGCTTTTTTCTCTGCAATCAGCAAACAACCTTTTGCCAAATCTTCTGCCAAAGTTGGAGTTCTCCATTGATCATCCACCACTTGGATTTCTTTTCCCTCTTCCAAAGATTTTTTAACCCATAGGATAATATTAGATCTACTCATATCATGGGCAATTCCATAAACCAATACAGTTCTAGCTATAGCCCAGTTGATATTACTTTCGACTATCAGCTTCTCGGCCGCTAACTTACTTTCTCCGTAGTAGCTTATAGGATTAGCCGTTGCCTCTTCGAGATAAGGGCCATCTGCCCCATCAAAAATAAAATCAGTTGAAAGTTGTAACAAA
Source organism: uncultured Marivirga sp. (assembly GCF_963974845.1). Taxonomy (NCBI): domain Bacteria; kingdom Pseudomonadati; phylum Bacteroidota; class Cytophagia; order Cytophagales; family Marivirgaceae; genus Marivirga; species uncultured Marivirga sp. Next base: position 399,613 of record NZ_CAXBEQ010000002.1, read on the forward strand.
AAAGCATTATGCCTGGCAGCAGTTTCAATAAGGTATTCTACTGCAGTCACATTTAATTTCCAACAGTCTTCTTTTTCGGTTTCGCATTGGTCAACATTAGTCAGAGCAGCAGTGTTGATGATAACCTCAGGTTGATACTTTTCAACTATGCTGTCAACTTGAGTTTTATTTGTGATATCAAGATTTTCGAAGATGTAACCTTCTTCAAAGGGAAGTCTATTCTTTCCCTTTGCTGTGGCAATAAGCTGATGATTACTTTCTTGCGTAATTAGTTGAACCAGTTTCTGCCCTAATAATCCATTAGAACCTGTTATTAAAATTTTCATTTTTCTTCTTCAGGATATTCGTAGCCATATTGCTCAGTTATCTTCTTCTTTGACAACTTTTCTATTTCCGCGGTCATAAAAATATCTTTCACTGGTTTATCGGCTCCCCCCGTTCTTACTGCAGCAATGGAGTCTATTACAGCTAAGCCCTCTACTACCCTACCAAATACACTATATTCTCCATCCAAATGTGGAGCACCCCCTATGGTTTTGTAGTCCTCAATTTGGGCATCAGAAAATGTGTAAGCTTCAATCTCACCAAATTCCTTTTCTACCAAAGAATCCGCAGTAGTCTCCATGAAATTTTGTAGACCTTCCATATCTTGAGCTTTCTGCATTTCCATTACTTCATTTCTAATATGAGCATATTTTTTCATGGCTAAGCACTCACGCAGCTTTAATTGCATTTCCTGAAACACCCTACCATCTGCCATTTGCGTTAAGTCACTTTCTTCAAAAGTTTGTCCATGAACAATGTAAAATTGTGAGCCGCTAGATTTTTTTTCAGGATTCACTTGGTCGCCTTGACGTGCAGCCGCCAAAGCGCCCTTTACATGCCAAAAGTCAGGAACAATCTCGGCATCAATAGTATATTTGATTTTATCTTCCTCCTCTAGCCCTTCTTTTTGATTGACATCACCACCCTGAACCATAAAGTTTTCGATGACTCTATGAAAAATGGTACTATCATACTTTCCAGATTCTACCAACTCTATAAAATTAGCTTTATGCTTTGGGGTCTCATCATACAAAATGGCTTTCATATCACCATATTGTGTATGGAAAACTACCACTGAGTCTTTTGAAGTTTGACAAGAAGCCAAAAACATTAAAATTGAAAATGCTAAAATTAAACTGTTCTTATTTTTCATATTTACTATTATTCTGAAAGTTGTTCCCTAATTTGTTTTAATATTCTATCTCCGCCTTTCTTTAATACCTGTCGTGCTAATAGAGTTCCTAATTCCTCTGCTCTAGAAGTTTCATCCGTTAACTTCATAGAAATTCTTTCCTGACCGTCCAAACTAATTATTCCTGCCTCCATTTCAATAGAATTGGTATTGAGTTTAGCTAATCCAAAAACAGGAATACTACACCCACCTTGCAAATAACGCAAATAGGCCCTCTCTGCTTTTAAGCAAACTTCCGTATTTCTATGATTGAGTGCAAATCGCAACATATCTATTTTCTCTGATGTGATGCTATTATGTACTTCGATAGCTACTGAACCTTGACCTACTGCTGGTACAAATTCCTTTGTAGGAAGTTCTAGCTTAATTTTTTCATCATATTCCATTCTATGAACACCCGCATAGGCCAGTAAAATGGCGTCACATAAGCCTTCCTCCATTTTTCTGATTCGGGTTTGTAGATTTCCTCGAATATCCACAGTCTTAACATGCGGATAAAAATGCTTTAAAGTGGCAATCCTTCTAGTAGAGGAAGTTCCAATAATGATAGGGCTTTCTTTATCACTGATATCAATGGAATCTTTATGAGAAACCAAAACATCATTCACTTTTTCCCTTTCAGTAAAGGCAATCAATTCAAATCCCTCTGGCAATTCAGATTGCATATCCTTAGCACTGTGCACCGCAATATCGATGTTTCCTTCTGCCAATTGCACCTCAATTTCCTCCGTAAAAACGCCTTTGCTTCCTATTTTAGATATGGCTACATCTAATATCTTGTCTCCTTTCGTTTGGATTATTTCTATGGTAGCTGTATGTCCGGCTTTTTCAATCCTATCTTTAACATATTCTGCCTGCCATAAAGCCAATTTACTTCCCCGGGTACCGATTCTAATATTCATTTTGTCCTTAGTTCCGATTGTTTTTGATGATACTGATAAGAAAGGTATTCTTCCGCTACATCTACTACAAATCTACCACTCAATAATTTTCTACCCAATAAAATCGGGTTTTTCATGTGACTTCGATCAGATAGGGAAAATTCCGTATTGTAAACTTTATTGAAAATCTTGATTTTGGTCTTGATTACATAACGCTCCTGGACTTGTCCATTGGAGCTTTTGATTTTTTTTAATTTAAATTCAGAAGTTTTAAACTTTTTGGCTTTCATACCTTGCCCGAGCCTCTTACCACTAATAGTATAGACCAAAAATTCAGTCCCATCTTTAGCTTTTTCAATATGAATTTTTGAACAATGGATAGCCGAGGTGTAAGCACCCGTATCAATTTTTGCCTGGACTTTATCTAAGCTCAATTCGGGTAAATCTAGTTTATCAATTCTGCCTATCAGTCTTTGTTTCTTCAAAAAAAATAAATTATAATTTCAACTCTTTAATAACAGTAGTACCGCCTTTAGTTTTATTTCCAATATTCACTTTTCCCACACGCTAATAGTTAGTATATCTCAACAAGAGAACTAAATCTGATGAAAGAAAATTCTCCTCCAAGTTCGATCAGATCAACTTTATTAAAAAACACTTTATTCTTCAGGTCATTAGACCAGCATTCTGTCAAAAAAGTACTTCCACAGCATTTTCGTTTTCCACAATTATGGTGCTTCTTTCGTTTTCTATTCTAGCCATGCCGCCAAGTTTTCCTAGATGGTATATGCAGAATTATACTACCCCAGAAACATGGCTAGGATTCACACGAACATTCACTGGTGACATAAAAATGGACAACTACTTTTTCCTATTAAAATATTCTTACTCATCGGTGTTATCAACAACTAATACTTCACCATTGGCTGGTCCAAAGCATTTCCTTTACCATATATTTAGGACTAAGAAAAATTGTAAAATCACCAGATAAAGTACGAGTAGTGCTACTAAGAAAGAATCAATTATCCACTTTGGAGCAGCTAATAAAAACCCAAATATATAGCAACAAACAATATCAATGAGAAAAATAAAATCTCTCCTACTCCTTTTTGAAAAGCCTTACTTTCGGCTAAAAAACAATCAAATATAATTACTAATGAATTCATTTCATTGGTAATTGATAAATATGTGGAAAATTCATGCAGAAACCATTATTCTATGATTTTTAACTGCCAAATTAGATGAGGACGTCAATACTCCGAAGGAAGGGAACCATTGGCTTTTTTTGCAAAAAGCAAATTTACTGCTCGCAAGGAAAAAAGATGATTGTTACAAAGCTTCAATTTACAGAGATCCCTTTCTTCAAAGTGATGACGCAAAGAACGAAGCAAATAGAAAATTTACAATTCATAAAAAAAGCGCAGGAAACTGCGCTTTTGAATATCATTAGATGGGTTAGAATTATAAATTAATATCCCCCACGATATTTATAAGTTTGTGCTACTTTATCGATAGCTACAATGTAAGCCGCAATTCTCATTGGAACATTATAATCTTGAGAGGTCTTGTAAACGGCTTCAAAAGCGTCTTTCATAATCCTATCAGAACGTCTGTTCACACGCTCGCGAGTCCATTTATATCCTAATCTGTTTTGTACCCACTCAAAATATGATACTGTAACACCACCAGCATTTGCCAAAATATCTGGGGCTACCATAATTCCTTTTTCGTTAATGATATTATCGGCTCTTGCTGAGGTCGGACCATTAGCACCTTCCACTATCAATTTAGCTTGAATTCTACTGGCATTTTCATGGGTAATTACATCTTCCATAGCAGCCGGAATTAAAACATCCACATTTAAAGTCAATATTTCTTTTCCATCGATTTTCTCTGCTCCATCAAATCCCTCTAAGGTTCCATTATTACTATTTCTGTAATCAATAGCTTTCTTGATATCAATACCTTTTTCGTTATAGTAAGCCCCTGAAATATCAGAAATAGCAGTAATTGTTGCTCCTCGTTCTTCCAACAATAAAGCGGCAAAGGAACCTACATTTCCAAATCCTTGGACTGCCATAGTTGCTTTATATGGATTAATTTTCAGTTTCTCCATAGCTGCTAAGGCTGAAACCATTACGCCACGACCCGTAGCTTCAGTCCTACCCAAAGAACCTCCTAAAACCAACGGCTTCCCAGTTACAACAGCGTTGACAGTCATACCCTTTGATCTAGAATATGCATCCATCATCCATGCCATTTCTCGCGGACCTGTACCCATATCCGGAGCTGGAATATCTCTATCCTCTCCGAACACATCTACCATAGACTCAGTGTAAGAACGTGTTAATCTTTCAATTTCTCCAGCAGACATCGCCCTAGGATTACATTTAATCCCTCCCTTTGCACCTCCATAAGGAATATCCACTACCGCACATTTCCAGGTCATCCACGCAGCCAAAGCCTTTACCTCATCAATATTAACGCCCATATCATAGCGAACACCACCTTTTGATGGGCCTAAAATAGTGGAGTGAATAACGCGATAACCCTCAAAAACTTGAATAGATCCATCATCCATGGTGATGGGGAGATTGACAATTACCTGTCGAGCAGGTGATTTCAATACATTGTAAATTTCATCGTCTAAACCTAAATGTTGAGCAGCGATATGAAATCGCGACATCATGGACTCGAAAGGATTTTCTAAGTCTTTAATTGGAGCCGGTTCGATATAACCCATAGTAGTATTTGTTTTTTTTAAAAACTTTCCGGTAAAATTAGTTATTTGTTGACTGATTTTTACTTTTTATGATGCTAATGTTGTAAAAATCATTCAAAAAGCATCAAAAAAGCAGAAATAAATGGCGCGGATAGCAAAAGTCCATCAAATCTATCCAAAAAACCGCCATGGCCTGGAATTATGGAGCCTGAATCCTTTACTTCAATACTTCTTTTAAAAAGAGACTCTACTAAATCACCATAAGTTCCTGCTATAACTATAATGCCTGCAATGCATAACCACTGCCAATCTGCAATTTCATCAAAATTGGCCGCCATGATGATCGCAAAAACAAATGCGAGTATCGTCCCACCTAAAGCTCCCTCCCATGTTTTCTTAGGGGAAATTCTTTCAAATAGTTTTCGCTTTCCAAACTTTACACCAGCAAAATATGCTCCTGTATCACTAGCCCACTGAATAAAAAGTGCCCCAATGATGATTTGAAAGCTGTAGGTACCGTTGTAAAAAACTGCAATATGCAGTAATGCAAATGGTGCTGCCACGTAAATAATACCTAAAAAAGTATAGGCTATGTTAGTAAATGGCTTTTTGTCATTCTTTTTGTAAAGCTTTACAAAGTAAACAGTAGATGCAATCGGTGCAATGGCGAAGTATATTCTTGGATCCAAATGCTCTGCATACACTAAAAATGTAATGCTGTAAATTGAAAGGCCGGTTATAGTTCCCCAAAATTTCAACGGGAGCATCCCGTCTAAGCCAACGAGCTTGTAAAACTCTAATTGGGTCAAAGCGCAAAGTATAAAGAATACTATAAAATAGGTCCACTCACTATAAATTATAGCCGAAAGAATTATTGCTACCCCCAATAATGCTGCTATAATCCTTTGGGTTAAATTATTGTATTTACTCAAATTTGATATCATCTTCAATTAGTTTAATCGCCCGCATTACCTCGTCCACTGTAACTGCGATTTCGTAATAGCCAAACAGATAGGCTGAATCTTTTTTATCTACAATAATGGCATGCAATTCCTTATCCTGCAAATAATCCTTTACGATTTGCGCCTGATAAAGCTTATCCGTTTTGAAAACAGTCTTCCAATTCTTCATTCCTGCGCTGTTCCCTTCATAAATTTCTTAAAATAAAAGAAAAAAACGAGACAAGCGAATAAGCCGATAATTGAAACATACAATGGAACTGCTGTGTCTACTTCCATCGGGTCAAAATCTTCAACATACTTTGGTCCGAAATACATCACCACCACTGCCAAACCATTATTAACAAAATGTGCTAAAATAGGATACCATATATTCCCTGAATAAAGATAAATGTAACCGAACAGGGCTCCTAATAAAATTCTTGGCACCACTCCAAAGAACTGCATATGAAAGGCTCCAAAAATGATAGCACTAATCCAAATGGCTAAATGCGCATTTTTGGTAGCTGCTTGTATTTTATTTTGCAAAAGACCTCTAAAAACTAGTTCCTCACCAACTGCAGGTAATATTCCTATGATGACCAAAGCAATTAACATTTCCCCAAAACTTCCATAAGAACTAAGCAATTCTGTGAGTTGCATCAGGCGATCTTCCATGTTTCTGGCCCATTCTCCAAAGCCTTTCATAAATTCCGGGAATTCAATGTTCATATTCCACTCTATAACTATGGAATTGAAAATCATAAAAGAAAAGGTGGTCAATACAATCAAAATTGATGGCTGTAAACCAACATTCCTGTTATTGAAATAAGTTTTCAAGCTCATTTTGTCCATCACTTTAATAAAAAAGAGTGCAAACAAAGTGAATCCAAGAAAATGACTTATCCCCTGAGCTACATACATAAATAATTTACTGTTAGCACTGAATGGCGGCTCCAAAAGCTTTTGGCTTTCCATAAAATCTACTCCCGCCACCACCACAGCAATACCTGTCCCAATTAATTGACTGAAAAGATTCCAAGCCAAAAACAGCAGTACAAGGTAAAAAATGGAGGTCCAGGGATTTTTATGGAGAATTTGTGGGTTGTTATGCTTTAAAGAATTCATATAGTGCGTAAATTTACACCAAAATTAAGATTATCAAATTGGTAAAGATAGGAAACATATCATTAAGCGAATTTCCATTGCTTTTGGCACCGATGGAAGATGTAAGCGATCCGCCATTCAGAGCAGTATGCAAGGACAATGGCGCTGATCTGATGTACACAGAATTTATTTCATCTGAAGGATTGATACGGGATGCCATTAAAAGCAGACAAAAACTCGATATTTTCGATTACGAAAAACCTATAGGTATTCAAATATTCGGTGGAGATGAAGAAGCTATGTCTATGGCTACCAGCATAGTAAATGCAACTCAACCTGATTTAGTCGATATTAATTTTGGTTGCCCAGTTAAAAAAGTGGTGACTAAAGGCGCGGGAGCTGGCGTTTTGAAAGATGTAGACTTGATGGTGCGACTGACTGAATCAGTGGTTAAAGCTACGGATTTGCCAGTTACTGTTAAAACCCGACTAGGCTGGGATGAGTCCTCCAAAAACATCGAAGAAGTAGCCGAAAGATTGCAAGATGTAGGAATAAAAGCATTATCCATCCATGGAAGGACTCGCCAGCAAATGTACAAAGGGGAAGCAGACTGGACACTAATCTCCAATGTCAAAAACAACCCAAGAATCAACATACCAATTTTTGGTAACGGTGATATAGATTCACCACAAAAAGCCTTGGAATACAAAAACAGATATGGAGTGGATGGTATTATGATTGGACGTGCTGCCATAGGCTACCCATGGATTTTCAACGAAATCAAACACTTCCTAAAGACAGGAGAAATTTTACCTGTTCCCAATTTGGAAGATCGTGTAGAAACAGCCAAAAAGCATCTTAAATTCTCAGTAGAATGGAAAGGTGAAAAAGTTGGGATTTATGAAATGCGAAGACATTATACCAACTACTTTAAAGGAATTCCACATTTTAAACCGTATAGAACGCGATTAGTGGAAGGTGAGAATTACGAATCAGTTTTAGAAACCCTGGATGAAGTAAATAATGTTTTTGCCGATCAAATGATGGAAAGAATATGAGCGAAAAAGAGTCTGCTAGCCCTGTACTAGTTTATGGATTATTAATTCTACTAGCGCTCATTTGGGGAAGTTCTTTTATTCTAATCAAAAAAGGTCTTTTGGTGTTTTCTGCAGGGGAAGTGGGAGCAATTCGAATATTTTCTGCCGCCTTAGTGCTATTGCCTTTGTCCCTACCGAAACTTAAATCCTTAAATAAAAGACAATGGAAATGGTTGTTTATTTCCGGTATGGTGGGAAGTTTTGGCCCAGCATTTCTTTTTGCCTATGCTCAAACACAATTAGAAAGTGGAATTACAGGAGTTCTGAATGCCTTAACTCCAATTTTTGCGCTTTTAGTTGGGGTGATTTTCTTTAAAGGCAGTTTAAAATTACGCGATAGCTTGGGTATTGCAATGGGCTTTGGCGGAACCATAGTTTTGATAGTTGCTGGTTCAGGTGGTGAACTGGGCAATTTCAACTTTTATGCCATATTCGTGATTTTAGCCACGCTATGTTATGGTTTTAATTTAAATATAATTAAGACTCAATTTAGTGTGTTGACACCACGGATGATCACAAGTATCTCTTTGGTGCTAATCGCTCCTTTAGCAGGCGGGTATTTGTTTGGATCCAGTGATTTTGTGTCGAAAATGCAATATGAAGACGGTGCATGGAGAGCATTGCTTTACATTACTATTCTAGGAGTAATAGGAACCGCCTTTGCACTGATTTTATTTAACCGACTAGTTAAACTGACTTCGCCTGTCTTCACCAGTTTCGTAACTTACTTGATTCCTGTCGTTGCCATAATCTGGGGACTATTAGATGGAGAAATTTTGGTATTTGGTCATTACATTGGAATTGTACTTATTATATTGGGAGTTGCCTTTGCGAATCGCCCCAAAAAATAATATTTGGATAATTCTAACATTACTAAAATAATACATCGATAATTATTCGCTTCACACCGAAATAATAGCTGATTTATTCATTAAATAGTTTTTGTTTTCACGGAAAGCATTTATTTTTGCCGCAATTAAAACTAATCTATACATGTTATGAGTGATAATGAGAAAACCCGATATAGTGCAGATGAGCTTAATGAATTTGAAGAATTAATCACCAGCAAATTAGATAAAGCTAAAGAAGAATTAAGATACATTAAATCTACCATTACCCGTTCCGATGATTCTGGAACCGATGGCACGTCTGGAAATGTAAAAGTGTTGGAAGATGGCGCAGACACCATGGAAAAAGAAAGTATGAACCAGTTGGCAGCTCGTCAGCAGAAATTTATCACTAACTTAGAAAATGCCTTAGTAAGAATAAAAAATGGTACTTATGGGATTTGTTCAGTAACAGGTAAATTAATTTCTAAAGAAAGGTTAAGAGCTGTTCCACATACTACACAATCTATAGAGGCAAAGTTAGCTCAGGATAATTAATGGATTTTCTGCTCAACCATATTGAGGCATTGATTTTCTGTGCAACTTCTCCTTTGAAGTTACAAGAAATTCAAAAATGCTTATCTGAAATGTTTGAAGCAGATATTCCTAAAGAAGATATTGAAGATGCAGTTCAGAAGATTCTTAAAAAATATGAAGCTGACGAATACTCTTTTCAAGTAGAAAATATAGGGGGCGGATATCAGTTTATGACTAAGCCTGCTTATCAAGCCAGTATCGGCATCATGCTGAAACAACAATCAAAGAAGAGACTATCTACTTCCGCGCTAGAGACTCTTTCCATTATTGCCTACAAGCAACCTATTACTAAAGGCGAGATGGAACAAATCAGAGGTGTGAACTGCGACTACACAGTTCAAAAGCTTTTGGAAAAAGAATTGGTTGAAATAAAAGGCAAAGCAGATGCAATTGGGAGACCCATATTATATGGTACCAGCCAAAATTTCATGGAATATTTCGGCATCAATGATTTGAAAGATTTGCCTACACCGAAGGACTTTTCCCAAGACGAAAACCAAATAGGAAAAGAAAACGAGGATTAGTCAGAATAGAAGCGTAGTTTTGTACTTGAAATAATGACAGACTTAAGTACGTCTGCGTAAAAATTTCTTCCCTATGCAAAATAAGAAGTCCCCAAAAGGCCAGAAACCACAAAGACCCTCAAAATCCCATCAGGTTAAGAAGTTTTCCAACCAAAGAAAAGCGGAAACTCCTGAATATGACATTAAAAAATTAAAGTCAGCGGAAGTAAAAGAAAAGGAGCTCAAAGAAGGCATTCGATTAAATAAATATATTGCAAATGCTGGTATTTGCTCTAGAAGGGAGGCCGACAAACATATAGCTGACGGAAAAGTAAAAGTTAACAACAAGCTAGTAAAAGAATTGGGCTTTAAAGTGAAGCCAACGGATGATGTGGCTTTTGAGGGAAAACCGATCAAAAGGGAAAAACTTGTTTACGTATTGCTTAATAAGCCAAAGGGCTTTATTACCACTATGGATGATCCTAAAGGCAGAAAAACAGTAATGGATTTGATTTCAGCAGCAGGTGATGAGAGAATCTATCCTGTTGGTCGATTAGATCGAAATACAACGGGCCTTTTACTTTTCACAAACGATGGAGAACTGGTCAAAAAGCTCACGCACCCAAAACATAAAGTCAAAAAAATCTACCAAGTTGAGTTAGATAAACCCATTACTGAAGTAGATTTCCTGAAAATTCAGGAAGGGATTACTTTGGAGGACGGAGAGGTGAAAGTTGATAATCTTGCCCTGCTTACCCCGGATGCCCAAAGCCTTGGTATGGAAATCAGGATGGGACGTAATCGTATTGTGAGAAGGACATTTGAACATTTAGGTTATGAAGTAGTCAAATTAGACAGAACCACCTTCGCAGGATTGACCAAAAAGGATTTAGCAAGAGGTAAATGGAGATTTTTAAAAGAGAAAGAAGTTATTAATTTGAAGCATTTGAGGTAACAGAATTATTTTAATACTTTTAGGATGAAACCTTAAATCAACCTTTTTGAATGCGTTCATTTCCATTTCATCTATCCGTATTTTTTCTATATATATTTACCACACTCTTTAATGGGGGTTGTAATTCGCCAATAGAAGAAAAAGATAACGATTATTATTATCAGCTTGAAGAGGCTAATGATTCAAAACAAAAATGTAACCTCATTTTATCGGATACATTAAAATTTGAACTGGGTTCTCAAATCAGCCCTTTGATGATGAACGGGAGATTGTATAGTGAAAACGACCAGCATTATCTTTCCTTTTTCAGCAATGGAACACAAGCGTTTAACCTTTTTCCCATAAATACTGATCAAGCAAAATCCATTTCAATTCCAATTGAAAAAGAAGGCCCCGAAGGAATATCTCATGTAGATGACTTCTTTATTCAAAGCTTAGATTCCATTTTTATTTTATCAGGTAGAATGAATCAGAAGATGATTTACTTGATAAACCAAAGTGGTGAATTACGCAGTAAATGGGATTTAAATAAACATTTACCTGATAAATATAAAGAGTATTGGTTTGGGCATGAATCAGAGATTGGGCACTACAGGATGCATTTTACAACTGAAAAAAACGAACTATATTTTTACCTCTATAAAGGTTTGATGATTGAAATGGAAACGCAAGCCACATTTACACAAATCGCCTTTAACTTAGAAAATAACAAAACCCGGAAATTCGGTAAATTACCCACTGAATTTAAAGAAAAGTCATTTTACCCGATGTTCGGAATGGGTGGTATATTTACTTCCAATAAGATCATCAATTTTTATCCTAGCTTAAATGACTTAGTACTCTATGATTCAGACTCATTAAAATTAATCAAAGCCTTAAACTTGAAAAGCAAGTATTCCAATAATTTAGTCGTTGGAGCTGAAGAAATTGGCTATGACCCACCTCTTGAGCAGGAAAGAGATTTTCTTACAGAAAGTGATTTTTATACGCATATGCTTGCCAATAGTACTGGTGATTATGTTTATCGATTTATAAAACTAGGTCAAAGTGCTAAAACTTTAGATGGCGAAAATAGAGACCCGCTCGATTTAAATTTCTCTGTTCAAATCTTAGATGAGGATTTAAATTTAATTCTTGAAAAAGACTTTTCCGACTCAGAAGCTATGTTTTTCTTGGAATCCTTCGCAATAGATAATAAACTATATATAAGTTATAACAATCCTTTAAATCCAAATTTCAGTGAAAATCATAGACAATATTATGTTTATGAAATCGCTTGTGAATAAAACATCGATTTCTAAAAAACTTGCATTTGTTACTTTATTTTTTGCAGTTGCACTTGTTCAAAATGTTACTGGACAACATGGGCTGAAAGAGCATCATTATTACTCCAATTACAATGAAAGTATTCACAATCTAATTCCCCTTAAAAGTGGTTATAAGATAGCTTATGCAGCACAAGAGAAAACTGAAGCCCCAATATTAAGACTATTAAATGCTGAAAACTTAATTATTGATAGTTTGAATAAAGAAGTCTATTTTCATGACATTATTACCTTAAAAAATCACATATTACTGACCTCAATTTCTGATTCCTATCTAATTCCATTCACTAATTCCGGATTTAAAGAGGATAGTATTAAAAAAGCAGAAGTTGAAAGAGGTGATTTTGAAAAAATACTAATATGGAAAGATAAAAAATTTGGTTGGGAAGAAAATAGGGAAGGTAGGAAGTATATTGGAAGCCAACTCAAACATGAGAGAAAGGTATTGATTGAAGAAATACCAAAAAAAATCAGAAATAACAAAGACAACCCAACCGATATCCAACGACATCTTAATCAAAAACAATATTATGTAAATGGTCAGTTTGCCATTGTCTGGTTTAAATCCCAAAAAGTTTATTTTCTAAACCCTAAAACTGAAGAGGTAAGCCACTATGATTTCCCTGAAAATGAGGATGGTGTTTGGTACTATTTTCCCGATACAGCTAAAGGAAAACATTATTTAGTGAAAGAAAACAACAAAAATAAATTTGAGCTTTATGGCTTTTATTTAGGTTCAGGAGTTAAAAAATTATTCGATCTAGCTCATTTTCCAGTTGCTATTTATGATGAATCTGTACTATACAAGGAATCAGATGAGAATGATAATCAAACACATTATTTAAAGCCCTTTAAAGCTTATTATTGAAATTAAATAGAGGACAAAACTCGCACAAAGCTCCAAGCGGACGCTTGAACCAGAAGCCATGATGAATCATACTGCAATTGCGCAAGCGTCCGCTTGTGCTTTTATCGTAGAAAATTAGAGATTAAAAAAAGTAAATCTGTGCGTCTTCCCCCTTTGGGGGCAAGGGGGCTAATCATCTAGCTTCACCCCAGCATTTTCGATGATTACCTTAAAAATACTGCCTTTTCCCAGTTCGGAAACTAAAGTGATGCGAGCACTGATTTTTTCTAGTGCTTGTTGGACAATGAACAAGCCGAGACCAGACCCTTCAGCCTCACTTGTGGCCCTATAAAACATATCAAACACCTTATGCTGGCTTTCAGCTGCAATACCTATACCATTATCCTCAACGGAAATATGAACGTCCCTATCCACTTTCTCGAAACGTATTGCAATAAATTGATCAGGTTTTTTTGCGTCATGATATTTTACCGCATTAGAAATTAAGTTACCCAATACTACCTTCAGCTGATAATAATCAGTTCTTAAAGTGTGGTGAATTTGTTCATCGTAATCTAAACGGATGCTATCTGCACCTTGATTAAATTTAACATCTGTAATTATATCTTCAACCATTTCACCTAGTCTAAAGGTTTTTAGGTTTATCTCTGTTTTGATATTGCGTGAGTAATTGAGAATATCACCGAAAATATGATCCAACTTTTTTACTCGCTCTTCCATCATTTTGACATATTGCTGCCCTGATTCTTCTTTAATATCGTGCTTAGCAATATTAATTAACCCTAGTAGGGAGGCCACAGGGGCTCGCAAATCGTGAGAGGTGCTATAAAGAAAACTATCCAATTCCCGGTTGGTTTTTTCCAAGGCTGAACGTTCTTCTTCTAATAACCATATGATCATTCCAATTCCTATAAATGAAAGAAGTAAAAAATCTAAAACTCCCAATGTAGTATTTACCTCCAAAATGAAATTCTCCTCAAAAATCATATACGCTCCACCAAGAGCATAATTTAAATTCTCGAAACCATAAAGTAGAAAGGAAATCCATAATAATTTTTTACCCACGGCACTATCCCTTCTTCCAATTCTCATAATCTGAACCCCGGCAAAAATAAATGCAATTCCAACGATTAAAGACTTAATGGTAAAGGGAACAATCAGAGAAAAAATATAGCCTCCCTCTTCCTCCAATAAGTAGAAAAGTGAGCTAATCAGCGCTATAAATATCACCAAGACGTACAGAATATACTCTTGCTTTAAACTCAAAGATTTTTTTTGAATAAGGTGATATGTCCCTTGCAACAGCCAAACGACATGCATCAGACCAGCAATTTGGAAAAGAAAAGTAAAGATATTCTGCCAGAATGGTCCAATATTTTCGTTTTTCGCGCAAAAAAGTGTCAATAAGGAAAAGAGGACAAATGAGGCAAAAGCCACCCAACTATAAGACCAGAGTTGTAAATGCTTTCTTTGATATAAATTAAAAAAGTACCATAAAATCAAGGCAAGCCCGATTCCCCAAAGTGCTTGTCCTGAATAACTTACAAGTATATTTTCGAAATACTGTTTGAATAAAGATTGATCAATCAATGAATAAATGTTTTATATTTACTAAAGTAACAATTATAATCTAACATAATAAACAAAAGCTTATCTGTATTGATTTTAAATTATTACAAAAATAGTATGTATGCATACTATTTTTAAACTCAACTATTATTTTTAAATTTCAAGTGTAAGCTTAGACAGAAAATTAATGAAAAATGGGACTAATAGACAATCACATACAGAACATAAAAAAAGCCTTGCTTTTGAGGGCAAGGCTTGTGGTGCTGAGTGGATTCGAACCACCGACTCACGGATTTTCAGTCCGATGCTCTACCAACTGAGCTACAGCACCGTGATTGAGTGGTGCAAAAGTAGGTGAAATATTTATCCTGCAAAAGGATTTTAAAAAAAATATAATAAAAAATTTTCAACGATTAAGATAAAACTATGGAATACATCTCGCAAATCGCTTTCTTACTGGTACTTGCGGTAGCAGGTTACTTTCTTGCACAAAGAATAGGAAGCATCAAAAAAAATATCAATCTCGGTAAAGATGTTGATAGAAGTGACAATAAAGGCCAACGATGGAAAAACACCTTACTTATCGCTTTCGGTCAAAAGAAAATGTTCAAAAAGTTGATCCCAGCCATTCTACACTTGATGATTTACGTAGGCTTTTTAGTGATCAACTTGGAAGTTTTAGAATTTATCATTGATGGAATCGCGGGAACGCATAGAATTTTCGCCCCCTTTTTGGGAGATGCATACACCATAGCTATCAATGTTTTTGAATTCCTAGCTGTCCTTGTATTAGTTTCTTGTGTGGCTTTCCTTCTCAGGAGAAATGCTTTGAGCGTGCCCAGATTAAGATCATTGAAAGGATGGCCTAAGCTAGACGGGAATTTAATTTTGGTGATAGAAATCATTTTGATGTTCGCGATTCTATCCATGAATGCTACTGACCAGCTTTTACAAGGAAAAGATGATCATTATATCCAAACAGGAAGTTTCTTCTTTAGTAGCTTTTTAACCCCGTTATTCGAAGGAATGAGTGTGGATGCTCTAATATTCACAGAGAGATTCGCATGGTGGTTCCACATCATTGGGATTTTAGCTTTTGCAGTATATGTAACCTACTCGAAGCACTTGCACATATTTATGGCCTTCCCCAATACTTATTTTGCCAGAATCACTCCTCAAGGGAAAATGAACAATATGGATGAAGTAACTACTGAAGTAAAAAGCATGCTGGGTATGGATGCCGGTGATCCCCCCGCAGAAGTTGCCAGATTAGGCGCAAAAGATGCAACAGACCTCACTTGGGTCAATCTAATGAACTCTTATGCTTGTACTGAATGTGGTAGATGTACAGCTGAATGTCCGGCTAACATTACTGGGAAAAAACTTTCCCCACGCAAAATTATGATGGATACCAGAGATCGGATCACTGAGATTGGGGACAATATTAAAGCGGGAAAAGAAGCCGAATCAGGCAGTTCTTTGTTTAGCGATGATTACATATCAGCAGAAGAATTAAACGCCTGTACAAGCTGTAATGCTTGCGTAGAAGCATGCCCTATCAACATCAATCCGTTGGATATCATTTTACAGGGAAGAAGATATATGGCCATGGAAGAAAGCAGTTCACCGCAATCATGGAATGCAATGTTCCAAAATGTGGAGACTAGCTTTGCACCTTGGAAATTCCCGCCAACTGACCGTTTCAAATGGGCAGATAAACTAAAAGAAGAAGAGAAATAAATTTTAGGTAACGAAAATTATAAATCAAGATATTATGAGCGATTCAACATATAAAGTCCCAACCATGCAAGAAATGAGTGCCAAAGGAGAAGCTCCTGAGGTGTTATTTTGGGTGGGCTGTGCCGGTTCATTTGATGACCGCTACAAAGCGGTAACCATTGCATTTACCAAAATATTGAACAAGGTAGGCATCAACTTTGCCGTTTTAGGCCCTGAGGAAAGCTGTACTGGAGATCCTGCCAGAAGAGCCGGGAATGAATTCCTTTTCCAAATGCAAGCTATGAGTAACATCCAGGTATTGGATGGCTACAACATTAAAAAGATTGTAACCGCTTGTCCGCATTGCTTTAACACTATCAAAAATGAATATCCTGAATTGGGTGGAAATTACGAGGTAATGCATCATTCCCAATTCTTGCAAGGATTGATTAATGAAGGGAAGGTAACTTTAAAAGACGGGGGCGAATTTAAAGGAAGAAAAATCACTTTCCATGATTCTTGCTATTTAGGTAGAGCAAACGGTGTATATGAGGCTCCTAGAGATGTTATCAAAGCCTTAGATGCAGAGCTAGTGGAAATGAAAAGATGCAAAACCAAAGGCCTTTGTTGTGGAGCTGGTGGTGCACAGATGTTCAAAGATGCTGAGAAAGGTAATAAGGAAATCAATATTGAGAGAACCGAAGAAGCATTAGACACAGGGGCAGAAGTAATTGCGGCAGGCTGTCCATTCTGCATGACCATGATGACCGATGGTGTTAAAAATAAAGAAAGAGAGCACAATGTAAAAGTTTTTGATTTAGCTGAATTGATTGCTAAGAATCAGGGGCTTTAGCTAGTAGCGAGAATTCAGTATCAAGTATCACGTATTCACAGTCTTTTCAGCCAGAGGTTTGTCAGCCTTTGGCTGTTTTCTTTGTGACTTTTCTAGTTAGACTTCCGGCTTTAGCTGGTTTATAGCCTTTAAGTGGTCCCTCTTGAAAAATGAAAAGTACCTTTGTATAAGCTAAAATAAAAATTACAGTATCATTTTTGAGATTTAATTATAGGTAAAACATCAAAATTGATGCGTTTGAGTGAAATTTGAGGTTTTAGAAATAATAGGAAGATATATTTACCAAAATAAATTTTCTGCCTTTATACTTTTTGCTTGATCAAAAAGAAAGAAAAATCAAGACAAAAATAAGCTTCAGCCCACGTCCTCGTCTGGCTTGTCTGCACAAGCAGGCACGCATTCCTGCCTGCCAGCAGGCAGGTTTGTCCTCCTTCCCGCAACTCTCAGATCAAAATTTTTTTGACTTGCGAGATTTGTGGTATTTTTCATGAACTCCCTGATTTAGATTGAAGTATTCCACAAATTGGAATCCGTGAGACTATCCCCTGGAGGGGATTATAGGGGTGTTATAAGGCTGTCAATTTTGCAGAAGGAGAGCTGTCTTGTTGTACTAAAAAAGAAAAATAGAAACTACAAAATATAAATTAGAAATCAATCTGAACCTTGATACCAAATACTAGCTTCTTGACACTACTCTAATCCCTTCTGAAGCTTTTTGTAATAGCTTTTTTCTTTCTTCTAATATTGGCACGTAGGATTTCATCAAGCATAAGACTTAACAATATACAAAGCCCAATTATAAGCGGCACTAAGATATTATCGCCCAGAAAATCTAAAGCAAGGGCAATACAAATAATGGCAATATTGGTCGCAATCATAATCAGGGTAGTTCCGGAATGGCTAAACCCTAGCCTCATTAAAATATGGTGCAAATGCGTTTTATCAGGTGAAAAAGGTGATTTCCTCTTAACTGCTCTTGAAATAAATACCCTCAAGGTATCAAAAAGTGGAATAATAATCACTGAGATCCCAACTGCAACTGATGAGGTTAATTTGAAAGGAGTCTCTTCGGGTAAATAGTGGTTATAATCAATGAATTTTATCGTAACCACCGCTAAAGCAAAACCAATTAATAATGCTCCTGTATCTCCCATAAAAATACGGGATGGTTCCCAGTTAAAATTAAGGAAAGCTATTAAAGCCCCTATGAAGGCGAAGCAAACCATTGAATAATACGTCTGCCCAACCAAGAAGAAATAGATCCCAAAAAAGAAAAAAGCAATAATCCCGATACTACTAGCTAAGCCATCTAACCCATCGATTAGATTATAGGAATTGGTAATTACGATTAAAGTAAATAATGAAAAGAAGAAGCTTATAATGTAGGGTAATTCTTCTATAGTTAACAATCCATAGAATGAATTGAGTTTAATATCCATTAAGAAAATGACCATGCAGGAAGATAACAGCTGTGCTGCCAGCTTCACGATGGGTCTAACTGGTACTAAATCATCTCGAAGACCCACTATAAACATAATACCCATAGCACCATAGAAGAACTTAAATCGCTGCAGGCCAACCATTGGCATCCATATAAGCAGCGCAATAATCATCCCGATAAAAATTGCTATCCCCCCCATAGAAGGTGTATCACCAGTATGAATCTTCCTACCTCCTGGCTTATCCATGATATTACGCTTTTTAAAAAAGCCTACAACCAATGGAGTAACCAAAAAGGTTAGAATAAATGAAGTAATTAAACTAGCTAGGGTTTGGGGCATTTCTATTTATTCAATTATTGTTCAGATATATCTCGGATAATAAAAACATTTGCAAAGGTAGCAAAAAAGACTATTCCTTTTTGCAATCCTAAAATTGACTCACTCAATGATGAAAACACAATTATCAGCGTAAAGATACACATCGGCAGTAGTTTTATCATGAAACTCTTCCTTAAAACATTAAACAGCAGTACTAAAAAACTTGATAAACCAATTATCCCAATTTGAAGAAAAGTCTGAAGAAACTGATTATGGGCATTTTGGGACTTATTTAGTGCCCAATAATATTCATTTTTTTCATATTGAATATTTAAAGCTTTTTGATCCGATCCAACTCCATAACCATATAACGGAGATCTTTTTATAACGCTGAACGCTGATTCCAATACAGCTACTCTTGATTGAACACTCCCAATATCGGTAATTTCAGTATCTTTCATTGAATATTCCTGATTAAATAAGGCACTAAATCGATCTGAAAGATAACTTGATTGAAGACTATAGTATACAATACCAGTAAACACTATGAAGAAAATAATGAAGTCTTTCTTATATATTTTGAAAATCATAAACCCTAAATATATCAACAAAAGGCCCCCAATAAGTATTGGCATTCTAGATGTATTCATTATTAAAACAAAATAAATTACTGATACCATTACATAAAAAACAAACCTATTTAATTTGTTCTCTAGAAAGTATTTTATTAATATACCAATGGACATCAATAGATACATTCCAAAATAGGTTGTATGTATTTTCAATGGAGAAAGTAATTTATAGCTTGAGTACCACCACGAATTTAAGAAACTAATATTCCTATATGTAACTGACATGTCATAGAATACATATGTATATATTATGATTATTGAAATAATAATGCTGCAAATGAAGGTAAAGAGCAGCTTACCTATCAAATTTTGATGAAATTTTAGATTGAGGTAAGCAATCGGAATTATTAGAAAAGAAGATATTCTAACGACATACTTAAAGCCTAATTCTGCATTTGAAGATATAAGAAGACTAAATACCAATAAACAATAAAGCGGAATAGTTGAAAATAACAAAATTCTTTTGTTATCCCAAATGAATTTTGGCCTATTGAAAAGAATCAAGTAGATATTAATCGGCACCAATGCAATAATTACAGCAGAATTTAACTGTGTCTTAAAGGGAATAGTAAATATGAAAAATAATACAAATAATAAATTAAGGTCGGTAATTGCTCTTTTAATTGCCATTATCTGAAAAGTGCCTTTCTATAGTTAATTAACCCATAAGCTGCATAATACGAAAGATAATATAAGGATTTAAGAGGAGAAAAACCAAGATAATTCCGGTAAACATCCCACTGTTGTCCTAACATTCTAAATTTGTTTTCCGAGACTGAGCCCTTTCGTATATTGTATTTAGCTAAGATTTCACTATTTCCATATGCATAATCAACATCTTTTAGCAACGACAACCATAATACTAAATCTTCTCTTTCGAATTCTTTAGAAAAATAACGCTTACCAAGTTTATGACTATTATATATTGCAGTTAAGCAACTGATTGGGTTCGACTTACAAATTTCATCGAGAGTAACTTTTTCTGGAGCAATCCTAGGTGATATTAACTGCTTCTTTGACACTAAAAATCTATCATAAGATGAAAATAGAAAGGAAATATTTTCCTCCTCCATAATTTTCACTGAGATACTTAATATGTTTTCATACCAAATATCATCACTGTCTATATGAATAATGTATTTACCTAAGGCTTGCTCTATTGCAATATTTCTACAATAAATTCGTCCTGAATTCTTTGACAAATACATTGGCTTAATTCTGGAATCCAACTCTGAAAATGATGAAATTATTTGCCTTGAATTATCTGTAGATGAATCATCGACAATTAATAGTTCCCAATTATTGTACTCTTGGTCTATTATCGATTTTATTGTACTCTCTAAAAATAGTTCCGAATTATAGCAAGGAGTAATAATCGAAACCAAAGGTGCATTTTCAGATTCCATCAAATTATTTCTTTATACTGTTTCAATAATATTTCTTTTTCTTTTTCCCAACTATTCTGGAAAGCAAAATGATAGGCTTTCTCAATTAATTCATTTTTATATTTCGTATTCTCTAAAATACTAACAATCGTAGCTGCAATATCTTTGGGTGCCAAGGGATTGACATAATAAGCTTTGTCAAGATAATATTCCTTCCAATATGGAAAATCCGACATTAACATTGGTAATTTGCATGCCATGTATTCAAAAGACTTCACTGGTGTAGTGTATAAATGATTTTCCACAGGATGCAGAGTTGACAGCCCTATATCACCAGATTTGCAAATGCTGTAAATTTCTTGCGGCGGTAAAAAGCCAAAATATTTTACTTTTGACCAAGCCGCATGCAATTTACATTTGCTATGTAATTTTTCCGAATCCCACCTACCTATTAACCATAATTCAAAAGTATCGTCTAGAATTGCAATTGTTTCAAGCATTTCGGCAATTCCTCGAATTTTACTAATTAATCCTACATAAATTAGAATATTTTTATTGCCATCTCTTTTTAATTTAGGTTTAGAATCAATTAATTCCATTTTGGGTACATTTCTAACTACACTAAATTTAGAAAGTTGACTTTTGTATTTATTATGAAAGTAGTTTGTATACCCCGCCTCTGCAAGAATTACTTTGTAAGATATAAAAATACCTATACGTTCAAATATCGAGTAAATAAACTTTACTATTTTTGTTAGGAAGAATTTTCTTAACCAGTCCTTGTCATCAATGTCATGTATTACTAACTCATGGATATCCATAATTACCTTTACTCCAAATAAACGAAGCAAAAGTGCTGCAGATATTAATTCTGGATCATGAAAGTGAATCACCTTTATTCTCCGTTTTAAGACTGTATAAGTAATCTTTATCCAGGAAAAAAGAAGACGAGATACTCGATTATTTGGCTTACCTACATCATAAATATTTATTCCGTTTGAGACTTCATCACCCTTTCCATCAGCGACTATTAAACATACATTCCTTTTATCTTCTGAAAGCGATCGTACTTCTTTCAAAAATATCCTCGTATCGAACCTAGGATGGACACTTGTAATATGAGCTATCTTATTTTCTTTCATTGTTGAAATAAATTAAGGGTATCAGGCAGAAGAAAATTCTTATATCAATAATAGAGTACGACTTCAAGAAATTCAAAAGTAAAAAGATACTTATTGCCATCGCAAAAATGGTGATTTTTTTGGGTACATTGAAATAAATGAACATTATTAAAAGGCTAGTACCGACTAATCCTACCTCAAATAACATTTCCAAAAGTATATTATGTGGATATAACTTAATATCCTGTCCTAATTTATAGATCCCATAACTCCCAAATCCATAGCCAAACAAGAATTCAGAAAACCCATTTGTGATCTTCTCAAAGGAAAAATTATAGTGTTCAATTCGCTCATTAGTAGAACTCATATCACTAGTAATATTTGATCCAAAAATTCTTTCAAATATTAACTGTAGCCTTTGCAAAGTTCTGGCAGCTAAAATTTGTATAGTTTCATAAAAAAAGAATATTGTGCCAATTAGGGCAGAAACTCCAAACGGTATTGAAAATAATTGATTTTTCGATACTTTAATATTCCTAATGCTGCGAAATATTGACTTGTAGTTTACTATCGATAATGAGACAATAGTCAAAATAAGAAAAAGAATTGGGGCTCTCCCTCCCAAAATTGCTAAAAGCACAATATTTGTAAATAAAAAGAAATATTTTATGTAAGGTCTTTTTATAAAAACTGTTTTTAGATACAATACTATTATGCTTATTCCTGCATACAAAGAACTTGATAAGTAAAATCCGAGAATTGGTTTCACTTTGCTATAATTAGAACCATCAATATAACCTCTCAACAAGGTTGAAAACCATAAACTAGCTAATGTCGTAATTACTATAAATATTTCCCAAAACAATTTCTTATTTAACTTATCAATAACTACAGTTGAATAAAAATATCCCAAGATATTGGTGAAAAACAAAAAGACCTTGATGTATTTAAATTCTGTAGACTCACTCCAAACCAATGATAAAAACACATAAAAAGTAAATGAAACTAGCAGCAGATTATTTGTTATGAAAGCATTTTTAATGTTGTGTTTATAAATTAATAAATCAGCAACCATCAATAAACCTGCAAGTAAAGTTAAGTCTAAATAAAGATTAATTTTGTAGTAAATAAATATCGATTTAATACTTCCTGAAATAATGAAAAGCACCAAAACTAATTCTCTATTGTATCGTATGTTTGATTTCAAGGAATTCAATTACTTTGTCCAGATTTTATTTGAAGGCAATTTCTTATCCATGATAAAATTTATACATTCTTGGATATTGTTTATTTGAGAGCTCGTAGTTTTCTCTTTATTCAAATTCAACCTGTACCTAACAAAGTTTTTTAGGTAAGAAAACAATCTCTTGTTAAAAATAAGTACAAAATAATAAATCATTTTGAGACTACTTTTTATGGAATATTTTATTTTTTCATTAATTCTATCTCTCCAGAAAAATTCGTACATAAATAGTTCTGAATATAAATAATCAAAATTAAAGCACTTCATTTCAGTCGACCGATTTACTCGATTCAAACTTTGTATTGCCGACTCCGCCCAAATTGTTTGCCCTGACCAAAAAAAAGGTAACTCCTCTGTCCAATTTTTTACGGTCTCTTTAGGCAGGAACTTTTGGTTTTCTATTTCACCAGTATGTTTCTTAGCAAGGCCCATTCCACTAGTGCTCTTTGCACCTTTCCCGGAAACAAATATTGGATAATCAACATATACATAAGATTTACTAAAAACAGATGTGGCTATTGCATTTGCCATATCTGGACTCGGTCCAGGGAAATACGAACCAGATGTCTTAAATATATTTTCTAGTACATCTCTCCTAACTATCCCATGGTATAATTTTGGCAACAAGAGTAGTGATGTCGCTCCTATCGACAACACTTTTTGTCTTTCTTTATTTGGGTCAATTATTCTATAAGTATTATTGAAAGAATTGATAACTAATTTACCAGCCAAATCAACTGTGAACGAATTACTTTGACGGCTTGTATCTGGCCATATATAGATAGGCTTACTTGAAGTTAAAGCATCAAAATTATTACTTTCCATCCAATCCACAGCACTCATTATGTCATGAGTTACTCCATCATCATCCCCTAATAAAGTTACATATGACCCGATGGAGTTTTTAATTCCTAGGTCACAATTCTCGATTACAGATAGTTGTTCAGAATTATAATGATAAATCAATCTTTCATCATTCAACTCTCTTAAAAATGAAGTGATCTCCCGGTTATCATTACTGTTATCTTGAATTACTATTTCAAAATCTTCTGAGTTTATCTCAAGCAATGATTTTAAGCAAATGGTTAAATATTCTACCCTATCTTTCGTCGGGATTACTATGGAAAGCTTTTTCATTATGCAATTTAGTAACTTGAGAAAAAATCACCAACTCTCTGGACTGTTGGTGTCAAATTATATTTTTGATTTTTATACAGATACAGACCCACTGAGTAATTTAGTGGCTCAGATGTGTGTCCGCCAGTCTCTTGAGCAATCATTTCCGCATCAATATCAAAATCTTTGAATCTTTCAACGTATTGCGCATTGAGTTTGAAACTCGCAGTAGGATCGTCCTTCGCTTGGAAAATTCTTATTGGAATACTTCTTGGGGCCTTTCTAGCCATTATATAATTAAAAGGATCCAAATCACCAACTTTATCCTTTTCATATTCTGCTATCATTAAATCTTCTAGAGAGGTTACATTTTTCATACCATACAACCTTATTATATTGGCTCGGGTTTGTAGTTTATCAAACTCTCCCCCACTAAGTGCCCCGTTCCTGATATCCCAAGCATTTCGTTCAATGCTTAACAGTGGTGCAACAAAAGCTTGTGCTTTAAAAGGAATTTTGGTTAAGTTAACCAGGTTTGACCCTACCAATGAGCCATTTGAATTACATAATAAATAAACTTCATCTTTTCCTATATTATAGTTCTTAACCACATAACTGTATGCTTGAAAATAAGAATCTAATGCAATTTTGCTCCCTACGGTTCTATATTGATCAATTTTTAGTAACGAAGCAACAGTTTCAGGAATTCCAGCTACATCGAGTACTGCATATCCTAGTGAATTAAGGTATCTACAATAATCTGAGTTTAATGCCTCAACAAATCCTGAAGTGACACCACCGCCTCCACTGTGACAATAGATTACCAGCTTAGTTCTCACTTTCGATGAATAACCCTTTGGCAACATTAAAATCGCCTGATCAGTTACTATGCTTGGCTTAGAGAAATTAAAAAGACTATTTTGGATTTCAATTGGAATAGTAAAACTTTCTTCTTTTTCAATATTAGCAATTTCTTCAATTTTACATCCATAGATGGAAGCAGAAAGGAAAAGCACACTAACTACTTTTAAAGCACAGTCAAAAAAGTTTAAAAAACTCTTGGACATCCTTGTTTTCTTTTTCGGAGGATAAAACACCCATATCATAATAGAAATCTAAGTCTTTATTCTGAGAAAAATGTTCTTTAATTATCTTTTCTGAATCGAAAGAAAAAATTCTGTAAACACCTGTTGCCTTGATTTTCCCCGGACTTCCAACGATGAAAGCATTTGATTTACAATCTATTGAATAATCACGATTTAAAAAGGAGTTTCTAGCAACAATTGATTGATCAGGTATTACACAACCTTTTGTTATAACTGTTCCTGAATTAACCCAAACCTTTTCCCCAATAATGATTTCACCATTGTTTCGATTTATCTTGCCTGTATTTATATTAGTCACAAAATGAACATCTGAATCCATCAATACACAATTCGGTGTAATTCGCGTGTAATTGCCAATTTTAACTAATGTCGTTGATTTTATTACAACTCCACTACCAAAAGTAGTGCATCGACCAAAATTAATAATACCTGTCCAGTTGGTAAGGTTAATTCCTCCAGAGAAAATGACAGGGCCATTAAAAATAATTTTATTGCCTATATGAATAGTAATAGGCAAATAACTTTGAGGAAAGCCGTCAATGTCTTTTCCAAATTGAATCATACCAGTATTAATATTGCCGATAATTTCAATATCACCTTTTAAGTTTTTAAATTTTGCTTTTCCATATATAAAGATAGGCAGTTTTACAGCATGTCGGATAGGTAAAGTTTTAAAATTAAGTAAAATCGTCTTTATCAAATTTACCTTGATTATAAGTCTTAAAACATGGTAAAGAAACCTAATATATTTTTTCATTATTTGAATTTTGATTTCAGCTTTTCAATTATCAATTCACTTAAGGATGGAATGTTCATTAGCCTTTCAAAATACTTAATAGAAAACAATATTGCAAGAGCTAATAATGTAAATAGAATTGAGTATTTTATATAATCATTATCTATTTCTTTGCATAACATTGCTGATCCAAAAAGCAATATGTTTACAAAGGTTAATTTATAAAATATTGTTTTATAAACAATTCCAAATAATTTTTTTACCATGATTTGAACTCCCACGGTATGGATTACCATATTTAATGCAAACGTAATACCAAGTCCTAAATATCCCAGATAAGTATAACCAATGATGTTATTGATTAGGAATAATCCTTGAAAGGTCAATACTGATATAACAAAAACTTTAGATCGATTTTTTGCTATAATGACCATACCCATAGTTTGTGAACCTGCCTGGAATATTATTCCCAAAATCGACCAAGATACATAATCAGATGCGAGAAGAAAGCTATTGTCATATAACAAGAGAATTATATGATCCATAAATCCTATTAAGATTATTATTAAAGGTCCAAGAAGCAGAAGGAGAATTTCTACCTGTTTATTTGCCTCTATTTGCAGTAATTTATTATTTTGATTAATTGAAGATATTCTAGGGAAATAATCTGTAGCCATTGCTGTAAATATCAGTCCAAAGTAACTATTGATTATAGTGAATCCTGCTTGAAACACACCTACAGCTTCAATACCGCTATATTTATTAATAAAACTTTTAAAAATCAAACCAAATAAACTAACAAACAAAGACACTGACATCATAGCGATACCCAGCTTGATGGTACCTTTACCTGAAATTAGGACCTTCTTAATAGATAACTTTGTTGTCGGTATCTTAATCGTTCTGCGTACATAAAGACTTGAAAAAATGAACGATACAAATGCTGTAATAATAAACGAATAAATAATACCTTCCTCTTTTAATAAATAAAATAGAGGTATTGATAAGAGTAGCCCGAGAATAGCTCCATATATTGTAGCGAGAGATAATTCTTTTAATGCTCGGACTCCTTGGAGAATTGCCAGTTGGCCGAGGTTGAAAATATTAAAGAAAATAGCTAGAGATAGCATCGAATATTCAAAGACTTTAGAATCAGTATCAAAAGTCCAAATACTCAAAAAAGAGGAAAAGCACAGCGTACCGATCAGTCCAATAGTACTTGTAAGTATTAGCAATTTATTAATACTTTCAAGTATATGATTCAGTCTAGTGCTTGAGTTATCATTATACACTTCTGAAAGATTTCTCACTAAACTTTGAGAGATCCCTAACCCAAATAGAGAAGATAACAAAGTATAGGAAGACATGAAAATGCCAAATACTCCAATACCCGAGGCCCCCATGGATAGGCTTATGATTTTATTTTTAACGACGTTAACGAGAACCGTTAATACCCTAACCCCTCCAAAAAGAAAGGTTGATTTAAGAATATTGGAGTAGGAGGTATTATTATTCTTCAAAATTTTGTTCTCCTTAAAATAAATTACCGTTGTAAAACTGAAGATTATTTGACTCTTCATGATTCACAGACATCGCAAATATGTCCGGTTTGTTTGATTCAAAATTGATTTTTGAAATCAAAAAGCCCGCTTTTGAATAGAAAGGAGCCAATTCCTTTTTACAAAACAACAAACCCTTTAACTCATTCTTTCTAAGGAAATTAACTATTTCTTTCATGATTTTCTGTCCATGCCCTTGACCCTGAGTTTTAGAACAGACACCTGCAATACCTAAAAATGGTGCTGAACTTTCTTCGCTAGAAAAAACATTGATATTAATTAGGCAAGCATAGGCTAGAAATGTGCCATTGTCTTCTAGAACCACATGATAGTCAGTATTATTCATGTGAGTATTAATCCAATCTTTTTGACTGTCAATTCCATACGGCCAAACTGTATTTTTCAGTTCTACAATTTTCTGCAATTGAGCCTCACTTACCTTATTATGTCGAAAAAAATCAACTCTCATTCTACATCTATCCACCAGCCACAAGGAATGTTTAATTGCGTTTCACTAAATTTCTTGACCCCAATAAGGTCTGGTTGCTTTTTGCCAAAAACACTATAAAAATCATTCCTGAGGTGCATTTTAGAACTGTAAAATCCCTCTTTGCGCATTTTTAACAGAAAATCATCTCTCTTTTCTACATTGATCGTATATACCCAATAATTTGGTGATATATCTGTTCTTGAATTTAATCTGTTAATAACCCTACTATTTTCATCATAAATTCTATCCCAATACTCCGCATTTTTCTGTTGTTTTTCAAATAATGCATCAAGGTTATTCAATTGGGAATAACCGACATATGAGGCGATATTATTTAGTTTTGCACCTTGTCCAACTACATCAATATCACAATTAGTTGATATCTCCCCTAAATCGTCTCTAAAACTTTTTCTATCAATTCCGTAATCACTTATTTTTTTTGCCTTCTCATAAATCTCTTCACTAGAAAATGCTATTCCATAGCCGTCGATTGTATTTGGCAAACGTACTCCGGTGAAAGAAAAACAGCACAAATCTGCGGGACTACTACCTAAATAAGCATCCTTGTATTTTGATCCAAACGACTCAGTTGCATCCTCTATTATCTTTATACCAAACTCTCTTCCGATTGCATTAATTTCATCGATATATCCTGGATATCCTCCCCAATGAAAATGAATAATAGCTTTGGTATTTTTTGTAATTTTTTCTCGCACTGATTCAGGGTCAAGAGAACCCGTAAAGGGATCAATATCTGCCCATACAACTTTGGCACCAACATTTAAGATAGGTTGATTAGTTGCCAAACAGGACATAGGAGAACTAATCACTTCATCTCCCTCTTTCAGATCTAACAATTTAAGTGCGAATTCTAATGAATTTACAGATAAACTTAAGAAAAATGGATTACTAATAATTGTTGAAATCCCCTTTTCAAATTTCTCAGTAAATTCTCCTCCAGAAAGTCTTCCGGAATTCAATACGCTCCCGATTCCACCTATGACAGAATCATTCATATATGCTTTAAAGAGAGGGATCATTTATTAAAATCATTTATTATGCTTATAATTAAACTCCTTTCTTGGGCGGTAACCCACCAACCACAAGGTATATGTAGCATTTCGTTGCTGAAAATATTTGTATTGGTTAAATCTGTGTTAGATTGTGATTTAAGAAAAGTATGAAGGTCATTTCTTTTATGTAAAGGAGATGCGAATACACCATTCTCTTTCAAAACACTAATCAAGTTATCTCTATCCTTAACTTTCAAAGTGTACAGCCAATAAGAAGGCTTTGTATCAACGTAATACTGTAGCTTTTCCACTTTTGGCCCATTAATTATTTGAGCATCATATTGAATACCATTATCTATATATTTTTTGAGAATATCTTCAATAAACTGAAGCTGCACCATGCCAATCTGTGCATTAACATTATTCATGTGATATTTATAACCTTGCAGGGTTATATTATTTGACATCCTATCTTTCTTTTTATCTAAACCAAACCACCTGATTAGTTTTGCTTTTTCATAACTTTCATCATCTTTAATTACCAACATACCTCCATCAATTGTTGTCATATGTTTTATGGCTTGAAAAGAGAAGCAAGTGTAACGAAAATGATTTCCTAAATTCTCGCCTTTATATTTAGCTCCTAATGCATGGGCGGAATCTTGTATGATTGGAATATTATATTGTTTTTCAATTTTTAGGAATTCAGGTATGTTCACAGGTACTCCAGCGTAGTCAACCACCATAATCGCTCGCGTTCTATGAGTAATAAGCATTTCGACCGACACAGGATCTATATTCCCTGTTTTTAAATCAATATCAGCATAAATGATTTTGGCACCAGCCTGCTTGATAGCTACGTTTGTTGGCTCTGCAGTGATTGAAGTACTTATCACTTCATCGCCTGGTTGAACCCCTGCCAAAATCAATGCAATGTGTAGAGCAGAAGTACCCGAATTGACGCTTAAGCAGTTGTTTACTTGAAAAAGTTTCTGAAAAGTATTTTCAAATTTATCCACAACTTCACCCTGCGCTATGTAACCACTATATAAAACCTCTTCGATTTGAGGCATTAAAACTTGAGGTTCTGGAAGGAAGGTCTTTACCAATGGAATCATATAATAATTATTTACTTGCCATTTCTAACTCCTCATTCACGTAATCTAGCCTAAGAAGTAATTTCTTAAGCTCCCTGTTATCTAATTGCTGAGTGTTATCTGAATTATATTCATTGTCTGATAGCTTTGGGCCATCCTCTTGAACGTATTTTGTGTAATTAAGGTCTCTTAAATCAGCTGGTATCTTGTAATAATCACCTAAATCGATGGATTTGGACATTTCCTCTTTGCTACATAATGTCTCATACATCTTTTCACCGTGTCTTGCACCTATTATTGAAATTT
Source organism: uncultured Marivirga sp. (assembly GCF_963974845.1). NCBI lineage: Bacteria > Pseudomonadati > Bacteroidota > Cytophagia > Cytophagales > Marivirgaceae > Marivirga > uncultured Marivirga sp. Next base: position 430,375 of record NZ_CAXBEQ010000002.1, read on the forward strand.
CATTATCTGATTTAAATAAATCTTGAAGGGTTTCAGCTAAAGTAATAATCGTTGAAGCAGGAGATTTTTGAACAAATACATCACCTGGTTCTCCATTTTCAAAAGCGAATAAAACTAATTTTACAGACTCTTCTAGGGTCATCATAAACCTAGTCATATTGGGATTTGTGATAGTTAAGTTCTTTCCCTCCTTGATTTGGTTGATAAATAATGGTATTATTGAACCCCTTGAAGCCATAACATTTCCATATCTAGTGGCACAAATTACTCCTCCATATTCCGTTAACCTTGAATCTCTTGATTTAGAAATAGCAAGTTTTTCCATTAGTGCTTTGGACATCCCCATGGTATTTATAGGATAAACTGCTTTATCTGTACTTAATACAATTGTCTTCTTAACTTTGTTCAGTACAGCAGCTTCCATCACATTTTCTGCACCTAAAATATTGGTCTGAATTGCTTGCATGGGGTAGAACTCGCACGAAGGGACTTGTTTTAGAGCTGCGGCATGAAACAAATAGTCTACACCAATCATTGCATTATTAATGCTATTGAAGTCTCTTATATCACCGACTATGAAATTTAGCTTATCGTTGCGATAATGAATTCTCATATCTTCCTGCTTCTTTTCATCTCGACTAAAAATTCTAATTTCTTTTAAATCTGAATCCAGAAATTTTTTCAATACTGCATTACCGAATGAACCAGTTCCTCCCGTTATTAATAATGTTTTCCCTTTAAACATATTTATGTTGCTTTATTTAATAATTGTAAACGATTGATTACGAAATCTTCATTTACAACCTTTTATTAACTAATCCTCTTTCAAAAAATCCTTTAATGTCATAAGTGACTCCATTTTCATTTAAACGGTTGGATAAGTTGAAATCTTTAAATTCTTTATGTGAAACTGCTAAAACAATAGCATTATAATCTGAGCCTGGCTTGTCAAATAAATCAACTCCATACTCATGTTTTACCTCTTCTTTATCAGCTTGTGGGTCGTAAGTTTCTACTTCTATGCCATAAGACTGCAGCTCTTTTATAACATCTATTACTTTACTATTTCTAATGTCAGGGCAATTTTCTTTGAAAGTTATGCCTAATATCAAAACTTTAGAGCCTTTGATAACAGAGCCTTGCTGTGCCATCAATTTCACTACAGAACTCGCGACATGAGCTCCCATATTATCATTGATTCTTCTTCCAGATAAGATCACTTGCGGATGATAGCCTAATGATTCTGCCTTGTGTGTTAAGTAATAAGGATCTACCCCTATGCAATGGCCTCCAACTAATCCTGGTTTAAAAGGCAAAAAATTCCATTTAGTACCGGCTGCCTCTAATACATCGGCAGTATCGATGCCCATTTTATCAAATATTAAAGCTAGCTCATTTACGAAAGCAATATTCAAATCTCGCTGTGAGTTCTCAATTACTTTTGCTGCCTCCGCTACTTTGATAGTGGCTGCTTTATGTGTTCCTGCAGTGATAATTTCTTTATATAATTGATCTACTTCCTCTGCAATTTCAGGAGTACTTCCCGAAGTCACTTTTTTTATAGTCGGTAACCTGTGCTCTTTATCTCCTGGATTGATTCTTTCTGGTGAATAACCACAAAAGAAATCCTGATTGAATTTTAATCCACTTTCTTTTTCTAAAATTGGAACACAATCATCTTCCGTACAACCCGGGTAAACCGTAGATTCATAAATAACAATATCTCCTTTTTTTAATGTCTTGCCAACTGTGGCAGAAGCAATCTTTAAAGGAGTTAAATCCGGTTGCTTATATTCGTTGATAGGAGTAGGAACTGTTATAATATAATAGTCCGCCTCCTTAAGGTCTTCAATTTCAGCTGTGAATTGAAGATGCTTTGCGTCTTTCAATTCATCGCTTTCGACCTCTAAAGTCCTATCATAGCCGTCTTTAAGTTCTTGAATACGCCTTTTGTTAACGTCAAAACCTAAGACTTCTCTGTATTTTCCGAATTCTGCGGCTAGTGGTAAACCCACATAACCCAAACCGATTACTGCAATTTTCTTCATAAATAATCCAAATGAAATGCAAAATTAGTCATTTTTGACTACTTAGGAAGTGAATGTACTTTTAATATTAAATGTATTGGAAAAATGAAAGTTAGTTTGAAATAATTAACTTATGATTAGAGAGATAAAAAATACTATCTCGACTGTCCGTAAGACTTCTGGTCCAAGTATCTCAATAAAGGATTTTTTTAAACCAAGATTTTTTATCTCCTAAAAAAAGCACGAAAAAGAGAAATAATTAACCCAAGTTAAATTTAGTTAGTTATTGTCCAATACTTTTTATTTTCATTAAATACTTGCTCTCCCTCTTCATTTTCAATCATTAAATCGATCAAAGTGTACTCCCCCGATTCATCTGTATTTCTAATTAAAAATGTATGACTATATTCAAAAACACCAGGATCAGTTTCATTGAAGACAACTTGGTCTCCGAAACTATAAAAGACTTCTTGAGAAGGGTTTAGCACTGTCAACCCGACATAATTAACATTTGTATAAAAAGGGTCGTCAACTTTAGTCGTCAAAGTTATATTTGTACCTTCTGCAACCACTTGCAAATCAACTAGAACCTCCAATATTACCGGGGCTGGAACTTCATTTGAATTAGCAGAACTAATATTGGGTACAATTACCCAATTACTTTTGCTTAGAAATAAGGTGTCCCCAGTTTTGGACACAGAAAAATCCTGGATTTCATTTTCAACTGAACCATCAACTTCTTCATCAAGCTTATTATTCCATTTTGAGGTATCTGCTTGAGTAATTGAACTAGCAATAGAAGAATTGAATTCTGGGTCAAGTTCAGTAAAACTATCAAGTTTACTGTTCCAATTGATGGTGTCTGCTTGAGAAATGCCTTTTGCTACGGAGCTATTAAAATTAGGGTCTTCTTCCGTAAAATTATCTAATTTGTTATTCCAGTTAGCTGTATCTTGCTCTTGGATTCCCGAAGCAATTGAGGAACTGTATATAGGATCAGTTTCCTCGTATGTAATTTCGCTTGTTAGCCTATCGGCACTATTAGCATGTAAAGCATATGGCACGCTTAATAATTGACTTGTCCCGCTCATTGTATAATCAGTACCTCCACGTGGATCCGTTTCAGTTTTAATAAAATATTGATCATTTGCCCAGTCAATTTCATGGATTGAGCCAAGAACAACGTTTGCATTATTTCCGCCTATTTCTAAACTCATTAAACCATTTTCATTTGTTTCTGGATTTTGGGTTTCTTCGTAAACTGCCTCACCATCAATTGTGCCTTTTAAAATGCTGATTTTAACCCCTATAAGTTGATTACTAACTAAATCACCATTACTATCACGTATAACTGCCTGATAGGTCATTTTTTCAGGCGCTTGTCCCCAACTTTGCAAAATAATTAAAGTGAAAAATAAGGCAGTCAAAATATATTTCATACAATTATAATTTTATTATTCTAAAAATTTCTACAACCTCATCTTTATGAGTTAATCTTAACAGATAAGTATTAGATTCTCTTTCATTCATGTTAATTGAAGTGTTGGATTTTCGAATAAGTCCTTTATCCAAAATTTTACCTTCTATATTGAATAACTCAAAAGAGAGATTTTCAAAACCAATATTGTCTATTCTTAAATTTAAAGTATTTCTAGTTGGGTTCGGAAAAACTTCAAGACTAAAATCTCTAGTTTTATCGTTTTTCGTATTCAGAGTAGTGATTTTATATGATTGCTGAATTCCCTGACTTACGGAACCAGCTTCAGCTTTATTAATATTAGCTATTGTTTGTCCAATAGAATAACTAACGCTTCCGCCAGAACCTGAAACATTGTTACCAGTTGAAGCGAACAAATTCTGAGCTCTCACTTTCGAAATGCAAAAAGCACAAAAAATAAAAATCAATAAATAATAAGTTTTTTTGCTGGACATAAAATGTTTCCTTAATGATTTTTTGATTTGGAAAATACTTAAATATTAGGGATTTAAAAAGAATTATCCATAAAAGTACTTTCCTACCGTTATGTGTATGCTAACGAAATTTTAAAAAAGTTGAATTTAAGCGTTAGAAACGAATATATTTTTATTCCGAATAGCATTAAGTCTTGAAAGAGTATTTACATAAATTCATACCAAGAATTTACTACTTGGCATGAATAAAATCAAATTATCATTCCAGCACCTACTGTCTGTTGACTAAATTCATCTATGATGATTAAGGAACCAGTATTTCTGTTTTTACGGTAGGCATCGTATAATAATGGCTTGGCCGTTTTCAAAGTGATTCTGGCAATGTCATTTGCCCCCACAGTCTTATCTTCTTCATTCTTTTCAAGTGTATTGACATTAACTTTATACTTCACTTCTTTGATGATCGCTCTGGTTTCATTTGTAGTGTGCTTAATAGTATATTTTCCACCTAGCTTCAATGGATCAACATTCAACCAGCAGACCATCAACTCAATATCCTGCCCTTTGGTGGGTTGATTATTGACTTTTGCCAACATATCGCCACGACTTATGTCGATATCATCTTCCAAGGTCATAGCAACTGACATTGGAGGAAAAGCCTCATCCAATTCCCCATCCATGGTTTCAATAGATATAATTTTGGTGGTAAATCCAGATGGTAATACCACCACTTCTTCTCCCTTACGGAAAATACCGCCACTTACCAAGCCTGCGTAACCACGGAAATCATGATATTCATTGGACTGTGGACGAATAACCCACTGCACTGGGAATCTTCCATCGATTAAATCTCTATCTGAAGCTACCTGTACATTTTCCAAAGTCCATAATAAAGACGGCCCTTTGTACCAATCCATATTTTCGGATTTATCGACCACATTATCACCATTCAAAGCAGAAATAGGAATAAATCTGATATCTGGAATTTCCAATTTGGCATCGAAGCTTAAGTAGTCTTTTTTGATTTGCTCAAAAACTTCTTCTTTGTATTCAACTAAATCCATTTTGTTAATACAAACAATCACATGTTTGATTTGCAAAAGGGATGCAATGAAAGAATGTCTCTTGGTTTGCTCTATTACGCCTTTTCTGGCATCTATTAAAATGATAGCTAAATTCACATTAGAAGCTCCGGTCACCATATTTCTGGTGTATTGAACATGACCCGGAGTATCTGCTATAATGAATTTACGCTTCGGGGTGGCAAAATATCGATAAGCTACATCAATAGTAATGCCTTGCTCACGTTCTGCTTTCAAGCCATCGGTCAACAAAGCTAAGTTTACGTGTTCATCCCCACGATTTTTACTTGATTTTTCCACGGCTTCAATCTGGTCTTCAAAGATTGATTTCGTATCGTACATCAAACGGCCAATTAAGGTGCTTTTTCCGTCATCCACACTACCTGCAGTGGAAAAACGTAATAAATCCATGTCTAAGTAACCGGCAGTATCTGTTTTGTTGTATTCTTCTGTGTCGCGCATATATTTTTCTTTAAAGTTGAAATATGAAACTTGAGACTAAAAAGAGCATCTCTATTTATTATTCTTTACAATTGACGTAAAAATTGCTGTTAGCTCATTTGCCTCGTTTCTCAATTTCAATAATGTTTCTTTATTATTAATACTTAGTTCTTCTAATAATTTTATTAAAAATGAATGTTAAAGCGGATTGCTAAAACACCTCTTTCAGTTCAAATATTTGTGCTTTTACATTGTCTTTACAGCACTGATTTTCCTTTCAATCTTTTTCCTTGATAAAAAAGATACAAAAAATCAAGAAAGTTTAAAGCTTCCTCCCACAATGCCAACGCTGGACCGCTAAACTTTCCTCCCTCCCGCTTTTCCGAGTTCCTCGGAAGTGGTCGTTTCAATTCTGTTCTAACTAAAACGCAAAATTTCTGTCATCTTCTTTAGAGTTCACTTTCCTGCAAACTAAAAAACAAACCCGTTGCGAAGACTTCTCGTCATTGCGTCTTTCAGAGGACTTTAAAAATATCCTTGTCTTTTACGCTCTTCCATTGCTGCTTCTGATCGTTTATCGTCTGCTCTTCCGCCTCTTTCCGTTTGTCTGGCTGCTGCTACTTCTTCTATAATTTTATCTAAATCATCTGCGTCAGATTCAACAGCTCCTGTGATGGTCATACAACCCAAAGTTCTGTACCGAATGATTCTTTCTTCGTAGCTCTCTCCATCCAAAAGTGTATTATAAGGAGATTTAGCTATCAGAACACCATTTCTATTGACTACTTCTCTTTTATGAGAAAAATAAATACTTGGTAAGGCAATTTTTTCCTTCTTGATATATTGCCAAACGTCCATCTCTGTCCAGTTACTGATAGGGAAAATACGGAAAGATTCACCTGGTGCCTTTTTGCCGTTGTATAAATTCCATAACTCAGGACGTTGGTTTTTAGGATCCCACTGCCCAAAATCATCTCTATGGGAGAAGAATCTTTCTTTTGCTCTAGCTTTCTCCTCATCTCTTCTACCTCCCCCAAAAGCTGCATCATATTGGCCTTCTTCCAATTTCTCCAATAAAGTAATAGACTGCAGCGTATTTCTACTTGGGTTTAGCCCCTTTTCTTCCACTGCAGTTCCTTTATCTATAGAATCTTGCACCAATCCAACATCCAGATTCACTTTATATCTTTCCGCCAAATTATCACGAAATTCTAAGGCTTCAGGGAAATTATGTCCTGTATCAATATGCAATAATGGAAAAGGAATTTTTGCTGGCCAGAAAGCTTTTTGAGCCAGATGCACCATGGTAATAGAGTCTTTACCGCCTGAAAATAAAATAACCGGCTTTTCAAATTGTGCTGCTACTTCACGGAAAATGTAAATAGCTTCTGACTCTAATTGATCTAAATGTGATAAATTGTAAGATGACATAATATATTTTCTAAAATCTAATTTTTTCTATAATTGCTTTTACTAAATCCTGATGACTATTTTCTAGCTTTTGATTGGCAGTATCTACAGCCACATCCGGATTTATAGGCACATCAAATGGAGCACTAATACCAGTGAAATCCGGAATCTCCCCTTTTCTGGCTTTAGCATAAAGCCCTTTCACATCCCTTTCTTCGCAAACCTCCACCGGGCAGTCAACATATACCTCCACATATCCTTCACCAATGATTTCTTTAGCCATTTTGCGAATATCCGCTGTTGGACTAATAAAAGAGCAAATCGTGACTAAGCCTGCATTCATAAACAGTTTTGCTGTTTCGGCTGCTCTCCTAATATTCTCAGTTCTGTCTTCAGGGCTAAATCCCAAATTATTATTCAGCCCCGTTCTCATATTATCACCATCCAGCAATTGCGTTAAATAGCCTTCTTCATGTAAGCTATTTTCTAAAGCCCTGGCCAATGTACTTTTTCCAGAACCGGATAAGCCTACCATCCAGATGACAATGGACTTTTGCTTGAGCATTTTTTCCTTATCGGATCTACTCAGGATAGTATCGAATATGGGATATATATTTTCCAAACTGATATAATTTTTGGCAAAGTTAATAGGATAAAATTATACTAATAAGCATTTCTTGCGTAATTTTGCGGTTCCCTAAAAATATTTAAAGTCTATTGGGTTTGTAGGCTAATAGGAGGCGATTTTTGGTAAAAAAAGTTTTAAATGAATTCCTGTTCAGGATTGAAAATCAAGATGTTTACAGTATGGAAATTGAAAATTTAGTAGAGGAAGTAAAAAATATTGCTCAAAGTGCAGGTGCTGCCATAATGAAAATTTATGCTGATGCGGACCTTAGTCAGGTAGTAGATTATAAAGCGGATGATAGTCCATTAACTTTAGCTGACGGAGCAGCAGATAAGGTAATCAAAGAGGGGCTCGAAGCACTTTATGTTCAATATCCAATCTTATCAGAAGAAGGTAAAAAAATGTCATTTGATGAGAGAAAAGACTGGACTACTTTCTGGTTGGTTGATCCACTTGATGGCACTAAAGAATTCATCAAAAGAAATGGTCAGTTTACCGTAAACATTGCGCTTATTAAAGATCATTATCCTATTATGGGCGTAATTTATGTGCCGGCTACTGATACCTTTTATTATGGTAGTGAATTAGGTGCATTCAAAGAAGAGGCTGGAAAAAAGCTTGAATTAAAAGTAAATCATAAAAATACAGACAGAATTGCTGTAAGAAGTGCTTCACATGCTTCTCCGGAAGAGGACCAATTACTGGCCAAGTATGATGTGAAAGACAGCATCTCTAAAGGGAGTTCGTTAAAATTCTGTATGGTAGCGGAAGGAAAAGCCGATATTTATTATCGCCACGGCCCTACAATGGAATGGGACACAGGTGCAGGTCAAGCTATTTTAGAAGCTGCGGGCGGACAGGTTTTTAAAGGCAATACTGAAGAGGAAAGGTTTGATTATAATAAGGAAAATCTCCTGAACGGCAGCTTTTTGTGTTTGGGATAGCCATGTATTTCCTGTAAAAAGCAAAACGAGAACCTTGAAGCTAAGGCTCAATGTCGTTAAGTTAAGAATGTACAACCCTGAAAAAGAAGCACTTGAACAAAGGTCCAAAGAGCCGACATATTACAATGTAGGGTGTAGCCATTCGTAAAAAAAAGTGGATATACATTAGCTCTGGGGCGCAATATTGCGCCCTTGCAGGGCTTTTGATAAGACATCAGTGTTCCTTACCGGACTTCACCCTGTGTTAGGGTATCACGTCCTTACAAGACTGAAATAGGAATCACTTGCCTAAATAAAACAACGACTTAATCTTAATATCAAGTAATTGACATTCATTAATTCGTAACAGCAAATTTCATTACTTTGTGCTCGCCTTTGTCATTTGTTATTAACAGATTGTACATACCAGTTTTGAGCTTTTGTGTGCTCAATTCATAATTGTAAGAGCCCTGAACAAACTTTATCTCCTCAATAATTTTACCTGTCAAATCCATTACTTTTACATTCAAATCTGAATTTATAAGTCTTGACCAGCTCATATTCAAATGTGACTTAGCCGGATTGGGATAAAGTTGAATTTCCATATCTTTTAAAGCTCTATTCTTAGAGGTGATATTTCCCAAAGACAATGCTTCAAAATCATCTGTCTGAGCTGATTGAATGATTTGCCCGGTCTCTATATCTTGCATAAATGCTACTATTGCAAGAGGGTTTTCATCAGATGGATATTGCGCAATAAATTCAAAAGATTTGGCTCCGCTGGTAAAATCCTCTAAGATTAGACCTCCATTATTAGGTAATATTTTTCTTAAAACATGATAATATGTTTTAGATTCATTGGTCCCTTGATCACCGTCAGATACTTCTTTTTGAATCACTGCAACAAATAATCGGGTATTTTCACTCAGAGATGCCGATTCAGTCAGCTCGTAATCAACATTTATCAATAGTCTTTCCTGTTCGGCCGTTGCATCAATTCTCATGCTAGCCAAACTGGCTACAAGCCTGGCTTGATCTAATTCAATTTCACCTGAACCGCTGAAATTAATTTCTCTATTTAAATTCCCATCAATTGAAATGCCACCACCATCTTCATATGCATCATAATAATACGTCCTAGATAGCATAGCGGAAGCGAATTGAGTATATAATGTGTCGTTTTCATTGATTCGATAGTTAATCCAAGCAAAATCTCTAGATTGTTCATAAGCACTCTGGATGCTGTTCATTTCTACAGCGTCTGCAGTCGATGCATCATCTCCAAAGTATTCGATCAAAACATTCCTGTTCAAGCTTTCAATCCGGAGATTATCAAAGGCCACCCCATCATTACTAGTTGATTGTTCATTTTCATTGGGCCTGGACTTAAATTGAAACCTAAACATCACATTGTTTCGTTCTTGAAGTGGGATTACTTCCAACGCATGTACCGCATTATTAACTGCTACTTCCCCTTCAGCAGAAAATTCACTGGACCACCCAACGTACGAAGGATTGTTGTTTTCAGTCCCGATTCCCGTCCCAGGAAAAGATTGTATTTGATCAAGATTATACCAATTCAAGCCTGACGATTGATTCCCCTCAAAATCCCCTAATAATTGCCATTTCTTTGTTGGATCTTCTATCACTTTGTTATCTGTAGAATATTCTAAAATTAAACCATCATCCTCCTCTACCATATCTAGCCATAAGTCAAAACTAATAACTGGTTTGGAAACAGAACTCAAGTCAAAAGACGGGGAATAAACATAGGATAATGCACCAGAATTATAGGATCCATCTTTATTGGTAATCCAAACAGTATTTCCAGATTTAATATTGGAATTTTCTGTTGGCACGGCTAAGTCCCAATCATTAGCAGGCCCGGTAGGACTGTAGCTTATCCATTCACTGTTACCTTTTTCAAAATCGAAAGCATACTGACTGGCTGTTGCGACTTTAGGTAAAACCAAAAACTCTTTGGTAATTTCCGCTGTGCAACTATTAATTGTATAAATCTGGAAGGTCATTTGATATCTCCCAGCTCCCAGGCTCCGGAAATCAACAGAAGTAGTGGAATCATTCATTAAACTAAATACATTATTTGTAACGGAAACAAACCCATTCTCTTGCCATTCTTTTAATTTCCATTCCAAAGTATCAATTTCAGTTGCATTTGGTGTGCCTGTGAAGATTATACCGTCTGCTTCATAAACAGAGCTGTTCCAACTAAAATTAGGATTATTAACTCTTCTGTATGTAACTGCAGTTGATTCACTTTCGCATAAATCATCATCTTCTCCAGCACTATCTACATTTCTTCTGACCACATAAAACACCCTTTCTGTTGAAGTAGCAAAGAAATTGACATCGGGAACAAAAGTCAATCCTTCTCCTATCGGATCTAAGGAAAAATCTTGACTTGCGTACCAAAATAATTCTTGATTAGGATTATTTCCAAAATAATTTGTCACACTGGCAGTATCCATTACATTATTTACAAAACACAAATCAACTGAATTCACCGTTGGTTGGGCCGGCTGTCTCCACACCAAGAAATCAAAAATTTCTGAATTTTGGCAGGTATTTGCATCTTGGTAGGTATATCTAATTTGAACAACTACTGAATCCCTGTTTACTGCATTCAGATAGCTTAGCATGGGTGAAGGATCAAATTCATATCCGGTTTCACTGCTCCCAGTAAGAATAGCTTCAGGTATGCCTTCATTAACAATTTCAAACGAATAATTAAGCCCCGGATTTCCTGTTTCAGGCTCTAGCTCTACCGGTTCATCATAGGTACAAAAATCGTACTCAGGCTCAGTGTAAAACAATTCTGGTAAAGGATTAACGATAACAATTTGCTCACCTATGTTTTCTACATTATTGGCTGGATTTTCAGGATCTGAAATTGAATATTTGATTAAGATGGAAGAAGGGTCAGTACTGCCTTCATTTTGTTCCAAAGCTGTTTTTGGATTAAACTCTGCTCTTAAAATCTCCAAAGTGTCATTTCGTATAATTAACTCTTCAAAACCGATGATGGTAATTCCGGGCCCGCTAATATCACTAACAAGAAAGCCTTCGGGAATAATGGCATTATCTACTGAAATAGTATCTGTAGCATCAAGTTCACAATATTGAGCGGACAAATTTGGAAAAATAGTTTCTGCATCAAAAACATTAAAAGCAATAGAGCTGCTAGCTGAGCAACCAAATTCATCAGAAAAAACATAAATAACTTCATGGACATTCTCTTCATCTGTAATATCTGTAACATCCAGTTGGCTGGTATCCAAGAAATAGTCCCCATTGCTATTTCTTATAACTCCAGGACCAAAAAACTCCCCTCCTATTTCTACAGATCCAGATTGTCCACCCTGACCTTGCAATAAAATCAAATCCGCTGAATTGGATAAAGTAGTAGTAGAATTATACAGTATTTCTGCAATAGGTTGTGGCTTGATTGTAATTAAAAATGTGTCAGCCAAACTAACACAGCCAGTTAAAGTACTGATTTCATTTACAATCAAAGTGTCTTGTGTTTCCTCGAATACTTCACGGAAATTAACAATTAGTAAGTTACCGGTCTGTAATCCATCAATTTCGTTCTTATCATTTAGGCCTTCACTATCTAATCCAGTATTTGTTAGGCTCCATATGAAGGTACTTTGGGAGCTGCTGGCCGTCATTCTATAACGGACAGCCTCTTCACCTGAGCAAACAATCTCATCTCCAAATGATTTGGATGGCGTTGGCAAATCATTAATAATAATTTCCAGCTGTCTAGGATCAGGGGTTCCTCCGCAGCCACCGCCTGAAGCCGTTGGAATTGCTTCTAAAATAGCTCCTCCATCTTCAACCTCCATTGGACTTGCTTTATAAATTGCCTGCGGATTAGTGGATGTCAAACTAAAAGAGATATCGTTTTCATTATCTGCAAAGCCCCAGCTTCCATCATGACTTCCAGCTTCACTATATTGATCGACCCTAGTCCATTCAATTCCATCTGCACCACCACCCAGCGCTGCATTAAGTTGGGCTGTGGCAATATCAGTTGTTTCGTTAACCGGCACTTTACATACTGAAAGGTCATCACCCAAACGTACCGAAATGGTGGAAACAAAACGGATCAAAACCACATCTTCATCTGGCACACAAGGATTAGGTGCCGCGGGATCATCTGATATCAGACGCAATACAATTTCACCTTCTGATGCATCCGCCAGACTTGGATAGTAAATAGGTTGAATATTAGTAGTGCTTTTAACACTGCCGTTAGGACTGAATCCACCACCATTTTGGCTAGGCCCTTGATCAATTGTCCAAGTTCCCGTGGTAACATTACCATTAATAGAAGGCAAAACCCCCACCAAACTAGCATCTGAAAAATCAATTTCATTAGTTGTAGCTAAGCAAATCTCAATTAGACCTCCTCCAAACTCCGAATCAAATACACCGCCAGCCTCTACTGTTGATCGGGTGTATTCTTCAACATCCAAAGATGTGCCTAAATTAGGTGCAGAACAGCTATTTAAATCATCATCTTCATCAGTTAAGGAAACAATCTCATAGGTGTTAATACCTGCTTGAGGCGGATTTACGTTCAATACTTGCCCAGAAGTATAGCCGGTCACAGTTATGATTTCTGTTCCATTATCGTATTCCAAGGTATAGGTGCCAGAACCCCCAATCACATCAACTCTTACAGCAGTTTCAATAGGGGACCCACCTTCAGGGTCATCACAAACTACACCGGTTCCTATGTTAACCAAGACAAATTGAGCACTGCTTGGACCAACTTTTATATTGTCCTGAGAAGTAGTAGAAGCATCATCTGTATTTCCAGCTTGACCATTTTGCTTGTCCAAGGTAAGGGTACCAGGCTCAGTTCCAGCCGGAACGATAAATTCAATGTTTTCATCATCAATAATTGTAAATGTAGAAATGGTAAAAGGCGAGCTGCCATTTATATTTGTTCTAATCCTGCTGACACCTGTAAAATATTTCCCTTGAATGCTAAAAAGTTCGCCCACGCAGGCACCAATAGAAAAATCATCAATTCTTGCCGGACCAAAAGTGGTAAATGACCAAATATTATTAGCCGTAAATCCAGCAAATTCATTGCCTGCCTGATCCACAATTGCTCCTGCATCAAATTCGAAATAATACTCTGTGGTGTCATTGAGGATACTTTCCAAAGAAATAAAATTCAATGTGGTATTCGTATTGTTAGTGAAAGCAGTTGCCCCATCTAAAGTTTCCAATACATTTCCAGTTTCCATTTCCACTATTCGGATATTTCCGGTTCCTGACCCACTTACAATCTCATCAAGTTCAATAGTGAAAATCATTTGCTGTGATGCATTAAGTTTCTCACTTTCCGGATTAAAAGGATCAGTTTCTAATTCTGGTGCCTGCGTATCAATCGTTATATCTTTATTTCCACCTATAGAATTGGCCCCGCCTGTTGATGGTAAGTCTAAATCAGCATTTATCCCGGCTTGATCTGTTATAGACCCCCCATTTAGAATTAAACTGTTAGTATTTACATAATTTAAATCCGATACATCAAACAAGGTACCACCATCTGCTGCCTGAACTGTGTAATTAAAAGTAAGCGTACTTGAAGCAGAGCCACTCTGATAAACTGCTAAGTCTCCGGAATTTAATTCCAGCTGTGGTGATCCACTAACTAAAACATCTTCATCAAATTCAATCGTAATATTGATGATATCCCCTTCTTTGTAGAATCCATCTGCATCCGTGGATGTGACGTTGTTGATGTTCGCAGGCTCGGTATCTACTTGAATTGCGGCATTATCTTGTAATCGGTCAGGATTGGAAGGCAACACTATTTCAGCATCATTTCCAGCTAAATTTTTAATCTCACCGCCATTCATATTAAACTGATCAACATCTAAATCTGAGGTGCTTTCACCAGAGTTTACAGCTCCAACCGTGTAAGTGAAATTCACAATATTGTCAGTAAAGTTTTGAAAAGTAGCTTCTCCTCCTGTATTTAAATCCAATGATGGGGTGCCGTTAACAGTAATATCTTCATCAAAAATCAATTGAATATTTATGTTATCTCCCGGGCCATAAAGACCATTGGAACTGCTAGTGCTAATAAAATCAATTCGAGGTCTTTTAGTATTGATGTTAAAATTACCAGAAGTGGCCGGATCCATTAAATTTCCTGCTACATCCTCAGCATCAGTAATATCAAAATTAATGTTATTTAACGCCTCTTCGGTCAAATCATGGTTGAAGGTAATAGTATAAATCAAATTCCCTCCGCTCCAACTTCCATCACTATTATCCGACATATTGCTGGTCCCATTTACCACTATGGTAGGGTCAATAGCACCATTCATCTGCTTATTGAATGTTATTTGAAGTTCAATTGTATTATTAGGTCTGTTGATTAAAGCTCTATCCAGATTAATTGAGGAAGCCTCAGGGTTTTCGGTATCTATAGTGAATAAATCATTCTCGGTAAAATCAGTTAAGATGTTCCCTGACTTATCCGCTGCATCCTTTATCAAAACATCAATGTTTTCCACTAACTCATCTTGATCAGTTAAATCATAGAATAATGTATAAACAGTATTGCCGGCAGACCAAGCGCTGTTCCCGTTCGGAGCAGATAAACTATTGGTGGGGTCTTCAACAGGAAAAGACACCGTTGGAATTGCAGAAGGATCCATTTCCTCATTGAAGGTAATCTCAATTTCAAGTGCGTCATTCCCTAAATCTTTGCCTGAAAGTAAGGTTGGAGTTGCCGCTACTTGGTTTGCCAGTGGTTTTGTGATATCCTCAAAACTGTAGGTTTGAGCAAAATCACCAGCCAATTTATTAACTGTATTTCCGAAATTTAAATCTGTTATATTCAGTTTAACGGTCAAATCCGCATTATCAAATTCATTAACAGATTCATCCACGTCCACAATGAGGAAAAAATATTTTGTTTCACTACTGAAATTTTGTGTAAGGCCAGTAAATGTTACAGTATTATTTCCGTTGTCAACAATTGGTGAAGAGGCAATTACTGCATCAGTACCTGTACCATCGAAAGTATTATTTGCAGAACCGGTAATTTGAATATTCCCGATTACGTTTGTTAAATCAATATTGGTAGTAAACTCAATTTCTTGTAATTGAGTGTTCCCCAATGCTTCCACTGAAAAGCCTAAAATTGCTTGTTCTGAAGTGCCACTTTGAAGCGTTCCACCATTTAAACCTGCTGTTAGTTCTGCTAATTCGATTGTTGGATTAACGCTTACTGCATTTGAAGTCTCAAAAAAACTATCCGTATCATCTGTAATGGTTAAAGTACCATCGCCACTTCCTTGATAATTAAAGTTTACTGGAAACTGCATCTCACCATTGTTGAATGTGCTTGGTAAGTTTTGCATATTAATGCCATCGTCATTTGTGATGGTAAAATTTGTGCTGTAATCGAGATCCAAATTTCCGTTAGCATCCGTGACTTCTACTACTGCCTGAGGACTTACATTTTCACCTGCGTCAACGGTAGAAGGAGGATTTGTTGCAAAATCGAAATCAGTGGCTATTACCTCAATCTCATTATCCGAATCAGCGGTTTTTATACTTGTACCTCCACCTGTGGCAAATTGACTAGAATTACCTTCAGTAGAAATAGTAGCTGGATCCAACGAAAACACAAAGTTTTTCCCATCTATATCAGCTGCGGTGATACTTTCTTTCAGCCTGATTTGTAGTTCTATATTGATGCTACCTCCATCCGCGATAAAACCAAATTGACCTGCATTGTTATTGTTATTATTAGCTATTGAAACTGAAATTTCATTATCAATGGTACTAATACTCGCAGATAATTCTTCTCCATTATTTGTATTCACTACTTTAGCTTCCTCAATTATATTATCCCAAAAAGTTGGTAAGCTTTCAAACTCATCGTTTGCTCCTGCTGAGAATGTAAAGCTTGAAAGATTGGTGGTTTCATTATCACCTCCCAAATCATTCATATCAAAATCCATAACAGTAATAAAACTGCCAGATGCATCATTAGCAACTGAAGAAATTGTGGATGAAGCACCAATTAAAGTAAGTGTATTGCTTTGGTCAGCAGGATCAGTTGTAATTGTTTCAGTATCGGGGCCGAAAGCATAACAAAAGGTTCCGTTCTTGTAAGCATAAATTGCAAAAGTATATTCAGTTTCATTGCTTAAATCCGTTACCATTAAAGCAAGACCATTACCTGAATATATTATTTTATTTCCATCCGAATCGGGTGCTCCGGCAGTAGTGAAGCTTGTACTCGCTTCAGCTTCAAAATCATCACCATTTTCTACGGTTAAATCAACACCTGCACCTTGTTTAGCTACCACCAAATATTTATCTGCTCCTGTTACTGCTGACCAACTTAAATCAATAGAACTAGATGTTTTATTGGTTGGAACATTAAAAGTAGCAGTCCCAGCTGGAGGATCGCACAAGGTAGACGCGGTTTTCAATGGAGGTGCAGCAGTATTATAATTGTAAGTTTCTGAAACTGGAGAGCCCGTTTCTTCTACATAGGTATAGGGAATAACATGAAATGCATATTCTGTAGCTGAACTTAATGATGAAACAGTAGTAGAGAGGATACTACCCACATCTTCAAAATCAAAACCTGGGCTTGAAAGATCGCCTGGGGCCAAACCATCTTCTAAATTTGTTAGGTCAATGGCGCTATTTCCTTGTTCATATACGACCAGATATCCATCTGCACCTGTTACAGCGTCCCAAGTCAAATCAACGCTACTTAATGTTTCATTATTTACAATAAAATTTCCTCCGTTTACATCACCACCGGATGCGGGTGCGGAAAGGGTATAATGGGTAACAATAGGGGCATTGGTAGTATAATACCCCATGGTAGGGAAATCTGTACCGTTAAAATTAAAAGGGACTATTCTAAAGGAATATTTAGTGCCGGGAGACAACTTTCCGTCTTGAACAGTTATAGAAGTTGCATTATCGGTGTTTTGTACCTGATAATCCGTTCCAATTGTAGGCTGATCGATCGGTTGAAAACCATTTTCTAGCGTAGATAAATCTACCGAATTTCCAATTTCAAAATACACAACTGTTCCTCCATCATCAGCAAATCCCGTGTATTGATCAAAAGAAAATGTCATTCCTGTTGTAGTACTGCTCGTTTTAACAAAATTGTTCACTTCTGCAGAAGGAATTTCCGAGGTGGTGGTGATCTCATTTATTTTATTATCTGAAGTAACATAATTATAGGTTTCGGGGACTTCAAAACCCAGCCCGTCAGTTCCATATGCGTATGACAAGACATTAAAACTATAGGTTGTTGCAGGGCTTAATCCTGGAATTTCAATTAGCGTATTTGCCCCCCCATCAGAATAGTAAAATCCAGTTGCTTGATCAAAATCAGCAGCATCGGCATGTTTTATACCATCGGTAACACCATTTTTATTTGGTCCGTTTGTTCCAGTTCTGTATAGAATCAAATACCCATCTGCAGTTGGCTCCTCAGTTAAAGAAATAGTAACACTTTCATCTAGTTTACTTTCGTAGGTTAATCCTGTTGGATTTGCATCTGGTTCTGTAGCTAAGGTATAAGAGGAAACCGAGCTATAAACTAAGAGATTATAATTTGTAGTTTCTTCCGTGTTAGCACCATCATTATTAAAAGGAATAATAGAAAAGGAATATTGCGTGGCTGCAGCCAATGATGAAAGCGTAGTTGACTCTGTTCCATCATTATTAATGACTATTTTATTAGCAAAAGTTTGATTTCCTGGAAGTACACCCAGTTCTAGAATGCCGTCTGGGTCTGGTGCCGTTGCCCCTGTTGCATAAAGAATAATGTAGCCATCTGTATTTGTGCTACTGGATGCTGTCCAGTCTAGTTGTATCTCATCATTTGTGATATTATCGGTCGTAAAATCAGCTATAGCATTGGGGAAAACTTCGGAAAGAGTATAAAAAGATCCTTCAGAACTTGTTTCATTTTCCGTATCATCTGAGGACTTTTCAGCATATAATTCATAAAAATATTGTGTCTCTGGAGAGAGTCCGGGCAGGGTTGCACCAACAGAGGCAGTTCCATCAACATTGAAATTCTCTATTAATGTGGAAGAAAGATTAAGACTTCCGCTTGTTGTTCCATAGTTAAACTGATAATTGACATCAACAGCTGCAGATGTTTGAATATCTCCGTTAAGTGTTGCCTCATCTGTATCAATATTAGCAGCATTGCTAATAGTTGTGCCCGTTACTTGAGCATTCACTTGAAAGCAAGTTACCAGAAATAATATCAGTATATGTAAAAATCTTTTCATAAAATCTGCTTAAACAGCTTAATTACTTACCCTTCCGAATTCATCCATTTTCAATAACAATAAGGTATTGTTAATTCCTATTATGCTGGATCCTATTGCATAAATCTTATTGTTTACCATAACCGCATCGTGCAGTTGTTCATCTGAATTGCTTCCAAAGGTTTCGGTGAATACCTCCCCTCCATTTAGGCCTCTTCTTGAGATCAAAAAATCACTTTGCGAATTGGCGCCTTCTTCCAATATTTCTGTTTTGCCAGTAACCAAGTAGCCGGATTCTATTTTTTTAACATTGTTCAATTGATGATTTCCTTTGTCTCCAAAAGGCGTAAACTCTGATGTATAAGCTTTACTATAGAACAATTGCGTTTGCTTACTGATATCAAATTCACCAAAAAGAACAATGCCTTCATTGGTTCCGATTAATTTTCTAGTGGTAATACTCGTGGCTCCTTTAAATTCAAGAAATCCCAATTCTTCAATTAAACTTAGCTGAGGTGTATTACTTCTTAAAAAAGTGGAAGAACTGCTATTATATACCCAATTAATTCTATCATTAAGATCTCGATACAATATAGTAGCGGGCAGTTCTTTTGCCTTTTCACTTCTAAAAACGTTTAGCAGGCTTAAATCATTGGAGTCTAATTCCCCATAGATTGTATACCCAAGCTGTTCTCCACCTTCTTCATCTCCTTGAATTTCGGATCCACTAAATATGATTTTGTTAGTGGATTCATCAAAATAAAAGCCTTTAAGTTCATAGGAAATCGCATTCTCCAATTTGTAATGTTGAGTATCCACTATTTGCAAGTTACTATTCAGGGAAAAGAAAATGAGACTTGTATCGCCAACAGTACCCCCAATAACAATATTATTGTCTGCTGTAACAATGGCATCAGCGGCACTCCAGTTCTGATTCGTCTCTTCCGGAAAATATTTCGGGTCTGAAACTTCATTTCCAGCCAAATCTAACTTCAGTACCCTTATTTTTTCGTTCGTGCTAGTTTGTTGGAAAATGCTAGTATTGGAAACTACTAAGAGATTTTGATCAGATAATTTCTCAATTTTCAAAGGGACTTCTGAACCTTGACCTTTTATAATTTTGATAAAAGCGTCCTGAGATGCAGGAATAAGATTCTCTTCTGTATTACAGGCAACAGCAGTCGTTAAGATTGCAAGTACTAATATGTATTGTTTTATACTTCTCATTTGATTAACTCAGGATTAAATCTAGGGAATCGAAAACCAAACCGTAAAATGAATGCATGTCCTTTATATTGATTTTCAGCATAAGCCGCTTGCAATAGATCATAATCCAGTTGTGCACGGCCGGGACTATTAAAATCTACCTCCTCTAAAAACCTAAATTGAAATAGCGCTTCAACAGTAATATAATTTCTACCTAATTGCTTAAAATTTCCTCGCAAACCCACTAAGCCGCTTGCATTAAATTGATTTCTGAAGTCAATCATATCCAAGTTATTAATTTCTTCGATACCGTTAACCGATAAATTGGATGATAAAAGGTAATGGATAGATGGGCCTGCTGTAACTTCCAACAAAAACTTATTTACAAATGGGATTTTATAATTTATCAATAAAGGCACTTCAAGCCATTGTTGATTTTCTGTAATAGTCTGAGGTACACCACTACCTCCTTCGTCCGTTACAGTGGGTCTAATTAAAACAGAGCCCCTGTAATTATAATGAACTTCCGCATTGGCCGTAAAATCATCATTAATTGGATATTGAAAAAATAAACCCGCCCCTAAACCAAATGGGGGTTCATAAGTGCCACGACCTGCTAGATCAAACATCGGATAATACTCAGTGATTTCAATAAAATTATAACTACTACCTAGTTTTAAGCCATAAAAGAATTTTGGATCTGTATCATAGTTTTCAGATAAAATGATGAGTTCAGTAGGGTCTGTTTCCTCATTAACTTGATATTCAGGATTAATTTTTAAAAGTCGCAAGTAGGCAATTTCCGCTTTTTCTTGTTCTTCGCTGAACAAATAAGATAAAGTTATAAACCTTAAGGCTTCCACTTTCTCTTCATCTGTAAAGCCATTTTCTATACATTTTGACAACAAATTAGGCATATCTTGAAGCTTTCCTTCATCATAAGCGTTTCTGGCGTCCCTTAAATTTTGAACACAATTGTTCTGAGCAAATCCATGATAGGAGACGGTCATAAATAAAAGTAGCACTATGATTATCTTATTCCCCTGCATCTGATAACTTTTCTAAATTTTCACAAGTTTGTTCATATGGCAAATCACTACCTACATAGGTTGCCCATTCCGTCTGAGTCATATTTCTATCTAAGTCATCGCATAATTTGTCTCCCATTCTATCAATTGAATAGGGCCAGACATGTATTCTTCCATCTTCTGAAGCAGAAAAAATCCATTCATTATTGGCACTAAAGTCAGTTGACCATACCCAGTCATTGTGATCGGATAAAATAATGGGGGGCTGGGTTATTTCTGACAAATTCCAAACTCTAACTGTCCTGTCTTTACCAGCTGAAAGCAGGGCCGATCCATTCTCACTTATTTTCAACTCATCAATTCCTCCAATATGACCCGTTAGTGCATTTGGCTTCGAAAAATTATTATCAGCAAATAAATTTACAGATCCATTCACATCCCCGGTAACCACAAAATTAAACTTTGATGTTACGGTGCTTAATGCACTTTTAGCCTTAAATAAAACAGTATCGTTTTCTCCTGTTTTATCGATTCGTGTCAATTCTCCTGTATCAGTAGCCAGCCAAATAAATGATTTATTTTCATCCACTATGAAATCATTAATTTTCATTTCAGATTGAAAGATTTTCTTGCTTTTACCCTCATCCAATAATTTGATTGACTTCCCACCTTCATCCAATACCCATAATTTATTATCCGCAAATCGCATTTTCACAAATGCCCCTTTAACTCCTCTTATTTCTTCAAGTGAAGGTTTACTTTGGCTTAAATCATATCGTTCAATAACGGATTCACCCGCATCAGTAATAAATTGACCAGCCGCATAAATATGATTGTTATTATGATCAAAAATCATCGATTTAACCACTCTTCTATTTCTTATTGGCGCTATGGTATCGGCAATCCAGTGATTTTCTACTTTATTCCATTTAAGGATACTCCCTTGTGAACCCGCAGAGAAAAATTCATTGTCCGAAATGCCTGCTACAACTACTTTTGCCGATTTTAGATGCCCGTCAATCTTTTGAGTTAGCGGATGATTAAATTCCTTCAGCGCATAATATAAGCCATCGTAAATTTCCGGATCATATTCATATTTATTGTATCGCTCATTAAAAATATAGGCTTGCTGTGCCAAAAGACCCTGTAGTTGCGGATCATTCAACTGCATTGATTTAACAGATATAGCATTGGCTATGGCCAAATATCGCAATTGATCTGCCCTAGCTTTTTCATCCTCAGCTCTTTCTTTTTCAAGATTTGCCTGTTTTTCTGCTTCTTTTGCCACAATAGCTGCTTCACTTGCCTCTCCTTCCGCTTTTACTGCGGCTATTCTTCTTTCTTCAGCTAATTTTGCCGCCATAGTAGCTCTTTCTTTTTCAATCCTAGCAGTTTCTGCACTTTCTTCTGCTAAATCTTTTTGCTTTTGCGCTTCTTTTTCTTTTTCCTCAGCTAATTTTGTTTGATCCTTGGCTATTTTAGTTTGTTCTTTTGCACGAGCCGCTTCTGTTTTAGCCAAGTCCTCGTTTCTCTGGGCTTGAATACGCTCATAAAAAGCATATACCAAAAATAATAGGGAAACCACGGTTGCAGCAGCCATTATAAAAGCCGTTACTCTAGCTGTTCTTAGTCTCCTTTTTTGTTCTAGTTCTTTCGCTCTTTGCTCTATTTCGTATTCTTCTGCCGAATGCTCCAGGAAAGAAATTGTTCTTTCATAGGCTGGATGATATCGTTGTCCCCAAATCAAAGTAGGGTTATGCTTTTCCTTCCAGTTTAAGGCCAATTGTAAATCAGGTGGTCTCCATAAACTCGTCTTTCCTTGCTGAAACATATCGGCCGCCTCTGCCAGACGCTTATACATGGCTACTGCATCTGCCTCATCATTCACCCAGTTTTTCAAGCGGTTCCAAATTCTCATGATACTTTCATGAGAAATGTCCACTATGGAATTACTGTGAAGCGGAACCCCATATTGAGGAGTTAATAGAGACCTTCCGGGATCTCGAAATTTCTCTATTACTTGTATGATTTTTTCCTCAGAAGTATTAGCAATAGCAGCAATTTCGTTCAGTTGAGTTGGTCTTCTGATTCCATAACTCCCACCACCGCGTTTTTCAGTTATGGCCTTGAAAAGAAATTCACAATTTCTTTGTTGCTCGTCATTGAGTTCCTCAAAAGCTTCATTGGCATGCATTGACAAGGCCTCGGACATAGTCCCTATAGCCTCATAATGCTTAATATCCAGTGGCTCATTTTCATAATCCCTAAAGTGGCTCCAGTAATCCCAAGTACGCATTAGAGCGTGTTGCAAAATTGGCAATTGATCAGGATTATCTCCCAAATCATTTAAGAGTTGCTGAGTTAGTCTAGGCGCAATTTCAGCATTCCCAACTGCCACTGGACCTGTAATAGCTCGCCTTTTTTGCTCCCTTGTCATTTGAGGGATCAAATATTGGCTGTCGTTGATTTGTCTGGTTAGTTCAGGAAATTGAGAGCACTCACCAATAAAATCCGAACGCATTGTGATTGCTACATATATAGGTACATCTGCATGGTTGATGGCCTCCATCAATAGATTAATAAAAGCTAAGGTTTCATTTACTGACTGCATATTAGATGAATCCTTAAATCTGAATAGTTCTTCAAATTGATCCACCAAAATAAGGTAGTTCTTCTCCTTATCGCCTTTAAACTGCATGATGGTTTCAAC
Organism: uncultured Marivirga sp.; assembly: GCF_963974845.1. Taxonomy (NCBI): domain Bacteria; kingdom Pseudomonadati; phylum Bacteroidota; class Cytophagia; order Cytophagales; family Marivirgaceae; genus Marivirga; species uncultured Marivirga sp. The sequence goes on from NZ_CAXBEQ010000002.1 coordinate 454,060, forward strand.
CAAGCCCACCGATGAACTTCTTAAAAGTGAAGAAATAATCGTCCGTTTGATCTGCTTATCTTCTTCAGAAAGCTCTTTGTCAATAAGATCAGTTTTCAAAAGTGATTGTGCTAAATTGTCAATTGGTGCCGCTCCCGGACGGGTGACAACCACCTCCCAATCTGTAGATCGACCTGTCAAAAACCCTCCATATAAAATAGGTAAAACTCCACAGTAGATAAAAGAAGATTTACCACTCCCCGATGGCCCAATAACTCCCACAAATCGATGATTGGACAGTTTCAATAACACCTCATCACTTTGGCCTTCTCTTCCAAAGAACAAATGGCTTTCTTCAATCTTGAAAGGACGCAATCCAGGAAAAGGATTGCTCTTTTTTCCATATTGCGATTTAGGGGCATTCGATATGGTTAGTTTTTCCTCTTCCATTTTAGCTTTCTTCTGCCAGTTTTGATTGGCTATTTTCAAAAGCCAACTTTATGTCACTAATAAATTTACTTAAAATTTTGGAATTATTACTAACGTCTACCTCAACTTCATATCTGCTAATATACTCATCCTCAGTGCCTTTTGCTATTTCAGATTTAAAAAGCTTACCCAAAATAGGTTTCGATCTTCCAAAACCGGGAGCTTTTAGCAAATCTAAAAGTTTCATATAAACCCACTGGTTATTTACATTTTTTTGAAAAACTATGGCCGCATCCATGTCCTTCAAAGCATCAATATGCTTGTTGCGCAATTCCATTAGCTCTCCATTATTCTCTAAGACAAGCAATTCCACATCGTTTTGAAGGATTTCTTTTTTTATAGGCTCAACATCGCTTATGTCAATTTCATCATAAATTAAGTAAATAATGGCTTTACTTTGATCCTTGTTTCTGAAGCTATTTCTTAATTTCCTATTCAAACCTTTATCTAGCAGTTCCTCCCAAAGCGTATTTTTAAAATCTTCCAATGAGGTCTGCAATACTTCTGCACCAAACGATGCCTTATCATCCCTTTTAATATTATGTATAAAAGACTTTTGCTTTTCACTTGCAAATTTTAAAGTTGGGCTAATCCAAATCAATCGATTAAATTTTTGAGGGTTTCTTTCTGCAAATTCTGATGCTAGTGAATTTTGAATATCCATTACGGAGCTTTCTGTTCCATTAGGAATAGTGCCATAGGATGATCCTATCATGTGAATTGAAAATGAAGATTTACTTAAATCACTTTCGATCGATTTTTTCACATCAGCTACATTATGGGGCAGCAGGCTTTTTGGATAAACCTCGTAACCATGCCTAGTTAATTCTCTTTTTATAATGTTTCTTGCCCCGGATAAATCTTGCCCTGTTTCCGCTAAATATATTGCTTTTCGGCCATGCCCTTTGTCAACTTTACTCTTATGGTTCATATTCAAAATGGTTTCATAGATATCAAAGCACAAGTCAACCATTTTCATCCAATATCCTTTTTCCGCTTCTTTTGAGAAAAAATCTGATAGCTCCTCTTCTTGATTTTCACTATTCAAATAGAAGATATACCCTCTTAGCACTCGAAGCTTTTCTGGAATATCGATATATGCTAATGGAGATTTAAAAACAGGAAAAATTCGATCATGGATTACCTCCATTTTATTGTCCAAAAAAAGATTTTCGACTCTATCTAAGCAAGCACCTGATAAAATAAAATCAGGTGACAAGATTGGAATATATACCCCATTCGGTTCAGGATCATTTCCTTCAGTATCGGCATACAAATTAATTTGGATTTTCCTGTTCATGGTTTGTTTAAGCATCATGTACAGGAACTTCTCAAAATAGCTTACCCATCCTCTATTTTCAAGAATGGGCTTATTGTCCCCTTCAGCATAAATAATATTTATTTCTAATTTTTCATTCATACTTTTGATTGATAATATTGGGTTATTGCTGTAAACAATTGGTTAGTAAACTCCTGGCTTCTAGACATCAAGGAGTAAAAATTATTGATATTTAATTGGAAAACTACGGAATGCACTTCTGCCGTTAATTTTTCGGCTTTAAGGTTTTTCTCAGGAACAAATAATTCTCCATAAACATCATTCTGAATCAGTTTAACGTCCGCCTCAAATTCTGTAGTCAGATTCAAGCTTCCTTCTGCTACCACATAAATGGCATTATTCTCCTGATTAGTTAAATCTATGGTCTCCTCTGCTTCCATTCTGATGACCCTGGTGTTGTCAGCCAAATCACATAGCTGATCACCATTTATTTTGGAAAACACTTCAATTTGTTTGAGGAACATAACGATTTCCACTAATAGGAAATAGCCATCATTCAAGCCATCTTCAAGTTGATTGTGCGCAATTGTATTCACCAGGTCATCTTGATCTTCCTGGCCCACCCTTTCAATCACTTTTTCGAACTGATTGGGTTTCCTATGATACAATAACCAAGCGGCCACTTCTTGTAATAATCTATCGCTATTGAAGACATGGGCTATTACAGCATAATTGGGCTCATAATCTTTTTGGAAAGCGAGATTATATAAGGCACAGGCTTTAATCCACCTTGAAATTTGATTGTAATCTCTGTTAAGGATATTGTTGAGCAATCTTAAAGGCTCAAAATGTTCTCTTGGAAAGAAATGATCCAAGGCCTTAATTTTCTCACTTATCCCAATATCATCGACCAATGGAAAAAGCTTACTTTTCAATTCCGAATCAATAAACATATCCATCAATTCTATTCCATAGGCTATACCCTCTGCAGTTTCTGAAAGAATGTTTTCTTTAACTAAAGAAACCGATTCCGTATCGTAAACCAGGGACAGAAATAGAAATATTTGTTCGAAATTATGCCCTAATTCTTCTTTAAAGGCTTTCCTCAAAATTTCATACCTTTCTTCCTTAGGAAGCTCTTGAATAGCGGCCATATTCCAGATAGCCTTGCCAATTTCCTCTTCAATTAAGGTAATTATTATTTGTGCTTGATTGCCTTGTGCATTAAAATCTTCATAACCAAAGCCATTCAGCATCTCATAAACAATCCTTTTATCTGGATAGTCAATTTTTTTAAGTAATAATTTTTCTGCCTCAACACTTCCGATTTTACCCATAATACGAACAACCGCCATCCTGATTTTATCAGTTTGACCAGATTTATGAAAAGCAGATTCTAAATGATGCAGAACTTCTTTTCCTGCAGCGACCAAAGCTGCTAAGGCAGCATGTCCATATTTTTCAGAATCTAGCATGTCAATAAGCACATTCCAAGTCTCATGCCTTTTCAAGAGGCGCGCAGTCTCGATGGCTTCCATTCTTACTTCAATGTTAGCATCTTTTAATAAATCCAATAAAAGAAATACATTTTTAGCATCAGCATGTTGTCTGAAAATTCGGGCTGTATATAACCTCTTATTAGGATCTAAAGACCTTGCCCAGCTACTCAATTGCTCAAAACTTACCGGAGTTACATCTCTTGATTCGTTTTCTTTGCGTGCTTTCTCTGCTAATTTTTTTAAAGTAAGATTTGACTTTATGCCAAATGCTGATTTTCCGTCTCCTAAATATTCCTTCATTTTAGGAGAAACATCCCCTGTAAAATTCTCCTTAAAAGTTGAAAATTCTTCAGGCTCGAGTTTTTCCATAAGTTTCAAGCTGTAAAGCCTCTTATGCTCCTCTTTACTTTGCACTTGTTTCTGCAATAGCCTACTAATTGAATTCTCGTTTTCATCAACCTTATTCTTTTCTTTATTTCGAACTAATGTTCCTTGAAGCGTTGTCTGATAGCCTTTGTGCATTCTGCGGGTCACCAGATACCATATCACTAACAAAGGCAAAACTGCTACAGAAATGGTTAATAGATTGAACACCTCGACATTATTTAGTAGAATAATAATTGCACCAGCCAGCAATCCAGCAAATGCATTAACCACTCCTTGAATTTTTACTTGAATATCAAATCTGCTCTCAACATCAAGGGGAAGAAAATATAGCTTAAATGCTGGCTCGTCTAATGCATCCTTGAGCGAAGTGACAAAAAGCTTACTTACTGCAATAGTGACAAAGAAGAAGATAAAGTTGGGATCATCTGGAGTGAAGCCTAAGCTGGCACCAATAAGACTTGCCGCCCCTACCATTATCATTATAAGGATTGGATTTATCAGTAGCGATACTCTAAGCCCGTACAAAGCAATAATTTTATCGGTCGCAAAGGTTTGGAAGAGAAAACTGAAAATTATAATGGTACCGTTAAAATATGCCAAAAAAGTAGCTAAGTTGCTTTCATTGAATTGCGCTGATGCAACGCTAAAGAAAGAGTAATCGATGAAAGTTACCGCTACTACACTAACTAAAACAAATGCTACCATCAAAAGCATATATTTGTCTGTTAGCACTTTTTTGAAGGAAACCAGTTCATTTTTTCCAGCTCTAATCAAATATTTTTTCGAGCTATTCATCAGCCATAAAAAGGATAAAAACATACCCCCAAGGCTAATAACACTCATGGTAATCAGGTCCTCTTCTGCAAAATCAGGCCTGTTCAATAAATATGGGATAATAACTAATAATGCCAGAATTGATGCTGTTAGTTGTCCAGTATCGATTCCTCCAATGATTCTTTTAGATTGGCGTAAATCGAAAAGCCTGCCAAACGCACCCCAAAAAATCAGTAAAATCAAGTACGTAAATGGCAATACAAAGGTGAAAGTGATAAAATATAGAGGATATACGTTAGGTAAGTACGAATAAGCTACTTCAACAGATATCAATAAAATGAAGATGACTAAAAGCGTATAGCCTGCTAATCGCACAAAACTAATCTTGGATTGAAAATAATTGAAAAGATATGTAGCCAATACTCCAATTGCCCCGGATACAACTATGGCCAGGGGTAAATCTGTTTCTTCACTAAAGTTATTCAAGAATAATGCCTCGGCACCCACGGAAAGTCCTGACACAAAAAAGCCCATAAAGAATCCCATGAGTAATAATAAAAATACTCTTTTAGACTCTTGGTCTTCAGCATTTAATACATTGAGAATCAGCTTTTTCAATGGTCAGATGTTGTGTAATGTAGCAGTCGAATATAAATCAAATACCTGGATTGTACTATTTAATCTAGAATAAAGTAACTTTTATTTCGATGAGTGGTTAAATTATCCAGATGGCGTACAATAGGTGTTACAACATCTTTTTTAGAATAGTAATATTTTTCTAATTATTGCATAATTAAGTAACCATTTTAATATAGTTACTGACAAATTACATGCAAACCATAAAAATCTACTCTTTGGATTTCTTTTTGTTTATGTACCTATTTAAGACAAAAGCAGCAACCCAAAAGGCTAATGCTACAAAAGTGTATTCCATTGCATCTTCGCCCGCATAGCGTAAACTATAGTAGAATACCATAATCATTATGGCTACTAATACCCAATAAATAACCCTTAATATTTTCGTAAACTCCATTACATTTCTATTTCAATAATTCATAAGCCACTTCTACATAAGTGTAAACATCATTAGGATGTTGGTCTGTATAAAACTTACTTCTGCTTTTACCTAATCTGACCACAACTGCATTTTTATCCTCAAGAACAAAAATATATTGTCCCAAAATTCCTCTGGCGTAGGGGATCTGTCTTCCCTTATAATCTAAAATCCACCACTGGTATCCATAATGCGGTACAGTTTCCTTGGCATTCATCAATTGAGCGGGTTGAGTCGCCATCTCAATATATTCAGAGGGAACTACCTGTTCCTCATCCCATTTTCCCTTATTCAAAACCAGCTGGCCAATTCTTGCAAAATCTCGTGCTGTACTATTGAAGCAACAAAATGCTTTTTCCATCCCACCTTCTTTATCCAAACTCCAAAGTGCATCCGTTTCTGCGCCAATTTTTCTCCATAGTCGATTGGTGGCATAATCACTTATCGATTGACCTGTAGCAGATTCCAAAACCTCAGCTAAAACCTGAGTATTAATACTTTTATAGGCAAACTCCTCCGCAGGATTATTATCCACTTCTAATTCAGAAATTAACTTCTTCAAATCATCACCATAATATGCATTTGTAGTTTTAGAAAATGGGCTCAAGTAGGCTTCATCCCATCGAATCCCTGAACTCATCGTCAACACATCTTTAATCAGAATTTTAGATTTCTCCCCTTCTCGAAAGGATTCCACGAAATCTCCAACTGGTTGAAAAACACTTTTGATTTTACCTTCTTCTATCGCTATTCCTATAAGCAAACTGACTATACTCTTTGCCGCTGAAAATGAATTCGAAATTTCATTTTCATTATAACCTAAGAAGTATTTTTCATAATAAAGTGCCGTGTCCTTCACAATTAAAAAAGCGGTAGTTTCATACCGCTCTAATTCTTCTTGGTAGGTTTGCCCCATTTCATACTGATTGTACAAAGTAGATTCTCCCCATGCTTGGGGGTTGCTTGCAGCTATAGTTCTGTTTTCAAATATTTTATAATCATCTATATCAGCTGTTAAATGGAGAAATGCTTTTTGTGCATAATTAGGTAAAAAGAAATAAATCACTCCTAATACGATGAAAAGCAAAAGGGCAAATCCACCAATTTTTTTCAATATCATAACACTTACAATTAACGAAAGGGCAAAAATACACTTTCAAAAATCAAAATTCCCCAAGAAAACGAAATGAATTTATTATTCAACATTTCTCTACTACCTTCGTAATGATTATCTCATGAAACAAAAACTAAATTTAATTAAACTAAGATGAAAAAAGGACTTTTAATAACTATAGGCGTAATAGTCGTTGTAGTATTTATACTTTACAGACTTTTTGCAGGATCCTACAATAACATGGTTACAAAAGAGGAACAAGTTACGGGCGCTTGGTCGCAAGTAGAAAATGTTTATCAAAGAAGGGCTGATTTGATTCCTAATTTGGTGAATACGGTTAAAGGATACGCTGATTTTGAGCAGGAAACTTTACAGGGCGTAATTGAAGCAAGATCAAAAGCAACAGGCGTCAATGTAAATACTGATGATTTAAGCCCAGAAAAAATTCAACAATTCCAGCAAGCCCAGCAAGGATTGAGTTCTGCATTATCTCGATTGATGGTGGTTGTAGAAAGATATCCTGACCTCAAAGCCAATCAGAATTTTATCAAATTACAAGATCAATTGGAAGGTACGGAAAATAGAATTGCCGTAGAAAGGAGACGCTTTAATGAAGTAACGCAAGATTATAATACATATATTCGAAAATTTCCACAAGCGATGTTGGCTGGAATGTACGGTTTTGACAAGAAGGGTTATTTTGAAGCTGATCAAGGAGCAGAGCAGGCACCAGAAGTGAGCTTTGACTAATTAAGCTTGGGTTTCATAAGTTTTTATTATCCCTTAAATACAATAAAAAAGGCTTTCTCACTGATGAGAAAGCCTTTTTTGCTTGTGTTAAACGAATACTTTTTTTACTTATTTCCGCCAGCTCTAATCATTGCACAACGGAAACCTATTGTTGCTGTAGCAGAATCTTGCTCTATAAATCTTCTAGTACCTGGAGACAGCCAGTAAGCTACATCAGCCCAAGAACCTCCTTTATAAACTCGGATATTATCATTAATTAATGAGTTGATTGCATTTGGATCTGTAGCGCCATTGTCGTAATTGCTTTGAGGATCCAATGTTCCGTCTCTTCTAACTGGATTTAGATCATCAAAATCCTGGAATGAAAGCGGACGGTACAAATCCCAAACCCACTCATTTACATTTCCTGCCATATTATAAAGCCCGTAATCATTTGGTGGAAAGTTGTATATATAATCAGTAACAAAAGCACCATCATTTAATTTCCCAGCGATACCACCATAGTCACCTCTACCTCTTTTGAAATTCGCTAAGAAGTAACCCATTTCTTTGCCGTAAGGATTTCTTAATGAGTGACCGTCCCAAGGATAGATTCTTTTGTACAGTTGCACTTCGTCAACCCATTGAGTACCGATTAACGCAGTTGCAGCATATTCCCATTCTGCTTCAGTAGGTAGTCTATAATCTGGCAAAACAACTCCTGTCTCCAAAGGAATTCGACCTCCAGATTCAGCAGGAACTTCAATTCCAGCTTCTTCAGCTAATTTATAATTTACCATTACTGATCTCCATTTAGCATACTCCGTAGCTTGTTCCCAAGTTACCCCAACAACTGGATGATAACGGAAACCAGGATATCTTAAATAATGATCAACATATGGGTCATTATAAGCCAATTTCCTTGCCCAAACGGTAGTGTCAGGCATAACAGACTCATAATAATCTCTTGAGGAATCTAGTTTTACGTAATGCAAGAACTCTAACCAATGGATATTGGCTACTTCAGTTTCATCCATGTAAAACGATGATACTGTTACAGTCCTCTCAATATTGTCTCTAGTATGAAGGATATCTTCTTCGAAAGAACCTAATACAGTTCGACCGCCTTCAATATAAACTAAGTTAGGACCATCTGGCTGACCACGAAATTCAGCCACCTGAAAGCCTTCTTCGCTATTATATTCTAAACCTGTGGTCGTACTTACCACTCCCGGCCCTTTGGCTGTCGGGTTGCCTCCACCGCAAGCAAACAAAATAGCTACTGCTACTGTAAGCACGGCATACTGGATTTTAAACACACACTTTTTCATATCCTGTTATTGTATTCGTTTAATAAACACTGTTTAATCACTTATATATCAATGCAATATATAAAAACTAGGTAAATATAACCTAACAAAGCACTAAATTCAACTATTAAAATGAAATTTTAAAGTATTTTAGTACAAATTCGACCAATATGTAATAATTTTAAATCAGTTACACTAAAACGTCTGCCGATTTTGCTTTATTGCTTTAATCCTCTGCCCAAACTTTTGTACCTTCCGTACAATTAGTGCAAATATCAATTTCCCTCCTTGATATTAAAAGCTTATTCCTAAATTCATTATAATTATTTCCGCGCCAAATGTTGTCAAAGCTCTCTTGATTTAGATTTCCAAACTGATGAGTCGCGTCTTTATCAAAACAACAAGGTACCACTCTACCATCCCAAGTAACCACACAACTATGCCACATTTTCCAGCACTGGTTTAATAGTTTATTTTTAATAGTATATAAACCATTCTCTAACTTTTTGTAGCGACTATACTTAGAATTATTAGGTATTAGGGGTGAACCATTTTGATAATCATAAATCTGCGCTGTTTTCAGCTTCACTTCATCTACACCTAACTCTTCTGCTAATTCATAAATTTGCGGGATATCTTGCTCGTTTGGCTTGACCACCAAAAATTGAAAAATTACATGAGGAGTGGAAGATTTCAACTTCTTCTTCCACTTGATCAAGTTTCTGGTACCATCTAATACCTTTTCAAGCTTTCCTCCGATTCTATAAGATTCATATGTTTCCTGTTTGGCGCCATCAATAGAAATTATTAATCTATCCAATCCGCTCTCCACTGTTTTTTTTGAAGTTTCTTCATCTAAAAAATGGGCGTTGGTTGATGTGGCTGTATAAATATTATGTTTTGAGGCAATTTTCACTAAATCAAGAAAATTTTTATTGACATAGGGCTCTCCCTGAAAGTAAAACAGCATGTAAATCAAATGCTCTTTCAACTGTAACAGCATATTTTCGAAGGTCTCCGCTTTCAGCATACCAACTGGTCTGGAAAATGATCGTAAACCACTAGGACATTCAGGGCAGCGTAAATTACAAGAGGTAGTGGGTTCAATAGCAATAGAAATAGGTTTGCCCTTAATTCTAGAATAGCCTGAAGATTTAGACTGATGATAGCTCCACAGTAATGAAAAAGTGTTTACTGCTTTTTTAAATGTTATCTTTTTCAGTAGATTAAGGCTATCTTTAAAATGCATATATTTTATTGTAATGCTCAATGCAAAAACGAACTTAATAAATCCCCATGAACTTTAAAGCAATCATTCGATTAATTCCGTGGATAATTGTGCTGGTACTTTTGGTTTTTCTGTGGCTAAGGCGCTTAGGTAATTACACAACGCCTGAAAAAACTCAAATTGAAAGTACTTTAGTGCTCCAGGAAATTGAAAAACTGGGCAAATTAGAATTGGTGAAGTACAATTATAAGGAAGTCGTGGAGATGGAAAATGTGGCCAAGAGATATTTAGATTTAGGTTATTTCTATATTCCGGGAGGTCAAGATCAAAAGGCAATTTTAATAGCGCAGGGTGAGGCCGTGGCATGTATTGATTTACAAAAGATTAAAAAAGAAGATATCGAATTAAGAAAAGATACTTTGATTGTAAATTTGCCTCAACCTGAAATTTGCTATTATAAAGTGAATTTGGAAAACAGTAAGTTCTATGATCTTAAGACCAGTTCAGACCATAAAAAAGCAGGAGCATTTGTAGACGAAGTGTATGCCAAAGCGGAAGCACAAGTAAAAGAAGCCGCTTTGCAATCGGGAATTTTGGCCGATGCTAAAATTATGAGTGGAAATGTACTTAAACCCTTTTTAGAAAATATTACTGGAGTAACAGTTGTTCTTAATTTTTCTGAGAAGCCGGATGCTATTAGATTCGAATTAGATTAGTTATTCTAACTGTATACCTTCTCTAAGGCCTGGCAAAAAGCATTTACTTCTTCTATAGTGCCCGTACTTATTCGAGCCCAGTCATACATGGGTGGAAAAGGCCGTCCAATAGCAACTCCAGCATTCATCATTTCTGTGCTTAAGTCTCTGATATGTTTATTGGATTGAAAGAACACAAAATTCGTATGAGATTCGATATAGGAGAGTTTGAGCTTGTCAAGGGTTCTGTAAATTAAAGATTTTCCTTCGTAATTTTTACTGATACTAAATTTATAAAACTCATCATCTTTTATGGCTTCATTTGCGGCAGCAATTGCTAAGACATTCGTCATAGCCATTACATTACTCTTTAATCTCGTGGCTATATCTGGTCTAGCTACCAAATACCCAATTCTAATTCCTGCCAATCCATAAACTTTGGAAAAAGTTTTAGACACTATGACATTTTTTCCTTCTTTTACCAATTCCACCATTGAAGGATAATCAGGATCAGTTATATAGTCGTAATATGCTTCATCACTAAAAATAACTGCCTTGCTCTCGAGAGAATTACAGAAGTCTTTCAACTTGTCTTTATCCAGTAAAGTCCCCGTTGGGTTGTTAGGGTTACAAAGAAAAATCAATCCAGTTTTGCTTGTTACTCTGCTAGCCATTTCTTCCAAATCATGTTCCATTTTATCATTTACAGGCACACGATGTACATAAGCACCAAAATTCTCTGCATATTTCAGCATGGCCTGAAAAGTTGGGTCGGCTGCAATTATTTCTCTACCTCCAAGTCCATAGGTTAATCCACTTGCTTTTAGTCCCTCTGTTGAACCACCAGTTACAACAATACAGTTTTCAGGAACTCCTTCTTTTTCGGCAATATTCCTCACTAATGCTTTAAGGTAGGCAAAAGGATACCTACAAGTGTTGTCAAAGGATGCAGTAATCGCTTTTCTAACCTTTTGTGAAGGACCGTAAGGATTTTCGTTTGACGTTAGACTAATTAATCCAGATTTGGAGGTAGCAAAGGAATGTTGCTTATCACTTGACAACATATTGGCTGGGTTGATAAACACCATAGTGCCCGCGAGACCAATTGATTTCAGCCATTGTCTTCTGTCAATATTTTTCATCTTGGAGGGGATTAGTTTCTACTAATATAGTGATAAAAACTAATTAATTGACATTGAGAAGGATAGGTCATTACTATTCATCAGAAACTATTCAAGTTCATGCTGAAATTAGTTTCATAAAAATATTCATCAGAATAAAGGCAGAAGCAGTCCGATTTGCCTCTGCCAATTAAAATCTTATCTCTCTAAGAATTCGCCTAATAGAGAGCCCCCTTCCTTTCGGGAATTCTTACTGTAAGGAGCTATAGCTTGAATCAATTTTCTAATCGGCATGGATTGCAACCATACTTTACCAGTTCCTTTTAGAGTGGCCAAAAATATGCCTTCTCCACCAAATAGCATCGATTTAATACCCCCACTTGTTTGGATATCAAAATCTAAGGATGATTCATAGGCGACCACGCATCCCGTATCTACTCTTAAAGTCTCATTATTTAATTCCTTTTCAATTACAGTTCCACCGGCATGTACAAATGCTTTTCCATTTCCTTGTAGCTTTTGCATGATGAAGCCTTCACCTCCCAAGAGGCCTGAGCCTATCTTTCTGTTTAATGTAATGGAAACCTTGGTACCCATGGCTGCACATAAGAATCCATCTTTTTGAACGATAACCTCATTATTATAATGGTTTTTTAAATCGAGAGGTATAACGGTTCCAGGATAGGGTCCTGCAAAAGCAACATGCGCTTTACCTTGTCCTCGGTGAGTGAAGTGGGTCATAAACAAAGATTCTCCAGTAAAAATCCTACTTCCGGCCGACATTAATTTGCCTAAAAAGCCTTCATTGGGATTTGAGCCATCGCCCATTTTAGTATCAAATTGAATGGAGTCGTCCATATAAACCATCGCGCCTGCTTCAGCAATGACTGTTTCCTGTGGGTCTAATTCAATTTCAACCAATTGAACGCCATCGCCTAAAATCTTATAATCTACTTCATGTGATTGTGAATGCATAATTTGTAAATTTTTGATGGCTAAAATAAGAAATTATTCATAAACCAATTGCATCTCAACCCTTCTGTTTTTGGCTCTCCCTTCACTAGATTTATTTGTTGAGATGGGTTGACCTTCTCCTCTTGATACTAATTTTATCTTTCGCTTTGGCACTCCATTTTTCAAAAGAATAATTCCAATTTTCTTCGCTCTCTCAAAAGCCAATTCCATATTATATTCTTCTGTCCCCACATTGTCAGTATGCCCTACTAATTTCACTTTGACTCTTTTATTTTGCCGGATAATTTCCGTCATCTCTTTGATATACTGCTCGTCTTTTTGGTTAAGATTGTAATCATCAAAATCGAATTGAAAACTGTAATTGAGATCTTCTAATTCATGTGGCAAATAAGTGATTGTACCCGCTTCTGTTTTTACGGTTATTTTTTCTTCCTTCTCTTTTTCATTTTGCTTATCTTCATTTTCCACAGGGGAACTGGTAGAAAAATTATCCTCTTTTTCTATTTCTCGCTCTACCTCGTTTTCAGCATTGCTAGAATTAAATCTCAAATTACTTTTCCGCTTTGGTCTTTTGAGTCTCTTGATTGACAGCATGATTTCAAATGTTCCGCTATTACTGACATTGTTTTTCAGAACGTTAAAATCAAAGCTTCCACCAAAGGCGAAATTTTGAGATTCATAGACTGCACCAAGCATGATGTTGTTAGAAGAAGAATACCGTAGCATGCTTCTTATTGATTCCGTCCCCATATTTCCGAGAACATACCGAAACGATGGACCCGTCACGAGTTCAGTTACGGGGCCGGCATGTCTCAAAAACACATCTTGTTTAATATGCCATTGGTAATTTTCCATTAAGGTGGCTGAAGCCGTTAAAATTGATACAAACGGCAGCTTATTCACATTACTTTCATAAAACGAATCTTCCGGTCTATTTAGATTATGTAAAGCATATCCTGCTGAAAATAGTGTTTTTCCGTAGCGGTCTAATTTTTGCCACGATAATCCAAAGGCGAAAGAAAAATAGTTTTTGTTAATTGTGCCTAGGCCCTCACCACTTGGCAGATCAGGATCGAAGCCGAAATATTCTACGTATTGGCTTCCCGTAGTTAATCCCTGGGTATTGAGAGATTTACTTTGAAAGCTTGAATTCAGTCCAATCGAAAATTCCGAGTATTTTTGAAGTGGAACGTTAATAGCATATGAAGCACTAATTTGGTTTAGGCTATAGATTTGAGCACCATAGTTCCGGTCATTCAATAAAGAAACTGAAACTCCCGACCACCTTCTTTCTTCATTAAAAATAGGGTGATTTCCCTCTGCATAAGAAGTCATGAATTTTATGTCCTTCGATGCATACTGATTTCGAAAAATAAATAATCCTTTTTGATAATTGTCAGAAGAGGCAAGAGCAGGATTTACCCTGTTTGGGGTATAATCATACAAAGCATGCATAAAATTTTGGCCAAAGCAGCCTCCCCCTATAAAACCCAAACATAATGTGAATAGAACTTTCTTCATTCTGGATTATTTACTCAGTAAGACTTTGCCTTTTTCTTGACCATTCAACCTTATGGGTTCTCCGTCTTTAAATTGACCTCTGACTTGCCAAAAATAGACTCCAGCTTCTGCTTTGTTCCCTCCCTTTGTACCATCCCAACCAGTGGTTGACATTTTGCTCGCATTATTGCTTTTAAAAACCACATTTCCCTCTCGATCAAACACTACAAATTCAAATTCAGCAATATCTGCCAGTCCGAAAATCCTTAGCCGATCATTTCTAGAATCACCGTTTGGTGTAAACAATTCAGGGATAAAAGCTTCTTGAAGTACTTTGACTTCAATTGTATCTTGAGAAGTGCACCCAAACTGTGATGTCCCCCTAACAATATATTTTGTGGTGACTTCGGGTGAAGCGACTGGATTTGAAATATTATCCTGATTCAAGGAAATAGCAGGAAACCAGTCATAATTCATGGCTCCCGTTGCGTTCAATTGAACGCTGCCTCCTCTTTTTATTTGGAAACTTTTGTTGGTAATCTCCACCTGGCTGTTATCAAAACGAACTGAAAACCCTCCTTCAATCAGGCATCCATTAAAAAAAGCCTCATATCTTACTTGGTCTTCATTTTCAAAGAGAATACTAGTATTAAAATCATCAGATAAAAATCCCTTGGTTTGTGAGTACCACTTAATACTATCGGCATCCCCACTGAAATTCAATTCAATTTCATCAGCTTCGCAAAGGACAATATCTTCCGATTCAAAATTACCTTCTTCAATGATATTGATAGTATAAGCATGATAGCTATCGCAATCCGTGAATTCAACATCTCTGGCATAAATGATATCCTCAGATTTTACAGTAAAAAGAAGTGAATCTGATATACCCAAGAAACCTTCTTCTTCTGAATACCAATAGCGAGCTTTAGAAGAGTCCCCCAAAACTATTTCACTGTCCAGACAAGTTTTGATCGTGCTTTCCCCAATAGATTCACAAATTTCAAATTCACCATAAGCCATATATCGATCTCCTGACCCTGGAGGGCATAAACCTGCAATTACTCTACTGGTAAGAGAATTATCGATTGGCTGAATTCCATAGCTATATTGGCCAGCTGAAATCGAATCAAATTTCAATTCATTTCCATAAAAATTGTTCCCTCTAGCAGTTTGTAATCTTTGGGAACTATTAATGTCAAAATTAGGAGCTAGGACTTCAGTGTTATAAGAATTTTTCCCGATGAATAGGTCGTATGAAATGTTTTTTGCTGAAGTATGGTCATCTTGAGCATCATTCCAAACGATGATTACTCCCTCTGAGGTTTGAAAAGCAGTATGAAAGCTTGGAACTGATGGAGGAAGATTTTCCTGAGGAGTTTGATTATCTATTAGATCCATAGAAACGCCCAAGCTATCCTTAGCTTCTTTCGAAATTGCAGAAATATCCAAGTCTCCATCTAAATCCTCATCATAAAAATTGAAAATCCTATTCTCTGAATCTGGAATAATCTCAGATGCTATTTCATTTTCTATACCTTGATAAATTATTGTTGATTTGAGCGTATCACTTACGAAAACATCTGTTAAGCCATCTGAATTAAAATCAGCCAAAAAGCTAAACTTTGGACTAAAATCCTGAAAATCGATAGAGACGCTGTTTTCAAAATCTGCATTTTCATTTATAAAAACAGCAAGATCAGCAGTGTTCTCATTTGCAACCGTAGATGCAAAAAAGTCCATCTTCCCATCATGATTATAATCTCCTAAACCTATGCTACTATAAGACGCTTTTGGAAGTTTTGACTCTCTGGTTTCTATTGAATCCTTATGATTAAAAATTAATTTGGGAATAGTCGGCAAAACGGAATTATTAGAAGTAAGTAAAATATCCATTCTACCATTTTGATCTATATCCAAAAAGTTGAGCTGAGTATTCTGGGCCAAATTTGTTAACAGGTCTTGCTCAGTATCGATCCCCTCAGGACTATTCTTCAAAATTGATAAAGCTAATGAATCGTTACTTTCCTGAAGCAGAAGCAAATCCTTCAGTCCATCTTTGTCCCAATCCTGAATAAAGAATTTTTGGAGACCCTCAAATTTTTCTTGAAAGACCCTTTCAAAGCCACCAGCATCTTGATACAAAATAGTGAGGCTAAGATCATTTACACTGTCTCGAGTATATCCTAGAATATCCAATTGATTATTGTTGTCCATATCGTTAATTTGAACTGGATTGGAACTTAGAACCAGATTATTTAGAGTATCTACTCGTTGGATTGTCCAATCAAATGATAGCAAAATTGTACTATCTTCTCCTATTTCTGATTGTAGGACCAGCTCATGAATTGAATTGTTATTGATATCAAGCCAGTTAGAGTTTACAATTTTCTCGGCAGGAATCTGTGCAGAATCTATTTTATTTAGTTGTTGTCCACATAACCAAACTGGATTTATAAAAATAAGCGCATAAATTAAGGTTGATAGCTTGTTCATTTCTCTGTATTTTCTGTGTCAATTTTAAAAGATAGCTGTAAGCTTACTCTTGAGTCCACAGCTTTACCATTTCTCGTAGCTGGCTTCCATTTTGGCATCTTAGAAATCAAGCGGATGCATTCCTCATCGAAAGCCTTTCCTAAGGAATTCTGAATTTCAATATGTGTCGGTTCTCCTGCTTCAGAAATTCTAAAGATTACATTTACAGAGCCTTCAACGCCTTCGGTTTTATCCACTTCTTCGGGATATTGAAGATTGGTATTCAAGTATTTTGATAGTGAATCCATTCCCACAATTGGGACTGCTCTTTCATAGCCCAGTTGGAAATCCGGATTATCACTGCTTTCCTCTTCCCATGCTCTATCCTCTCTATTTGCCTTCAGCGTCTCCTTTTCAGATGAGATTTGAGGTACTGACTGTAAAATTGGATTTACAGTTTGCTTGGACTTAGGTATTTCGATTTTAAATGATTGATTTTTTAGTATCAATTTATCAGTATGCTGAAGTTCAATGGCGACTACTTCATCCATTTTAGATGAGGGTTTCTCCCAAAGGATCAGTGCCGTAGAAATTGCAGCTAGGATTGCGATCGAAACGCCTGCTTTCAACAGCTTCTTTCGAAATTCTTGTCTTCTGTGCAAATGTTCAGTTCGTTTGTCCAAAATAGATTTAAAGTCTTTGTATTGAACCACTTCCTCCTCAGACAGGCTGGATAAGCGTTCGGTATATTGATATCTATTTCTCATTTTACTTTCATTTTTATTCTAAGCTTATCCAGAATTCGATAACATTTAACCTTTGCATTGTTTTCTGTAATATTCAGCACAGATCCTACCTCTTTAAAGGATAGATCGTTAAAAAATCGTAATTCGATTACTTCCAGCTCTTTTGGTCTTAGCGTTTTGATAGCTCTTTTCAATTGTTCTAAATGTTGTTCTGAATCTTCAAGTGGGAACTCATCGAAGAAAATTTCCGACTGCAGTAATTCTATAGGAATAGTTCTTTGAAGGTTTTGCTTTCGAAAGAACTGGTTGGATTCATTTAAAGCAATTTTATACAACCATGAAGAAAAAGGATGACCACGGTCTTTGTAGGATTTGATCTTCATCAAGGCCTTAAAGAAAACTTCAGAGCAGATTTCCCCGCTTACAGCCTTATCAGCATGTCTTTTGAATAAGAACTTAAAAATCAATGCAAAATACTTGTCGTATAAAGGCTCAAACCATCTCGGATTTTCCTTCGCCCTTTCGATCCACTCTTCTTCAGAGGCTTCTTGCATTAACTTTTCGCTATATTTTATCAGTTCGTTCAACTTGGTTTATTTCATTTGTCTATACAATGCAGTCAAGAGGAAAAAGATACACCACTTCCCTAAGAAATTTGCAAATAATCCGAATTGCCCAAAAAGACGTTTTAGGCAATCTGTCTAAAATTGCTTAAATTAAGAGATACATACACTTAAAACATACTTTTCCATTCAAAACCTGCACTTTTTTAGCAAGCTACTTTAAACAAAATAGCCTTAATGATGTCTTAATGTAAGTTGAACTCATTCGTTATTAAAGATCGGGTGCTATCGAAAAACATCAATAAATTATGCTAAACTCTACTAATCAAATATATCTGACATTAATAGTTGTGGCATTGCTTACATCATGTGGTCCTTCAGGAGAATCGGATGAAACAGAAGAAAAAACCGAAATCCAGTATGACACTATTCAAGTTACTTCCACGGCTTATAACTCCGTTGAAGCACAAACAAAAAAAGGAAATCCTGCGATTGCCGCATGGGGAGATACTTTGAAACCTGGTATGAAAGCTATTGCTATTTCTAGAGATTTTCTAAAAGAGGGCCTATTGGATCATAATTCCATTATACAAATTGAAGGTTTGGAAGGATCATTTAAAGTTTTGGATAAAATGAATAAGCGCTGGACTCGAAAAATTGATATTTACATGGGATTAGATGAACAGGCTGCTAGAAACTGGGGCAAACAGCAAGTTGAGATATATGTCCCTATTGAGCCTGAAAAAACAATAAAGGAGTAAGTAAAATAATATAGTCACCAGTACCATTAAAAAGGAAAGGCAAATTCCGTTGCCTTTCCTTTTTAATACTAATAAAATTATTCTTCCTCATCCCGATTTTTCAAACCCTCAATGTCATCTCTATCCTTTAGTTTTTTATCTTCAACTTCTTTATTTAAGAACTGATTAATTCTGTCAATATCAAAGCTAGTCTGAATTTCACCAAAGGAATCTATTTTGACATCAAAGCCTTCGAGTTTCGGGTTAACACTAGGTTTTTTATCCTTCTTATTTGCTTCCTTATTTTTAGACATTATTCAGAAATTTGGCCCTTTAGCTTATCTAACGCTAAACGGATCCTTTCTGTTATTTCTTGCTTGCCTAATATCTCAATAATCTCCATTAAATCAGGTCCACCTGCTTCGCCAGTAATGCTAACTCTAAGTGATTGCATGACTTTCCCCATGCCTATTCCTTCTTCCTCTAGAACAGAAGAAAAAGTAGCCTTGGCATTTCCTGCATCTAAATGATTTACTTTGTCCAACGCATCTGCATATAAACTTAGAGCTTTATCAACATCAGCATTCCACTTTTTACGGACCACTTTTTCATCATAGCTATCCGGCTTTTGGAAGAAATATTGACCTTGTGTCCAAAACTCAGTTGGGAAAGTCACCCTTTCTTTCAATGCATGAACAATTCGCTCTAATTTCTCTTGAGAAACCATAATCCCATTGGCCTCAGCATCTTTCTTAAGATATTCCGCTAGTTCTGAATTGGGCTTGTTTTTTAGGTATTGTTCATTGAACCATTTAGCTTTTTGGATATCAAACTTAGCTCCTGCTTTTCCAATTCTTTCGATTGTAAATGCTTCAATCAATTCTTTCAAATTAAAAATCTCTTGTTCATTACCTGGGTTCCAACCCAAGAATGCCAAGAAGTTTAATAATGCATCGGGAAGATAACCTTCTTCTTTAAAGCCTGCCAAAAATTCTCCAGATGCAGGATCTTTCCATTCCATTGGAAAAATGGGAAACCCATGCTTTTCAGCATCACGCTTACTTAATTTCCCGTTGCCATCAGGTTTCAATAATAAAGGTAAATGAGCAAATTCAGGCATGGTATCTTCCCAACCTAAAAATTGATATAGCAAAACATGCAAAGGCGCAGAAGGCAACCATTCCTCACCACGGATGACATGGGTGATGCCCATCAAATGATCATCCACCACATTGGCTAGATGGTAAGTCGGCATCCCGTCCGATTTCATTAAGATTTTATCATCTATTTGGGTAGAATGAACCATTACCCAACCTCTTACTTTATCATTTAAACGTACTTCTTCTTTTCTAGGGACTTTTAGACGGATCACGTAAGGTTCACCTGCTCCCAATTTGGCTTCTACTTCCTCTTTTGATAAAGTCAGGGAATTTTTCATTTGCATTCGAGTGATGGCATTATATTGAGGAGTGTCCACTCGGGCCGCTTTTAATCGCTCACGCATTTCATCCAACTCTTCCGAAGTATCAAAAGCATAATAAGCCTTATCTTCATCTAATAATTGCTGGGCATACTGGGCATAAATATCTTTCCGCTCGCTTTGTCGGTAAGGTCCAACTTCACCCTCATCATTCCATGGGCTTTCGTCAGGGGTTATCCCTAACCATTTCAATGTTTGATGAATATAATCTTCAGCTCCATCTACATATCGGTTTTGGTCGGTATCCTCAATTCTTAGGATGAATTGACCTCCCATTTTTTTAGCAAATAGGTAATTATATAAAGCCGTTCTAACTCCGCCTATATGCAGAGGGCCAGTAGGACTAGGGGCAAAACGTACGCGTACAGCTTGACTCATGAGATTGTATTTTTATGCATTTTGGGGTGCAAAATTAATGAATTAAGTTTAAAAGTAGCAGCTTAGCAAACAATACTTATAAGTAGTTTATATGTTTACCGATTTGCTCTTGCTTTTTCCCTAACCCATTCAATATAATCAGTTTTAGGAATATCGGTAATGCCCAACTGACGCATCATCATTACCAGTTGACCTCTATGGTAGCTTCCATGGTTAAAAACAGTTTGCGCTATTTCTCGAAATGGAATTGAAAATGATTCTCCTTTATGCTCAAAATCAAGCTTTTGTTCTAAATCTGTATTTTCTACGAATTCTTTAAAGCTTAGAGAAGTTGACTGCCAAGCCTTAAACATTTCATTTGCATTTCCTGAAAAGTTTATGATTTTGGATGTTTCCCAACCATATCCTTCTAGCCTAGAAAGCCAACCCATTTCAGCCATCCAGATATGAGAAATTGTTTTCAAAATACTCGGAAAACTGGATTCTATTTGTTGACTTAGCAAATCTTCCTCATGTTTTGAGAGACTCTCAATAAATCTATTGTTTGCCCAAATGTTGTAGTATGCAAAATCTATGTAGCTTTGGTTTTTCATTTGGATTTGGTTTTCATTTTAAATCGTGCCCGTGTAAAAATCCGTGCGTCATATTTAAATTAAGGCGATGAAGTTAGCAAATTTTATTTTACTACCAATGGTTTGCTGCTTGAACCAGAAGTAGGTTGAAGGTAGCATTTGCTCTAATTGCCAAAAATTACGGAGATTAAGTACTAAACTTGCTTGAAACTGCTGAAGCGCATGGTTTTACATTGTGATAGCTAGATTATATAGTTTTCAGCCGTATCTCTTAGAGTTGAAATACTGTACCTTATTCTCTCTTCCATGATTAATTGCTTGATATATTAAAAAAGGAATAGTCAATGCTCCCACAAGTCCTGCTATTGTATAAATGTATAATATTTTGAAAAAGAAAGGCCACAAATAAGCAAACAATCCAATTGTCCCAGCCAGGAAAATCAGAACGTCCAAAAGTGATAAAATTTTGTTTTCTACTGCTCTGATTTCATTTACCTTATATGTTTTGTTAGTCCCGCAGTTTGAACATTTTAATTCAATATTATCACTTCTTTTTCTGGCTAGCTCAAATCTGTCCGAAACATTTGCATGAAATAATAGGTACGCTTTACAATTATCACATCTGGCCTGTAATTTCACTATTGGTTGCTGTAATTCGCTAACAATTGGCTATCAGCGTTGCGGATACATATTATTAGGAAATATAAAAAATTCAATCCTAAATCCTTAGAAAACCAAGGATTTTTCGACTAGCCTTTAATTTTGGATTAATTAACCTAAAGCGCTTGTTTACTCCTCAATTTCAACAAACTCATAAGCCCCAATATCTGGAGTAGCACCTCTACTTTCACCTTGGATATCGGTAGCAATATTAGTCGGTAAAGCGCCATCAATGGCAGGTGAATTCTCTTGCAAACGGAAATCCGTATCATTAACTTCCACAAATTCGGGCACTTGGTTACGAACTGAATTATTCTCACTTAAAACTGATATACTGCTCCTGAATAAATTATGCGAAAAAGAAAAATTCAAGTTCCCTTCTTGCTGTTCGAAAAATTGGATTTCGTCTGTTATTCGGCCGTAAATAATGTTGTTTAACAATTGAACTTCCAATGGGGCTAAAATTTCATTATCATCATTATCAAAAGCCAAATCAGAAAAGAAAGCGGCCGGATCTTCGCGGGCTACATTAAAGTAATTAGCAATGGTACAATGAGTGTAATAGGCACTCCCACCGCCAGTATGGGAAACCGTTCCTGAAGCAGTATTGTAAAAAACAGAATTAACCGCTTCAAAATCACTGTTTAAGGAAATGACTGATGATATGGCCATATTACCTACAAAGCAATTCTCCATGATTAAATCTGGCTCGTTATCCGGATTGAATATGTTTAGGTTTACACCAAAAAGAGCATTTTTAATTGTAGTGTGTTTGAAATAATTATCTTTACTATCCTCCAAAAACACAATGCCACCCCATTGACCTGCAGCAGTGGTAAAAGGCTCGTCCAACCTATCGTTAGTGAATACAATGGGTTCTTCTATACTTCCCTCGGCTTGTAAACTTCCATTTACAACAATAAAGGTTTGTGTAGCACTATAAATTCTAGTTCCCGGTTCAATACTCAACATACATGAAGAATCAACTTGGATGGTGCCTGATAATACATAAGGCTTTTCCGCATTCCATCGAGCACTACAATCCAAAATTGTGTCGGATAAATAATGTGCATTCTGACCCCAGGCTTCAAAAACTACAGATTGAGAATTTTCTTGATTAACTACTTCTAAATAATCTCTTATCACAAAGGGGTTGTTTTCATCTCCTTGATCAATATTGGCGGAAATCAACAGTAGAAGACTATCTTCCGCCAATAACAGCTGATCGGAAAATGAAGATTGCGTTCTTCCGTTCAAGGTAAGTTGAAAAGCAGTGTTCTGATTTCTCAGCCCAATGTAAGAAATCGTGACCGCCTCTTTAGAGGGGTTTTTGATTTTAAGCCTTTTTGTAATGCTCAGTCTTTCGGCAAACAAAGTGTCAAACTGTAAAGTGTCTGTAGAAAATGTGAGATCTACGGGATCTGTTGTTGGCTCAGGTTCATATGAACACGAGGCCAATCCAGTAAACAAAACTCCAAAAAAAATCAATATAAAGGCCTTATTAAGCCGTTTCATCCATTTTGCTGGCATTTTCGGCAATCTGTAAATTTTCAACAAGGTCTTCGATTTCACCATTCATGATATTGGGTAAATTATGAACTGTATAATTTATTCTATGATCGGTCACCCGTCCTTGTGGGTAGTTGTAAGTTCTGATTTTATCAGATCTGTCACCGCTTCTTACAATGCTTCTTCTTTGAGCACCAACTTCTTCATTTTGCTTTGCAAGCTCAATTTCGTACAAACGAGAACGCAATACTTTTAGTGCTTTTTCGAAGTTTTTAATTTGAGATTTTTGGTCTTGACATGTGACCACCAATCCAGTCGGTTCGTGTGTCAATCGCACGGCAGAATAAGTCGTGTTTACAGATTGTCCACCCGGTCCGGAAGAACAATAAGTATCTTTTCTTACATCATTCATGTCAATTTCAACTTCCACATCATCAATTTCAGGCAATACTGCTACGGTGGCCGCAGAAGTATGAACTCTACCTTGAGTTTCGGTTTGGGGCACTCTTTGAACCCGATGCACACCTGACTCATATTTTAAGGTTCCATAAGCATTTTTGCCTGTAACCGTACTGATGATTTCCTTATAACCACCGGCAGTCCCAAAGGTCAAATCCAAAACGGTCAAATTCAATCCATTTTTATCGCAAAATCGTTGGTACATTTTATATAAATCGCCTGCAAAAATGGCTGCTTCATCCCCTCCAGTTCCAGCTCTAATTTCCAAAACAGCATTTTTTGAATCATTAGGGTCTTTAGGAATCAGTATTTTTTTCAGTTCATCTTCGAGCTTTTCCTTCTCAGGTTTTAGTTCCTCTAATTCCATTTTGGCCATTTCCCTAAACTCCGGCTCCTTTTCGGTCTCCAAAATGTTCTTAGCTTGTTTGATGTCGTCCAGCACTTTGGTATACTGATCATACACCTCCACTACTTTTTCCAAATCAGCATACTCTTTGCTGAGCTCGGTAAACTTTTTCATGTCCGCCATAGCATCAGGTTGCACCATTAATTGGCCCACTTCCTGAAAGCGTTCCTTCATTCTTTCTAATCTGTCTAACATCAATTATTCTATTTATTAATACAAAACTACTAAATATTAATCAATAGATTAAAGCACAAAATACTTGATATTATATGTTTGTATATTGCTCGACCTTTAATTCAAAGATTTTTCCCGGGGGTTAAGCGATAAATACTTCTTTTTTCACTTAAAAATGACTACTTTTTCACTTTAAAATAAAATAGCTGGGGTTACGTGTAGCTTAAGATTAAGATAAATATAAAATACTCTATTAGAAAATTCATTTACGAATGCACCACTTAAAAATCGTTTTCATATTTTTCGTTTTCCTTTTTGTTGCAAAGGATAGCATTGGTCAAGAAAAAAACTATCGGTTCCACAAGGTATTTTTCTACAGTTTTACAAAATATATTGATTGGCCTGAGGAAAAAAAGAAAGGGGATTTTGTGATCGCAGTAATAGGAGACTCAGAGATTATCCCCTTATTGGAAGAAATGGCAGAAATCAAGAAAGTGGGAGAGAGAAATATAAAGATAGTTAAGCTTGATAAAGTCAATAAAGGGGAGTTTTATCATATCGTATTTGTGCCATCGGAAAAAGCTCAAAATTTTGCCAGTATAAAAACCAACCTCAATGGACAGCCCTGTTTGTTGGTTACTGAATCAGAAGGGATGGCACGCAACGGATCTATGATTAATTTTAAAGATGTAGATGGAAAATTGAGATTTGAAGTGAATACCACGACATTGGAAAAGTCAGGATTAAAAATGTCTCAAGAACTGACCCGTTTTGGGGAAGAAATAAATTAAATATTACATATATAAGCGCGTACGGAATTATTGGATTAAATTTATATTTCAATTAATTTCATTAAGTTTAAAAAAGAATAATTTTTTAAAAGCCAAAAGATGAAAAACTTTCGATTTACGATTGGTAATAAAATACTCGGTGGGTTTATCACCCTTATATTAATTTTTATAGTATATGCCGGAATCACAATTTTCACAGTTACTCAGAATAGTAATTTAACCCAAACCAATTCTAATGTTATAAAGCCTTCACTATCGAGCATTAAGGATTTTAACCTTCTGATTGTAAAATCAAAAATGTTTGTGACCAACTGGGTATATCTTCAGGGCAACGAGACAAATAAAGATAGTTTACGGTCAATTCATTCTGAACAATATCCGGCTCTGAAAGAAGAAATAACAGCCTTGAAGGAAAAATGGGATAATGAGGAGCAGAGGCTGGAGATGGATACTATTTTTACTGAATTTGAACAGTTAATGGATGTTCAAAAAGGAATAATGGAAAGTTTAATGACTTTTGAAGATTATGAAGACCCGATTGTTAAATTCATGGCTTCTGAATCAATAGACGGGGAAGTGATTCCTCAAACTGACTCTGTTATATCTCACTTGAATATCATATTAGATGAAAAGCAGAAGGAGTCAGAACAATACGAAGCAGAAGTTTTGGACTCTTCCCAAAGCCTGAAAAACACTTCGATTATTTTGGGAGTAGTATTCGTGATTCTAGGATTAATTGGCGCATTCTGGTTGGCTTCATCCATAACACGGCCTGTTAATTACATTAAAGACATTATTGTTAAATTAGGCCAAGGAATACTGCCTGAAGACAATGAAAGGAAGTTTGGTAATGATGAAATTGGTGAAATGGCCGTAGCAGTTGGTCAATTAGTTGATGGCCTTAAAGAAACCTCATATTTCGCTGAAAATATTGGTAACGGAAAATACGATTCAGACTATCAGCCATTGAGTGAGGAAGATGTCCTAGGAAATGCCCTTATTAACATGCGAGGCAACCTCAGAAAAGTGGCTGAAGAAGATAAAAAGAGAAACTGGACAACTGAAGGTTTAGCCATGTTTGGAGATATCCTAAGGAAGAATAATGACAATATTTCTCTTCTATCCGATGACATTATTTCGAACTTGGTAAAGTATACTAAATCCAATCAAGGTGGTATTTTTGTTATCAATAGAGAGGATGATGACGACCCATTTCTGGAACTAACTGCTTGTTATGCTTGGGACAAAAAGAAGTATTTAGAACAAAAAATTTATGAAGGCGAAGGCTTAACTGGTCAAGCTTGGCTAGAGGCTGAGACCATTTATATGACGGAAGTTCCTCAAGACTATGTAATGATTACTTCTGGTCTAGGGGAAGCGAATCCGAACAGTATCTTAATAGTTCCTCTGAAAGTAAATGAAGAGATTTACGGAATTATTGAATTGGCTTCATTCAACGAGTTTGCAGAGCACGAAAGAGAATTTGTTGAAAAAATTGCTGAGAATATTGCCTCAACTATTTCATCTGTAAAAATCAATGAGAGAACTTCTAAATTACTTGAAGAATCAAGAGAAATGACCGAACAGATGCGCTCCCAAGAGGAGGAAATGCGGCAAAACATGGAAGAACTCCAAGCCACACAAGAGGAAATGGAGAGAGGTCAACGTGAGCGAGAAGATAAAGAGAAGATCATTAATTATACCAATATGATGGTAGAATTGGATAAGTCTTTTTACATAAACAGCATAAATAATATTACTTCTGATAAACTGGGGTATTCTTCTTCTGACTTAAGTGGAACAGAAATCACCAAAATCATTGAGTCTAAAGATGCTTATAAAACAATGAAAAGTGCTTTAGAAGCAAATAAAACATGGTCTGGAATAATTCAATTAAAGCATAAAGATGGATCAATTGTTAATTCGCAATTCTCTTGCGGACCATTAAGCGGTCAAGAATCTGGTGGAAGTAGTTATTTAATGATTGGCTCCATAATTTCGAATGATGAATTGATTTAGCATGAAACTAATTTTCCGATTTTCATATGTCTTTTTTGCAATTTTAGTGTGGTCATGCGGTTTCTCTACTGAAAAAAGAAGGCCTCAAGAAATTCAAGAGAGCCAAGAAGAACGAGCAGTAAAAAAAGTGTCGGAGGCAGACATCATTAACAAAACCAAATACTTAGGCGACTCTATTAGCCAAAAAGTCGGTGGAGTTTTTATGGCCAAGATATCTGAAGAATATGCTGATGGCGGTTTCAAGGCTGCTGCCAAGTTTTGTAGCATGAACGCCTACCCTTTGACTGACAGCTTAGCTAAGGAGTATAAAGTATTTCTCAAAAGAGTTAGTAACAAATATAGAAATCCTAATAATGCTCCTTCAGAAATGGAAAAAGGGATTTTAGAAGCTTACGAATATTCTATCGAACAGGGAGATAAACTAGGCTCAAACGTGCAATTTATTAGACCAGGAGACACAATATTATATAACAATCCTATTCGAATACCTTCTGAATTTTGTTTAAACTGCCATGGTTCTCAAGATCAGATTTCAGAAGAGGTACAGGCTATTCTAAAGGATGAATATCCTAATGATAAAGCTACAGGATACGAGCTGGGAGATTTAAGAGGAATGTGGAGTCTGAAGTTTTTAAAAAAGGAAATTGTACAATCTTTATAGGGGTAAATATAGATCGAATTAAGTTGCTTTTTAGATTGTTCACCAGTCCAGTCCTGTAAGACCACTATTTTTTTAATGATATTCTCAAAACTCTTCCAAAAATTTTAGGGGGGCATAGGAAAAAAATACTCCTTAAGGAAAAAAGTGAATTGAACCCAGACCTAATTCAGCAATTTTACGAAGACTATCACAAGCGACTAATAAGTTTCGCAAAAGCAATATTGCATTCACAAATGGATGCTGAAGAAGCAGTCCATAATGTATTTCGCAAACTTTGGGATTCTGAAAAGCTAACAGCAATTAAAAATCCTTATTCCTATCTTATTCAATGCGCAAAACATGAAGCCTATGCGATGATGGCGAAAGAAAAGAATGTGCAAGAAGTCAATTATCACTTTTACAAAAATCAAACTGAAGATATTCCTCATTTTCAGTCACGAGAAGACTTTTTTCCATTAATTCCAAAAGCTATTGATTCATTGCCACCCAAATGCCAAAAAATCATGCGACTAAAGCTTGATGACGGATTAACACATGCTGAGATTTCAGAATACTTGCAGCTCAGTGAGAAGACTGTGGAAAATCAGGTAACCATAGCGTTTAAGAAAATTAGAAAATATTTAGATAAAAATTAGGGGCAAAGCCATTTGAGGTACTCTAGTAATAAGAATCAACAAAATGAATAATACATATAAACAAATATGGAACTACTTAGAGGGTAAACTATCAACAAAGGAGGAGGATGAGTTGATGGATTGGATAGCTGAATCGGAAAGAAACACAGTGTTTTTTGATCAAACGGTTCAAGATTTTAATCAATTCAACCAGCTTTCTCCTGCCCAAAAACCCAATTTAAAATGGTATTGGGCAGCCGCTAGTTTGCTAGTAGTCATATCTGTCTCCATAATTTTGTTTAAATCAGTTCCAACCAAGTATGCACTACGAGATATAAGCTTGGTTGATGGAAGTGAGCTCGTTTTAGCTAAAAATACTCAATTTGAATTTGACTCCTTAAGCTTTAGCAAAACGAAATGGATTAAAATTAATGGGACCGCACAAATCAGAACTCCACAAGAGACTCACCTTTTAGTAGAATTGCAAAGTGGATATTTAATAATGGAGGGTAAATCCAGCCTTCAAATCCAGACTTTAAAAAATAACGACATAAAAGTACTTGTATCCAGAGGAAAAATCAGGTGGTTAAACCCCAGCTCTTCGGGAGAAGAAATCAGCATGATGAGTGGAGAAAAAGTAGTGTTTAAAAACGATGGAAAAACAATTTTACTTAATTCTTCTGAAAAGCGACAAAATTCGTTGTTAATATTTGATAACTATATGAACCTATAACAATACAAAGATGAAAACAATTAAACTCATTGCCCTATTTACAATTATTGCGACTGCTTCGGCATATACACAATCCAAATGTGAAGAAGAATTAATAAAATATACTGCTAATTTAGATCCTGATTCCTTAACAGCCGAAGTCAATCTTATCCATTTTATTAAAGCCTACGAAGATTTACCATATTATAAGGAAATCCGCTTTACTTCCTCTCCAAAAAACCCTCAATATTTCCTATTCAAGAAAACTAATCCAGATGCTAAATTAGGATACAAAGTCTTTGATTGGGATAATATTGAAATCGAAACTGAAACGGCAGCTAATATTGGGCCGGGAGAGTTTCTGACCACTTTAACAAAACATCAAAGTGGTGATTACAAGCTGGTGATTTACTCAAAAAGTCCGGATGGTAGTTGTGTGAACGTGTCTCTACTCAAAAGAAATAAAGCCGGGAATATCAATATTCCATCTACCAGTTTAGACAAAAACACTAATTTAAAAGAGCTAGCATTACTAAAGGAATACAACGAAAAAGTCAAAAGAGATGATCTCCCTTATATGTCAGAATACTCTTACGTTCTGACCAGAAATACTGATTATTACTTCTTATGGGAAAGAAATACAAATTTAAATCTTATAGTAGCTAACTCAAATCGTGAACAGCAAATGCTATCTGATTTTAGTGGAGAAAAGGGCTTGTACAAATATCATTGTGATAACACTGGGATCTACTATTTCACTATTTATGCAAAAGAACCTGTACCTCAAAACGCTACCCTTAAATTCTTCTTTGATGAAGAGAGCAGAAAATCAAATCAAAAATAATCTTTAATTTTATCTTGTAATTTAATCTTTTCAAGATGCTGAGTACTTAGTGGCTTTTCTACATAATCAATAACCATATTGTATTTTCGAGCTTTTAATCTGTCGGCTGTGTTTATTGAAGAGGTCAAAATAATTACGGAGACGTTTTTATCCATACCTTTTTCTTCGATTTCATCCATCACCTCCCAACCATCTAAAATGGGCATATTAATATCCAATAAAATACAATAATGTTTGGCCACATTGAAATATGTATTGAAATAATCCACCGCATCTTTCCCATTGTAAAAACTTTTTGGGGCGGGGTGAAAATCATTATCTTTTACATGTACCTCATGTAAAAAAACAGTCATTTCATCATCATCCACTATTAATACTTCAAAATTCTGATTTGGTACTGACATAATAAATTATTCGGACTCCGTCTGGTTCAATTGCTTATTAAAAAATACTAAAACCTAAAATAATTAGATATGACATCAGAAAAAAACCTTCCTCCCCCTAATCCATGGATATCCTGTGGATCTACATCTCCACCGAATACATAAGTTTCCAATGTGACTTCGGTACTTCCCATAGCATTCATACTTTCAAAGGCATCCACTGAATTGAAGTAGGGGACTAATGCGTCATCTCTGCTATGAAATAACTTAATTGGGGCTTCCGCTTTCCAGTTATGTATATCATTATCAGCTAATGCAGCACTAAACTCACTACTGGGATCATTAATTTCAGAGATAAAATCATCGGTAAACAATTCCTGCGGATTAGTACTTGAAATTGCGAAATAACCCTTGTCAATCACTTCTGTTGCAAAAGGCTCCTTTAAATAATATGCCATGCCTCGCTGCAAATATACCCGATCATATGTATCCAAAACCCATAAGTAAAGGCGGATTGAAAATCCAAGATCTCCTTCATTATTAAAAATATAATCACCAACTGCAGTTTTATGGTATGCACCAGCTCCCATGGCACTTTTTATAATTTCAAACTCTCCAGGGTGTTCCTCTTCAATATACTTGTGCAAGGCCATAGTAGAATTCCCTCCTTGAGAGTAGCCTAATAAATACAGTTCCTCCACTTCACTATCTCCTTCCGTTCTCATTTTAACCTCCAAAAATTCGGCATATTCTCTAGCGGCTACTAACATGTCGTAGCTGCTGGTTGCTGTTGTCTGAGCGTGTTCATAGGGATGAAACATGTCACCTGTACTTCCATAACCAATATAATCGGGAGCGGAAATTAAATAACCATTTGAAGCGAAAAGTGCGGCAGACAGAAAAATTTCGTCATTATTATCTGGTAAATATGAAGGTGCTCTTGCTTCCTGGTCTATTTCAGGATCGGGGTCTTTCGCTAATGTGCTGTGTTGGAAGCTAGTCAATTTAGATGACCCACTAACAACCGGAATTAAAACCAAGCCTGAGGCTTCCACCTCTGTGCCGTCATAATTTGCGGTCATATAGGTAATTTTATGTGCAGTAATATCGAAGTTAATAAATCCACTCGCTAAATTATTTCCACCGAAACGGGAAATTATTTCATCTGCAGATATAGAATCTAGAAACTCATAACTAACAACATTTTGAAAATCAAAATCATCTTCTAATCCATCTTCAATTTCATTTTTATCACACGAAATGATAAAAACAGTTGATAACAGGACGAATAATAATCGGAGAAACTTATTAAATTGCATAAATAGATAGTATTTGAAGCATGATGATCATCATGCTAATTTTTTGCTAAGCAATATATTAAATTAAAACCAACATAACCTTATGCACCTTCAAGAAATCCCCAAAAAAGAAGATATCCTGAGCGCTGAAAAAAGAATTCACGATTACGTACACCGTACGCCAGTATTTACTTCTTCAACTCTGAATGAAATATTAGGGGTTAGTGTATATTTCAAATGTGAGAATTTACAGAAAGTAGGTGCTTTTAAAATGAGAGGGGCATCTAATGCAATTCTTTCCTTAAGTAAATCACAATTAAAAAAGGGGGTGGCTACTCATTCCTCTGGAAATCATGCGCAAGCTGTAGCACTTGCTGCAAAACTTTCAAAAATTCCAGCCTATATTGTAATGCCTCAAAATGCACCCGAAGTCAAAGTGGAGGCAGTTAGACGATATGGTGCTGAAGTTATATATTGTGAATCAAACTTAAAAGCCAGAGAAGAAACGCTTAATGAAGTGGTAGAGAAAACAGGAGCAACCTTTATTCATCCCTACGATGATTATGATGTGATAGCTGGTCAAGCCACCTGTGCGAAGGAAATGATAGAAGATACAGATCATTTAAAAGCAATTTTTGCTCCAATTGGCGGAGGGGGATTAATGGCTGGCACCTTGTTGTCATCTCAATATTTTGGAAATAAAATTCCTGTGATAGGTGCAGAGCCAAAGGGAGCAGATGACGCTTATAGGTCTTGGAAAGCGGGAGAAATAATTCCAATGGACAATCCGGATACTATTGCAGATGGTTTAAGAACTTCCGTTGGTCAAAGGAATTTTCCCATTATTCAAAAATATATAAAAGATATTGTTACAGTAAGTGATCAAGAAATCATTGAAGCAATGCGTTTAATTTTCAATTATCTGAAATTAGTGGTGGAGCCTTCCGGTGCTGTTCCATTTGCCTCCATGATCAAAATAAAAGAGCAGTTTAAAGGCAAAAAAGTTGGGGTTATTCTATGTGGCGGAAATGTTGATCTAAAAAAATTACCTTTCTAAATTTTTTATTTGCGATAAGCTAAGTCTATTTTTAATATCAGATGAAAATTATTCACCGCTATTATATTCTACCTAAAAGAGACCAAAAAAGAAAACTATGGTCTTTCATATTCAATTTATTGATAATAATTGCTGTGATTGTCTTCATGGCTTGGAGTACTAATCTATGGATAATTCTGATATTAATTCAGCCGGTGATTTCCATTTATGCTTCTTTTATAGATGTACCGACAGGGAGAAAAAAAGGTCAAATCATTTACTACTCTCCTTTGTTGCTTTCTTCTGCATTAAAAAACAATAAAGTTCAGTTGCATGGCGGCACTTTATTCGATTACTATTATACGCTCAGTATGCATAAAAGCGAATCCAGAAATAAAAAAGCGATTCTTTACAGCTATATGGAAGGACTACTGAATATGCTGGACAGCTTTCCCAAAGAACAAAATGAAGTTAAAATTGAGGCCAATGCTTATTTCATTAATCCACATACCGCAGAGAAATTGGGATTCAAAAAGGTTAGGACAAAAAACTTTCAAAAGTTGATCATGCTATTAAATTATGTGCCTATTACGATCAGCTATTCCATTGCAATGGGTCATATTAGCTTTCCAAACATTTTTTCGCTTAAGAGTTACGAATGCACAATGGGTGGTTTAAGAAAAAACAGGAATCACCTTGAAGCTATGTTTGACAGGATTAATCAATAAACATGAAGGGACAGATTATCGACAAATGTAAAAATGAACTGGAGGATAAAAAGCTGGAATTATCCAAAGAGATAGCCTCAATTAGAGAATCCATTGGTTCAGATACTAAGAGCTCAGCTGGAGACAAATATGAAACTGGAAGGGAAATGATGAATCAAGAAAAGGATAAACTTCAATCACAATTGGTGAATATCAATAGGCAATTGGGAACCCTTCACCAAATCAACCCCTCTGAGGAAAATTTAGAAATACGATTTGGGTCATTGGTCAAAACTGAATTAGCAAAATACTTCATTTCTATTTCATATGGGAAAATGTCTATAGATGGTGAAGATGTCTTTTTGATTTCTGCAATTACGCCTTTGGCTCAGCTTATGATAGGTAAAACAGCAGGAGATAAGATTATTTTCAATGGAAAAGAAATTGTAATTGAACAGCATTCCTGAGCTTTAAACAAAACTGGGGAATTCAGGTTTTATATTTTATCATGCTTAAAACCAATTTCTTACATATTTTCATCACCATTTTGGTTATTTCCATCTATCCGTGGTTAGAAACTTTGGCATTTGATACGCAATTAAAAATCACACTCGCTCTAATTTTCCTTTTGGGGATTCCACATGGAGCGATTGATCACATTTTATTGAGAAAAAAGAAACAAAGCACTAAACAGCAAATTCAATTTTATGCTTTTTATTTAGGTTTAATTGGGGCCTATGTAATTACTTGGATTGTTTTCCCCTACTTTAGTTTGGTAGTATTTTTCTTAATTTCATTTTTCCATTTTGGACAATCGCAATTTAGTGATGTAAAAATTGAGGAGAGCAGTAAAGGTAAAAAATTATTGTACCTGTCATGGGGAGGTTCCATTATCAGTGGTTTGTTTTATCATCATTACGATAGGCTAATTGAATTCTTTTTGGAAACCTCTCACTTCAATCAAACGGCAACCATCATTACTCCTACTAGCCTATCTTACTTTTTTGTGATTACTTCTATTGCTACATTCATTTTGATGGCTTATTTACTATTATTTAAAGTCAATTCAAAAAATAGGTTTTTTAGCGAAATAGGTGTTTTTCTTCTATTACACTTAGCATTCTACACTCTGCCACCATTATTGGCTTTTGCACTTTATTTTGCGATCTGGCATTCATTGAAGGTGTTGTATGAAGAATACAAATACCTAGGTACCAAAAGGAAGAAATTTAAATTCAATCATTTTATCAAAGAGCTATTGCCTTTTACTTTAATGAGTGTGGCGGGTGTCCTAATTTTATTATTTGCATTTTCATATTTTCAATTCTCTATCTCTCCTTTCTTTTTGACCATTATCTTTTTATCTGTTTTAACGCTTCCCCATAGCGTGGTGATGGATAATTGGTATAAAAAGATGCAAAGGAAGTAATTAATTGATTTCTTATTTTTTTCTCCTTTGAGAAACCTTTGGAATTATTCATTAATAACAAGCTACTTCACTTACCTTTACAGCCCTAAGTAAAAGCCATAAAAATGAGTATTGCCACAAAATCTGAATACTACCGTCAAAAGATTAATCAATTTCAAAATGAAGTTGAGAAAAATAGAAAGCTTACCAATCAATTCGGCACAATAAGGGTCTTATATTTCCTAGCGACCGTAATTTCATCAGTATATTTCATAAATGAAAGAAATGGTTTTGCAACTACTCTAGTACTGTTACCCTTTCCATTAATTTTCGGCTGGTTAGTCAACAAACATAAATCAAAAAAGAGACTTTTAACCCTGGCCAGAAATAGAATATTAATTTTAGATGAAGAAATTGGGCGTTTAAATTTAAAATTAGATTGCCTTCCTAATGGAGATAGGTTTATTGACGGGCTACATGAATATGCTCCGGATATGGATATTTTTGGCAGACATTCAGTATTTTCCTTGGTAAATCGAAGCGTATTAAACTTTGGGCAAGAAAGCTTAGCAAAATGGTTTAAGTCACCGGCAACTAAAGAAGAGATTTCAGACAGACAGCAAGCAGTGGAAGAAATTAAACATGACTTCGACTGGCGTTTAGAATGGTGGGCAGAAAGCCGAATAAAAGAAAGCACAAAAAAAGACGATGATTTCACTGGTCTTTTTGATTTTTTCTCCAAATCGAAAGAAGAGAAAATTAAGCCGATATTTAAATTCATTCCCTTCATTGCCATTTTTCAGTTAGTAGTATTTTTTGTTTTATCCTTAGCAAGTTTTCTACCCTGGTCTTTTGTCGGATTAGGCTTTTTAATAAACATATTGCTATTAGTCCCTATTCAGAAAATAATTATGCGTCTGCAGTCAGAAACAGAGCATATTGCAGTCCACTTGGAACAACATAAGAATCTATTTAAGATGGCGGAAGAGAAGCCAGTTGCTTCGGCATTTTTAAAGGATTTACAAAGCCATTTTCAAAACCCTAAAGCTTCTCAAAAAATCAATTCGTTGTCAAAAATTTTGAATTGGATGCATTCTCGGGCGGGTATGATGTACTGGGTCATTAATCCATTTTTACTGATCGACTATTGGGTCTTAAACAATGTTGTGAAATGGAAAAACCAGTACGGAAAGGATATTGAAGGCTGGTTTAATGCCATTGGTGATTGGGAAGCCATCATGAGTATGGCAGATTTTTCTTTTGCTCATGAGAATTATAAACCTGCTAAAATCTCCGATGCAAAATGTGAACTCAAAGCCAAAGATTTAGGACATCCATTATTGCCTCATGAAGAAAGGGTTTGTAATGATTTTGAAATGAAAGGACCGGGTGCAGTTACCTTAATAACTGGAGCCAATATGAGTGGAAAAAGTACTTTTGAGAGATCATTAGGAGTCAATATGATATTGGCACAAATGGGAGCTGTATGCTGTGTGGAAAGTTTAGAAATTAGTCCTTTGCAATTGTTCACCAGCATGAGAACGCAAGATAACCTTGAAGAAAATACTTCTTCTTTTTATGCCGAATTAAAAAGATTGAAACAGTTGGTAGACATGACCAAAGTTCCACAGGAGAGACCTATATTCTATTTATTAGATGAGATATTGAAAGGCACTAATTCTGAAGACAGAAATATTGGAGCCGAAAGCTTAATCAGGCAACTCATGAAAACCAACAGCATGGGCTTAATTTCTACCCATGATTTATCATTGGCGAAATTGGTAGATGAATTAGAGAATTTCCAAAACAACAGTTTCAATAGTGATGTCAGTGGAGAGGAAATTTTATTTGATTATAAATTGCATGATGGACCATGCCACACCTTTAATGCGGTTCCACTGATGAGGAAAATGGGGATTGAGATTATTAAGGAAAAATAAATATTTAATGCTAAGGCTAAATCTGACAATCCTTGATGTTTAGGTAGATTTCGCTTTACAAATGCTTCTCTAGTCTAAGCGAGACGGTAAGACTTTGTGTTTGGTCCAAGCGAGACACTTGAACCAATTTGGGTATCCACTCTTCAAATTCTTTACTGCCCTTCAAACAATCTTTCTTATATTGAACTTCTTTGAAAAATTACAATTATGAGAAAGATTTTACTTACAGTAATAATAACGCTTTTTTGCTCTCTCACTTGGGCTCAAATAAAAGATGCCCCCGAAAGAACAGAAGGAGAAGGACCTTGGCCTCAACTGATTATTCGAGGTGTTACCCTAATTAACGGAAATGGAGCGCCACCGACTGGCCCAGTGGATATAGTGGTAGAGCAAAACAAAATTGTGGAAATCAAAACTGTTGGCTATCCCGGAGTAGAAATTAAAGAAGAAAAAAGGCCACAATTAAAAGAAGGTGGAAAAGAACTGGATGCCGCAGGCATGTACTTAATGCCAGGTTTTGTAGATATGCATGGGCACATAGGTGGGGAAGCACAAGGCGTATCTGCCGAGTATGTCTTTAAATTATGGATGGGGCATGGTATCACGACTATTCGGGACCCATCTGCCGGCAATGGGTTAGATTGGGTATTAAAGCATAAAATGAAAAGTACCAATAATGAAATTACTGCCCCAAGAATATTGGCTTATACTGCTTTCGGACAAGGAAGTGAGGAGGCCATCAGCAGTCCTGAAATGGCCAGAGATTGGGTGCAAGAAAATGCCAAAAAAGGTGCGGATGGCATCAAGTTTTTTGGCGCAAGACCTGAAATTATGCAAGCGGCTTTGGAAGAAAACAAAAGTTTAGGCTTACGGTCTGCCATGCATCATGCGCAGATGGATGTTGCAAGATGGAATGTGGTCAATTCAGCTAAGGCAGGTTTAACGACCATGGAACATTGGTATGGGTTACCAGAAGCATTATTCACAGATAGAACAGTTCAACACTACAAGCTAGACTATAATTATAATAATGAGCAAGACCGTTTCTCAGAGGCTGGTAAATTGTGGGAACAGGCAGCTCCCCCTTATTCGGATAAATGGAATGAGGTAATGAATAAATTATTGGCTCTGGATTTTACGCTTGACCCCACTTTCAACATTTACGAAGCCAGTAGGGATTTAATGCGAGCCAGAAGAGCCGAATGGCATGAAGAATATACCTTTCCTTCTTTATGGGAATTCTATCAGCCTAGCAAAATTTCTCACGGTTCCTATTGGCATTATTGGGGAACAGAGGAAGAGGTGAGCTGGAGAAAAAACTACCAATTGTGGATGACTTTTGTCAACGAATATAAAAATAGAGGAGGACGCGTTACTACCGGATCGGATTCAGGTTTTATATTCCAACTTTACGGATTTGCCTACATCCGAGAAATGGAATTACTCAGAGAGGCTGGTTTCCATCCCTTGGAAATTATGATGTCTGCTACCATGAACGGTGCCGAGGCTTTGGGTATGGAAGACAAAATCGGCACGGTAGAAATCGGAAAACTGGCTGACTTTGTGATAGTGGAAGAAAACCCTCTGGAGAACTTAAAAGCTTTGTACGGAACAGGCGCCATTAAATTGACCGAAGATAATGAAGTAGTCAGAGTTGGAGGGGTAAAATACACGATCAAAGACGGAATAATATATGATGCTCAAAAACTCTTAGAAGACGTAAAAGAGATGGTGAAGGAAGAAAAAAAGAAGAGTGGCTATGAGATAAAGCAACCCGGAATGGAATAAGTTTGTACTTAAATCTTCTCAAATTAGGACAGCTTGGAATGCTATTTTCGACTTATTTCCTACACTACATGAGGTCAAAAATTACAAGTCAAAAAAAGGAAAATCTGTCAGGAGTACTTAAACTTAACCTGACAGATTTCAAAATTGTCTCATATCAAGGGAAAATTCCCATATCAGTGTAGCTAACTGCAATCCTTTCAATTGCCAGTATGAAAGCGGCAGTTCTCAAGCTTTTAATTTTTTTATCCTTACGCATCTTATTCATATCATGATAAGCAGTTACCATCGTTTCTTCCAGTCCAGAAATCACTAAATCTCTCTCGCTTGCCCCTCTTACAATAGCATCTCTTTGCTCTTGATTGAATGCATCCCCAGTTGCATTTTCTATACTATCAACCAAAAATTTATACTTTTCCATGTCATACCGCTTTTCCAATTTTCCGAATGAAACTCTGGATAAGTTTTTTAACCATTCGAAATAAGAAACAGTCACACCACCAGCATTCAAATACATATCTGGAATAACCATTATACCTCTATCCAATAATATTTTTTCTGCTTCCTTTGTGATAGGACCATTGGCGGCCTCCCCTATTATCTTAGCTTGTATTTTTGGCGCATTTTCGCTTGTGATTTGGTTTTCCAATGCAGCAGGAACTAAAATATCACAAGGATATTCCATTATTTCAATTGAGTTTTTAATAAACTCCCCTTTCCCATAGCCTTCCAAAGTCTTATGCTCAGCTTGATGCTTTTTTAGTTCCTCAATATTTATTCCGTCTTCATCCCAAATACCGCCATTCCATTCGGCAATACCTATAACTTTGGCTCCAGCTTCAGTCAAATATTTGGCTGAGTAAAAACCAACATTACCTAAACCTTGAATGATGATCTTCTTTCCTTTTAAACCTGTGGTTAAGCCCAATTCCTTCATATCATCTTCTACACTAACCGCCTCACGAATTCCTATATAGACCCCCATTCCTGTAGCTTCAGTTCTACCTTCAATTCCATGCTGTGAAAGTGGCTTACCTGTTACACATGCCTTGGCATTAATGGCCTCCGGATTAAAAGCTTCATACGTATCCACTATCCAGGCCATTTCTCGAGCTCCTGTTCCATAATCAGGAGCAGGTACATCAATTGCAGGGCCAATAAATTTCTTTTTGATTAATTCAGAAGTATATCTTCTCGTTACTTTTTCTAACTGACGAGCATTATACTTTAATGGGTCTATGTTCACTCCACCTTTTGCACCACCAAACGGTATATTCACCATCGCACATTTATAGGTCATCAAGGCAGATAAGCCCATCACCTCTTGTTCATTTACCATCTCACTAAATCGGATACCTCCTTTGGTCGGGAGCTTATGATGTGAATGCTGTACCCTATAGCCTTTCACTACTTCGTAGGAACCATCTTCCATCCGGATTGGAAAGTGAAATTTATAAATACTGTTACACTGTTTGATTTGTTCTAATAATCCAGGGTGAAGTTCCATGTGCTGAGCTGCATCATCTACGAAACTACAAACATCCTCGAACAAGCTATACTCTTGATTTTGTGACATATATGTATCAATTATATTTTGAAAATTTAATTAATTCTTCCATCTACGTTAAAGCTAAATATTCTTTCTTTAACCTAGGACAGATTTTATATCTTTCTTCCTTAGTATCATCGTAAACGAATTCCAATAGTTCATAGACATTTTCCAGACCGATTTTTTCACTCCATTCAAATGGCCCAAAGGGATAATTGGTACCTAACTTCATACCTAAATCGATATCTTCACTCGAAGCTGTTCCTTCTTGGACTGTGTAGAAGGCCTCATTGATAATCATGCAAATAATTCTTGGAGTCACCATGCCTACTCTGTCTTCTACAATCTCGAATTCAGTCCCTAGTTTACCACAAATTAGGTTTAATTTTTCCTTTTCATTTTCATCCTGAAGCGTGCATTCTAAAATACTTCTATTGATGAAAGTGGGCAAGCCATTAAAGCCGAACACCGTGTTCTGTGTTTTATGCTGATAGATTTTCAGCTTTCCAAATGAACTCATGGCCATATTCGTAAAAACTGTCAGGTCTGGTCGCTGCTCGTAAAATTCAAGTGCTTCGGGTTCTTCTGCTATAAAAAAATCAAAAACCACATCTGCTGCGAAAAAAGCCTCTTTGGTGATCTCAGTAAGATCATCAAAAGAAATGATTTGGTGCTTCTTTCCAAATTTTGCTGTGATTTCCTCTTGGTTTTTTGGGTCTCCGACAACAAGTATATTCATAATTTGTTAGTTTTGAACCAAAGTTAAGGAACTAATTATAAAAAGCGAGATGAGTAAACAAATCATTCAAACAAAAGCAGCACCAGCACCAATTGGGCCTTATAATCAGGCCATTTTAGCAGGCAATACATTATATGTTTCAGGCCAAATAGCCTTGGACGCGCAATCCGGAGAATTGATCAATGAAAATATAACAGAGGAAACCCATCAGGTCATGAAAAATTTAGAAGCCATTCTTTCGGAGGCTGGTTTGGGCTTTTCGGATGTAGTAAAATGCAGTATTTTCGTGAAAGACATGGGCAATTTTGCCACCATAAATGAAGCCTATGGTATGTACTTTAAGGAAAACCCACCTGCACGGGAAACAGTGGAAGTAGCTAGGCTGCCTAAAGATGTAAATGTGGAAATCAGTTGTATCGCAACTAAGTAATGCATCTTTGGCCAGCCAAATCGGAAATGTTTTTAAGCCCACATGGGCAAGAAGAAATTATAAGACGCATGAGGCTGGCCGTAAAACCGGTCAAATTTCAATCTTTTCAGAACCGTTCTCTTGAAAGCACTGAAGAAGATGCTTTTCTTTTTAATGGGAAAGTAAGTGCGAATGGTTTTGCAATTTCTCAAGTAGTTAGCCGGCCAAATAACTTCCTTCCACTTATTAAAGGACGAATTGAAGGTGGAGATTCGGGCAGCTTGGTTAATTTAGAATTTGGACTATTCCCAAGTATTAAATATTTCTTGATCTTCTGGATTCTTCTGATGCTTTTGTTCTCTACCATCTCTATTGTTCAAAATGATGACATTCTAACCATCATTTTTCCACTTATTATATTATTGGCGAGTTATGCACTCATTATTTCTAGGTTTAAAGATGCATACTATAAAAGTAGGAGGGAATTGATGCGATTGATTGGATAAAAATCATTATTTTAATTACATGAAAAACCTAATCCGACTTGAAGAACTGGCAATGTTTGCTTTATCCATATTGCTTTTTGCTAATCTACCCTTTGCTTGGTGGTGGTTTCTCGTTTTACTTCTAGCACCTGATATAGGTATGATTGGTTATGCATTTGGAAACAAAGCCGGAGCCCTTGCCTATAACCTTTTTCATCATAAAGGAATCGCTATTTTAATCTATTCTTTAGGATGGTGGCTCAGCAATGACTTTATGATATGTGGAGGAATCATTTTATTTGGTCATGCCAGTATGGACAGAATATTTGGATATGGATTGAAGTATGAGAAAGGTTTCAAGTTTACTCACTTAGGAGAGATTGGAAAATAGAAAAGTAGGATCTGAGTGAATATCTAAGCTTGGATTTCGTAAAACTTTTAATCAGTATTATTCCTCAAGATGTATAATCAATTTTTGCCAAATGAAATCTGGTCTGGTAATTCGTTCTGATCATCTTTTTTGTATGGAAAATGCTCAGCTAATTGTTGACCCGCCATTTTGATTCCTTCACTCAATCCTGCAGTTAAATTTCCTTTTTTGAAATGAGCTAGCATGTGCTCTTTAATATCATCCCAGAAATTTTCAGGCACTTTATTATTAATGCCAGCATCCCCTAAAATAGCAAACTTATGATCTTTTACGGCCATGTAAAATAAAACACCGTTACGTAATTCCGTTTTATGCATTTTTAAGGTCTTGAAAATATGTGCCGCATGATCCATTACGTCTTCCTTACAGTGGTTTTCTAAGTGCACTTGAATTTCTCCGGATGTTTCAAGTTCAGCAGCTTTCACTGCTTTGACTATTGTCTGCTTTTCTTCTTCGGTAAATGCGTCTTTTGCCATGATGTAAAAATAATAAATCTTCCGAGGAATACGTCTAAGAACTACAATAGTTATGAAAGATACTACCTATTGAAACCTAATACCATCAGGTTCAATGTGATGCTGTCTTTCAATCTCTTCAAATGATGCTTTTCTCACCGAAATTATATTCCCCTTAAAAAAGAGATCTTGACCGGCCAATGGATGATTGAAATCTACTTTAACAAATTTCCTGCTTTTATCTATAATTTTACCACTCTGCGATTCATCGGCATTTTCAAAGCGAATGAAAGCGCCTACTTCCAAGGTTTCTTTGGTATAGCCCTCTTTTTCTGTAAATTCTTCAATTGGAATCGACTTGATGAGACTTTCGTCTTTCTTGCCATAGGCAAAATCTGCTGGTAATCGAAATGCAAACTGCTCATTATGAGTTTTGCCTTTTAATTGCTCTTCAAAATATGGAAGCATTTTTCCCGTTCCAAAAAGGAATCGTAAAGGATACGATTGGCCAGAGAAATCTACCAACTCTCCTGTTTCATCCTTTTTCCTTACATGATATGACAAAGTAACAACTGTATTTTCGTGAATTTCCATGATGTATTAACTCATCACAATACTTCATGTTTGGAAGTTTCTATCTTGCTATTAAAAAACTACTTTGAACGATCATCCTCCACAACCCATGAATTTCTTAAAATCCATGCCTTCAGGAATAATACCATTTCTTTCCTCCTCTTTGCTATCGCCTTTTTTCTTCGAG
Source organism: uncultured Marivirga sp. (assembly GCF_963974845.1). Taxonomy (NCBI): domain Bacteria; kingdom Pseudomonadati; phylum Bacteroidota; class Cytophagia; order Cytophagales; family Marivirgaceae; genus Marivirga; species uncultured Marivirga sp. The sequence goes on from NZ_CAXBEQ010000002.1 coordinate 497,380, forward strand.
CTAACTTGCTTGCTGGAAGTACTTAATTTTTCTTCTCTATTTTCTTTGGAAAGATGTTTCTTATTTGAACTCATACGCAGTCTAACGTTATACTTATTCCTAATGTTATAAGACAGTGTTTAGCTCTTAAATTTTTCTTTGTCTTGTACATGCCTTTTCGTATCTTTTGGATTATTTTTAGTACAACTCAATGAATCAAATTGTTACTCTTTAATCAAATAGTTATAATTCAGACATTTATACATTTGATTCCGTGAATAAATAATATAGAATTTATATAATCTCAAAATGCTTAAAAAAAGAATCTTTGTAGGTCTGTCCATTAGTTTAGCCCAAATACTATTGTTTTACGGGGTTTATCAACTGCTCTTTTTATTTGAATCGCTTTTTACAGAAGATACAAAGCGTACTGTTTTTGAAAGCCTCTTTTTAGATTGGTTTTTTAATGATTATGTGTTGGTATTTGCCTTACTTATCATCCTTCAAAATATCCTAATCATAATAACTTGGCGGAAGAACTGGACTTTCCTTTTAAGAATCATTACCAGTATTTTGCATGCTCTATTCTGGGCTCAGAACATGGATACCTTATACAACGAATCATTGATCTTGGGCGGAACTGGTATTGTATTAATATGGTTAGGTCCTGCCTTTGAAACAATTTTGATCACGGCTTTTGGTATCAAGCACCCATACAGAGAAAGAGATTATTTCGAGGACTTAGACAAAAAGCCTTAGAGGCTTAGGTTGCCATTTCCTTAAACTGCATATTATGTAATTGATGATAATAACCGCCTTGATCCAATAGCTCTTTGTGAGTACCTGTTTCTTTTATCTCCCCTTTGTCAAGCACAATAATTTTATCTGCCTCTTGAATGGTGGATAAGCGATGTGCAATAAGAATACTTGTTCTTCCCTTCATCATTTTTTCAATGGCATTTTGAATCATTTCTTCTGTTTCAGAATCTACTGAGGAGGTGGCTTCATCCAACACAATTATCTTGGGATTATAGACCATAGCCCTTACAAAAGATATCAATTGACGCTGACCCACTGATAAAGTTGCTCCTCTTTCCATCACATTGTATTCATATCCACCTGGTAGCCTTTCAATGAATTTTCTGGCTCCTACTAACTCGGCCGCATCTTTAACTTGTTGCAGAGTAATATCAGGGTTTCCTAAGGTTATATTATAAAGGATAGTATCGGAAAAGAGAAAAACATCCTGTAAGACCACCCCGATATTTTGCCGTAAAGCAGATAAGTCATATTCTTTTAAATCTTTTCCATCAAGCATGATTTCTCCTTTTTGGATATCATAAAATCTACTCAAAAGGTTTATGACTGAAGATTTACCTGCTCCTGTTGCGCCTACTAATGCCACTGATTCTCCCTCTTTCACCTCAAATGAAATGTTTTTTAAAACGACTTCATCTTGATTATAGGAGAATTCTACATTTCTAAATGATATGTTTCCTTCTACTGTTTCAGGTTTGTAATTTCCGTGGTTTGGGATATGTTCCTTATTGTCCAATAAATTCAGAATTCTTGATGAACTCACTATTCCCATTTGTAAAGTATTGAATCTATCAGCAATCAATCGTATAGGGCGGAAAAACATTTGAATGTATAAAATAAAAGCAATTAGCATTCCTAAGCTAATACCAGATTCTGCTTCATTTATGACACCTTTGGCCCCGTACCAAACCAATAAGCCAATACCTGTCGCCTGAATTACTTCCGCTACGGGGAAGTAAATTGAATAATAAAGTACTGAGCGAATATTAGATTTTCTATGTTCGTTGTTGATTTTCTTAAATTCTTCATACTCTCTTTTTTCTGCGGTAAATATTTGCACAATCGACATTCCTGTGACATGCTCCTGAACAAAAGAATTTAAGGTTGAAACTGCATTTCTTACTTCATTGAAGGCAACTTTAACTTTTTCTTTGAAAATATAAGTACTAAGGAAAAGCAGAGGTAATGTAGCCAAAGAGACGAGAGTCAATTTCCAGCTCATAGCAAACATCATCCCAAGTATAAATAGGATTTGTAAAATATCGCCTATCATGGCGGCCAAGCCTTGGCTAAATACATCAGAAAGTGTTTCTACATCAGAAACATTTCTCGTTACTAAACGACCAATTGGCGTTTTATCAAAAAACTTTAAGCGTAGACTTAACAAATGTCGGTATAGCTTCAAGCGAATATCCCGAATAATAAATTGGCCTAACCAGCCCGATAAATACGTATGCCCATATTGGACAATGGCTTGCATTACCAACAATGCGACCAAGATTAGAGTCATGTTAATAAGACCTTGAAAATCTCCTTGAGCAACAGGATTATCAATTGCTTTTTGAATGACGAATGGTCTTGCTGGAGCTAAGACTGCCAGTGCTACAGTGAGAAAAACCAAGAAATAGAATCGCCCTTGATAAGGTTTTACAAATTTATACAAACGTCTTAAAACGTTGGTATCAATAATATTCCCGCTTTTAATATTGTCTTTCTTCACTTGCTGATTTTAAATATAAATTTCCTCAGGGTAGTTTACCTGTGTTAGAAAAAGTCCTTCAGGCGGAACTGACCTCCCTGCTTTCTTCCTATCCTTAGCCTCAATAATGTTTTCAAAGTCTTCAATGCTAAGCTTGTTTTGTCCAACATCTAACAAAGTGCCTACTAGAGCCCTCACCATCCCCCGCAAAAATCGATTGGCTTTGATATGAAAAACAAGAGATTCCTTCTCTTGTTTCCAATAGGCTTCAAATATATCACAGTTAAATGTATATACATCTGTTTTTACCTTACTAAAGCTTTCAAAATCCTGATGATTCAGTAATTTTTCTGAAGCCAAATTCATCATATCAACATTAAGCTGTCGAGCAAAAATATAAGCTTGATCAACTGCAAAGGGGTTTTTTGAAGTCACTATATGATATTGGTAAGCTCTGCTTTCAGCATCAAAGCGTGCGTGCGCTTCCTCTTGAACTTTTCTAACATGTTTTAAAGCTACGTCATGTGGTAACATTTTGTTAGCCTTAAATAAAAGTTGTTCTGCTTCAAGCGCAACATGAAAATCGACATGAAAAACCTGGGCTGTTGCGTGAACTCCGCTATCTGTTCGTCCGCTTCCCAAGATATCTATGGGTTGATTTAAAATTGTGGAAAAAACCTCTTCAATTTTTTGCTGAACGCCCATTGCGTTTGGTTGTTTTTGCCAACCATGGTAGTTTGTGCCTTTATATGCTATGGTAAAAAAATATCTCATTAACTTGAAAGAGCAAATTTAAGGGAAAATATAGGAGCAAGATAACTTTTCGTAATACTATCTTAACGGAAAGACCATTAAACATTACAGCACTTAAATCAAAAAAGTCTTTGGCCTAGGATAAAACCCAACCAAAGACTTCAGTCATATTCAATTTGTAAGGACATTTACTATCATAAAGCCTTTACGTAAGCTTCAATAAATCCATACGGATACTCTCTTGAATACTCGATTTCATAGTCTCCCGCTAAAATCATCATTTTCTCTATTTCAGGGTTTTTTGATTTACCTCGGAATTCCTTTACTAATTCTTCTGACAAGGGACTGTCTTCTGCAAAGCTAAAAGTATTTACTATGTTTTTCGCCAAGCTTTCCAAATCTTCCTTTTCAACCTCATCATCTCCTTTTAGCTGTCTTAATACCTCTTCATAGTTTGGCATTTCCCTTTCGTTTAGTGCGATATACAGGGTTCCAATGTCGCCTTTCTCAATCTCAACAGGGTCTCCGCTTCCACCTCCTGGTGTGGTGCCAGTGACAATCTCTTGGTAACAGAATCCATTTGGGTATTGACACGGAATAATAGTTTCTGCCACAGGATCACAAGGGATAGGGTTTCCAAATTCGTCTTCACATGGACCCACCGGGTAGATTCTTACCCAACCTCTTATGGACGGAAGATCTATATCTATATCAATCCATCCGTAATTAGGAAACATAGCCTTTTGGTTTCCAGCATCGGGGTCTTTAACATCATCTTTCGATAATTTCATCTCCTCTTCTTGGCAACTAATTAAGAAGCCTAGGGCAAGTAATGCAACAACTGCAAGTGTTAAGTTTTTCATGGTATTAAAAATTTTAGTTCGAAAAAAACCAAGCTTCGTTGCTTGATTCACTAGTAGATCAAGCAAATCTTAATTTGTTACCCCTGCTTTCATTAATTTTTATAAAAAAATCTTTCTAGCTTCATTTTGTGGCTGCAAATAGGCCAGAGTAGGCTTAGAGAGGTTAGTTTAATTAAAAATGAATCCATAAATTCACAACTATGGAAACAAAAATTGCTATTTTACGAGGTATCAATGTTGGTGGGAAAAAAAAAATCCTAATGGCAGATTTGAAAATATTAATGCAGAATCTGGGCTACCAAAACATTCAAACTTACATTCAAAGTGGTAATATAATTTTCAAGGCAGATGAAAAGCTTCAAAATAAAGAGATAGCAGCAGGAATTGAAACTGCAATTCTCAACAAATTTGATTTTGAAGTTCCTGTCATAGTTTTGTCAAAAAATGAAATTGAAAGCGCTGTAGCCAATAATCCATTTTATACACCAGATGCAGACATTAATAATTTGCACCTTACTTTTCTCAGCGAAGAACCTGACAAAGGGAAATTAGCATTGATAGAAATTGTAGATTGTACGCCAGACCAATTTAAAATTATTAATAAAAATGTTTTTATTTATTGCGAAGCCAGTTACCACAAATCTAAATTGACCAATGACTTATTTGAAAGAAAGCTGAAAGTAAAGGCTACCACAAGAAATTGGAAAACGGTTTTGAAACTTTGGGACTTAAGTAAATAATTAAATTGTTATTCACAGTTTCCACTTCACCCCTACATAAAAATTCCTTCCAGGGGCCGGCTGATAAAATCTTTCGCCAAAAGCATTGAGATCATTCCCCAAGCTGTAGGTTGTATCAAAAATATTTTCCGTTCCAGCAAAAAAATTAATTTTCTGCTTAATCGGCAATTGGTAATCAATATTTGCATTTAAAAGGTGGTACGGATCAGCCAATATTTCATTATCATCAGTAAGGGGTGTTGCGCTTACATATCGGTAATGTAGGTTTAAGTTCAGTCTTTCTGACATTACAAAATTGAGGGTTTGATTGAAAGTGTGTTGAGGAACTCCAGTCAGTAAATTACCTGAATAATCTTCCTCCCTTTTTTGGTAATCGTCAAAAGTGAATTCATAAAAATTATAGCTAGAGCGGCTATTGATCTGACCTATGAACCCTTGCTCCTTTTCGTACCATTTCACATTCAATCCCCATTCAGTTCCAAATTGGTTGGTAGCTCCTGCATTTTGAAATAATACCACTCCATCTTCATTTGTATAAGTGGTGATGGTTTCCCTTAGCGCAGAATAGAAAAAAGTAGCATCCAATTGTACTCTTCTTCCATAATATTTGTGCCCTAATTCGTAGGTTCTACCTTTTTCAGCTTGCAGATTTCTGTTAATACTGCCTTCATTGGTGCGGATTTCATCCAAAGTCGGACTCGAAAAGCCCTCACTTAAAGAAGCAAAAGTCATGTTTGCTGGAGACCATTGATATTTTAAAGCGACCCTTGGGATGACTTCATTATCAAAATTTCTATTGAATTCGAATGGTTCGGCAAAAGCATTTACCTTTCTGTTAACTTTATATTCCAATAAATTACTACTCAAGCCTAAAGTCAATTGCCAGTTTTCATAACCAATTTGAGTTTGCACAAAAAATAATTTACGATCAATATTCAAGTCATCTGCAAAACGGATCGTATCTTTTTGTCCATTTACATTTCCATAGTTATTGGCGGAATTATCAGCATATTGCCATTCCAGGCCGGCATCCCATTGCCAATCCACATTTTGGAGATTCATATCGTACGTCCATTGATGACGCAAAGCCACTTCCCTGTTATGGTCTTCTTTATAATCCAAGATAAAAGGATTTTGAAACCAGGTGTAAGTGCCAGCAACATGAGAAGTCTGACTTAAATTTTCTCCAAAAAAACTGGTGTAGCCTACTCCATAAAAAACAGTCTTTTGATCTATAGAGGAATTCTGTGGTTCACTTCCGGCTCTAGCTTGAGTAGGGTCTTCTTCAAATTGTTCCGCTGTTAAGCCTCCCGGGATTTCATAAAATAAATCATTATACAACACATGGAAATCTAGTTGATGGTTCTCATTGATTTGGAAGCGAGAAGAAAGCTGGTAATTTTGTCTACTCAAAGCATTATGATCTCTATAGCCTTCATTTTGCTGTTGATCGACCGCATAAAAAGTAGTCCATTTTCCACTTTCTATTTGCCCTTTTGTACCTGCATTTAGCTGGCCAAAACTTCCCGCTGATAATTGAACTTGCAGTGGGCTTCCTTGCTCAGATGGGAAATTACTGATCTGCATTACCCCTCCCAATCCAGCACCAAAAAGACTTCCTGCTGGACCTTTCACTACTTCCAATTCTTGCATCTGGGTATTGCCCAATAGATTCAAAGCAGTTGAACCATTCGCTTCAGTAAAAGGCAAGCCATTCCAATACACTTTCACATCTCGAACACCAAAAGGCGATCGAATGGAACTACCTCTTATACTCACCCTGTAGCTTGAGACTGCTCTTTGCTCTAAATTAACACCTGGTAAGGTATTCCAAGCCATCACAGGATCATGAGGAGAAAAACGGTCTAATTCTTTGGGACTTAAATAGGCGATTGGAGCTGACTGCCTATTGATTTTTTCTCCTTTGCTAAAGCCGGTGACTGTAACTACCTCCAGGATAGAGTCATTTTGAATATCCTGAGACGAAACTGAAATTGAACTAGACAAAAAAACGACTATCAGCAATAAATGGATGCGCATAATATTATGTGGGTTAAGCTTGATGCCAATTAACAAGGCGAGCTGCTAAAAGTTAAGGAATTTACCAACTTCCACCTGCTCCACCACCACCTGTCATTCCCCCTCCGAAACCACCAAAACCACCGCCTCCTCCGAAGCCACCACCTCCAGAATTGAAGTCTCCGAAAGTACCTCCATGACTTCGGCCACTGCTGCCTAAAAGCATCATCAGAGTAATCATATCTAAACTACCACCTCCCATATGATGATTTCTTACTCTTCTTAATCGTGAAATAATAGTGATGATGATAAAAAAGAAAATTAAGAATGCACCAAGACCTATTCCTTTACCTGCATCATTATCAGCCAATTGATCTGCAGTATATTTACCAGAGGCCAAATCAAATATTACAGAAGTAGCCTCGTCCAAGCCTTGGTAGTAATTGCTATTTCGGAAAGCTGGTTTCATGTATTCGTTCACAATTGTACTTGCCGCACCATCAGGAACTACATCTTCCATACCATAGCCAGTATTAATAAACATTCGCTTATCTTCTATTGCCACTGTAATCAATAAACCATTATCTTTTTCGGCCTGCCCAATTTTCCAATTGTCAAATACCTCCACTCCAAATTGATTAGGATCATACTGACCATAGGTAGGTACAATCAAGATCACTACTTGAGTTGAAGTGCTGTCATTATAAGCCCTTAATTTCCTTTCTAATTGCTGTTGTTCTCCGCTATTTAATGTTTGCGTTAAGTCATTCACCAACTTCGGAGGATTCGGTCTCGGTGGGATTTCATTTTGAGCAAAAACGGTAGTTACAAAAAATATTGCTAGGATGGAAAAGTAAATGTTTTTCATGACTTTCTTGAACTGTATTTTAAGCCGCTAAGTTACAATTGAAAGATTGTTTCCTAGAATATTTTTATAAATTTTAATGATTGTATTTTTAGTAATTCGCTATTTTTTTTAGTATTTTTAATATCGTGAATTCACCCCATAACATAAAAGGCCGAGGCGCACAACAACGACTTTCCAACTCATTTTCTAAACAAGAATTTAGCACAGAGTGGGACGAGGGGATTGATGAATATACGCATTTAGATAAGCCAAGCACTCAAATATTCTACGAACACCCTAAAAAAATCATTAATAAAGTGAGCAGTCCGGATGTTGGTATGGATTACTCTATAAACCCCTATCAGGGATGCGAACATGGCTGCGTTTATTGCTACGCCCGCAATTCACATGAATACTGGGGTTTTGATTCAGGCTTGGATTTTGAATCCAAAATTATAGTCAAAAAGAATGCTGCTGAATTACTTGAACAAGAGCTTTTAAATCCTAATTGGAAAGTTAAACCTATTGTGCTTTCCGGGAATACAGATTGTTATCAACCACTGGAAAGAAAGCTCAGGATTACTAGAAATCTTTTAAAAATAATGGCAAAATATCGGCATCCTGTGGGAATCATCACCAAAAACACAGGCTTTTTGGAGGACTTGGATGTGCTGGAAGATTTGGCAAAAGATAACTTAGTTAGGGTTATTTTATCCATTACTAGCTTGGATGAAAAGCTAAGATCTGTTTTGGAACCAAGAACCGCCTCTTCAATAAAAAAACTTCAAGCCATTAAAATTTTGAGTGAAAAAGGAATTCCCGTTTCCATTATGAACGCCCCAGTCATTCCCGGTTTAAACCATAGTGAGATTCCAGAAATTATAAAAAAAGCTGCTGAGAATGGCGCTACTGATGCAGGATATACCGTAGTTCGATTAAACGGCAGAATAGCAGAAATTTTTAAAAAATGGCTAAAAACCTATTTTCCTGATCGATTTGAAAAAGTCTGGCATCAAATAGAAAATTTACACCAAGGTAGAGTCAACGATTCAAATTGGGGTCAAAGAATGAGAGGAAATGGTGCTGAAGCCGATATGATTAAACAGCTATTCAATATGGCGAAGAAAAAGTACATGAAGGGTGGAGAAAAGATTGAATTAAACACCTCCGCTTTTAGAAGGGGCGGTGCTTATCCATTATTTTGAGTCTATTCAACTTCGGATAAATCATATTTCCTTAAATTTGAATTATGACTATATTGAAAACCTCTCTTTTAATTCTATGCTTATTAACACCTGAATTTCTACTCGCCCAAAGCACAAATGTGGAATTTCATGTGAATATGAATGAGCAAATCACGCAAGGAAATTTCGATCCTAATGCAGACTTTGTTGATATAGCGGGTTCATTTAATTCATGGGGAGATCCAGGATTAGTTTTAAGTGATGATGATTCTGATGGGATTTATGTAGCTGAAGAAACATTTAGTATTGGACAACAAATTGAACTAAAAGCCAGAATCAATGGCAGCTGGGATGGAACTGAAGAGTTCCCTGGAGGCGGAGCTAATCGTATTTTCACAATTGAAGAAAATGCCGTGATAGCATTTTGGTATAATGATGAAGTCCCTAATGATGTCCTCCAAGTCGATATTTCTGCCTCTTCAAATTTTGCTATTCCTGGAGAGGTCATTCAATTTATTGACTTATCGAACGGAAGCCCTGTGGCATGGGAATGGAGTTTTGCTGGAGGGAATCCAAGCTCTAGCTCAGAACAAAATCCTATTATTAGCTATGCTAGTGAAGGTAGTTATGATGTTAGCTTGACTATTGAAAATGAAGAAGGGGAATCAGTAACAAAGACATTTGAAAATTTTATCACCATTGGAAATACAGATACCCATTGGTGGAATGAGATGGTCTTTTATGAAATTTTTGTCCGCAGTTTTTATGATGCTGATGGAGACGGAATAGGCGATTTTCAAGGATTAATTCAAAAACTGGATTATTTAAATGATGGAAATCCGACTACGCACAATGACTTAGGCATTAACGGAATATGGCTAATGCCTATTCATCAATCTCCAAGTTATCATGGATATGACGTAACTGACTACAGAGAAATTGAAAGCGATTACGGCACCAATGCCGACTTCAAGGAATTTATAGCGGAAGCCCACGATAGAGGTATCAAGGTAATTATTGACTACGTAATGAACCACAGCTCAAGCGAGCATCCATGGTTTAGAGATTCCAAAAACCCTTCAAATGAAAAAAGAGATTGGTATGTCTGGGAAGAAAACAATCCAGGAGGAAGTGGGCCTTGGGGACAAAATGTCTGGCACCAAAGCAGCGGAGATTATTATTACGGACTTTTTTGGGGCGGAATGCCAGATTTAAATTATGATAGCCCGGGCGTTAAGGAAGAGATGTTTGACATTTCTACCTACTGGTTGGAAGAAATGAATGTAGATGGTTTCCGTCTAGATGCCGTGAAATATATATATGAAACTGAAGAAGGTTTAGAGGACGTGGAAGAAACATTTCAGTTTTGGAAAGACTTTAGAACTCATTATAAGTCCATAAACCCGAACGCATTCTCAGTTGGGGAAGCATGGAGTTCTACCTATAAAGCAAGAGAATATGTTGGGAATGACGGTCTCGATTACGTCTTTGAATTTGACTTAGCTGGGAGTATCTTAAATGCTGTTAATAACGGGGATTCAGATGGCTTAATTTCAAAAACCGAAGAAGTTATGGGTAGTTATCCCTATCTACAATTCGGAACATTTTTAACCAATCATGATATGGACAGAGTGATGAATGTTCTCAATCAGGACGTTTCAAAAGCCAAATTGGGAGCTGAATTATTGTTGACTTTGCCTGGTATTCCTTATCTCTATTATGGAGAAGAAATCGGGATGTTGGGTCAAAAACCAGATGAAGATATCCGATTGCCAATGCAATGGAGCGATGCTCCGAATGCCGGGTTCACAACAGGAAGCCCTTGGAGAGCACCTGAATCGGATTATCCAGATAAAAATATTCAAAATCAACAAATTGACCCTGAATCACTTTGGGTAAAATATCAAGAGCTAATAGCTACACGAAATTCACAAATTGCGTTGCAAGCAGGCAATTACCGAACAGTCCAAAGCAATTCCTCAGATGTTTTCAGCTTTATCAGGCAAAAAGATGAGGAACAGATTTTGGTGGTTTCAAATTTGACTAATAATGAAACAAACAATATTAACCTTCAATTAAACAGTTCTAATTTATTAGCTGGGAATTATCAATTGACTGATTTGCTTAGTGGAAACCAAAAAGAAGTTACGGTCAGCGGAAATGGTGGAATTGATTTCAATTTGGAGGGCATGACTCCTCGAACTAGCCATATTTATAAATTTTTAACTTCCGAAAACTCAAGTACTGATGTTGAATTTATGGTGGATATGAGTCAATTAATTACTGAAGAAGCATTTGACCCTAACACTGAATCTGTTATTTTAATTTCAAGTGAAAATGGTTTCGGGTCTGAAAGTATAGAGTTAAACGAAACTGGCGAATCTGGAATTTATGCTGTTAAATTATCAGATATCACTATTGGTTCAGCTATTGAATTCAAATTTGGTATAAATAATCCTGAAAATGGAAGGGAAGAATTTCACGACAGTGATCAATATAGACTTTTCAGATTAAAGGAAGGAACAAATCAAGTATTGAATCAATATAATCAACTAGGAAGCACCGTTACTTCCAATGAGGAGAAAATAAAACCAGCTCAATCTCTTAGAATTTATCCAAATCCAGCTCAGAGGAATATCAATGTTGAAATTGAAAACCCTGGATTTTCAGCTTCAAAATATCAAATTATGGATGGAAAAGGAAGCATCAAATTAGAGGGAAAACTAACAAATGGTCATAAGCAAATCGACATCCGTAATCTCAAGGAAGGACTCTATTTTTTTCAAATTATTGGTGATAACAAGAGGATGATTCATAAATTATTAGTGGTTGATTAATTTATTTTCAAAACTATTTTTCCGGTATGTTCACTGCTTTCCATCAACTCATGGGCCTTGGAAGCTTCTGCCAGTGGAAAGGTTTTGAAAATAACAGGTTTAATTTCTCCTGATTCTATTTCCTGTTTTCCTCGGCATATTTTCAAAAGTAACTTTAAACGTTCTGAAAGTAGTATTTCTGTATTTTTGGTTGTCCCTGTTTACTGATTTTAGCAAAAAAGAGTAAATTTCTTAGCCTAAATGCTTCCTTTTTCTTTCATACTTTTTCCATTGATGAAAAAGTATGCAAAAAATCTAGGTAAAATGATGCTTCATCCCACAATGGCCATCGCCTGCCCGCCATTTTACCCTCCAACCCGCTTTTTCGCTTTCTGCGAAAGTAGGGGTGTTAGCCCTTAATAAAATTAAAAATTAATTCAGACATATTTTATCCTTGCTTTAGGCTCTTACAATGAATTTTTAATGTTTTTTTAATTTATTCATTACTTGCATTAACTTAGGTGTCCCGGTTAGGAAGACAGGAGGATGATTCATAAATTATTAGTGGTTGATTAATTTATTTTCAAAACTATTTTTCCGGTATGTTCACTGCTTTCCATCAACTCATGGGCCTTGGAAGCTTCTGCCAGTGGAAAGGTTTTGAAAATAACAGGTTTAATTTCTCCTGATTCTATTTTTGGCCAAATGTGTTTTTTAAGATTCTGAGCTATGGTTCTTTTAAATTCAGGAGAGCGAGCTCTTAAAGTCGATCCTGTTATGGTCAATCTTTTCACCATCACTTTTTTCATATTGATAGTGGACTCGGCATTTTTCATAGCATTTATAATCACCAATCTGCCTTCAGAGTTTAAGATGTTAATATTTTTGGCAGTATAATCTCCTCCCACCATATCCAAAATCACATCGACACTTTGTTTTTTATTTTTTAGATATTCTTCAAAATCTTGCCTTTTGTAATTGATAGCCAAATCAGCACCTAATTTTACCGCATAATCACATTTTTCATCTGTGCCTGCTGTGGTGAAAACCTTTCCGCCCATGCTTTTCACCATTTGAATAGCGGTTACACCTATACCTGATGTGCCACCATGCACTAAAAAGTTTTCTCCTTTTTGAAAATTTCCTCTATCAAACACATTTGACCAAACCGTGAAAAAAGTTTCCGGAAGCGATGCTCCTTCTACAAAACTCAATCCTTTGGGAATTGGTAAACACTGTACTGCAGGGGCGATAACTTCTGATGCATAGCCTCCGCCTGCCACCAAAGCACAAACCTTATCGCCAACTTTCCATTGCATCACATCATTTCCAACTTCCTTTATAATTCCTGCCACTTCCAATCCGGGAATATCATCGGGAGCATCTTCTGGAGCAGGATATCCACCCATCCTTTGGAAAACATCAGGTCGGTTTACACCTGAGGCTTTTACTTCTATCAAAACTTCATTGGGCTGAGGCCTTGGGCTATCTCTTTCCTCTAATTGAAGTACTTCTGGGCCTCCTGGACTTTTTATGATTATGGCTTGCATTCTATTTATATTTTTAGAATTGTATCTTTAATGTCGCTCCTACAGAGCTAATGAGTAATGGTTTAGGCATGGTTACCATATGCTAGCTCCTACGAAGCTTCTTTGCAGGTTATTACTATAGCTGGCTGATATAATTATTTACAACTTCTTTATAGTTTAAAAATCAAAACTGACCTATTCATAACTTAACCTGCCAAATTGAAACCCTAGCCAACTATTTCCCCATTGGGGTTAGAGGGCTAAAAAGGATACCCGATCCCGAAATTCCAATTGATATTTTCTTCCCTCCAAGCTTTATTTCCTAACTCAAAACGGTCTTGCCATTGGAAACCATCAGGGCCAGGTTTTCGAATTGGCGTGGCCACATCCAATCTGATTACGAAAAATTCAATATCCAATCTTAAACCAATTCCAGAGCCTATTGCCATTTCATTCATCCAATTGGAAGTGAATTGACCATTTCGCCCATCTTCATTTTTGAGCCATACATTTCCAGCATCTGTAAAAACAGCTCCCTTTAAATATGATACTAGTGGAAATCGGTATTCCAAATTGGCCTCTATTTTAATATCTCCCGCTTGGTCAAAAAAGCTAGAGCCACTAGTTCTATCATCGGTCTGGTAAGCTCCTGGCCCTAAACTCCTGATTCGAAAAGCACGGACAGAATTGGGACCTCCTGAAAAATATTGCTTTGAGTAAGGTAAACTAACTGAATTGCCGTATGGCAAACCAATCCCCACAAAAGCTCTACTTACAAAACGACTTTCTGTTCCAATACTTTGGTAGTTTCTGATATCAAAATCAAAGCGAGAAAATTGGGCATAGCTTTGACCCCAGAATTTTTTATTGTCTCCTGTTACACCTCCAACATTTTGAGCTAAAGCCAATGCATTTCCTGAAAAATCAGCGCTGAATGCAAAATAGAATCGGTTGCGCTTAATGTTTCTCACCAATTGGCTCCATTGAAAGCTGTAGTTCAAGCCCGGTATGAATTGTTGCTCAAAGCTTCTAGCCAAAAATGGATTACTCTCAAGTAATTCCTCAAAAGCCTCACTTTCATTCCCTAAATTAATGTAATTTATTGATATTGGATTTAAACTATGAGTAACGAAAATATTGGGATTCCATTCGAAACCATAAACTGCTAAGAACGAATTCAGATTAAACCATTGGGAACGATTTAATAGATCGTATGAGAGCTTAAACTTTGTTTTAGGAACGGAATACCTAAACTTCCCCGCAATTGGGAATGGAGAAATCATCCTGGGCACAATGAGTTCTCCCAAAACACCAGTTTCAAAGCTATTTAAACCGGTATTGACATCCCCTCCTGTCAACTGTGCTTCATAACCCACCTTTGTCGTTATTCTCAAGGCCTCTCCTCCTTTAAAAAGGTTTCGATTCAAATACTCAAAATTCAAATTTGGCCCCGCGAAATTATTGGACTTGCTAACGGCTTGGAGTTCAGAACGAAAAGACCTTTTACTTAACGGGGACAAGTATATATTGGCATTTAGCTTGCCTGTGTTATTCTCAATGGTACTATCTTCCTGATAACGAATATTTATAAATCGATAAGTTTTGAGAGAATTCAATCTCTTGTTAGTCCATTTTTCATTTTCTGGATCGTAATAATCACCTTCCCGGAAAAACAAATAAGGATAAAGTCGATCTGGCCTAAAAAATATTTCCGGTTGAATGAATTCCACTCCATTGATAACTGTCGTATCTGAGCCCATTCCTTCTTCAGATGTGTTTAGAGAATATTTAGGATATACCTTGATGTTTTTTATCTCAAATGGAACCAGAGCCAATTCTGAAACCTTGTCTTTAACACTTAGCTCTAAAATTGCCTCATTACTGCTTTCCGTATTAAGCGTATCCGCCTCAAAAATTAGATTATTAGAAGTAAAATAGTAATACCCATTGCGTTTTAGATAGTCTGCAATCTCAATCCTTGTTTCTTTTAATTTTTCTAAAGAAAAGGGAGTTCCACTTTCAATAGGGTTTTCCCTATCTAAATAATTCTGGATAAGGCTATCAACTTTATGTTCTCCAATTTTTTTAAACTCTACGGCCTGAATATGAATTCGGGCTCTTGGGGTGATTTCATATGCAATAAAGCCTGTGTTCTTATTTTCCTTAATTTGATATTCAATTTTGCTGTTGAAATACCCTAGGTTTTCCATCCGGTTCTTCATCAGCTTTTGTACATTATTGGTGTTTACCTTTCCCAATAAAACAGGCTTCTCTCCTATTTTCTTATTTACCCATTTAGCATAAAAACCCGCCTTATTGTTTTCAACTTTTTGATAAGCCCACAATCCCAAACGGATTCCAGCTATCTTCTCATTGGGCTTTGGGTTGTTTACTTCTTCTAAATCTTTAAGTATTTCCTTTTTGTACCTTGCATTTTCTACCTCTCTTACTTTTAGTTCACCACCACTGTATAGTCGTTCACCCTCCTGCAGATACTTGAAGGTTTGACAAGAATAGAAAGCTACTAAAGCCAAGCCTAATACTGCGATATTTAGAAAATATTTTCTCACTCTTCCTTGTCTTCTGTGTCGCTCCAAAGTTCATTAAATTCTTGAAAATCTTTACTGAATTGAATGGAGATTCCTGTAACAACTACTTGCCCGTCAATTAAACCTTCAAATTCGTTTTTTCTATAGCCTCTTAATTTATAACGTCCATCTTCTGTAAGTAAATACTCTACTAAAATATTCCCGATGATGTCGGTAGCTTGCTGTTGAGTCCTTTGTTGCCCTTCTAAATCCACTTGACTACCCACCTCTACTCTAAATCGGTCATTAAATAAGTTTTTACTTAGACTTACATCCAATTGCGTTCTGTCTTGGGCAGTTCCGCTTTGGTAATCTTCATACGAATTTAAATCCAGGTTCAGGTTTACACCTTTAACATACTGATTACTCAATTTATTCAATTGATTACTCAAAATCTGACTAGCACTGTTTCTTGCAATGGCTTCAGAATTTGGACCACCGCTACTACTGCCACTTGGAAAAAACTGATTTAAGACCAAAAGAGAAAATACTTGTTTGTTCAATCTAGTTTCATTGGAATTTATGACCTGGATTTGCTGATAAATGTTTCCACCTAGCGCTCCTCTACTTGCTTCTGGCATATCCAAACCGAATGAAATTTCTGGTTGCGTTAAATTACCGTCCACAAAAAGCTGCACTAAGAAAGGCAGTTTTTGTCTATACTGGGTTTTCACTTGAGCTGAAGAAGAAGATATTTGATCCTCCATAAGGGTATTTACAGGAGTTTCAGTCTTATATAGAGCCGTGATATCCAAACTAGCTTCATAAGGGTCGCCTGACCAGCTGATTCTGCTTCCAGATTCAATATCGAATCTACGTTTTACAAGGTCATAAAGACTCAACTGATAATAGCCGTTATTTACTTCCACATTTCCATTTAAGCTTATAGCGCCATTTTTTCTCAAAATGAAATTTAAATCCGTATCTCCTGAAACAGTTAAATAGTCGCCTCTTCGCTCATCCACTATTACTTTAAATTTGGCATTCTTATCCGTGTTAATAATAGCATTTATTTCAACGCCATCAATATCTGCACTTCTTTGCAGCTCTGCTTCCGCTGCGTTAATGGTATCAGAAGGTTCATATGGCTTTTTGAAAGTAACAATACCTTCTTGTTCGACTACATCCACTTCACTTTCGGGAATGATATAAACTAAGTCTGTCTTATCGTTCAGCCCTACTTTAGCCTGAATTTTAGGTTGATTTAATGTGCCAATCAAATCTATATCGGCATTAAAAAAAGCCTTTCCAAAGAATAAATCACTATTCTCTTTGGTCGTATTTAGCAATTGAAAATTTTCAGCTGATAGTTGGAGATTAAATTGTGGGTTTAGTAAATCTTGAGTGCTGACCTGTCCATTCAATTGCATTTTACTTTGCTGTTCATCTAATAAGGTGAAATTATTCAATTGAATTTTTTCATTCCTTAAAGTGATCTTTTCATTTGGTAGCTTATATGCCATATTCAAATAAGTGAAGTACAAAGACGCCTCCTGAAAATTGAGGTTTCCATCATATTCAAAATCTTCAGTATTTCCACTGAAATCAAAATGTCCTAAAATATTTCCACTTGCTTCCTGAATTAAGCCATCAGAAAAACTGGTTAAGAAAGGAAGGGAAACACTATCCATATCCAATTCAAAATTAAACTCAGGAATTTCAGGATTATTATCAAACCAGCCTTTGCTTCGAAGACTAACTTCTCCTTTGGAACTCAGATCAAATTGATAACGGTTTTCAGATTCTTGCTTTGCATTCACGGATAAATTGCCAACCTCTTCATTAAAAATACTTAGGCTATCCAAATTCAAAGATGCCGAAAAAGCCATAAGATTAGATAAATTTTCCAACTCGATCCCTCCTTTCAAAATAGCCTTTACTGGACTCTCTTCAGCATTGATGACAGCAAAAAAGTTTTCAATTTTAAAGTTTTCAAAATTGAGTTGCAGTGCCGTAATTTCATCTTTTAGCTCAGTTTTCAATTGAAATAATTGCTGATTTCGCTCAAAAATTAAATTTTGAATTTGCAAATTAGCCGTATCAAAATAAATTCTATTTTCAGGATTCATGTTCCAATGTTCCGCATTTAGAATTAAGTTCTTAGGCTCTAAAGACCAGAAAAGAGAATCTTCTATACGTTCTGCCAAGGCATCCACATGGAACAAACTGTCTGATGCGGCGTCTTCAACATAAACATTAAATAAAGCTTTTTGGGGAGTAATATCTGCCTTCAAAACACTAGGGTAAATATTTAAATCGCCAGAAGTAATCCGCTGAAAGTTCGTGTTGATGTGAAACTCCTTTTCTGAATTATTAACACTTATACTTAGACTATCCAAATCGATATCCTGATAATGGAAACGAGGAATTCTTAATTGAAAATCAACTATTTCCTTTGCGCTATTATAATTTCCAGTTGCAGTAATAGGATTAAAACTTATATCTAAAGGAAGGAAATCCAATAGATTTTGGCTTTCTTCCGCTGTCAAAGAAACGCTCATGAGCATCGGTCTTTCAGTAGTATCAACCTTGAAAATTCGAGCATTTTGAAATTTAGAGGCATCCAAATCAGCAATTGCCAATTGGTCAAAAGCATGGTTCATTTTTAAATCAAGAGCAATTTTCTCCCATCTAAGTTTAACATCAGCACTGTCTATTGCATTATAAGCTGTCAATTCTAACGGTGTAAAACTGATGGTTTGTAAAGGACTGGTCAAAATGGTCTCAGATAAATAGACTTTTAGCGATTGATGTAAACTATCCAATTCTACCTTTATACTGGCTTGGGTAGAAGCCCAAAGTGCGGTATCAGAGATATTGAGCGCAAGTAAATCGAGCTTGTTAAAATTGGCCTTTAGGTTTATTTTTTGCTGAATGGAATCAATTCTTCCATCGGCTGATAAATCAAAATCCGCAATGGAATCAGAATAATTACTACTAAATTCAAGTTGGTTTTTGACCAATGTGGCTGACATAGTTAACGTATCAAATTGGTTTGCCACATAACTGAAATTTCGAATACTCACTTCTGCTTCAGTTTCCATTTCACTTGGCACTAAGCCTTTTCCTTTAATGGCAATGTCAATATCTGCCGTATTAAAGTTTAAGCTGTCTTGCAACCACTTCGCCAATTCCAAATCGGATATTTTTATATCTGCCTGATAGCTTTCCGTCTGATTAGAATTAAAGTGGCCCTTCATTTTCAATTTACTTCTATCATCAATTTCAGCCAATATATTTGCCTTCATTCTCCCTGTTAAATAGCTCCCATTTCCTGTCAAATTAATTTTTTGCGGATAATGAGAAGGATAATCCTTTGGCATGAAATACTGAAAATCTGATACTTCACTTTTGATTTCTACGCTTTCCACAGTAGCAGATAGCTTCTCAGTATCTTGCCAGTTTTGCAGTTTGGCTTTCAGTGCCAATGATGTTTCATTTCCATATAATAATCGGAATTGTTGCAAATCAATTTGCTGATCACTTCCAGTTATTTTTCCGTAAAGCTTTGCCGGATATTTTGATAGCGCCAAAAGGCTACTATCCTGCTTTAATTCTGGAACGAAATAGAAAGCATCTTTTACTTCTAAAGTGGTTGGCAATTTCACGTCCAGCTTAAAATTGGTTTTGTAAAAGCTTCCTGCAAATAAGGAATCAATTGAGGCAAATTCAATATTAGCATCAGCATTCAGAACAGAATTGGAAGTCTCCACTCTAAAGTTGCTGAGATTTGCCGATTCGGAATTGAGATTGATTCCTCCACTCAGTTCTTTTAATTGGAAATTATTTCGGTCCAAAACCGAAAAGCTGAACTTTTCGATACCTAAATCTTGGGTTTTATATTTTGCATTTTTCAGGTGAAAATTAATGTCTTGAAATTGCATGTATGAGGGATCAAAACTAGACTTTCTTTTGCTTTGCCCTGTTGATTTAATATCTAATTCTTTCAATTCGAAATCAAAGGACTTGAGATCGATATTATAATCAGGGAATTCAAAGGGCGCAGAAGAACTATCAGTTTCTAACTCACTGGAATCAGCAGCTATGGGTAATCTCATTTGAAGTAAGCTGATCTTATTTTGAAAATTTTCTGCTCCTATTTCATTTCTCACTAAATCTACCGATGCATTTTTGATATCGAGCAAATCAATAACAGTTTCCAATTGAAGACTGTCAAATAGTGTTTCATACTTTAAATCAACGGCATTCAAATTCAACTGCTGAATAGTAATTTTTGGAAGCGTACTTTCAGAAGAGTCTTCTAGTGTTGGTGGGAAAACTTTTCCCTGCATATAGGCCCCCTGAACATTGGTGAGTTGAAAATCTTCAATATTAAAAATCAAACTATCAAGATCAAAGGCATCGAATGAAAGGTCTAGTTCATCTAGCGTCAATTCGGTGTTCATTTGCACGCTAATATCTTGATAGCTCACCGCAATATTTTCCAACAGAATATGGCGGACATTAATAGTAGTTGTGGAAGTCGTGTCGGCTTTAGGATTTTCCTCGCTTGAACTAGTTGAATCTGAATTTGCAAAAGCATCAATCAAAAACTGATAGTTAAAACTACTGTCAGCTGAATTATTGTGAACCCTACCTTTGATACCATTGAGTGCTAATTCTTTTACATCAACGTCTCCATCTAACAGAGGCTTCCAAGCCACATCTACTAAAATGGATTTGGCATAAATTAATGTGTCTTGAGATTCATCTTCCGCGTAAAGGCCTTCAATTTGAGCTGCTCCTAGGAAAGTAATGTACAACTTATTGATTTCAAACTTGGTTTGCGTTTTATCGCTCACATAGTTGGTAGCGTAGTTAGTGATTTTCTGTTGTACTGCCGGCAATCTTAATGACAGTATAAATGTCAGTAATAGCAATAGAATGCCCCCCAGAATATATAATATGATTTTGCCTGTTTTCTTCAATATATATATAAAAATACAATTTTAGTGAGTAATCTGACCTTATCCTAACGGAAGATGTGGGGAATTGATATTATTGACAGGAATAGGTTATAAGAAAACTAATTCAAAAAAGGAATTGCGAGGATTTTTCACTACATACTTTTCACAAACTATATCTTCGATTTTAGAAATTGTATTTTGGATCTTAATTTTAGTGGCAATGAAATATAAGTTCTAAATATGTAACTCCTCATCAGTTTTCTTAACTTGAATACAAAAATACATATATGGATTTAGGTGTAAATATAACCGGTGCTTATCATTCTTCATTTGGCAAGTTAGAAGGAGAAACTTTGTATTCTCTGTATGAAAAAGCAGCAAAGGGCGCTATCAAAGATGCGCAAATTGAGACTAAAGCTATTGACGGAGTTTTTGTAGGGAATTATAGTGGTGGTGCTTTCAACCAGCAAGAAAACATAGCTTCTTATGGTGTTAATGTTTTACCAGCATTGCGCCACAAGCCTATGTACAGAACTGAAACTGCTTGTTCATCTGGTTCATCAGCTATTCACATGGGGATTATGGCTATTAAATCGGGAATGATGAAGCGGGTTTTGGTGGTCGGAATAGAGAAAATGACGGATTTAGACATGTCAGGCGTAACCAAAGCTTTATCTCTGGCCACCTTCTGGCCTGATGAAGGAAGCCAATCCGTAACTGCTCCCTGCATGTTTGCTGATTTGGCAAAAGGCTGGATGAAAAAATACAATTATTCTGAAGAAAAACTCCGCCCGTGGTTGGCTCAAATTTCTGCTAAAGCTTATTCCAATGGAGCTGAAAACCCATTGGCACAATTGCAAAAGCCTAAATCGGCTGATGATATTTTGGCACTTCCTGATGAGAAAAACCCCATCATTAATGCCCCACTGCGATTACATGACTGTTCCCTTGTTTCCGATGGAGCATCCGCTTTGGTATTAGAAGAAGCCAGTGTAAGCAAAGGAAAAGGACTAGCCATCAAAAGTTTTTATAGTGCTAGCGACTATTTAGATAGTTTTGGTAAACATAAGTCTGACCACTTTTTGGAAGGCGCGTCATTTGCAGTCAAAAAAGCCTTAAAAGATGCTAACTTCTCCATTGAAGATATTGACATAGCAGAGGTACATGACTGCTTTACTATAACAGAGCTTTTGTTGTATAGCGCAATGGGCATTGCTCCTGCAGGTCGGGAATTTGAAGCAATAGAAAGTGGTAAAGTCTTTCCTGACGGAGATTTACCAGTAAATTTATCCGGAGGATTGAAAGCCAAAGGTCATCCCATTGGGGCAACTGGGGTTTCCATGCATGCTTATCTCTACAAACAATTAGTGCAAGAGGCATGGGGCCATCAAGCCAAAAATGCACAAACGGCTTTGGTGGTGAATATCGGAGGCTCGGGTACTAGTAATGCTGTTTCGGTTTTGGGTCGATAGATACACCATGTCTTGTCCTGAAATAGCTTTACACAAATAAAGCTAATCATGGGAATAAAATACAGCGAAAGTACAATTTATGAGATCTGTAGAAGGATAGACACAGGCGAGATCAGCTACAGCGATGCACAGAGAGAATATGGCGTAAAAAGTCAAGGTAGTATTGGTCCTTGGCTTAGAAAATATAGGGCAGGATTGCTACCTTGTATGGAAATGGGTAAATATGACGATTTATCGAAAGAAGAGCTCATAAAAGCTTTGGAAGAGTCCAATAAGCGTTTAGAAGCTTCTAATCTGCAAACAAAGGCTTATGAAGCCATCATTGAAGTAGCGGAAGAACGATTTAACATTGAAATCAGAAAAAAGTCTGGTACCAAGCCATCCAACGACTCCAAGAAAGAAAAGTAAAGGCCTCTACTTCAGAGTTATGTAGATTGTTTGGTAAAACGAGGCAAGCCTGGTATTACAAACAGCAACAAGATCAAAGTAAATCACAGGAGTATTTTATCATTTACCACATGGTAGAGATGATCCGAAATGACTTACCAAGAATTGGTACCAGAAAGTTATATCATATGCTTAAGCAGCAATTAGCTGCATATAATATTACAATCGGTAGAGATAAGCTCTTTGATTTATTAAGAGAATGGGGGTTGCTCATTAAGAAAAGAAGGAGAGCAACCTTGACCACTCATTCTCATCATTGGTTACGCAAATACCCAAATCTGATTGCTCAAAAACAGATTTATAAAAGCAATCAAGTGTGGGTTAGTGATATCACCTATATTCAAATAAAAAGAGATTTTGCTTATCTCAGTTTACTAACTGATGCGTATTCAAGGAAAATACTAGGATATTATCTGAGTGAGAACTTATCCAGAGAAGGTCCTATAAAAGCCTTAAAAATGGCCATAAAACAAAAAGGTAAATCATATGTGACTCATCATTCAGACAGAGGAATCCAATACTGTTGCAAAGGTTACATCGATATACTGCATGAAAGCTTTATTAGAATTAGTATGACAGAGAAGGGAAGCCCATACGAAAACGCCATAGCCGAAAGGGTAAACGGTATCTTAAAACACGAGTTTGCATGCAATCAAACTTTTACCTCTTTTAATAAGGCAAAAAACTTTATTGATAAAGCAATTAAAACCTATAATACTATTAGACCACATATGAGTTGCAGTTATTTAACACCCGATATTGCACATAAAACTGAAGAGATCATAACACGGAAATGGAAAAACTACTATAAAGAAAATGTAAAAGAATACTAGGACTATTCATCTTAGTAAAGTTATATTAGGACAATAATATAAAACTGTAAAGTAAAATCAGGACGAGACACCATGCATCTGTGGAGACGCGATGCATCGCGTCTCCACAGATGCATCGTATATAAACACATCATTTATCATTAAATCCATCATCAGACCAATTCCGAGGATTATTTTTTATGTATTCTGAAATCCGTTGAAATGATTTTTTATCACGAATAATATGATCATGAAAACGGTCCTGCCATCCAAAATCAGGGTTAATCAATCGTGCACCAACGGTTACACCCGATTTAAAACCCCGAATAATGGATCCTAAATTTTTTGATTGTGGTCCGAATTGGTTTTTTGGTGGTTTGGTACGCAGGTTATTTCCGTTGGTGGTTGTGGTCACCGTAGAGACGCGATGCATCTCGTCTCTACCATCCCGGTTCGAACCAGAAATCGAATTATATCGATTATCCCCAATCCCAATAATACCATGAAAATGGTTAGGCATCACAATATATTCGCCCATACATAAATTCATGTCCGGTCGCAATTCAAATGTTTTTACCCATTCCGATTCTACAATTTTTCCGACATCATTTAATAACATTTCTCCGTTTCTTATTTTACCGAAAAAACATTCTCTATTTTTTGTGCAAATGGTTACAAAATATTTTGCTTTACTCCTGTAATCCCAATTTTGTAATCGTGCTGATTCAGTACGGTATTTGTTTTTGAATTTGTCAGGCATGGTTGATTCGTTTGTTCTATCTAGATAATAAATTTTAATTTCGTAAAAAATTGGTGGAGACGCAATGCATTGCGTCTCCACTGCCGATGATCATCACCAAATTAAACCCAATGCACATCACAAGCGCCCACCAAAACAACCATACACATTGAACTAAACTTGTAACGGCTAAAAACTAGTTCTTAGCCAACAAACTGCTGGATTCTACCAGCTTGATGAATTCTATTCTATACCCATTTTCATCTTTTCCTTTTGCACTTTGGGCTAAGTCTGTCACTAGCTTATAATCCCCTTTTTCAAGATAATCAGAATCTTTTAAAAGCATTCCGTAAGTAGCCACTGCAGCCGACCAACGAAAGTTATCAGACGTTTTACCAAGTGCCGTAATTGTATTGTCTACCGTTTTCACAATTAACTGGCTGACTTCTTCATTGGGAGCTTTATATCTAAACTTCACCGTTAATAGCTCATCGCCATAAGCTACTTTTTCTGTCTTTTGTTTATTTTCCTGATATTTTAAATCATCAATTGGTTTGAAATAACTATTCACCCCTTTAGGGATAATTTCATATAAAGCCGTAACCGTATGACCAGAACCGAGCTCCCCAGCGTCTTTTTTATCATTGTTAAAATCCTCATTATTGAGCTTTCTATTCTCGTAGCCAATTAGTCGATAGGCTGTAACGTTGGCAGGGTTAAACTCTACCTGTATTTTCACATCTTTGGCAATGGTAAAAAGAGTACCGCCAAATTCGTTTACCAACACTTTTTTCGCCTCTAAAATATTGTCGATATAAGCATAGTTGCCATTTCCTTTGTCCGCCAATATTTCCATTTTTGAATCCTTGTAGTTACCCATTCCAAAGCCTAAAACTGTAAGAAAAACGCCTTCCTTTCTCTTCATTTCAATCAAATCTTCCATGGCTTCATTTGAACTTGCTCCCACATTAAAGTCACCATCCGTAGCTAAAATGATGCGGTTGTTGCCTTCTTTCATGAAATTTTCTTTTGCAATTTTATAGGCCAATTCAATCCCTGCTCCACCAGCAGTGGAACCACCCGCCTGCAAGTTTTGAAGCGCATCGATTATTTTGTCTTTTTCCTTGCCAGAAGTGGGAGGAAGCACACACCCTGCAGCACCAGCATACACTACAATAGACACCTTATCCTCTTCTCGGAGCTGGTCAACCAACATTTTCAGGCCTGATTTCAGTAGGGGCAGTTTATTTTGCGCAAACATAGAGCCCGACACATCTAAAAGAAAAACTAGATTAGAAGCAGGCAGATTCTCTGTTGGGATTACCTTGCCCTGCAAGCCAATTTGCACCAGTTGATGTTTTTCATCCCAAGGGGCTGGAGCTACTTCTGTGTTGATCGAAAAAGGATCTTGACCAGTTGGTTGTTTGTAGTCATAATTGAAGTAGTTAATCATTTCTTCTATTCTCACGGCATCTTTTGGAGGGTTCTGACCATTATTGATAAATCTTCTCATGTTGGAATAAGATGCAGCATCTACATCTATTGAAAAAGTAGAGAGCGGATGTTGAGTAGCCTCCTGAAAAGTGTTTTCATCAAGACCTTCGTATTCCTCGGTATCTGCTTGATGATTGGGTGGTTCAGCAATTGTGGGCAAATAAGCTATCTCCTCCTCATAGCTAACCGCTTTTCTTCCTGAAAATATATTCCGCACTGATTTATCAGTGACCACCACTTCAGATAATTGAGAAACAGAAGCTTCCATCTTCACATCAATAACAGTACGCCCTTTTATCGACACTTCCTTTTTCTCCATCCCAATGTAGCTAAAAACTAATATTCCTTTTAGTGAAGATACCTTGATAGAGTATTTTCCATCTAAATCAGTATTTACTCCGGTGGAAGTCCCTTTCAGTAATACATTGACTCCCGGTAAATCTTCTCCACTATCGAAATCGGTGACTTTCCCGCTGATAGTGATCGTCTGTGCGTTTAACATTGCAGCACTGATCAAAATCAGACCACTTATTCTCATTGCATCCATTAACTTTTTCATAATTGATAATTTTATGTGAAACATATTTGTAGACAGGATGCAGCTACTCCATAAATTCCATAAAACTATTTTTATTTTTTTTACTTTTCGAAAGAAATTGGTCTTAATTCTTATGTAAATAGCCTTATAAGGCTCTAATTATTAATATGATGTGAGTACTTAATGTTTAACAACTTACTTTTGAATTAAGCTGTGAATTTTAATTTTATGTATATTATTCAGGTATACAAATTAACTTAGCATTTGTACAGCAAGATTAAGTGACAGATAAAAACGATATACAAAAAGAAAAACAATTGATTAAGAGATTCCGAAAATCTCAAGATCTGGAACTATTAGGTAAATTATATCAGCCTTATATGCACTTGGTTTACGGAGTATGCCTAAAATATTTGAAAGATAAAGATTCAGCTCAGGATGCTGTGATGGCTATTTTTGAAGAGTTAGTGATAAAACTTCCCAAGCATGAAGTAGAGAACTTTAAAAGTTGGCTTTACGTCCTATCCAAAAACCATTGCTTAATGGAATTGAGAAAGCAAAAACGTCAAAAAACCGACAGTTTTGATTATTCTGACCTTGAGCTTATGGAAAATGGGCAATTGCAGCATCATGAAGAAGACTATACTTTTCAGGAAGACAATCTGGAAAAATTAACTGCATGTATTGCGCAATTAAAAAAAGAACAAAGGCGATGTGTGGAGTTGTTTTACTTGGACAAAAAGAGTTATAAAGAAATTACAGATAGTACCTCTTACGAATTAAAGAAAGTGAAAAGCTACATACAAAATGCGAAACGAAATTTGAAACAGTGCATGGAATAAGGTGAAGAAAGATAAAAACCATATTGACCCTATTCGAGACCTGAGCATAGAGAAAATGAAAGCCTATGCAAATGGTACTTTGAGTCCTGCAGAGCAGCATCAGGTAGAGAAATATTTGCTAAGTCATCCTTTTGAGGCGGAGGCCATGGAAGGTTATTTGGAAAATCCGGATGCGCTAAATGATTTACCAAGTCTAAAGGCCAAGCTGCAGTCTAAAACTACTCCTAAGCAAGAAAAGCGCGTAATACCTATGTGGAAAAAAGCATTGCCTTATGCTGCAGTCTTTTTATTGTTCATCATATCTAGTATACTCATTCTCAATTTTTTTCAGCAAGATGAGGCTTTGGCTCCCTTGGCTATTAAATCGGAAGAGGCCATAGAATTTGATAAGAACAAAAGCCCTACCAACCCACCCAACGCTTTAGAGGCTGAGGCAATAGAAAAGGAATCCGATAATCAACCGTCTACGGTGGCTGAAAGCACTGATTCTAATAGTAAGAAAGAAAAAGAACAGCCAGTTCAAACAGTCCAAGATATAGAGCTCCTTGCTCAAAATGAATCGATTAGTACTGAGGAGCAATTAATAGTATCGGAAACGGCTGTCCCTTATGAAGATACTTTTAAAGAGGTTAATAAAGACTCGATGGTGGGAAAAGTAGCAGGAATTGAGACCGATCAAAACAATCCTTCAGCAGCAAGAAGTAAAAAGGTATCTGATTTGGCATCATCTATTGCTCCAACTGATAATGAAACAGTTATCACAGCAAGGAAGAAGAATGCGACTCCTCCAACTATTTCAGGAGAGGTGTTAGATGCTGAAACCGGAGAGCCAGTGCCAGGAGCCAACATCATGCTAAAGGGTACAACAATAGCCATTAGCACTGATTTAGATGGCAATTTTGAAATTGCAGCAAAGTTAAACGATGTCCTGATAGTGAACTTTATAGGCATGAAACAGCAAGAATTTGTGGTGGGTGAAAAATCGGGCAATAAAATATATCTAAACACTGATGCTGCCCAATTAAGCGAAGTAGTCGTTACGAATAATGCAGCTGACACAGAAAAAGACAATACTTACAATGCTGCAAGACCCAGCATCGGTTTTTCTGATTACCGTGATTACCTCAAAGATAATTTAAGATATCCTCCAAAAGCCCTGGAGGCTGGCACTGAAGGAAGGGTAAGACTAAAAATAAGTATCAGCACCACGGGCCGTATTGAAGAAGTACAGGTTATAAAAGGACTAGGAGATGGCTGTGATGAGGAGGCAATCAGGTTAATCAAGGAAGGGCCAAGATGGGAATCTGCTAAAAAAGGAGATACTTCTGTAGCTTCAAGCAAGAAAATTTCGGTTCGATTTAAAATTAAATAAAACAGATTTCGATGACAGGAAAGTTATTCTATTTAAGAACCTATCGAGGAAACCCCTGAATTCAATTACTCTATTGCTCTGTAACCTCTGATTCAGATTTTGCTGTCTTAATTTTGAATTTTGTCAGCAATCCCATGGTATTGGCCGCTATTCTAATCACATTACTGTCAGTAATCACCCACAAATATCCAATTTGAGACTTTAAATCACTAATTGTTTGTTGCCATTGCTTTCTTGCCTCAGTATCATAGCCTGTCATATTGAGGCAATTACAAATGATGTTCGCTTTTTCCTCAGGCTTTAAGGTACTGGAAAATTCTTCTTTCCATCTTGCAGTAGCTTTAGAAGCATTTTCTTCATTTAGTCGTCCCAGAATTTCGATTCTTAAACAATTCTTTTCAGACCTTTCAATCCAGTTTAGAAGTACTTGATTTGTTTCCATAATTGTGTAAGTATTGGATTATTTTTGTTAACAATTTATACGACTATTATGCAATTAGCAGACTGATATTACTACTTACAGTCATCAAGCAAATCACACACACTCTCTTAAGGTTTAGTTAGAATCAGCTGAATAACACAAAACATTGTACTATCCGTCCTATTAAAACTAATAAAATATTATTATAATTATGTAGCATCTTGTCAAAAAAAATCTGTTTTGGTAATTATTATGGTTGGTTTTGGCTGACTTAATTATGAAAAAGTTGAGAGACTGTAAGCAATTGTGAAAGCAAATTATGCTTTGCTTTATTGCGAATTCAATTTAACACTGCCGCAACCTTTCTATCTATATGCGTTGAAAAAAGAAAAAAAGTCTGTATGCGCATCAGAATAATCTTAAAAACATAACTTTATCAATTCATGAACACCAATTAATTGTACTGACTTGTTTATCAGGATCGGGGAAATCCTATTGGCTCAATTTGCGTTTCCAAGCGTCCATATATTTATAGCCAACTAATGCAAGAGAGGCGTGGGGAAATCAGGCTGATAATTTAAACACAGGTATAATTCTTAATATTGGTGGGTCAGACAGCAGGAAAGCTGTTTCAATAATGGAACGAAAATAATCTTTCCCCCGCCCCGAGATACACTAACGAATTTAAAAATTACAATAGTAAACCATGAGAGGATTTTTTAGAAAAATAGTATAAAAACAAAATACATGAGATTACTTCCTAGGGAGTCTGACAGTATTGTTCCAGTAATCTCTGATAGTTTCTGCAAGATTATCTAACTCATAAATATCGTCAGGTTTTACAATGTATGAACTAGACTGTTCTTGATATGCCCTTAGAATATCCTCTTTTCTTGATGAGGTAGTTAGCATTATAACAGGAACATGTTTGACTTCTTCTATTGATTTAATTATTTTCAAAGCTTCATGCCCATCCATAACGGGCATATTAATATCCATTAGGATGAGGTCCGGTGTTTCCGCTGCCGAGTAGGGCTCCTCCTTTTTCAGAAAATTAATAGCCATTGCACCGTTCTCGACATGGTGCAGCTTATCTACAAATGTAAGCCCTTCCAATGCCTCTCTGATAAGAAACGCATCTTCTTTGCTATCTTCTACCAAAAGTATATTTAGTTTTCTCATTTTTTTTTCATTTACATTCCGCTTTCCTTGGTCGGTGAATTAGCACCAATAAACGAGTTTAAACTCTAGCTGTTTATCTTTCTATATTATCTTTTGTCTTTGGTATCGTAAATACAAACTTAGTTCCTTGGGGTTGATTTGCCTCGAACCAGATCTTCCCACCGTAAGCAGAAACAATTTTTTTACAAGTGGCTAAACCTATTCCCGTTCCAGTATATTCACTATTTGAATGCAACCTCTTGAATACCTCAAATACTCTATCCTGATGTTGCCTTTTAATTCCTATTCCATTGTCTGCAACTGTAAAAACCCAGTTCTTTTCGTCTTCTTCCCCATAAATATCTACTTGTGCCCTATTTCCCTTGGCCTGATATTTTATTGCATTATCTATTAAATTAGTAAATAATTGAATAAACGAGGTAGTATCGCCAGTTAAAACAGGTAAATTAGATTTGGAGAGTACCAAATTATTCTGATTTATATCATTTCTGTAGTTATCAAAAATTGTGTCTAAAAGACTGTTAAGATTCACCTCTTTTTGCTCAATTACACCAGTTTTGGAAAAATCCAGAATATCAGAAATCAGATTTTTCATCCTCTTTGCGCTGTGGGAAGCTATGTCAATATAGCTATTTGCTTTATCATCTAAATGTGCACTATACTTTTTTTGCAAGATGGACAAATAAGAGGTGATACCCCGTAATGGCTCCTTTAGATCATGTGCAGTTATATATGCAAACTGTTCGAGCTCTTCATTTTTTTGTTCAAGTTCCTTTTGTATCGATTTGATTTGGCTAATATCTGTTGCTGCAAATAGATAGCCATGTGCATTTTGAACTTGTATAATTTCACTAACAGACAATAATACGGGTACAATTATACCATCTTTCCCCTTCATAGTCCATTCACCTAGGTTGTGCTGTTTATTATTAGCTAGTGAGTGTAGAAAATCTGCTGTCAAGTATTTTTTTTCAGAGCTACCCATAAGCTCTCTTGCCATTTGATTCCACTCTTCTTCTAAAAAAAGGATGTTCTGAATACTACTCCCAGTGATAGATGCCTTATCATATCCTAATATTCTTTGAACGCCAATGTTTGTATCAAGTATGTTTCCCTCTTTATCCGTTGACACAAAAGCTACCTCGGTTGTGGCATCCATTAGTGCTTTATTCTCTGCTAATAAAGCCTTTAGGCGAATTTCAGTTTGTTTTAACTTCGAAATATCAATAATCTGCGATATAAAATAAAGTACATTTCCGCTTTCGTCTCTAACCATCGAAACCGCCAGAATAATATAGACAATATGACCTTCCTTATGAAAGTACCTTTTTTCCATTTGGTAATGATTTCTCTTACCTTCCACTAATTCTTGCAATAAGTCCAGATCAGCATGAAGATCATCAGGATGGGTAATGTCTTGAAATGTGAGTTTTAATAATTCCTTCTTGGAATACCCTACAGTTTGGCAAACATTTTCATTCACCTCCAACCATTTACCATTTTGATCTAGCAATGCCATTCCAATGGCGGCATTTTCAAAATTACCTCTAAACGCCTGTTCACTAATTCGTAGCGCTTCCTCCTTCTGCTTTCTCTCCGAAATATCTTGGTGAGTGCCGTACATCATCAATGGTTTTCCCTCTTTCGTCCATTCAAAGACTTTTCCTCTGTCAAGAACCCATACCCAATGTCCGTCCTTATGCTTCATACGGGCTTCAAAATCATAATATTCTGCCTTTTTCTCAAAGCATTCATTAAGCCTCCTACTAGATTCCTCTAAATCATCGGGGTGAGCCAAATTCATCCATGTATCTATACTGATAGGTGCCAGTTCATCCAGGGTGTAGCCTGCAATCTCCGCCCATCGTTCATTAAATTCTGTTTCACCTGTTTGCACGTTCCATTCCCAGGTCCCCACATTAGTCCCTTCAATTACGGATTTATATTTCCTTCTGGCATCAACAATTTCTTGTATTGGACTACCTTCGGGTAAAACATAAATGACTTTCCCAAATTCATCAAATATGGGTTTCATACTAAAGAGAATCGTGATGGGGGTTTTGTTAGAAAGCCAAACTTCCACTTCATAAGATACAGTTTCTCCACCAACAGCCTTCTGAAAATTCTTTTTGAGCTCTTTTTGAGTTTGTGGAGATATCTGCCACCAATAGCAATCCCAAAAATATTTGCCGATTACCTCTTCATGCTTTAAATCGGCCAGACCAAGTGCAGTATCATTAGCTTCTAATAAAATACCTTCAATACTCAGAAAACCAATGAAAGTAAAAGTCGAATTAAATATACTTTTAAATTTTAGTTCGCTTTCCTTAATTTTTGTAATGTCCTGAAAGCTACCGATAATCGTATTTTCTACCTTTCTACCTGTACTTCGCACCCATTTTTGCCTACCTTTCGCAGTAATTAATTTACATTCTAGATCGAATGGTACGTCATTCTGTACTACATTTTCAAGCGCTTGCGTTATTAAACTTCGATAGTCAGGGTGGTAAAACTCTATAGCGTTGGCTTGGTTATGATCGTAATCTAAGGGCAATTCATGAATTTCATAGACTACCTTACTCCAAACAGTCTGTCCTGAAGCAATATGGAGCTCCCAAGTCCCTATTTGATTAGCCTCCTCTGTGACCGTTAATAGTTGATTTTTTTTGTTTAGGTCCTCATTAGACTCGGCCAATCTCCTTTGAGACCGCCTTAGCTCTAAGAGATTCATCGTCTGTTTCGCCAACTGCTGTAACAGCTGAATTTGCTCCTCATTAAGCTTTTTTGGAGCATCATCAATTACGCACAATGTCCCAAGAGGAAAGCCGTTTTTATTTACTAAAGGAATTCCAGCATAAAAAATGACATTTGGATCGTCTGTAGTTATAGGATTATCAGAAAAGCGAGTATCTTGACGAGCATCTTCGACAATAAATGCTTGGTCAGGAATGTTGATAGCATGAGCGCAAAATGAGATGTTTTTGGGTGTCTCTCTAGCTTTTATTCCGTGATGAGACAAAAACCATTGCTTATCTGCAGTGACCAAGCTAATCAGCGAAATCTTGGTTTCGCAAATCTTTGCTGCCATCGAAGTGATGAAATCAAATTCATCTTCTTCATTCAATCCAATGATTTGGTAGGACTCTAACTCCTTTTGGCGATTTATTTCGTTTATGGGGATTTGAGGTTTTTTCATTCAGCTTATACAATTGGAAATGGCGGTTGTGAACCAGCCAGAATTTAGAAAAATACGATTTGTTTATAATCTATTGTACTTTACTAAAAGTACAAATAAAAATGAACTTTCAAAATACATTTTATAGTTGGAGACGGAAATATTCCATCCTCTATTTCTTCACATAATAGTATATTTTTCTGCCTTAGATATATTCATTATTTTAATAGAAACGCAATTTTTTTGGTCTACTCTTTTAAAAAAGCACTTCCAATTGGATCAAATTGATCATCTAGTTAATATACAAGGCTAAGATTGAATCATCATGCTGTAATATTCTTCTTACCTTTAAATTTCCAAAAGAAAAGCAGAATATGAAGATCATAAACGCCCACCAGAACAACCTCAAAAACATTGACTTAACAATACCTGAAAACCAACTAATTGTGGTTACTGGATTATCAGGTTCAGGAAAATCTTCTTTGGCTATGGGTGTGATCGCAAATGAAGGATACCGTTACTTTTTAGAAAGCCTGCCAGCCTATAATCAACAGAACGGACAGTTAATCCCTACTGCTGAAGTAGATGACATTCAAGATTTGCCACCAGTGATCAAAGTGGAACAATCAAAACGCTTTCAATCTATCAATACTACTTTTGGTACGCTTTCAGAGTTGACCTCCATTTTCCGAATTCTATTTGCACGCTATTCAGGGGAAGAAACGATGAGCAAATCATTATTTTCCTTTAATCATCCGCGGGGAGCCTGTGAAATATGCCGAGGCATAGGTGATGCGGAATATATAGATCTTGAAAAACTCATTGGGGATGAAAATAAGACGCTGCGAGAAGGAGCCATCACCACTACCCTTCCCGGTGGCTATATAGTTTATTCTCAGATTACGGTGGAGGAACTCAATAAGGTTTGCAACGCACACGGCTTTAATGTGGACATTCCATGGAAGGAGCTTACAGCTGAACAGCAAGATGTAGTCTTAAATGGTAGTGATCGACTTAAAGTCTTTTATGGTAAGCATGGATTGGAGTCCCGATTGCGGTGGGAAGGAATCAAAGCAAAGCCCAGAGAAGAAGGCTATTACAAAGGAATGCTCCCCATCATGCAGGATATTCTCAGGAGAGACCGAAACCCTAACATCTTAAAATTTGCCAGCTCTAAAGTCTGTCCAAGTTGTGATGGAGCAAGAATCAAAGCTGAGCATCTAAAATACGAATGGCACGGGCTGAATTTTCAAGGCTGGATGGAGCTTTCATTGAGCGACTTATATGATAAACTTAATTCGCTAACACTTTCAGAAGGTGAAAAAACATTAGTGGATAAGATTTGCACTCAACTGTATGACCTTATTCGCCTGGGAATGGAGGATTATCAGTTGAGTGCCCCTAGTATAGAAATTTCCTCCGGTGATGCGCAAAGAATCAAATTGATTAATCAGGTGAATAGTAATTTGCAGGGGATTCTATATGTTTTTGATGAACCTTCTATAGGATTGTCATCAGACTATCAAAAATACTTACTCCACATACTGGATCGATTAATTAGAAGAGGCAATACGGTGATGGTGGTGGAGCATGATTTAGATTTCATCCAGTCCGCAGATTGGATAGTTGAATTGGGACCGCAGGCAGGTGTTCACGGTGGTGAAGTTGTTTTCAATGGCTCTATCGATGACTTCCTGAAGTGCAAGGACAATAGAAGTCCGACATTAGAAGCACTGAAAAAGGGAAATGCCGTAGATTATCCAATTCCAAACAAAGTCTCTGCCTACAATTTTGTACCTGAGGAGCAACAACTAACAGTGGTGAGTAGAAAGAACCCCCAAATACTACAAGGCATTTCCAGCTTTTGTGAAAAACAGGAACTGAACATGCATATGGTAACAGATCAACCGATTGGAAAAACGCCACGCAGTAACCCTGCTACATATACAGGCTTAGGGGATAAAATCCGAGATTTACTAGCCAAAACTTCGGACGCAAAAGAATCAAAATTAGCTAAAGGAGCCTTTTCCTTTAATAATAAAACAGGGAGATGTGAGGCCTGCGAAGGTGCTGGGGTGATTACCCTGTCCATGAGTGCGCTTGGGAATATCAATCAGATCTGTCCTACTTGTAATGGCAAGCGATTTAAAAAGAAAGTGCTCCTTGTAGAATGGATGGGAAAAAATATAGCAGACCTTTACGACTTAAGCATTGAAGCCGCCTATGATTTATTTTCAGGAGAAAAAAAGATTACTGAAATTCTTTCATTGATGTTGAAGCTGGGACTCGGTTACATCAAATTGGGGCAGCCTTCCAATACCTTGTCGGGAGGTGAGGCACAGCGAATAAAACTCACCAAACATTTCACTAAGAAATCGAAGAAGACAATTTTATTGCTGGAAGAACCCAGCATTGGCTTGCACCAAAAAAATGTAACACAATTGCTGAATGCCCTCCATGAACTGAAGCAACAAACTGCTGGTATCATTTGCTTTGAAAATCATGCGCTGTTCCAACAGAGCTGTGATACTTTAGTGGATAATGCACTTGAAGTAAAGCCCATAAAAATTAAGGAAGAACCTAAGCAGCAACGAGAATGGATCTCGATTCAGGGAGCTCGAACACATTCTCTAAAAGACTTAAATCTGGAAGTGCCCAAGCATCAATTATCTGTGGTTACAGGGATTTCGGGTTCCGGAAAATCATCGCTTGTGATTGACACGCTGCACGGCTACGGATTGCAGGAAATGACTAAGCAGTTCTCCAGTTATCAGCAATCACGAGTAGGCGTGAATTTTCAATTTGAAGTCAACCATATTGAAGGTCTCACACCAACCATTTGTATTACTAGAAAGCAAAAGAACTATTCAATTCGAACAGATATTACTAAGCAAACGGGGATTGATAAAATATTACGGTTTGCTTTTTCCCGAAAGGCACAATACGAAGGCGAGGATTTATCAGCCAGTCATTTTTCCAATAATCATGAATTAGGGAGATGTAAAGTTTGCGAAGGAATAGGTGAGGAATTATTACCTGATCTTCAAAAACTAGTGCTAGACGAGAAAAAAAGCATAGCCGATGGACTCTTCTCACACAACAAAGCAGTTGCATATTATGGTGATCCAGCAGGACAGCATATGGCAATCTTGAAGCAGGTTGGAGCGGAACACGGCTTTGGTTTAGAAACCCCTTTTAAAGAATTAAGTGACGATCAAAAAGAAATTCTCCTGCAAGGAACAGGGGAAAAAGTGTGGAAAGCTATCTGGGAATACAAAACCAAAACACGAACAGGAAGGCAAGACTTGACAATGCAGTGGGAAGGTCTATTCCATTACTTGCAAGATGAATATTTCAAAACACGAAAGAACAAAAACATTAGCCAGCTGACTTCTCTGTTTTCATTTAGTGAATGCAAACATTGTTTGGGCAGCGGATTAAAGCCGGAAAGATTGAAATTTACAATAGCCGGTAAATCTATTCATGATATTAAATCCATGGATTTTACGATCTTGAGTGATTGGCTAACGGCCAGTGACAAAGAAGTTGATGTGGAGGGAAAATTATTGGCTAAGATCGAACCTCATTTAATTAACACAATTGAGCGGGCAAAGCAATTGCATATTGACCATTTGCAACTCAACAGAAAATCACCAAGCCTTTCCGGTGGAGAAAATCAAAGAGTAGAACTGATCAAACAGCTGAATAGTCCATTAAAAGGTATTACCTATTTATTGGATGAGCCTACTGCCGGCTTGTCGAACGATAATATTCCGGATCTGATTCAAATCCTGAAAGAGTTGATTGCAAAAGGGAATACAGTCATCGTTATCGAACATAACAAAGACATTATTCATGCAGCAGATCATCTTGTACAGATTGGTCCCCAAGCTGGTAAGCTCGGTGGCTGTACTACCTATCAGGGCAATACGGAAGGTCTGCTAAAGCAAAACGATTGTCATCCTTTCCTGAAAGAGCCAAGCAAAGCAGTTGAGCTCAAAGATGGTAATAAACATATTAGGATTCGCAAATTAGCTAAACATACGTTGGTCAGAAATGAATTAGACCTACCCATTGGTGGCATCACTGCGCTGACCGGAAAATCAGGAATTGGCAAAACCACTTTGGTAAAAGAGATCATCATACCTAGTATAAAAACTGGAAAAGCGATTAACTGTGAAAAAATTGATTTTCCTAAAAATTATGAAGGCGCGCAGTATTTTGAACCTAAAAAGCTCAACAGCCATTCCGCTACACTTTTGGTTTCTTACTTAGATTTACTCAAGGACATTACCAAAATAATGGCTAATGAAACAGAGGCAAAGCCAGCTGACTTTTCTTATAAAACAAAGGGAAGTCAGTGCCCAAACTGTAAAGGAAAAGGTTTTGTAGAAACCAGTCTGGACGTAGCAGCCAATGCTATTGAAAAATGTGAAGACTGTGATGGCAAGCGCTATCAAAAACACATTCTTCAGTATGAAGTGCAGGGACGAAATATAGCTGATATTCTGGATTTTAATATTACAGAATTAATAGCATGGTTTACGGATTTTAAAGTGTCGAATTCTACGCTTAATTTTATCAAAAGCCTAGAGAAAATCGGTTTGGCCCATTTGAGTTTAGGGCAAAGCGTCCAGTCACTTTCCTCAGGTGAAAAGCAACGATTATTACTGCTACGCTGGCTTCAAGATGCTCCCAAAAATGAGCTTTTTATTTTAGATGAGCCGAGCACGGGATTGCATTATGCGGATATTGATTTGCTATATACCATTTTAGCGAAACTGAGTACCCACAATGATATATTAGTGATTGATCATAATCCATACTTATTGAAAATGATTGGGGTTGGAGTGGTTTTGAATTGAATTTGCTATTACTATTTGTTCATAGATAAAAGTGCGGGTCAACTTTCTCCCAACTTTGCACAAACGGACGCTCGCTCTATCGCAATTTGATGCATTTTAGCACTGGTTCAAGCATCCGCTTGAACCAATTAGAGAACATGTAAACGCATTTACCGAGGAAAACAGAAGGACGTTTTAGCTTAATCCTCTGCAAGTATTTTTCTCAGACCAGTTAAGGTTGTGAAAGGTAGTTCAGCAATTGAAATGTTAGCAAGCCAAACCGGAATGTTTTCGCCAGGCTCAGAATGAAATTGATAGGTTAACTCCGTGTATTTTCCTGAAGATTTTAATTTTATAAAGCCCTTCGCCTTCCTCATTCGAACAATTCCTTTTTTTTCGGGAAGATAATCAGGAATTCCTTCCAGGGATATGAACACCTCTTTAGAGTTAACATTATCGATGACCATTTTGTAAACCATATCTCTATTGTTGTAAGGCCACGGAAAAATAGTCTCTACGTAATTGTACTGGATGCCATTTCCCTGATCAAGCACGTTTGCTGTTTTCGTGAAACCATACCATTCGGTGTAGTTATTAGCATTTTCCAATACTTCCACTATTTCATTTGGCGATGCCTCAATTAGCATAAAAGCTTTGAACGATTTGAATTCTGAATCCTCCTCAAATCTAGTGTATACGATAATATCGTCTTCAGACAAGTCCACTTCCCAGGCGGTTTGAGAAAGCACCGAAATTGAATTTCCCGCAAAGACTATAGATAGAACGAGTGTCTGTATATTCATGCTTACTTATGCTAGAGAATGGATTCTTTGGTTTGATACAACCTCATGAAATAGTAAAGGAACAGAAGGAAAAAAATGACGTCTCCAATTATTACTATGAAAACCACAGATCCCGCCAAACCTGATAAATAGAATTTTAGTAGTGAAATAGCAAAACCCACTTTTCCAATTCCTCCCACAACCACAATACCTGTATGTCGCAGCGGATTGTAGGCAACAATAGCATAACCAATGAAATATACCAGGGTGGTGCCCCATGCCCCTTGATAAATTCCATAGAAAAGTGGGTCCGCCAAATCCCTATTGAAGAACCCATGAAAAGTGTAAGCGGTATTAAAATACCCGAAAATAGCCCCTATTAAATTCCATACTGCTGATATGATGAAAAAGGCTCTAAAGAATGTAATCTCTTTACTTTGCATGTCATAAAATTTAGATGTTGATCATTAAACTCTATGGCAAAGTTGCAGCTATAAAAGGCCATTTGCATTTACATATGTAAAGAAATCAGTGCTGCGACATGGATTTTCTGATCCGGCTAAGTTGGGTTGCACTGATGCCCAAGTATGCTGCTATATGATACTGTGCTATTTGCTGTTCGATTCCTGGATACTCCTGCTGAAGAATTACATAGCGTTTTTCAGCATCCAGCAAGGCCATCTCAATTTCTTTTTTCTCATTACTTAAAAAATATCTTTCTGCGATGATTCTTCTAAGCCTTTCAACTTCAAAATTGCCTGCAGACAATTCTTCGATTCGACCAAAGGAAGCTTTCCAAAGTTTACAATCCGTGAGGGCTTGCTGAGCTACTTCATTTTTCTGTTTACTGATAAGAGAAGCATAGGAACCAATAATCGATGGGGCTGAAAAAAATGTTTTATTATACTCTTTACCTTCATTATTAATGTAATATGCTCGAACGATACCGGACTCCAAAAACGCAATTTCTTTCGCATACTGTCCTTTTCGTATGAAGTATTCTCCTTTTTTTAATTCTGCAGGGACGAATAGATCTTTCATCAGACTGATAGCCTCCTCTGAAAGGGGTATGACATTACTAAAGAATGCAATTAAATTTCTCATGAGTATATGACTCGTCAATTTCTCTAATATCGTAATTTAGATGATATGGTGACTGCTTTTACCTCTAAAATTTTACGAACTGATTTTTACAATATGGCAAGATACCAAAGTCACTCAGCTGAAACTGCAATGTCCTTTTAATTCTTGAGAACTGACCGTGGTACAATGGCTCTTTGACAGCATTAAGAAATCAACCAGCTTCTTAGGGCAGGACAGGTTAAATTGATATTAAACATTTTAACTATCTAATCCCGAAAATATTTTTCTTCTCTCAGCGCATCATCCTTTCATCCGCCTTAAAAGCGCCCCGCATATGCAAGATCCACTGCGATTCATCGAGGGGAGAAACCCCTTTATAAGGACGGATTTTATCATCCGTAAGTGTTGTTTTTTCATATCCATCTAGCCTCAGTTTTAGACGGCCTTTGCCCGAAGTGGTGGCATTAAACTTGATCCCATAGTCCATAGCTTCCGCTACGGCAACTCGACCTTTCAAAATGAAAAAATCCCCATCAAAAAGCGGTGCTTCTATCTGTGCTCTCATTTGATTAAGATCGCTGGAAATAGGGCCAAGTAGATCCTGCTGAGCTTTAATTTCAAAAGCATACATTGGTTCCAAAAGATCCGTCCCTGCGTTCTCCAGACCTCTGAGAACACCCATTGGAGTTGCTAATAAGAAATCTCCGGGGTTAGAGTGCACGATATGCTCTTCACCTTTGATCAAAGTGATCTTGATATCGGTAACTTCATAGCCATGCAGGCCTTGCTTTAAGGTCCACGGAATGGCTCTTTTCACTTCATTGATATATTTCTGGCTGATATCGCTAGTGCGTACTTTGTTTTCAAAGCTCACACCACTTCCCGCTTCTCCAGGTTCTATTAAGAAAGTCATAATGGCCCAACAAGGCTTCGGCATCCAATAGCGAACAAAGCCTTCAGCAGATTGACCAGGCGTCTCTTTATAAATCACTTTAGGCGGAAGGAACTCTGCTTCAATTCCCCATCTTTGGCTTAGACTGTCTTTCAACACTTCGGTTTGAATAG
Organism: uncultured Marivirga sp.; assembly: GCF_963974845.1. NCBI lineage: Bacteria > Pseudomonadati > Bacteroidota > Cytophagia > Cytophagales > Marivirgaceae > Marivirga > uncultured Marivirga sp. The sequence continues at coordinate 538,391 of NZ_CAXBEQ010000002.1, forward strand.
GCCCCAAAATTTTGAGATGAAACTCTCTGTCGTCCTTAAACCATTTAAAATCTAAAATAGGATCTTCCACATTGAAAATTTCTAATGCTTCTCCTAATTTCTGGTAATCCTTCTCATCTAAAGCCTTTACCTCCACCGCCAGTACGGCATTGCTGATTTTGGAGTAAGAATCTGCAAGTTTTTCATTGCCTAAAATATCTCCAGCAAGGATGATATCAGAAGTAGTGATCAAACCGATTTCTCCTCGATGGAGCTCTGAAACTTGCTCCAAACCTGCGGCTTCGGCTTTAAAAATTTGGTTGATTTTTATGTCTTTGCCCAGTTCTTGTGAAGGAATGCTGTCTTTGGTTTTTAAGAGACTGCCATAAGACTTGATATAGGCTAACCTTCCCAGTTTTTCGTGGAATTCTACTTTAAAAACCTTGCCAGCAGGCGTAGAAAAATAATGCGAAGGAGGAGGAATCAACTTTTCCACCTGATCTAATAAGGCTTCAATCCCTAGCCCTAACTTAGCACTTCCAAAAAGCACAGGATAAAGACTTCCGTTGTGAATATGCGGGATGGCTTGCGCCAAAATGGTAGACATTTCGCCTGTATTTGCTTCCAGGTATTTTTCCAGAAAAGCCTCATCACATTCGGCTAGGTTTTCTAGAGAGCTATCAAGAATTGCATGATCCCTGTGATTGCTACTTGCTTCAAAAGGCATAACTTGAATTTGCTGGGAATCCGACAAATCGGGAAGGTTTAAAGCAAAAAGTTTAGCGTCTAATTCCCTTTGAAAATCAGCAAAAACCTGCTCTGGGAATACACCATCTCTATCGATTTTATTAAAGAAAATGATAACGGGCAGATTACGCTCTTTAAGGCTTTCCCATAAATTTAAAGTATGAGCTTGAACGCCTTCTTTAGCCGAAACCACTAAAATTACGGCATCTAAAACGGAAAGCGCACGATCTACTTCAGCTGCAAAATCAATATGCCCTGGAGTATCCACTAACTGAAATTGCGTTTGTTTCCAGTTGAAATTAACAGAAGCTGCTTTGATGGAAATCCCTCTGCTTTTCTCTAGCGCCAAGCCATCCGTGATAGCAGAACCTTTATCCACACTGCCTTGAGTGTTAGTGGCTCCCGCCTCGTGCAGTAGGCACTCCGTCAAAGAGGTTTTCCCTGCATCTACATGCGCTAAAATTCCTATGGTTAAATTTCGCTTTGCTGACATCTGCTTGCAAACTTATCATTTTGCTTAGAAATTTTACAGATCGTCTAACTTAATTTAGTATAACAATTGCTGATGTAGGGTACAATAAGGAATTTTTGGATGGACTACTACAAAGGGATGTAAAGTAAAATCAGGACGAGACAGGACTTTGTACATTGCAAATCGATTTCAATAGTTGTTATTTAACAGTAAGCAAACTTTCTTATCACCTTTTTTTTATCTCAGCTTATAAATACTTATTATTGCCGTTCATTAAAAAAATATCAATCGTGAAGATAAATTTTAAGCATCTCATTTCTACTGTATTACTTTTTACCATTTGTTTAAGCTGCTCTGATAATGCACCAGAACCTGATAGTGAAGGCATTGATTCATCTTGTGAGTTAGAGGTAGTTTACCGAGATAATAAAAGTAGCAGCGTGACCTCTACCGTGTATGTAGACAGTGGATATGGCTCTGATAGGGTAGAATACAGAGAATTAGCTGATAGTTCACTGGTTTACTATATGACTTTTGAATATAATGGCCAAAACCAAGTAACCCTCTCAAAGAGGTTTGATATGAACGATGTTTTGGAAAGTGAAAAAACAATTGAATATTGGCCATCCGGAGAAAAGAAGATGATAAAGACTGAACGCAAGAAGATTGAAACCTTATCCGATAAGACCAATGCCATCCAAGAGTCATATTTTGATGAAAAGGGAAACATTGAGGAATATAAGAATTTTAATATCTCCGGATCTATTGTTTATCATACGCTATATACAAATACATATGAAGGAGATAAGCTAGTAGAAGCCTACCGTGATCATTTGGTTGACCGTCATGATGCTACTTTAGAATATACATATAATTCTGAAGGCCTAATCCAAGAGATTTTAACAAAAGACATCAATGGAGAAGTTACTTTCAAAACTGAATATGAATATAGTGATGATATGAATGAGGTTAAAAGATATAGCAACGGTGGTACATCATTGTCTGGATCCGAAAAAACTTTTTTTAATGAAAACGATACCATTTTGAAGACTCAATCGCTTTCAGGTGATGGTTCAATAAGAGTAGAGCATTCTTATTCCTATAATTGTTCAAATTAAGCCTGGTTCCATTAGCTTGAAGGGGTAAATACTATTTTAAATGATTGTTGACGACTCTATCAAGATCGACTTTTCAACTTGTTTTAAATAATCACTTTACCCTCATTACAAATACCTAATTTAAAAATCCGCCTTACTCTCTACATCAAGAGCGCGCGAAAGAAAATAATAATTGATGAGGGATAATGATTTGTAAAGCAACTAAGGCTGGAGCAAAGCTAAAAAAATCAGTGCCCTAAAAACATATCTACTTCCAAAGTATAAACAATTTAAGGTTTTTACTGTTCTTTGCAGTGGAATTCAATTCGTAATAAACATACCTATAGATTCTCCCTTTTAATTAACGCATAATAATTATTAATTCATTATCCTCATTGATTTTCCCGATAGGCTTGCTGGCATCATTACCTTTATAAATTTCTCTTTCTATCTCGGAAGCCCTCCCTTTAAACTGCCATAGATTATATTCTCTCCACTATGAAAGTGAAGATCTAATGGAATTATTGATTTTGTCTTATCTTGAATTTTTGTGAATTGTCCTTTAAACGATTTTATATATGCTTTGACAATTTTTTCATATTTTTTCTTCTTATCACTTTCGTTTCTAATTACATGTTCAAAAGCCTCTTCAATTTTTAAACTTTTTCTCTTGGATTGATACCTTAAATTGAACTGATAAATACCTAATTTTAAATTATGGGCCATTGTGGTTGGGTTTTTGATTAAAATTCTACTCAAACTCTCAGATAGGTTTTGAAATTCTTTTACTCCTATCTGAACGCCTAACAGCAGTGTTTCTAAAGGTTTCGGTTATTGATGAATTGTAAATATAGGAATACAGTTCCATTTTTCACCATATAAATAGCACTATTCATCGAAAAAATTTAATTATGAATGAGGAATTAAAAATCATGAAAATTTGTGTGGAGATTTAGTTTGACATTATTCCTCAATCACATTCTCTACATCTGAATTGTATTTGAGAAGTTTAGGTTGCATAGAGATCTACTTTAGATTGATATATCCACAGCAATTCATTACAAGCAGCTACACCCAAATAGATCTACTTCTGAGTACCACAGATACTTGACTTCAATACCTTCATTTATCATTACCAATGCTCTGAAAGGTGTGTCATATTCATCATTTATTGGAAAGGAATCGGCATAAGTAAGATATAAATTATCGGTGCCTTCTAGCTTTGCAAAGGTTTTAGCTAGGTATTCGCTTGAGGGACAGTCCAGACAAGCCTTATTGTAACCCTCTTGAATAAGGGAGTCTATTCTAGGCTCATTTCCAAATGCTAAATCCAATTTCATAGAACTAGCTAATAGCAATGAATCTCGCATAGCGATATAAGTTGGATCTAATATGTATTCATGATAGTACAGGCATTCACCATAAAATTTACCGAGATCTATTACACGAGTTGAATCCATTTTACTTGGTGTATAAAAATAAATGAACGGCTTTTCCTGTCCCGAATAGATAGAATCTAGAATTTGCGGAAAATACTTAATCTTATTCGATAAAAAGGCCAATTCATTGTTCGTAGTATCATACCTTTTGATGAGATCAATTTCTTTTGACACTGGAACTGGTACACCTTCTTTAGTTCTTTCATAGTGAGGATAAAAAATTAAGCTAAGCTCCTCTTTCTTAAGCCTAAATACTGGATTTATTGAGTGTTTGAAAGCCAGGGTTTTCTCTTGAGTTTTTAGTGACTTCAATAACTTCAAATTATTGGCAGACAAACTATCGCCTTTGATACTTATAATTTCATCTATTAAACTTGCTTTAACGGAATCATTGGGGTACCGACTCTTGAAATAATCATCACAATTATTTTGAGGGGTTTCTTTTTTGTCCTCCACCTCATTTTTTAGTGCTTTTTGTAAGGTTTCCTCTTTTTGTATAACTGCTTTTTGAATAGTTTGATCTTTGCTTTTGACAGTTTTACTCTGATTTGTTTCCTGCCTTGGGCTACAAGCAAATATTACTAAAAAAAGTAGGTGGATTAATTTAATATTCATTTTCTATGTAGCTTGTTTGATGCATAAATTTCCGAAATTTTTCACTGATCCAAGCAGACGCTTGGACCAATTGAGTGTTCAATTGGGCAGTTTCAACATATCATCCCCCAATATTCATTCTCTATTAAAAAATCTCTGAAAGATTGTTTCTCCTTTTTCTTGCCCACTTCTTTAATATAGAATTTCGATTCATCTCGATTCCAGCCTAAGGTCAGTTCAGTATATTCTAGTTGATTATAAATTTCATAAGCAAGCTTTAATTCTTTGAGTGTATTTTGCAAGTCAGTTCTTGTTTTGAATTCATTATAGCCTGATCCAATGTATTTAGAGATTACCTTAACATCTTCTCGATTTATTTTCTCGAAATCCCCTGCTAATATGAGTTCTAATGTAGTGCTAGTGCCAATTTCTTCCACAATATCTTTGATGCCCGACAAATTAGTCCAATTTCTTGAATTGTACTCTTCTTGCTTATAAGAGTAACAAATAGCATTTTCACCAGATGGTTTCAATCCGAAAGGGACCAATTCAATTTCTACATGAGTGTCAGTACCAACTCTTGGAATTTCGAATTCGATAAAAAAACTAGGCGTTTCAAGATTGTCATTAATGGCCTGGCTTGAAAATGAATTTAAACCAAAATTATCAGGCATAATTTCCTCCAGACTTTTATTTGATGAACTTTCCTTTGTCCAACTGCAATTAAATTCCTCTGACTGCAAGAAAATATAATGGTCTTTATTGTTTTTGTAAGCCCCCACAGTAGAACTACAAGAACAGCCACAGGTTGGCCAGCCGCCCCAAACTTTCAAATAGCCATTTTGAGAATCATCTATTTTTTCAAAGTCCGGCTTTCCATCGTCATTCATATCCTCAAACCTACTATAGCAAGTGTTAACTCTTTCCCATAATAATTCGCTTAGTGATTTTTGAGATTGACTAAATCCAATTGTAGTTGTCAGTATGAATTAGATTAGTAAAGCATTTTTCATGTGCTGGTATATATTACTTCCAAAGATATAGTTCTATAAAAATTTTAGTTCTAAGAATTAATGGTATTCAGTAATCAAACCAATTCAATATCCTCCTCACGAAGCTTTGAATTATTGAGCTTTTCAAGAGAGTTTTTAATTTTCATCTTATCTGCAGGAGCTAAGAAAGTAGGGATCAAGTGAGTCAGATCAATTTTTAGCAATCGGTTAATGATAATCAAATCTTTTAAGGAAAAGGGGCTGACTCCATTCATTAATTCAGACATATAGGATTTGCTTCTATGTCCTAAAATTTCACCAAGGTTTTGCTGTGTTAAACTTAAACTTTTAAGTTTCTTTCTGATTAACTCTTTCCTCTTTTGAATGAATTGCCTTTCTTTTTCAGCTATAACTTCTGCTAAATCACTATCCTGTATTTTTTTATTCGTTATTTTTGAGCTGAAAGACCAATTTTTGTCTTCATAAGCAGTAATTAAGTCTCTTAATTTCTTGCGAACAGCTTTATATTTTGAATCTTCTTTAGCAAGAACTCTTAATTTTCGATCGGCAATTAAAGCTCTCTCAAATTCCAATTCATTTGCAATTTTTCCTGCTTCCAATATTTTCGATATGTCTAGTTGTGTTTGCATAAAAATTAAATCCAATCATTAGCATTCAGCCATTTTTTAATAGTATTCTTATTGTTCTTAAATGTTGTTTCAAACTCTTGATGGGTTCCGACCCAAACTACTGAAGCTTCATTATCTTCAAACTCAATAAGGATCATCGTTCTATGGATATTAATATTAAAAAAGTAGAATCCATCATTATGGACACAATCTGCATCTGGTCTGGTCATATTCAGCTCAGTTTGATTTTTCCAGCTGTGATCTTCAATATCCTTTATCAGTTTATCAATGGCAGTTGTTAATGAAACATTTCCTTTATTCTTCCTTTTTAATTTTTCTAATGCCTTTTTATTGACTAGCCTCATTAGTAATGCAAATAAACAAAAAATAGTTCGGAATTTTTCCGAACATTTAAAATATTTATATTGATAATAACAATTGATTGGTTCTCAATTGTGTCTCTAATCAATTAATTAGTTATTGCCAAAAAGCGGAAAATTAAAATCGAACGGGACTTTTCAGGTTTTGGCAAATGTTGAATTTGAAAGATAATTAATCCATAACAAAATTAGAAATTGCACATATAGAAGTTATCAAAAAATTCAATTGATCTTGTTTTTAGGCTAGTTGGAAAAGTGGATTGGGTAAATGGGTGGCAGTGTATGTTGTTACTGGCAAGCACAAGTGGATGCTTGCGCGATTCGAGGGAAATTTTGGAGAATAGTCAAAAGCATAAGTGGACACTTATGCTATTTGAGCGGTGGAGAACGCACTAGTAATTTTGCAATGATTAGCTAAAAAAGCTTAAAATCCTTTTCAAATTCTACATTAGGTTTAAAATTTATACCCAAAAGTAATTCTGGCAACCGCATTTCTTACCGATTCTTCAAACGGAATGTCTTCATATTTCATTGTCCTGTAAAATCCGTAGTCGTAGGTCGCTTGAATAACGTATGACTTTAATTCTGCACCTAGACCAACTTGAATACCATAGTCAATTCGGTTACTAAATTTTGCTTCAAATTGATTTTCAAATTCACTAGCTTCGCCATCTATAAATAATTCCGTAGTGCTATCATCAAATAGTCTTAAGTTAACATAAGGTCCTGCCAAAGCATATAATTTTTGCTCTCCAAGCTTAAAATTGAATTTTAGGGTTATTGGTAAATCTAGATAATACTCATTAATGGAAGATTTAAAATCATATCTGTAAGATGCATTGGTGTTATCAAATCTGGGAATATATATCGTTGATTCACTGTATTCTCTTTTTAAAGAAAACAGCAATGAAGGGATAAGATCAAAATGATCGTTCAGTTTCATAGCAACTGCTGGGCCAATATGAAAACCGGGTCTGTACTCCCTATTGATTGAGGATGTATTATCTTTTTGCTGTCCCAGTTTCGAAAAATTGACCCCACCCATAAGAAAAATATCTTGGCCGTGGGCTACATTACTAAAAAGCACAAATGAGACAATATAGATTAATAGGGTTTTGCTTATTTTGCTCATATTAGAGTTTCATTTTTCTTTCTCGTCATCTTTTTTCTAAAAGGAAGGCTGAAATTACGCATTTGTAAAGCAGATGCAATGATAGAGGTTAAGCAAAACAAATCCAATTTGAGTTGAAAATAAAGACTATCTAGGTTTTAGGCAATATGCCAAGCGGACACTTGCGCTATGGGGCTTTATTTGTGTAAAGCTATTTCAGGATAAGACAGCCTAATTCACAACTTAGCTTTATGATACCCCACCAAACTTAACCCCCGTCAATTCTGCCATGTCTTTCTTCCAGCTAGTGATGTCCTTGGGATTGAATTTATTCAAATGATCATGTCCACAAGCCCTGGCCATTACTTCCATAAGTTCGGTGGAGGCACTAAAGAAATTATGAAGCTGATGAGCTGATTTATCGATATTGATCAATTTCCTTAATTCCGGTTTCTGGGTGGCTACGCCTGCCGGGCAGTTGTTGGTATTGCACATTCTGGCCGCTACACACCCAATAGATTGCAAAGCTGAATTGGATACAGCAATCCCATCTGCACCCAGTGCTAAAGCCTTGATAAAATCATCTGGTACACGGATGCCGCCTGTAATAATTAAGGTCACATCTTTTCTATCCATTTTATCCAGATACTTTCTAGCTCTGGCCAAAGCAGGAATAGTTGGTACGGAAATATTATTTCTAAAAATCAAAGGCGCGGCCCCTGTTCCGCCTCCTCTGCCATCTAAAATGATGTAATCCGCACTGGCGTCTAAGGCAAATTGTATATCGGCTTCGATGTGATTGGCCGACAGCTTAAAACCGATGGGAATACCACCCGTTACTTCCCGAACTTTATCGGCAAAAGCTTTAAAGTCTTGAGGCGTATGCAAATCATCAAAAGTAGGCGGTGAAACGGCTGCAGTGCCCTCTTTCAAATTCCGCACTTCTGCAATTTTACCCACTACTTTATTGGCAGAAAGATGTCCGCCTGTTCCGGTTTTCGCGCCTTGTCCGCCTTTAAAATGGAAGGCTTGCACGCGCTTTAGTTTCTCCCACTCAAAGCCAAATTTGGCGGAAGCGTATTCATAAAAATATCTAGAATTAGCGGCTTGTTCTTCATTCAGCATACCGCCTTCGCCAGAGCAAATGCCGGTTCCGGCTAATTCCGCTCCTTTGGAAAGGGCTACTTTAGCTTCTTCAGACAAAGCACCAAAACTCATATCAGACACAAATAAGGGGATGTCCAGTTTTAAAGGTTTTTTAGCATTAGGACCGATGATTAGTTCGGTAGCCACAGGGACATCTTCCATCAAAGGTTTGGTAGCCAATTGGGCTGCCAAAATTTGGATGTCTTTCCATTGCGGCAATTCCGGGCCTGGTACACCCATAGCGCCCATTTCTCCGTGATGCCCAGTTTTGGATAAGCCATCTTTGGCCAGTGCCTTAATATAAGCCAAAGTAGGTTCTTCTTTGGTAGAATCCGAGGAAGAAGCCGTCTCGCTTTTGGTGCTATCGTCTAATTCTTCTTTTAACGTGGCATGTGTTCCATCGCAATAAGGCGGATTTTTGCTATGCTTACACATGCAGAGATAGGCATCGCCTGTTTCTTCGGCCACAAATTGCTTAGGCGTTATATCAGTTTTCCTGTGGGAACCATCACAAAATGGTTGATTCTGACTTAATCCGCAGGCACACCAATATTTTTCTTCGCCTTTAGTAAGTTCAACTTTAATGGGTTTTCTGTCGGCTATCTTAGGTTTACTCATGATGGGTTATTTTTAAAGGTCAAGTTCAGTAGTTAAAATTTATCCTACATTCATCTAGATTAATAAATTACGGCCCTTCCAAAAAAGTCATTTTAGATCTAAGTGTGCTAAGGGCCTGAGGTGTAATCCCTAAAAAAGCAGCTATCATTCGTTGCGGGATTCGATTGGGGAGTTCGGGATAAGTTTTCAGAAAGTATTGGTATCGATCTATGGCAGGAGCACTCATCAACATCAATACCCTGCGTTGCAAAATTCCCATTCTTCTGTATAAAAGATGGGTATATTCAGTAATTTCTTGGTTTGAAAGGCTGGTGATGGAGAAGCTATCTTGATCAAAAATCATTACCTCAGCATCTTCCAGACAATCAATAAAAAGCTGTCCGGGTTTGTCGTATTCCAATGATTCTATATCGCCCACAATCCATCCTTCAGGCGCAAAACTAAAAATGTGTTCTTTACCTTTGCTGTCAATAATGTAGCTTCTTACTATGCCTTTTTTAACATAATATCTATGGGCATTGAGTTCACCGGAGTGCTGAATGATTTCTCCCTTACGATAGCTTTTGTTTTTGACGCTTGAGTTATTTTCTAATATGGATGCTAAATTCTCCATTTAGTAAATATAATAATTTTGCAAGAGGAATTTGATAGACTAGTTGCTAATGCCTTAGGTTTCATAATAAAGGAGAAAGTAGATAATGCGTTATGCCAAAAATATATGCACTTTCTTAGCATGAACAATTTAAAGTTTTTGCTGTTATTTGCAGTGGAATTCAATTCGAAGTAAAGCACGCCTATCGAGTCACCTTTCTTATTGAAATATTTTATTTATTTATCTCGTTACCCACATTAAGCAATGGCTATTATTATTTTTATCCTAGTATTATGGTATGGAGGTCTTTTCTTTCAGACTTTCTTTCTTCATCGTTATGCAGCCCACCAAACTTTTAGCATGTCTAAATTTATGGAAAAACTTACTTATATATTAACCTGGGTTTTCCAGGGAAGTAGTTATTTAAGTGCTTATGGCTACGGCATTATGCATAGAATACATCATGCTTATACGGATACAGAAAACGATCCGCATTCTCCTAAATATGATAAAACGCTTTTCGCTATGATGTGGAAAACCAAAAAGATCTATCAAGATATTAATAAAGGACGAATTAAGGTGGAAGAGAAATTCACCACCAATGTACCGCAATGGAAAAGCTTTGATCTTTTTGCTAGTTCAATCTTTTCAAGAGTGCTATGGGCGGCAGTATATATTGCTTTCTTTTACTTTTTTGCAACTGCTTTATGGCAATGGCTATTGCTACCTTTAGTTTTTTTAATGGCACCTATTCACGGGGCCATCATTAATTGGTTTGCACATATCTATGGTTACATAAATTTCAAAGTGAAGGATACTTCCAAGAATTTTCTACCCTTCGATTTTTTGATGATGGGGGAAGCCTATCATAACAACCATCATAAAAGAAGTGGCAATCCTAATTTTGGAGGTGTGAGATGGCACGAGATTGACCCAACTTACTTGATCATGAAAGTATTGAACAAGTTTGGTATTATTCAGATGAAGAAAGTCAAGGTGTAAAGAATTTGACTTGCAATTGCTATAGTCGCCACCTTAAATCATCTTTTTGTAATCGGGATGAGCTGTCAAATTTTGTCTTGTTTAAAGTTTGACAGATGCTTGCTTAATCTTTAAAATTAGGAGCGCGTTTTTCCATGCTGGCTTTAAAAGCTTCACTAAAATCATCAGAAAGTAACATGGCAGCGTTCCAGGTAGCCATATACTGCAGTGAGTCTTCCACCGAATGATCTCGGCTGTATTTCAATACTTCTTTGGTGCCTCGAATGGACAAAGGAGATTTTGAAGCTATTGTAGTAGCCAGTTTATGAGTACTTTCCATCATTTCATCTCTTGAAGAATAAGATTGATTGACTAGCCCAATTTCCTTGGCCTCTTTGCCGTCCATTTTTCTGCCCGTATAGGCCATTTCGGAAACCATACCAGGAGAAATTAATTTGGGCAGGCGTTGCAAAGTTCCTAAATCGGCTACCATTCCTAAGTCAATTTCTTTTATGGTAAAATAGGCATCATCACTGCAATAGCGCATATCACAAGCGGCAATGATATCGACTCCCCCACCTATGCAGCCACCATGCACAGCAGCCAAAACAGGTTTCTTACATTTTTCGATGGCGTTTACGGCTTCTTGAAGAGTAAATACTAATCTTCTGATTTCCTCACTTCTTCTTCCTGCACATTCAATCTTTTGGTATTGACTTACCGACATCAGCAATTCCAAATCAATGCCCGCGCAAAAGTTTTTTCCCGCTCCAGCTAATACAATAGCTCGTACTTCTGCCCTTTCGGAAAGTGAATTAAAGATTTCCTTCATCTCCTTCCAAGCCGGCATATGAATTGCATTGGATTTTTCCGGACGGTTAAAGCTTACTGTTGCTACTTTATTTTCAATCTCAACTCTAAAAAAATCGTATTTCATTTCCTATTGCTTTTATTCAACTATGATATCATCAAGCTCTAGCTCCTTTACAGGGCCTAAGGTTCTCAACCTATCAAGATCGAACTTTGACGCATCTCCATAAATGGTAACCGTTACAGGCTTATTTTTAATATTTTTCTCATAAAACGACACAATGTCGTCAAACTCCAGTTTTGAGTATTGCTCGAAATTAATTTCATTAGGATCTTGCAAATAACCTGTTTTTATAAATGATTCTGCGGTTCGTGATAGCAGTCGGAAGTCCGGTCTGCTGGAACTCGATGTCAATATCAAACCATCTTTTATAGAGGACAGCCTGCTTTCATAAGTTGGCATGTCATTGATAAGCCCTAAAACGACACTAACTGCATCAGTTGTTTTATCAGATTGAGAACCGGTGAATAAAACTAATCTACCCCTTTTCTCGGGCTCGTAGATAGGGTCTATATAATTCCCTCCTGTTGAATATGCCAATGATCTGAATTCACGTACTTCTTGAAATAACAGTCCTGACAGGCTATTGGTATAGTAAGAATTGAATGCCTCCTTTTTATAATCCTCCTCATAATTCAACGGCTCACCATTTACTATATAATATACATAGCTTTGGATTGACTTTTTGTCGTTTACCACATAAAAGGTGGTTTCCGCTACATCCTCTGCTTCCAAGAATGTGTATTGATCAATAGCGTTTTTTCTGAATAATGTAGATGCTGAGATCTTTTCTATTAACTCAGTCTCCTCCTTTTGTCCTACGTAATGGATGGAACTCATTCCATTACTTAGAAGTGCCTGCATTTTGTTCTTGAGCACAGCAGGTTCTAATTTTTTTAATTTTCCCGCTGGCATTCGGCTTTTATAACTGGACTGTTCACCAAAAAGTCCATAGCTATAAAGGATACTGCCACCTGTCGCAGGATTATTGTTGTTGAGCTTATTCTCCGTTTTTCGCTGATTATAAAGAAGTTTGATGGTTTTGTTGGTAGGATTGAAATCTGCTATTAAAGTTTCAATCAAGTCTACCGTCTCATCGAACTTATTGTCTAAACCCGTTATTGAAATATCGAATGAATTATAGTCTGCATTAAAAAAATAGGTGGCCCCTACATCCGCGAATTTTCTTTTCAAATCAGCGGCCGAAAAATCACTAGTGCCTGTGCTGTTGAGCGCTTCCGCTAAGAGGGCATAGTCGGGATCTTTCGTAATTCCTCCAGCAATACTAAAGCGAAGGGTGAAAATATCATTAAGCATATTTTTAGTGTAAAAAATATAATCATCGGTAATCCCAAAATCATTTTTTAGATCTATAAAATTTGGTTCTGCTTGGTTCTCTGGAAGTGCCTGGAATCTTTTAGCATAAGCTGAGGATTCTTCCGTGCGTTCAGAAATAGGCTTATAAGAGGGCTTCTCTAGCTTCGTTTTTTTAGGAAATCCTGTTCTTGATTGTAAAGTGAAATAGTCATCCCCATAGTATTTTTCAGCTGCTTTTTGTACTTCTTCTTTCGAAATGTTTCTAATCTTTTCAGGAAATGATAGGTAGTCTTTATAATCAATATCGTAGATGAAACTTAGACCCAATGTGCGACCTCTTGTACTTAAATTTTCCATGGAAAGCTCATAATTCCTGTAAATGCCAAACTTTACAGATTCAAAATACTCATCAGTAAAATTGCCTTTTGCAATTTCCTGAAAACCGTCTCTAATCTTGCCCTCAAATTTCTTAAGGCTCCCCCCAAAAACTTTTGGCACAAAGAAAATGAAGGCTGATCCATCTTCTTCCAGAAAATCCTGCTCCCCTCCTGCATATAAAAGCTCGTTATTGAGATTCATTTTATCGATAAAGCCTGTTTGGTTACTGTTAGACATCATTCCACCCACTATTTCCAAAGCAGGACGATCAGGATGCCCTGCCGGCACCAATTTATATCCCATGAAGCCCACTTTTATGGGTGTTATTCTGACCTTTTCCACTTCTCTTCCATCAAAACTGTTTCTTGTATACTGAGGAAATTCCGGTTCTTTTCCTCTCTTTAATTTACCAAATGATTCGGTAATCAAAGGCTTAACCTCTGTAGCATCGAAATTTCCCGAGAGCACTAAAGCCATATTATTGGCCACATAATATTTTTGAAAATACTCATACATTTTGGTTAAGGAGGGATTCTTTAAATGCTCCACACTGCCCAAAACAGTTTGGGTGCTATAAGGATGATCCCCATAAATATATTCATTGAATTTGGTAAATACTCTTCGTTGCAAATCATCTCCTGCCCTATTTTTTTCTTCGTAAACTGCTTCGAGCTCACTTTGAAAAAGTCGAAAAACAGGGTTTTGAAACCTGTGGGAGTAAATATCAAGCCACTTGGTCATCTGATTGGCTGGAAAAAAATTATAGTAATACGTATAGTCGTAATTCGTTCCGGCATTTACTCCACTGCCTCCAATTGATTTAACCAGGCGGTCAAATTCATTGGGTATTGCAAATTGCGAAGCTTTCAATTCTTGTGCATTAATCATCTTTTGAATTTGAAGCTTCGTCTCAGGACTTTTGGTAATTGCTAGTTCATCATACAAAATCTTTATGGAGTCAAGGTGCGTCTTTTCAGTTTCGTAGTTTTGAGTGCCTAGTTCGTCCGTTCCCTTGAACAGCATATGTTCAAGATAGTGGGCAATTCCTGTTGCCTCTGCCGGATCATCTTTACCTCCTGCATTTACCCAAACAGCGCCATATACATTACTAGCATTTTTGTCTTCATTTAAATAAACTTTCAGTCCATTGGGAAGCTCGTACTGTTCGACATTTATTATTGGATCTTGAGCGCATAAAATACTTGAGGTCAACAGTAGCAGTGGAAATAATAGATTTCTCATTTTAATTAGTTCGTTGATAGATAATGCTGTAATATAATAATAAATACTATGCAGTTATCAAGAACAATTAAAGAAAATCAGGCCTGTAGAATGTGTAGCATTCAAAGTAAAAAAGATCTTCTGCGGGGGTTTTGTTAGAACCCCCTTTGTAAGTCTTCAAACCGCTAGGTGTTTTCGTTCAAGAAAAAAATTATTCTAATCTGTTAGACCTAACTTTTTTCAAAATAGCAGTTGCTAAATTCACTATGGGCAACATTACTATACCCACGATAAGCCCAATAAAGAATTCAGTAATAAATGATGGAACACTTGGCAGTAGATCATGCAAAAAGTGAATATTATGAGCAAAAATTCCCCCAGAAACTAGAAGCAATGCGATGGTCCCTATTACGGTCAAGCTCTTAATTACCTTCGGTAGTGCTTGAACCAAAAATTTTCCGATTTTATCTGAAAAGCTATTATCTTGTTCATTTAAGTTTATTAATCTTACTCCAAATTCATCCATTCTAACGATAAGTGCAACTATTCCGTAAACCCCGACTGTAGCTAATAAAGCAATTATTGAAACCACCATAATTTGATTAAGCAAGCTTTCCTTTTCAACCGTGCCTAAAGCGATAATGATAATTTCCACTGATAAAATGAAATCGGTGACAATAGCGGATTTCACTTTTTCCTTTTCTTTGCTTAAGGCTTCCTCTTTAGTCAGTTTTTCAACATTTTCTATTTTTTTCTTGGGTGCAGGATGGAAGAAATACGCATAGATCTTTTCTGCACCTTCATAGGCAAGATATAAACCTCCTAGCAACAGAATGATGTGAATGGCCTCAGGGACAAATGCACTCAGTAAAAATGCTAGTGGTAAAATGATAATTTTATTGAGAAAAGAACCTTTTGTGATGGCCCAAAGCACCGGAATCTCTCTTGAGGCCATAAAGCCAGATGCCTTCTCTGCGTTGACCGCCAGATCATCTCCAAGTATTCCTGCCGTTTTCTTGCCAGCCACTTTACTGAGCGTGGCCACGTCATCCATCAACATTGAAATATCATCCAGTAAAGCAAAAAATCCAGAAGCCATAGTTTATAAAATTAATGTGTCGCAAGTTAATATCATCTGTCTCAATTTAACAAATGAATTAAATATGATTGCTTTTATGAAAGCAAGCCTAAAGCCTCCTTCGCCTCGTAGAAAGCTATGAGTTTTCAATAATTAAAGGAAGTGAATATGATGGTGTTTTCATCAATAATATCAAATCCAAACCTGACATGTTTGGACATAATTACCAATAGGACCAATTAGCCGTGGAGTAAAGAGACGTTAAATTGAGAGCTGTTGCACTAGTGTATATTTTAAAGCCTAATAACCACTTTGCCTGTATGCTTTCCTTCTCCAAAATATTGGATCAATCGCGGGATTTCTTGAAAGGCATAAGGCCCATCGATAACGGGTTTAATTTTACCTTCGGCATAAAACTGATTGATGATATCAAGCCCTTCATTGGGCTGAAGAGCCAAGATCTGACACTTCTTTTTTGTGAGGCCGGAGATCAATCCTTTGGTGATCGCCAGTTGCATGAGTTTACTATTTGTACCACCAACCGAAATATACTTTCCTTTTGGCTCTAGGGCTTTTAAATATGCCCAAGTCGATTGAGAAGTTTTCGCGTCTAGAATTAAATCGTAGCGCTCTCCTCTTTTGGTGAAATTCTCTTTTTTGTAATCGATGATATGGTCATAGCCAATGGCCTTCATATTATTGAGTTTTTCTCCTGTGTCCACACCTGTAACTTCTGCATCATATTGCTTAGCAATCTGCAAAGCAAAAGTACCTACTCCTCCACCAGCGCCATTGATCAAAATCTTCTGCCCTTTCTGAATTCCTCCTTTCTTCACTAGTCCTTGATACGCTAGTAATGCAGCATGTGGTATGGCAGTCGCCTCTTCGTGACTCATTGCTTCTGGTTTTAACATTAAAGCTTTTTCATTTATAGCAATATATTCAGCAAAGCTACCGAAGCCAAACTCCGATAAATCTCCAAACACAGCATCCCCTTTTTTGAAAGCTGTAACCCCATCTCCAGTATCTTCAACTACGCCCGACAGTTCCATCCCTGGAATCGGGTGCTTCGGTTTCCTTAGGCCAAATATCAAGCGATACAAGTAAGGTTTACCTCTTACCATTCCCCAGTCATAATCATTGATTGCAGTTGCATGTATTTTTACTAATACTTCTAGTTTTCCCGGAATTGGATTTGGAATTTCTTTAATTTCTAGCTTTTCGGGAGATGTGTATTGAGAACAAAAAATGGCTTTCATCAGGATTGAGTGTAGTAGTAGATATAAAAAAAGCGTTCAATTTCTGAATATAGCGTTTTTGCGCAAAAAATCTCGAAAAGTATTTAAATAAAAATGAGGATAATCAACAAAATGGCTACTTTTCCAACAATTCAAAAAATGATATTTGACTGACAGTTAAGTTTGCCCAGCTTTACTAACTTCGTTTTTGACGCTAATGAAAAGTCATGAAAACCCTCTTTTACACCCTATTACTAATGGTCATTGCGGCCTGAGTTACACCTGAAGAAAAGAGTACAAAAGAAACAAATGAAGTTTCAAGCACGGAGGAGGAAGTGCATCCCTTGGCCGCCTCCATTCAAGATGCACACGAAGTGGACAAATATAAAACTGGAGAAGTCATAGGCTTTGATATTAAACTCAATTTTGGCGGCAATGAAAGGCTAAATCACGAATTTATAGCACCACTAACTCATCGAAGGTTTTGGTGCTCAAGAATAATGGTACTTCTATGCTTTTTGACGGGCAAGATATTTGGCTACAGCCAGAAGACAGTTTGTATGAGGGTGCTCGCTTTGATGCTTTGACTTGGTCTTACTTTTTTATGACTCCCTTCAAATTAAACGAGCCGGGAACTTATCATTCAGCAGTTCAGTCATTACCGTATACTGAAAATCAGGCTTTAAAAACTAATAAGATGACATTTGGTGAAAATGTAGGCGATGCTCCTGATGATTGGTACATGATCTATCAAAATTCTGAAATTGATCTATTAGAGGCGATGTCTTATATTGTTACTTTTGACAATAGAAATGCAGAAAAAGCAGCTTAAAACCCTCATGCGATTTCATATGCTGATTATCAAGAAGTAAATTCCATTCCTTTTGCTCACAAATGGTATTTTTGGAATTGGAGTGAAGCAGAAGGATTGCTAGAACAACTGGGAGAAGCTAACATTTCCAAAATTCAATTTTCAAATGAGAGAAGTATATTTGATAAGAAGGACTATTCTACAAAAGTGCCTTTATAAAAAAAGAGTTTGCGGAAATAAGCTCGATTTAGTCTTAGAAAAAGGAATTGTTTTGGCAAATATGACTAAATTCGATTGGGTTGGCAATATTATATAAAATAAAAATAGCTATGCTAGACGGAAGAAATAGAAATGAGATAAAAATTGGCTTGGAAGTGGAAGTCGTCCAGAAACAGGACCAAAGAACAGGCGATTTAACTAACGGCTTTGTTAAAAAGATTTTGACCAAATCTTCCTTTCATCCTCATGGCATAAAAGTGATGTTGGAGACTGGCGTAGTAGGTAGAGTGAAGGAGATTTTGGAGGAGGAATAGCCAGAGGTTGATCTTATTTATAAAATAAATAGATTTTCAATCTCCAATCAACTGTAAAACTTTAGAATAAATCCGATCGGTCCACAGAGAGTACTGGAAACCGCTGGGATGTAAATTATCATTGGTCAATGCATCCGAGGAGGAGCCTAATTCACGAGAGATAGAAGTAACATCGATAAAAGGAATATTTTTATTATTACAAACACTTTTAGCATAAGTATTATATTGGTCGATTTCTTTGCCTATTTTATCGCTATTAGAACTTCCGAAGGGAGTAACCCCATAATCAGGAATAGATACCACAAATACATCTCCGCTATCACCTGCAATGTCAATAGCAATTTGGAGAAGAGAATCGAATTCCGTTTCATACAAAGAAAAATCCATGCCCTGATATTGATTGTTGACCCCAATTAATAGGGATACTAAATCATAATCTCCAGAATTAATATCATATGACTCAATCACACCCATAAGGTTACTGGTAGTCCAGCCAGTTTGAGCAATGATGTCAACTTCCACCTTCAAGGATGTTTCTTGCTCAATTCTACGGCTTAATTGAGCTGGCCAACTTTCCTCCTCTGGAACACCTTGTCCGATTGTATAAGAATCTCCTAGAGCTAAATATTGAATAGCGGATTCGTCTACCTCTGGCTCATTAGTCTCTATATCATCAAAGTCAATCTGATCAGTTGAATTTTCACAACCAATGATTAGTAGAATTGAGATAATAGTAAATAGATGATAGAAATTTTTGTTCTGCCTCATCCTATAGAAACACTGATTAATTATTTTAGGTTTTTACATTAAACAGAAAGGAGCACAAGCATTCACTTGCACTCTTCATAAAAAACATATGTTAAATTTTCATCTACCAAACTGCTACTCTTTCCTCTTCGGCTAAATACATTTTGTCTCCTTGCTTGATGTCAAAAGCCTCATAAAAGCCAGGGATATTCATCAAAGGGCCATTTACACGCCACATTGGAGGAGAATGCGAATTGGTTTTGATCCACAAGCGAAGATATTCCTCTTTCATTTTTACCCTCCAAATTCGGGCTAGGGACATAAAAAATCGCTGATCTGGCGTAAAACCATCTATTCTTGCTGTGTCTTGTCCTTGCTCAGTCATTTTGAAAGCATCATAGGCAACAGCTAATCCGCTTAAGTCGGCCGTGTTTTCTCCCACAGTCATCGCTCCGTTGATATGCAATGTATCCAAAACTGTAAAAGAACTATAAAGGTCAATTACTGCTTGAGTTCTGGCATTGAACTCTTTATAATCAGCATCTGTCCACCAGTTATTAACATTCCCTTCTTTGTCAAATTGCGCACCTTGATCATCAAAGGAGTGGGTAAGCTCATGTCCTATTACCATACCAATTCCTCCATAATTTAAGGCATCATCGGCTTCGTAGTCAAAATAAGGCGGTTGTAAAATGCCGGCCGGGAACACAATTTCATTTGCAGATGGATTATAATAAGCCGTTACTGTTGATGGTGTGGTATACCATTCCTTCCGATCTACTGCCTGATTAAGTTTAGCTAAATTATAGTTATACTGAGCTTTAGAAGCTGAAATTATATTGGAAAAATAATTATCGTGAGTAATTTCGACACTACTATAATCTCTCCATTCATCAGGATAGCCAATTTTCTTAGTGATGGCGAATAGTTTTTCTTTAGCCTTTACTTTTGTGCTATCGGTCATCCATTCCAATTGATCTATTCGGTTGGCATAAGCCTTTTGGGCATTATCCAATAATTCAAGCATTCGTTGCTTGGCAGATTCAGGAAAATACTTTTTCACATATAACTGTCCCAATGCTTCGCCAAGCATATTATCTACAGCGCTTGCCATTTTTTCGCCTCTTGTTTTTTGCACCGCTTGTCCAGAGATCACCTTTGTATAAGCAAATTCAGCATCAACGAAAGCTTTACTTAGATTGTCAGCGTAATTCTGTAAAGTGCTTGATTTCATAAATAGCTTCCAATTTTCTATTGGAATGCTAACTAGCAACTCGTTCAAATTTTCATAATAGTTGGGTTGACCTACATCAACTGAATCAGTTTCTGCCCCCATGCTATTGAGCAATTTGCTCCAGCCAATATTGGGGTGCATTTCATTCAAGTCTTTTACAGAAAATTTATTGTAGTTTGCTTTCACATCCCTTAACTCTACTCTGGTTCTGTGCGATTCGGCTATTTGCTTTTCAATGTCGTAAACCTTTTCGGACATCTTCTCAGCTGCTTTTGTATCTGTTCCACTTAATTCAAAAAGTGTAGCTAAATACTCTTTATATGCTTTTTGTATTCCATCAGTGGAGCTATTCTTATCAAAATAATAATCTCTGTTGGGTAACCCCAGACCTGTTTGATACGCATGGGCAATATTGATTTTACTATTTTTATCGTCTGGTCCAACATAAAAGCCAATAATTGAATTATTTTGCTGCTTAGCTTGCAACGCCACGTAGGTCATCAAAGAAGAGACATTCGTTATGGTTTGTATTTCAGCAAGTATTGGCTTAATAGGCTGAAAGCCTTCTCTATTGATTTTGGCGGTATCCATTCCTGAAGCATAGAAATCTCCAACCTTTTGTTCGATGCTTCCTTTAGCGTTATCCAATTGTGATACGCTATCCAATAAGTTCTGGAGGCGTAATCTTTGTGGGTAATTCATAAAACGATAGGCCCCTACTCCGGCTTGCGTTTCAGGAATAGAAACAGAATCATACCAGATTCCATTTACATATTGAAAAAAGTTATCGCCTGGATTGCGACTACTGTCAATTCCTTCAATGGCTACATATTTTACTTTGGGTGTGGTTTCCGGTTTTTGATCTGTGCATGCTACGATGCCTAGTACTGCAATGATTAGAGAAAAAAATGATTTCATGTTTACCGTTTGAATTAAGCTGTAAAAGCAAACAAGATAGTAATTTTTCATCATATTGTTGAAATAAGCGATTTCAACAAAACTTAAGAGTAATTTACGGAAGTCTTTATTACTTAATGTCCTTTTTACTGAATAGCAAAAGTCAGCCCTAATTCAAGAACAATTCCTCCTGGTGAAAGGAGTCGTAATACTTGCTGGTCAAATGGGGATAAGGTTGATCCATCTTTAACTACCCAAGGTTGATCCTTAAAAGCTGCTGCGTAGCCGAGACTTATATTTAGTGTGTTGTACTTTCCAAACCACCAATTGTAGCCCGCCTTCAAATTAAAAGTGGTAGTACTTTCAAAGCGCATATTAACCTCTTGAGTCGTTCCATTCCCAGAATCGAAAGTCAGGTCTATATCATCTATACCCGATGACCTTGACAAATTAATTCCATAAGTAAACCCATGCCGGTAGGACTGATCATAACGCAGCCCAATTGAGGTCCTGAAACCCCAACTGCTTAACCCTAGGCCACCTTGCACAAAAAGGGTTTTATCAATTATATAATTGGCCGTAACTCCTGCAAGACCTGTATAAGAATTAATGCCACTCCCGAGCCCTATATAAAAGCTCGGGCGATCATCTGGTTCATAGTAAGTTCCATCTTCCTGAGCTTTCAGCTCAAAAGAACAAATTATTATGATCAAAATAAGAAAGACTCGTTTCATGAATTTAATTTAATGGCCCAATCCCTTTTATGGCGGAAACAGAAGTACAAAAGTATTGAAAAAACATGTATAACCTACTAAGTAAATGATTTTGATTATTGCTTTTTTTGGAAGTTTAAGAAACACTTGACAACTTCAAACCACAAATATTTCGCCATCCTGTATTAGTACAATATTGTATCAAATATCCCCAGTAAATTTATCCACCTGCTCTCTGTTTACCAGGGCTTTGATAATCAACCTATGGGTAGCACAACATCAATCCATTTTTTCTAGCTGGAGAAGCCTTCCCGTCATTTTCCTTATCCAATACTGTTAACAAAATTAACAAAAACCTCCTTATGCTTTTTCAAATCTAGGTCAGGCGAAACCGATACTCGCGCTATATAATCCTTATCTTCTTCTTTGGTCGTTCCTTGTGTGGAAGTAGCTGGAATAGTCCAATAACAGCCTTTCAATTGACCATAACTCACACAGTACTTGCTTTCCTCCGGAATCTCCGTGATCATCATGTTAATCAGCTTTAAATTTAAAGCTCTCTTATAATTTTCTCTTTCTTCTGGAGTATTTCCTTTAGTAGGAAGATCTAATGAAAAAACGGAAGGGGTAAAATCTGCTTGCGCTAATTCCTCAGACACAAAATTGATCTTAGCAGTGGGTAAAGTTTCCCTAATAAAGCTTACAAATTCACGGGTGTTTTTATAAGCATCTGCAATTCTTTGATTCATAGATGGCAATTGCTCAGCTAATATTGCCGTTTGTAGAGGTGTCGCTTCATTGTCACAAAGAATTAGATGCTTTTCAATTTTATCCATTAGTGAGGCCGCTTTTCTGTTAGCTGAAACATATCCTGCAGTACATTTACCGCCACTTGGGAATTTCGATCCACTTACATAAGAAATCGTCTGAACTTCTGATAGAATTCCCTCTTCACTCAAAAATTGAATATTAGGGCAAAAGGTCTGGTCTAAAATAAATACAGGATCAATGGCTTTTTCTCCATTTGCTGTTTTTCTCTCTTTGCTTAAAGCTTTTCTCAAAGCTTCCATTACAGGAACTTCCACTCTAGGATTTGTTGGAATCTCTGCAATAATATAGGGTACAGCATTGTCCTTAGCTACGGCTTCCAAAACTTGTTCCGTACTATTCACCATATCACTATCGCCATCAACCGCTAAGTCCAAAATTTCCGCATTTTCCAAACAAGCCGCAACTCTTCTTGCCTGATCATTTGTGCCGCCATAGCAGTTAGGGGGTACAATAATTTTGATAGCCTTTCCTTCATGCTTTTCCATTGCATCTTCAATAAGACCCATCATGATGGCATATTGAACCGATAAACCACATGACCCCAACAGGGCTGTGGTATCCGTGGCTGTTATTTCCTTTATGGTTTTAAGAACCTTTGCTTTGTCAGCATCAAATTTTGAATTTGGATCGCCAGTAGCAGAAATTCCAGTCAGTTTTTGTAATAAAGTGTAGCAGTCTGGAGGCGTCATAGCAATAGTTTCCCTTCTTCTCAC
The DNA here is from genome assembly GCF_963974845.1 of uncultured Marivirga sp. Lineage (NCBI taxonomy): Bacteria > Pseudomonadati > Bacteroidota > Cytophagia > Cytophagales > Marivirgaceae > Marivirga > uncultured Marivirga sp. The sequence goes on from NZ_CAXBEQ010000002.1 coordinate 561,750, forward strand.
GTGCTGAATAGCAGAAATATAGCTTTCGTTTTCTTTACCATTTACAAGTAAAACACTTCCAAGATTAGCTTGAGTACTAACGAAAAAATCAATATTCTGCTGAAGCGAGATTTTATTTAAGTCATCCTCTTGAGAAACGAAAATAGTACTGCCGTCAAAAGCAGGTACTTCTTCAATGCTACTAACCTTATTCAGTTCAAAACTATATCCGTAAACAAGCTTGATAATTTCCTCATCAAAAGCTTCCGGTAATTCTTCAGTATAAACAACCTGGGTGCTTTTCTTGTCAAATAGATTCTTCCTTAGCACTGCCAAAACTGGGATCGTTTTGGAAGAAAAGGCGATGACGCTATCAGGATTCAACCGATTTTGTTTGGCAATCGTCCACTCCAAGACAGTCGATAAAGGATGACCTAACCGAATATAATCATAGGCAGTTGGCAATTCGCTAAGAGCTGTTTTCTCGGCTATTTTAGCTTCAAACAAACTTTCAAATTTTTCCAAAAATTCTGTTTTGGCCAATTCTTCTTTATAAATATCCAAGCGGTGAGTTGTAAGATTCAACCAATCAGTAGGTGCATTTTCGACCACCTTTTTTGTATAATTGAGTGTTTTATTGTCTTCCATAATAGGTTAATACGATAGATGTAAAAGTGTTTGTGCAAAGCTAATTAAATTTTAAATCTGGCCTTAATGATTTTACTTCAATATGAATAGTATCAATTTTTAAACAAAAAAAGCACGCAAATCAATGCGTGCTTAGAGTTCAAAATTGCAATAATTCATGAGACACTTTATTGCATGATTTTAAACGGCTTACTTTTGGGAGAATAGAAATCCAATTTTAAAAAGCTTGGCCAGCAAAAATATAAAGAATCCATAAAGCGTAGTATAGGAAGATACTTTTAGTCCCCCGGCCAATAAGGCTTGGGAAACTTCTCCTACTTGCTCAATTGCTTGAAAAGCACCGACCAAGCCTACTAATTGGCCCAAAATGCCGAAAACTAGAGCAAAAAGCGCTATGTCCTGCGAAATCTTCAGCCATTTTTCTGACAAGACATTGTCAGATCGATGCTTCAAAACCAGTGCTGATGTTACAACCACAGCAACTAGAAGGCAAAATAATATGCCCATAAATAGAATTCCTCCTTCAACATGAATTTCAATAATTTTCATAATTTTTGTTTTTAAGTGATATGCAATCCTATCAACATTTTTGCACTTTATTATTTATAGTCGATGGTTGTCGGGTTTGTAAAGATAGAAAACACAATTTTAGATTTAGAAGGTGAATTTTGTGTTCTGCCTACCTAAAGAAGTTATCGGTCGATAAAAAATGCATCTTAACTGAAGTTGTTTAATTTTACTTTTTCCAGATGCAGCACTACCTATATCATATCGCTTTTTGGCTACTTTCATTTTTGCTTTGTGCATTTTTGATTAGTTATGACAACAATTGGAATGAAGCACTGCTTTTAAGTTTGATTTATTTGCCCGTAACCATTGCTTGCGCTTACCTGATATCCAATTACTTGATTCCTAAGTATCTGTTGAAGGATAAAAAATTGAGATTTGTTCTTTATGTAGTTTACCTCATTATTTCAGCGATATTTTTGACACTCCTCATTAATACGGTGGTTTTTATTGTGATTGCAGATTATCAATTTGAATTAATGCCTCCCGGCACTCGTGATATAGCCATCCTAAATACCGTATTATTCTTGATTGTATTTCTTTTCGTAGCCATCACCAGCATAGATAAATGGAGAACCACGGAAAATGAAAAAAATGAGGCCATAAAAAATATGGCACAGGCAGAACTGCGCTTTCTGAAAAGCCAGCTCAATCCACATTTTTTATTTAATACAATGAATAATCTTTACGCTTTATCACTTAAGAAATCAGATAAAGCACCTGAATTAATTTTGCGATTGAGTGCTTTGTTAGAGTATATTCTAGAGAATAGCAAAAAAGACTTGATCCTATTATCTGATGAAATAAGCACTTTAGAAGACTATATTCATGTGGAAAGTTTCCGCTTTGGGGATCGTTTGGAAATTGAAAAAAATTTGGAAGTTCCAGAGGATGCTTTTATTAAAATTCCGCCCTTGATTCTGATTACCTTAATGGAGAATTGCTTTAAACATGGAGGGATAAATAATACCGGAAAATTGAAAATCAAGTATTCGATCAAAAGCACAGACCGTAATCTGCTTCTATCATTTTCCAATAACTTTTTACACAACGAAAGTAATCCAAAAGCAATAGGCCTAAAAAATATTGAAAGTCAACTTTCTTATATTTACAAAGAAGAATACAAAATGGAGAAGTCCATTAGTGAGGGTAATTTTAAAATCGAAATCCAAATCCCTGTTAAATGAAAACTTGGAAATGCATTATAGCCGATGACGAACCTTTGGCACGCGAACTTATCAGCGATTATGTGGCCAAAGTTCCCTTTCTGGATTTGAAAGACACTTTCACCAATGCCTGGGAGGTTCGTGATTTCTTGCAGAAAAATCCAGTTGATTTGCTATTAATTGATATCGAAATGCCCGGATTAGATGGGCTGACTTTCATTAAAAGCAATCCCATCCAGCCAAAAGTTATTTTCATTACAGCACATCGAAAATATGCTGTTGAAGCATTTGAGGTAAAAGCACTAGATTATCTATTAAAGCCGATTTCATTTGAACGCTTTTTGAAGGCTGTCAACGGATTAGAATCTAGTAATTCAGAAGTGAATCAACAATCTCACCATATTTTCATTTCAATTGACAGGCAACAGCAGAAATTACTGTTGGACAAAGTGCTTTTTATTGAATCAAGAGGCGACTACTTAAAGTTCGTATTGGAAAATGAAAAACCATTGATGAGCAAAATGACTTTGAAATCACTTCAAGAACAAATCCCTGAAAGCTTTATCCAAATTCACCGATCCTTTATCATCAATCAAGATAAAATAACCGCTTTTCAAAAAGAAAAAGTCAAAGTTGGAGAAGAATGGTTGAACATCTCTAGATCTTTTAAAAATCAGGTTGATTTTGGGGATTAGACAGTGGAACGGACAATTTGCTACTGTCTCTACCACTGCTAGTTTTTTTATATTTACAATATTATAAATGTCATGAAGCCATATCGATTCATTGTACCATATTTGTGATCGCATAACTAATGCTTAGTCCTCATCTAGTGAGTTTTTTTATTTTTTTGAGTTCACATTTTTGATCAACTGCTTCATGTGCTGAATTGAGTAAGCTAAAACATCAACATCTTCATCAACATATACATCTGGTGCAATGCCATATGGATCTATTGGGTTTTCATTCACGTCCTTTGCTCGAAAGGAAGAAGGGTACGTCAGTGTAAAACAACCAATATCCGTTGAAAGGCCATTGAATCCATCGACTACTCCTGCAGTATTTTGACCATAAACCACTACTTTATCACTTTGATTCGCTCTGTAAACAAAGGTTTCTCCTGAACTGCCAGCTTCTGTACTCAAGAGTATAACCTTCATAGGGCTTGTATAAATGGTGTCAGGCTCATATTCATAGAAATAATTAGGGTCTTCAAAAAATGCAGTGCCTTTAAGCGACATCACATAATCGTAGAGCTCCCGCTCTTCTGCTGTGTACTCATCGATCGATTTGCCTTTCAAGTCGCTTGATTCAAAGAATTTTTTAATATTCCCATCACTCATCCATAAGCCTGTATTAGGAATTTGAATAGGACCGCTCAAAATGTACGGTAGCAGGGGGTAGTATGTAACATCATTTCCTCCTCCATTTTCTCGAATATCCACAATGATAAATTCTGAAGCTAAAAGTTTTTCATGATTAGCTTTCATTATACTGTCGACATGGAGTTCATCTACAGAATAGAAATCAGGAAATCTCAAATAAGGAATGCCATCAATTTCCGTAAAGTGAAATTGACCAAATTTTTCAACAATTTCAGATTCGGAAACTTCGCTACTGGTTTTCGGCCATATTTTAGTCCATTCATTGAGGTTTTCGAAGCTCAGTTTACTTTCACTAAGTTGATAAGCTTTGACGGTTTTGGGGGTATGATCACCCATCATGAAAGTAGACTTGTAATTGCTTCCGAAATCGCTGGTAAGTTCGAATTTTACATCGCCTTGATTCCAATCTTCATTACTGCTATTAATTACAAGCCCAACAAAATCTCTGGTCTGATTTTTATTTTTGGGATTGGGAATAATAGCTACTTCGTATCCTTTATACTGCCATATTCCCAAAAGCGGATTTTGCTTATATTCATTGCGTTTATAACTGCTTTTGAATTCCTTCTCTGAAATCGGGATTTTTTCGATATCGAGATCTATTGATGTGGAAATCTTCAGGTAAGTATGCCCATCTCTAAAAAAATCAAGCCATTGTACTAAGATGGTTTTACAGTCTTGCAAATTATCCGTTTGCATTGCTTTTGTGCGCATAATATCGGTATGTGCCGTGTATAAGTCGCGATTTTCATCGGTGACTTTATAAATAAAAAGAGAATAATCTTTCTCATAGACGTCCACCGTCTTTTTGAAAGAATCTTCACAATTACAATCTTGAGCCTGTAAAGTCAGATAAGGTACCATTATTAGACATAATAAGCTGAGGGTGATTTTAAGAAATAGGTTCATTGTAAGGTTTAATATGTTGAATAATTATTGGTTTACTTATTAGTGATAAACACTACCATTCGATTTAAATGATATTAAACAAAAAGGAACGTTTTTTTAGCTACCAAAATCTACCCAGGTTTTGGTGACTGTTGAATTAACTTTTCAATATATATATAAATAGTTTATAAATTATTGCTAACTAGGCAATATTTCAAATTAGGGAAAGACGGAACTATTAGGTTATGGGTAATCTATTTAAACCTTCTGCTGCTTAGTGAATATTGAACGTCTATTTTCTATTATTCTTCAATTTTGTTAAAATTCCATAAAAAATAGGAAAAGGAAAGATGTTGTCAATAGTAAAATGGGTAACAATTAACATAGTGCTCATCCCTTTATGGGCTAGACGCTTAAAAAAGACCTGTAATCCTTCCTTCTTCATCCACATCAATTTGCTCTGAGGCCGGATGGGCTGGCAAGCCTGGCATCCGCATAATATTTCCCGTAATCGGAATAATAAATCCTGCTCCAGCAGCGATTTCTATTTCTCTTACCGTCAAGACAAAATCTTTTGGCCTCCCTAAAAGTTTAGGGTCATCAGAGAGGGACTTTTCGGTTTTAGCAATGCAAATAGGTAAACTCGTTAGCCCCAAATTCTCGATTCGCTTTAAATCTGCTTTAGCTTTACTTGCATATTCCACTCTATCAGCTCCATAAATTTCTTTTGCAATTTTAGCTACTTTTTCCTCTACTGGGCTATTCCAATTGTACAAAGGTTTGAAATCTGAAATTTCGGCATCTACAGAATCAATAACAATTTGTGCCAAATCCAATGCCCCTTTTCCTCCACTTGCCCAAACGTCTGCCACTTCTGCCTGAATATTATTACTTCTAGCATATTCTAGAACCGCCTCTATTTCTTCCTCGCTATCTGTGCTAAATTTATTAATGGCGATAATTGGCGTTATCCCATACTTTTTCACATTCTCAATGTGTTTCTCCAAGTTGGGAAAGCCGTTTTTCAGAACTACTTCATTGGGTTCTTTGAGTGTTTTTAGATCTGCTCCGCCATGGTATTTCAGCGCACGAATTGTAGTGGTCAAAACCACGGCTTTAGGTTTTAAATTTGCACTTTGGCATTTAATATCTAGAAATTTTTCGCCCCCTAAATCAAAGCCAAAACCGGCTTCCGTTACCGTATAATCTGATAATGACATGCCCATTTTTGTGGCAATGACCGTATTGGTGCCCTGAGCGATATTAGCGAAAGGTCCGCCATGAATAATCGCTGGGTTTCCATCAATTGTCTGTACGAGATTAGGTTTAATTGCATCTTTAAGCAAAGCAGTCATAGCTCCCTCTGCCTTCAAGTCTCTAGCATAAATCGCCTTTTTATCGAAAGTATATCCAACAAAAATATTTCCAAGCCTCTTCTTTAAATCAATCAAATCAGAAGAAAGGCAAAGAATGGCCATAATTTCTGATGCTGCCGTGATATCAAATCCCGTTTCTCTTGGAATTCCATTGGTTGTGCCACCCAATCCTACCACAATATTTCTTAATGCCCGATCATTTAAATCCATAACTCGCTTCCAAGCTATGGTTCTTGGGTCGAGTCCTAGTGAATTACTCTTACTTTGAACATTGTTATCAATAATGGCAGAAAGTAAATTATTAGCTTTTTCGATAGCGGAGAAATCGCCTGTAAAATGGAGATTGATATCCTCCATCGGCAAAACCTGAGATCTTCCCCCTCCTGTAGCCCCTCCTTTCATTCCGAAAACAGGACCAAGAGAAGGTTCTCGAAGCACCACAGTCGTCTTTTTACCCAACTGGTTAAGTGCCTCAGAAAGACCAATGGACATAGTAGTTTTTCCTTCGCCTCCGGGCGTTGGAGAAATAGCAGATACTAAAATAAGATGGCTTTTTTCAGCTTTACTATCATTAATCACATCCAGCGGTAATTTGGCTTTGTACTTTCCATACATTTCAAGCTCATCTGGAATTAAACCTAATTTTTCTGCAATTTGCTGGATGGGTTGTAATTGGCTTTTATTCGCGATTTCTAAGTCTGTCATCGGGCTTCTTTTTATGCTGCTAATCTACTACGTCAATCCAACAAATATAATGATGGATATCATATAACTTAATGATTAAAACCCATTTTCATTTAGAATCCTACTATACCAGCTGTAAGAAATTTTCCCCTTCTCGTAATACTCTTTTACCTCTACTATACTTCCCTTTTCGCCATAATCGACACTTTGTAGTAACTGCCCTTGGTCATTATAGAAAGTCCATTTGCCCACTCTCACTCTCCAGTCTTTATACACTCCTTCGGATGCTAATTCACCATTCTCGTGATACTTTTTAATGGGTCCCATTACTTTATTTTGCTCATATATTCCTATTTCTTTGTAATTACCATTTTCATAATAATTAATCCACGTTCCGTGACCAACACCATCAACATATTCCTGATAGGAGTCGTAGTTTCCATTTTCAAATTTTGAGAACAATATGCCAGTGAAAGGTTCTTTAGCTCCTTTAGCATAATATCTATAAATTCCATCTGAACTGTTTGCAGTGACATTAGCCATTGAAATGAGCTGTCGGCTTTCAGCCTCTGCCATAGATAACATATCTTGTGCTTGTATACGGTAAGTTAATGCAACAAGAGAAATTGTGATAAGTAGTTTCATGTTTTTTTACAGGTAACCTTCTATCTTTCAATATGTTTGACTTCCAAGAAAATAAAGACAAGGAAAAAACAAAGGTGCAACTATTTTATATTTATGTGGGTCTATATAAATAGCCATTTAAAATATCAGAAATTATGAAAATAGTTTTCCCGTGGATAATAATTGTTGCATTAGTTTTTTCATGTACTGAAGATGAGACAAAGGCACCATTCAATAAACAAGAATTTTACTCCAATCATGAAGCTGCAAATTGGACCAAAGCATCAGCAATAGAGCATTTACAAGGACGCTGGAATTTAATTTATACTTACTGCTGTGGCTTTGGAGACAGCAATAAATGGTCTGCGGTAGAAGACAATTATTTTGATCTGCGATTTGAAGGGGATAGTGTGAAAGTTTTTACGAATAAGAATTTGGAACGAACGTTGCACTGGCAATTTGAGGAAAGGGATGGAGATGCTTTGTACCTAGAAACGGAGGAGCCAATTTCAAACACATTTGGCACCTTATATTTTTCTGAAAATTATATGCTTTTTAACGGCTCCCCTTCAGATGGCTCAGATAACTACTTTCAAAAAGTAGAATAAAAAAACATAAAAATTTCCCCAACCATTTCTTCACAAACAGGTTGGGTATTCCTATGAGGAATACGAAAACCATCGCGATCACAGGAGCCACATCAGGAATTGGCTTGGCCACCTCCGAAGAATTATTGAAAAAAGGTAACCGCTTAATTTTTTTGGTTCGCAATACCGAAAAAGCAGAAGATGTAATTGCCGATTGGGATAACAAAGAAAATATTATCATCATTAAATGTGATTTGGCCGACCTTAAATCTGTAAGGAAAGCAGGAGAAGAACTTTTACAAAAAACTGATAAATTGGATGTGCTAATTAATAATGCGGGCGGAACATTCCATGAGCGTTTAGAAAGCAAAGATGGTTTTGAGCTGCATTTAGCCGTAAACCATTTAGGGCATTTCCTACTTACTAAAATATTGATGCCTTTACTAGAGAAAAGCAAAACCAAGGTAATTAATGTGAGCTCTGAAGCTCACAGAGCAGGAAAGCCTGATTGGTCTGATTTGAACTTAAAGAAGAAATATTCCACCATACTGGGATATGGAAATGCTAAATTATACAATGTGCTCTTTACAAAATCATTAGTAGACAAAGGCTTAACCTCTTACGCTTTACATCCGGGAGTAATTGATTCTGGTTTTGGTGAACAATTGCCGGGCTTCTTCAAATTGATGTGGAAATTAGGAACACCATTTATGAAAAGCACGAGGGAAGGTGCCTCCACATCCATCTATTTAGCAAGTAGTAACTTGTCCCAAGATAAAAATGGCTCTTACTTCAAGGATAAAAAAGTAAAGAAAGCTTCTTCTCTAGCAAACAGTCAAGCTGCAAGAGAGCGTCTTTGGGGTGAAAGCGAAAAGATGGTAGAGGGCTATTATTAGTATCTATCTTAAAAAAAGAAGAAGCGCTGAAAATTAGCGAGCTAAATAGAGGCAATAAAGATATTTAAGAATTCTCCGAAGGAAATAATACCTTTAAGGATAAAATTGATTCAAGATATTATATGAAGCCTTCTTCCAGAATACTTCCTATCATCGTTTTCTCTCAGTTCTGCTGCACTTCCTTATGGTTTGCAGGAAATGCGGTAATGCCTGATTTATTAAGCAGTTTTAGCTTAGAACCAACGGCTTTAGGGAGTTTGACTTCAGCTGTTCAATTTGGTTTCATAATAGGAACATTAGTTTTTGCAGTGCTCTCTATTGCAGATCGTTTCTCTCCCTCTAAAGTATTTTTTGTTTGTGCCTTAATCGGGTCACTCTTTAATTTAGGAGGCGTGTGGGATGGAAATACATTAATCAGTTTGATAAGCACTCGCTTTGGAACAGGCTTTTTCTTGGCCGGAATTTATCCTGTAGGTATGAAGATAGCTTCTGATTATTTCGAAAAGGGATTAGGTAAGTCTTTAGGATTTTTGGTAGGAGCTTTAGTGTTGGGCACTGCTTTTCCACATCTATTAAAAGAATTTACACAAAATATTCAATGGGAAATAGTGATCTACATTACCTCCGCCTTGGCAACGCTGGGAGGAATCTTGTTGCTATTACTTGTTCCTGATGGTCCTTTTCAAAAAAGAAGTCAAAAGCCAGATTTTTCGGCTTTCTTTCAAGTATTTAAGAAAAAGGATTTTCGAGCATCTGCTTTTGGCTACTTTGGCCATATGTGGGAATTGTATGCCTTTTGGGCTTTTGTCCCTTTGGCTTTATCGATCTACCAAGACCAACAAGAACTATCAACCTTTAATATCCCACTGTTGTCATTTATAATCATTGGAGCCGGAAGTTTATCATGTATTTCAGGAGGGTATATTTCTGAATTTATTGGGGTTAGAAAGACGGCTTCCATATCATTATTTCTTTCTGGTATGTGCTGCCTTTTATCTCCTTTGCTGATCCTTTATAGTAGCCCCGCAGTATTCATCACATTCTTAATTTTATGGGGCATGGTTGTAATCGCGGACTCCCCTCTTTTTTCAACACTAGTAGCACAAAATACTCCAGCAGAAATAAAAGGAACTGCATTAACCATAGTGAACTCCATTGGCTTTGCTATAACGATAGTGAGTATTCAAGTTTTGAATTATCTAAGAATTGAACTTGCTCCAAGTCTGTTGTTTTTGATTTTAGCACTTGGTCCCTTATTAGGGCTTTTCGGTTTGTATAAAAACGGTTCGGCTAAAGTTATAATTTAAGATTATTTTCTAATACAAAAGAAAAGGTTTTGACAGAAAGCATGATTAAGTTGGATTATAAATTATTCTGCTGTATTCTTATGGTCAAATTACATCCGCTCAATATTAAAATAAATGGAAGCCAATTCGAATAAAGATAATAGTTCAAACAAAACTGAACGAAGAAAACACAAAAAGCCCTATTACAAAAAAAGATACAATCCAAAACCATCCAAAAAGAAGTTCTGGAATGCCGATAAAATAGTGAGTCTGTCAGCAATGGCGATTGCACTCTTTACTTTAGTAGTTTTACTTTATCAAAGTCATATATTGGATAAACAATATGAACTTACGGTCAAACAACAAAAAGCAGCAGTACTTCCATATCTTCAATTTATTGACGAGTCAGGTGACGATGTTTTTTCGATCAATATTAAAAACAAAGGTCTTGGACCAGCTTTTATAAAAGGATTATATATAAAAGAAAAAGATTCGACTTTCCTACATTTTAACCTGAAAATGTTTTACGATAATAAAAATACTGACACAGTATATTCGTGGAATTCTGCCTCGATTGTGGAAGGAATTGTATTGAGTCCTGGAGAAAAAATGGAGCTTTTCTCAGCAAGAGGTGGTAGCTCAGGATTAGGCCCTATTAAAGAGTTTTTCTATAATTATTTTAGCATGAACAATAATATGTTTTTTATTGAATATGAATCTGTATTCGGGGATGCCTGGATATCAACTACTTTTCTCCAAAATATGACTAAAGAAGAATATGGAGATTTTGAAGTGTATTACGATTTAGTGGAATAGAAATATGTATTTTCATCAACTCTTGCAGTTTTTAAGAGTATACAAATAAAACAACTCTTAAGTAGAATATGGACATAAATTTAGCAGTATTAATCGATGGAGATAATATTCCGTCCGCCAATGTAAAGGAAATGATGGAGGAAATTGCTAAATACGGCAATCCAACCATCAAAAGAATTTATGGCGATTGGACAAAGCCTAATTTGAGTAAATGGAAAAACTTATTGCTGGAAAATGCCATCACGCCCATTCAGCAATACGGTTATACTACTGGTAAAAATGCTACAGATTCTGCCATGATCATCGATGCCATGGACATTTTATATTCTGAAAAAGTTGATGGTTTTTGTTTGGTTTCTAGCGACAGCGATTTCACTCGCTTAGCCACACGACTGCGTGAAGCAGGAATGAAAGTTTACGGCATTGGTGAAAAGAAAACACCTAATCCTTTTATTGTGGCCTGCGATAAGTTTATTTATATAGAAATACTTAACAATCAAGCTGAAGAAAGGGAAAATGCTGAATCTAAGTCTAAAGTTTCAGTTGATAAAGTTACCCCAAAAGATATCAAATTGATTACCAGTACTATTTCTGATTTGGCAGATGAAGATGGATGGGCTTTCTTAGGAGATGTAGGGAATTTGTTACAGAAAAAGCAACCCAATTTCGATTCCAGAAACTATGGTTTTGCAAAACTGACCCCTTTATTAAAATCACTCAGGCAATTTGAAATTGAAGAGAGAATTGGGACAAAAAACCATTTGAAATTGGTTTATGTGAGATTAAAGAAAAATAAATAGATTTACTTAATCTCCTCCAATTTCTTTTTATAAGTCTCCACCATGGATTTTACTTTTTCTAGCTCAATATAGAGGGAATCGATTGAAGTTTTTAAGTTTTGGAGATTTTCTGAATACTGGGTTGAGTCAGTCCTCAGCTCGGTAAGCTTTTCCTCATAAGAATTAATTTTTTCATTGGTTTTTTCAAAGCCCTTCTGATTATTTCGTTCGTCTTTTTTAAGGCTTTCAAATTCCTTACTCAAATAAGTGGCTGCTTGCTCTGATTCATCAATTTTCTTCTGGGCCAAATCGGTCCTCATTTTAATATTAAAATTATAAATGAACTCTTCTAATGCGTTTTGCAGTTCAGGATAAACATCTTTTGGAATCCCCTGTGGGTCTATTCCCGCCCAAATAGTACTTTGTTCATTATTACCTTTTACCTGACTATAAATTAAGACCTCTTCGGAATAAATATCCGTTCTGAAAGTGGTTTGATAGGTTTTATGGGCTTGAGTTTCCTCGCTTTTCCCAAATTCCTTTGCATATACTTTCCAGCTTTCCTCTGTTTTTTCCTTTGAAAATGGTAGTATAATTTCAAACCCTTTAACATCAACTCCAAGCAGATAATGCTGGGATTCTACAGTTTGAAACTGAGCTGAGGAAAAGTTTAAATTGAATAATAAAAAAGCGGATAGTAGTATAAATCGTAACATATTGAGTCATTTCTATAAAATTACAAACGCAAATATAGACATTATGGTATAGTTATGTATGGTATTCAATTTACAATAATCAAGCCTAAAATATTTAGATTAATGTGCAAGTCCAACATATTTTACTGGCATGAGTTAAACAGATAAGAATTTAAGAATATGAAAAATATACTAATTACAGGTGGCTCAGGACTAGTAGGAACAGAACTTTCAGCTATTTTGAAAGAAAATGGCTATGAAGTAGCACATCTGACTAGAAATAAAAAAAGTGACTACCCTTATAAGCAGTTTCTATGGAATATAAAAAATCAGGAAATAGAAAAGGAAGCTATCCGATTCGCTGATGTGATTATCCATCTTGCTGGTGCGGGAGTAGCAGATAAAAAATGGACAGAAACTCGGAAAAAAATAATTGTTGAAAGTAGAACTGAGTCTACCTCCTTATTGTACGATACCATTAAAAAGATGCCGAATGACGCTCCTAAACATATTATTAGTGCTAGTGCGATTGGTTATTACGGTATGGACACTGGAGATAAATTAGTTGATGAAGAATCAAAAGCTGGCAACGACTTTTTAGCTGATGTCACACAGAAATGGGAAGCATCAGTCGATCAATTTGAATCCTTGAAAATCCCAACGGCAAAAATCAGAATCGGAATAGTTTTGACTAAAAAAGGAGGTGCTTTACCTCAATTGGCTCAGCCCATTAAATTAATGGCAGGAGCACCATTGGGTTCAGGAAAGCAATGGATGAGTTGGATTCACATAGATGATTTAACTCGTTTGTTTTTACATTTGCTTGAAAATAAATTTACTGGAGTTTACAATGGAGTGGGAACTAATCCTGCAACAAATAAAGAGGTTACAAAAGCAGTGGCCAAGGTTTTGAATAAACCCTTGATTTTGCCGAATGTTCCTGCTTTTGCCATGAAACTATTATTAGGTGAAATGGCTCAAATGGTCTTAGGTGGAAATAAAGTTAGTGCAAAAAAAACTTTAAATTCTGGATTTGAATTTAAGTATGAAAAGTTGGAAGAAGCTTTAGTGGATATATATAAACCTGCCCCATAGCTCTGAGCGGGGATAGTTATCACTGATGTAATTCATCAGTACAAAATACAAGTGGATGAATCAGTGTGAATGCTATTGTTCTTCTGCAATCAATTTTCCATTAGAAGGTCAGGACTCTACAAAAAAATCCAAAAACTCAGCACCAATATTCCCCAAAGGATGCCTAAAAAGTGCCAAGCTTTGGTAATAAGTTTATATTTTAAATGCCAAAACGGATTGGTTTCAGCGATTAAATATTTAACCGGGTCTTTCGAAATGTTTTGTGTTTGAAAAATCAGAAAGCCCAAATAAGTATGTGCGGCCAGAAAATGAAGGGCATGTAAACCTGTTAAAACGTATAGAAAAGAAGCTGAAACTTGTGATGAAAATAAAACTTCTGATTCTCTTAAGGCTTTCCAACCCAGAATTTGACATAAAGCAAATCCTAAGCCTAAAAAGAAGGTGAATCGCAAGGCAGTTAATAATGATGAAATCTCTTCTGCTTTAAACAGATTGTGAATAGGATGAATCATAAAACTAGAAGCACCGATCAAAACGGTACTTAAGGCAAAAACTGCAGGAATTTCAATATCCTTTTGACCTTCGTTTCCAAGACTCATAAAAAATGAAAAAAGCAGAAATAAAAAGATTAAAGAGCTACCCAATAAGCTCAAAATAAAAATCATTTTATACGGGTGCATTCTCTCCACCCTTTCAAAAAATGATAACTCCTCGTCTTTCGTTTTTTTATCCATATTCTAAAGCCCTAAAGCTCAATTTATGCAATTCTTAATCCATTTTCTGCAGTTTCATCAACTCCGAGCAGACTAATTCTCGACTCATCCACCGCACCTAAAACCAAACATTCACTCATGAAGTTCGCAATTTGTTTAGGAGGAAAATTAACAACTGCTACTACTTTTCTGCCTTCTAAATCATCCAAATTATAAAGCTCCGTAATTTGAGCAGAGCTCTTTTTTAGCCCATAATCCCCGAAATCAATCTCTAATATAAAAGCTGGTCTCTTTGCCTCAGGAAAATTTTTCGCCTTTACAATAGTACCCACACGCATTTCAACTTTAGAAAAATCTTCCCAACTGATTTCTTTAGTCTCTTCATTCATAACTCTTTATAATCCGTTTAGTTATTTTTTCATTAAATCTTTGCGCGAAACTTGAACTATGCCCCATTCCCATTAGTTTGTTTTACCTTTGCAGGGTGTTTACGAATTTAGAACGAAAAAGTGAGCACAAAATTTAAATTGTATCTGTTTTGAAAATTAAAGACTTTCTAAAATTATATAAGGACGATGCCATCATGCAAACGATGGTAGCTTCTCTTAAGCCCAATGAAGATCAAACTATCCAGTTTAGAGGTTTAGTGGGTAGTTTGGATGCTATAGCCGTTGCGGTTTCCCATCTATTAAATCATCAGAACCAGCTTATTATTTTGCATGATAAGGAGGAAGCGGCTTATTTTCAAAATGACTTGCAAAACCTATTAGATTTTAAAGAACCACTACTTTTTCCCACGTCCTATAAAAGACCTTATCAGTTTGATGACATAGAAAATGCGAATGTGCTGATGAGGGCTGAAATTTTAAACCGGATCAATAACAAATCGTCCACAGGAGAAATTATTGTGACCTATCCTGAGGCACTTTCTGAAAAAGTAATCAATAAAAAATCCTTAAAGTCAAATACCTTCACCGCTAAAGTAGGTGAAAGTCTGGATGTGGAATTCATAGCAGAACTATTACAGACTTACGATTTTGAACCTACGGATTTTGTATACGAACCCGGGCAATACGCCATTCGTGGGGGAATAATAGATATATTTTCCTATGCCAGTGATGAACCTTACAGGATAGAATTGTTTGGAAATGAAATTGATAGCATTCGAACATTTGACGTTGCTTCCCAACTTTCTACAGACACAGTAAAGCAAATCAGCATTATCCCCAATGTGCAAACAAAGCTATTGGAAGAAAGCAGAGAATCTTTACTGGAATACATTCCTAAAAATACAAAAATTTGGTTCAAGGATTTTAAGCAAACGCAAGATGTGCTAGCGCAATATTACGATAAAGCTTCCAAGTCTTTCAAAGAAATATTGGAAAGCACACAGCAAACGAAAGTCGTTTTAGAACCTCATATGTTGTTTGAAACGCCTGACAGTTTCAAAACAGGGCTGGAAAAATATCTGAAAGTAGAATTTGGCAATCGTTTTTATTTGAAGGCAAATCAGGAATTTGAGTATCAAGCGAAACCACAACCTTCATTCAATAAAAATTTTGATTTCATAGCAGACAATCTTTCAAGCAATCAAGAAGCAGGATTAATCAATATTATTTCTTCGGAATCTTTAACTCAAACCGAGCGACTGAAAAATATCTTTGAAGAAATAGATCCCTTCATCAAGTTTCAGTCTTTGCCCCACACTTTAAGGGCAGGATTTATTGATGAACAATTAAAACTAGCCTGCTATACGGATCATCAGATTTTCGAGCGTTTCCACCGATATAAAACCAAAGACAAGCAAAGCAAATCCAAAGCCATCACCATTCGGGAGTTGAAAAACCTTCAGCCGGGAGATTTTGTAACGCATATTGATTATGGTGTGGGGCGTTTTGCCGGGATGGATAAGGTGGACAATAATGGTAAGAAGCAGGAAGTCATCCGTTTAATATATCGTGATAATGATTTGCTTTATGTCAGCATTCATGCCCTCCACAAAATTTCAAAATACAGTGGAAAAGAAGGGAGCACCCCGAGCATAAGCAAATTAGGTTCACCTGAATGGGAAAATAAAAAGAAGAAAGCTAAGAGACAAGTAAAGGATATTGCCAAGGATTTAATTGAGCTATATGCGAAAAGAAAATCTGCCCCAGGTTTTGGATGTGATCGAGATAGTTTCTTACAGGCAGAATTAGAATCCTCTTTCATTTATGAAGATACTCCAGACCAGGCCAAATCTACTGCGGACGTAAAGGCTGATATGGAATTAGAGCACCCAATGGATCGACTAGTTTGTGGTGATGTGGGATTTGGTAAGACTGAAGTAGCCATCCGAGCAGCTTTTAAAGCAGTGGATAATAATAAACAAGTGGCGGTTTTGGTACCCACTACGATTTTAGCCATGCAACATTTCAGAACTTTTTCTGAGCGGTTAGAAAAAATGCCGGTTACGGTGGAATACATCAATCGATTCAAGTCCACCAAGCAAATTAAAGAGATTCTCAAAAGAACAGAAGAAGGAAAAGTTGATATCTTAATAGGAACACATAGAATTGTAAATAAAGATGTGAAGTTTAAAGACTTAGGATTATTAGTTATCGATGAGGAGCAAAAATTTGGTGTCTCTGTAAAGGATAAACTAAAGGAATTCCGTGTCAACGTAGATGTTTTGACACTTACCGCCACGCCTATACCAAGGACATTGCACTTTAGTTTAATGGGAGCAAGAGATTTAAGTGTAATCCAAACCCCACCACCCAATCGCCAACCCGTCACTACGGAGCTACATACTTTCAATGAAGAAGTTTTGCGAGATGCCATTGCATTTGAACTGCAAAGAGGTGGACAAGTGTTTTTTGTACATAACCGAATTGGTGATATAGAACAAGTTGGGAATATCATTCTCAAATTAGTGCCTGATGCTAGAATTGGAGTTGCTCACGGACAAATGGACGGGGCAAAGTTGGAAAAAGCCATGATGCGTTTCATCGAAGGAGAGTTTGATGTACTGGTTTCCACAAATATCATCGAATCCGGTTTGGATATACCTAATGCCAATACCATTATCATTAATCATGCGCATATGTTTGGCATGTCCGATTTGCACCAAATGCGCGGACGTGTTGGGCGCTCCAACAAAAAAGCTTTTTGCTATTTGTTGACGCCTCCAACCATAGGGTTAAGTTCAGATTCACGAAAGAGATTGACCACTTTAGAAGAATTTTCCGATTTGGGCGATGGCTTCAAAGTCGCCATGCGTGATTTGGATATTCGTGGAGCCGGGAATATGTTGGGAGCAGAACAAAGCGGTTTTATCACCGATTTAGGTTTTGATATGTACCACAAAATTTTGGATGATGCCGTGGCAGAATTGAAAGAGAGTCATTTTGCTGATTTATTTAAGGACGAGCTAGCTAAAAAAGCCAAAATCATTGCACAGGATTGCACCATTGAAACTGACTTGGAAATCCTGATTCCGGAGGATTATGTGGGCAATATCACGGAAAGATTAAGCCTATATTCACAACTGGACAATATCAAAAACGAAGAAGAGCTGGGTGTTTTTGAAAAATCCTTGCAAGACCGTTTTGGACCAATACCTGAGCCTGTTTACGATTTGATAGAAACTGTACGCATCCGCTGGAAAGCTGAAAGCCTTGGTTTTGAGAAATTGTTAATTAAGAATGGCAGCTTAAAAGCTTATTTCGTTCCGGCTGATAATGAAAAATATTTTAAATCAGATGTTTTCGGTAGGATTCTAACTTTCGTGCAAATGCATTCTAAAAAATGTAAGATGAAAGACTATAAAGGTAGACCAATACTTAAAATTGAGAATATAGAAAATATAGAACAGGCCAAATCGATAATATTTGATATGGCTGGGGAAGAAGTGGAAACGGCTTAGTGAGTTTTTCAACAATTGCTATCTTTACATCGTAAAGAATGAGTAAATACATTTTTCTAAAGGAAATACTTTCAACATGAACAATAAAGTAATCTTAATGATATTGGATGGCTGGGGCATAGCCACCAACAAAGAAGTTTCTGCAATAGACAAAGCTAACACCCCTTTCGTGGATAGCCTCTATGGAAAATATAAAAACAGTAAACTTGATGCCTCTGGTCTGGCAGTGGGCTTGCCCGAAGGACAGATGGGAAATTCAGAAGTAGGACATATGAATATTGGTGCCGGCCGAATCGTCTATCAAGATTTAGTGAAAATCAATAAAGCAATAGAAGAAAAGTCTATTAAAGAAAATCCCGTTTGGTCAGAAGCGATGAGCTATGCCAAGCAAAATAATAAAAAAGTACATTTCATTGGTTTAGTTTCTGATGGTGGGGTTCATTCTCACATAGGGCACTTGAAAGGCTTAATGACTTTAGCACATGAAGAAGGCGTAAAAGATTTATTTGTACATGCTTTTTCTGATGGGCGAGATACTGACCCCAATGGAGGCAAAGCTTATCTGGAAGATGTAGAGAAGCATGCAAAAGAAACTGGTGCAAAGATAGCCTCTGTTACAGGCCGTTACTATGCTATGGATCGTGACAATAGATGGGAAAGAGTAAAATTAGCTTATGATGCGATGGTTCATGGCGAAGGAAAGCAAACTGAGTCCATTTCAAATGCAATACAAGCTTCCTATGACGAAGACGTAACGGATGAGTTCATCAAACCTATTATCAATACAGAAAACGGAGAGCCAATTGCAAAAATTCAAGAGGGGGATGTAGTCATCTCTTTTAATTTCAGAACTGATAGAGGTAGAGAGATAACCCAAGCTTTAACTCAAAAAGCATTCCATGAGCAAAACATGCATCCTTTAGATCTGCATTATATTACCATGACCAAATATGATGATACATTTAAAGGGGTAAAAGTGCTTTTTGAAAAGGATAATTTGACCAACACTTTAGGTGAGGTGCTGGAAAAAAATGGTAAAAAGCAGATTAGAATTGCCGAAACCGAAAAGTATCCACACGTTACCTTTTTCTTTTCTGGTGGTCGAGAGACTGAATTTGATGGTGAAAAACGCTTAATGTGTCCATCTCCGAAAGTGGCTACTTATGATTTGCAACCCGAAATGAGCGCCTACGATATTCGAGACAAAATTATTCCCGAATTGAAAAAAGGAGAGACTGATTTTGTTTGCTTGAATTTTGCAAATCCTGATATGGTGGGACATACCGGAGTATTTGAAGCAGCAGTTAAGGCTTGTGAAACAGTGGATAGTTGTGCAAAAGCAGTGACAGAAGTGGCTAAAGAAAATGGATATGCTACGATCATCATAGCAGATCACGGAAATTCAGATTATATGGTCAACGATGACGGAAGCCCAAACACGGCTCATACCACTAATCTTGTGCCTTGCATTTTAGTTGATGATGAATTTAACGGCTCCATGAAAGATGGTAAATTAGGAGATTTAGCGCCTACCATTTTAAAAATTATGGGGGTTAACATTCCAAAAGAAATGACAGGGGATATCCTGATTAGTTAATAATTTCAGAAGGGGTTTGATATAACAAATCCCTTTCAATTTTCATTTATAAAATATGAGAAAGCTCAACAGTATTCTTTTTTCAGTAATAGTAGTGTCCTTCTTTGCTTGCGAAACAGCCGTCAGGGAAAAGCCCATCAATGAGTACTATGATGTAGAGAACCTAATTGACAAGCAGTCCCAATTACTGACTGAACTACAACCAAAAGTTGAAAAGTCCATAGAGGTAGATGGAAAACATGAGACTGACACTATGAAATTCGATTCACTAGGTTGGAAAAATGAGTTGGAAGTCTTCAAATTAGCGGACATTAATAAGCCTACCTTATTTGATGCCTATGAAGCCACTGAAGAACAAACAAGCGATGGGAAAATCTGGCGATATACCACTGAAAAACCTTCTTTAGGAATAGAGTACTTGTATGTGTATTTCGATAATGATAGCTCCGTAAAAAAACTGGAAGCTCGCTATCATGAAAATAATGCGCTTTATGTTTCCGAAAGAAATTTTGAAATCAACTTCAAAAAATCTGAAGATTATAGTGTTTTAGACTCTTACAAAATTTATGGTCGACAAAAAATGGCCATGAAAGATGAGGTGAGGTTTTCTATTGAGAGTGAGGTGGTGGATTAACTATGCCAATTAAGTAAATAATTTATATTTTTAAATAACCGACACAACAAGGTTTTTCATACAACCACCCCGTCCTACGGACACCCCTCCTTTTCCTAAGGAGGGGAACTGCTTCGAGCAAATTGTTGCATTTTATTCCTTTCCCTGAATCCTTAATTTAGTATACTAGGTAAAGGATTCAATTTAGCATATTGCTAATATTTAGCACAAACCAGCTTCTCCCCTGTTTCAGGGGAGATGTCCGAAGGACAGAGGGGTCTAAAACCCCACAGCCACCCGTTCCTTCACCACTCTCTTATTTCCCTCCGCTGTAAAAAGTTCAAAATAAATAATATAATAACCAGTTCTTACTTTTCTGCCATTAAAATCTACTCCATCCCAGCGAAAAAAGCCCGTATTGCTGAGGGTTTCATTATTGGCTAGAGTATTCACCATAGTGCCTTTCATATCAAATATCTTTACTGTGGCCTTTGTTCCTGCATCATCTAATCGATAATTAATTAAGGTGAAATTTCTACCGGGCTGATTATGCGCAAAAGTTTTCGGATTGGCTTCTATATTTCCAAAGCCGGTATTTTCATTTGTTAATTGGGAATTTACTTTACCAGGAGTGGCATAACCCACAGCCGAAGCAGCGGAGCTCCATGAATCTGCTTCATTGATTGGCGCTTCAGGATGGATTCTTTCTAATGAAACTCCATCCACTGTGCGTAAAAAAGGCAAATGCAAGTCATCTGAATATTCTAAATATTCCTCTAATTCCTGATTAGCTGAAACGATTCTTACTTTTCCTTCAGCATTAGTCAATGTAGGCAAATTGGCTTCTACAATGTTTTCCTCATGATGGGATGTAGGATAATCTTCAATGATACTTGTTTTATCAGGTGTTAAGGCCAGATATTGACCGGGTGCTACGATAACATTTTCGTTTTCATAAATCACATTTTCATCGCTATTACCTTCTACTGTCCAACCACTGAGATTAATATATTTATCAGAAATATTAAGCAATTCTATAAAATCTGCTCCTCCTGATTTTTGATCATAAAGCACCTCATTCAATACCAGATCTCCTTGTTGAGGTGGTTCTGCTAAAGCAAAATTCACTTGATTAGCATTAGAATTGATAATATTTCCGACACAATCCGTTAAATTATTAGTATTTAAACTGTAGCGAACTTTTACTTTTAATTCTTCTGTTAATTTTAGTTTTACTGAACTCAAATCAAGCATTTCTGCGCTTTCAATTTGAATGGAAGGGCTGATACGAAATTGATTTCTTCGAATTTGGGTTATGTCAATTACCTCATTAAAATAGGCGATTACTGTTTTTGGATTAGGAGCAAAAGCTTTTTCCAGCTCAGGACCAGATTGGTCTATATTTTCTTCTGTCACCGAATTTTCCATTCCTGGTGTCCCCTGTGCATCGGCTATAGATGCTCTCCAATTCGAAATGCCCAAGCACGGACTTCGGACATCAATCATTTCCAACGACCAACCTCCCTCATCATATTTAAAATTTTCTTTATACCACTGATCACTATAAAAAGCTTGATTGACAATGGTCTCATCGGTTATTAACTGTAGATCATCTCCTCTATTATTCAGATTGGGCCAAGGGCTTAAACCAATCACCCTAGCATAAGGTCTCAAGTCCTCCTCAGCAGAGCTAGGAGCTAAAAGCAAATATTCTCCAGCTTCAATATAATTCAAGTCCAATGCAACCGTATCCCGCTCATCCATATATTTTACATCCACAAGCGACAGTAATTCATCAGTCGGATTGTAAATTTCCACATATTGCCTATTAGGCAATTCTTGATCTCCATTAGGATTGGCCATAATTTCCGTGATGATCAACTCATTAAATCCCGGCTTGGCAGGACTTGTTAAAATAATTTCTTTTTCGAAATCCAAAATTGGGTTCTCTGATAAATCTGTAATACCATTTAAAGTCAAAGTATATGGGAATCCCGTTATCCAATCATTCTTCCATATCAAAACCACTTGGTTTTCGCTCCATAGTCGAGCTTCTTCTAAATTTATTTGAGGAGATAAATCATAGTTTTCTATATTTTCTACACTTAGCGTATCCAATGGTTCATCAAGGGTTAAAAGCAAAACGGAATCAGAAAGAAATAATACAGAATCCAGTTGTGGCGGGATAATATCATATAAAAAACTTGAAGAGAGATTTTGTGAAATATTTCCATTGCAATCTGCTACTTCATCAATATTGACTTCATAGGTAACTTCATTTTGTAATTCATCGGCTAAATTCAGTTTAATAGTGTTTTCCAAGTCTCCTTCAAAGCCAATTCCAGAAATTTCTATCGCAGGTGTGAGAGTATATACAGCATCGAGTACGAAATTTGAATCCATCCTTTTATCAAATACAATTGCCAGTTGGTTATTTTGGGTAGCTTTAAAAGAGTTGATTTCAGGCGGATGACCTGAAAATCCAGAATCTGAAATGCTATTTTCCTTTCCTGGTGTTCCTCCCTCAGTAGCTTCAGATGCTCGCCAATTGTTTTCGTCAAAGCAAATCAAATCAGGATTTATGATTTCTATGGTATAGCCTCCTTCTGATTTTTCTTCATCTTGATACCAACTTAAATCATAACCTAATCCATCAATTTTAATGCCCTGAGCATTGGAAATAATCACGCTATCACTACCATTATTCAAAGCTCTCCATGAAGATGGGATTATGACTTCTCCAAATTCCGCATAGCTCTCTTCGGCTGATGAAGGGGCTAAGATCAGATATTCTCCAGGATACAAAATAAAAGATGGTAATAGTCCAGAAGAGGAAGTATTGTCTGAAATTTGCCAGTCTGCCAAATCGATGAATTTATCAGAGCGGTTATAGATTTCCACAAATTCTTCATCGGGTAAGCCCAAAACGGGTGTGGGGTCTGGAAAAAACTCACTAATGATCACATCGCCAACTTCCGCCTCTTCCACTTCAAAATAGAAAAACTCAACAGTATCGCTATCGGATAGATTTCCTTCTAAATCACTAAGATTTTCAATGCCCAAACTGTAATCCAATCCGCTTTCGAGTGCATCTTCAAAAGTTAGCCAAACGGTATCTTCACTATGCTTAATTGTTGAAGGCGGGATTTCTCCTGGACTTAAAAAATAATGGCTAGTGTCAGTGGCTGAAGATTCCGTAATCTCCTCGGAAAACAACACTTGAATTTCCTGATTATTTAAAATTTCATATTCCAAGATCTGCGGAGGAATAGTATCAAAAATGTAATCTCCCAAATAGACATTATCAAAATAAAAGCTATTACTTCGGCTGGAGGTGAAATAACAAATGAAACCTGTATATCCTGTTTCATTAAAACTGGCTTCTGTACCCGTGGCAATGGTGGTGAAATTTTCGCCTTTGTTCCGGTCAACGGCAATTTCCCAATTAGCATCAGCATCTCTTCTTACCCTAATTCGAATATCAAAAGCAGCAGCAAAATCGCGATCTCCTCCTCGGGCAATTACTTGTTCATCACTTCCATTTCTGTAAAAGAGACTTATACCATCATTGCTTCCATTTTCTCCGATCTCCAGATAGTATCCCTCTTGAATGCTTTCCTCATTTTCAAAATCTCGCAAATCGGGTGTAGTACTGGCTAAATATATTTCAACCTTATTAGAGTTTGAAGGACTGAAATCTAGATTCACATCAAATCGCCATTCTTTATCATCCAAATTTCCATTTTCTGATAATGTAGCAATATAGGCGGGTTGTAATACTTCATCTTGAAAATTCAGCTGTAATTGAAAAGCATCGTTCACGATAAAATCATTCTCTTTTCCGATCCATTCTGGGTTATTAGTGAAATTACCATCCGAAAAGTCATCTTGAATGATTTGGGCATGCAAAGGGGAATAAGAACAGCAAAGTAAAATACTAAGGCTCAATACGTTTTTTATCATTAGGTTTTGGTTTGGTTCTATTTCAAATATGTTATTTTTGCCCTTAAAGAAATACGCAGAATTCAACACTGCAAATTACAAAAGTATAAATATTTGTGAAAATGAAAATAGCTGTTGTAGGTGCCACTGGATTGGTAGGTGGTGAAATGTTAAAGGTTTTGGATGAAAGAAACGTCCAATTTGATGAATTACTTTTAGTTGCTTCTGCGCGATCTGCAGGTAAGAAGATGAGCTTTAAGGGTAAAGAATATACCGTTATCACCTTGGAAGAAGCCGTGAAAGCCAAACCTGATTTAGCTTTGTTTTCTGCAGGCGGAGGCACTTCTCTGGAATGGGCTCCCAAATTTGAGGAAATCGGAACAGTAGTCATTGACAACAGCTCTGCTTTCAGAATGAATGACCGCATAAAATTGATCGTACCCGAAATCAATGGTCATGAATTGAAAATTGACCACCGAATAATTGCCAATCCGAATTGTTCTACTATTCAGATGGTCATGGCATTAGCTCCTTTGCATAAAAAATATAAAATGCAACGCATTGTGGTTTCCACCTATCAATCTGTTACAGGAACTGGGAAAGCAGCAGTAGACCAGTTGATGGATGAAAGGGCTGGAAGAGAAGGAGAAAAGGTTTATCCACATCCTATAGATATGAATGCATTGCCTCATATCGATGTGTTTTTGGAAAATGATTACACCAAAGAGGAAATGAAAATGGTCAACGAAACCAAGAAAATCTTTGGTGATAATTCCATAGGGCTTTCTGCGACTTGCGTTCGTTTGCCAGTGATGGGCGGTCATTCTGAATCAGTCAATGTTACATTTGAAAGAGATTTTGATGTTGCTGAAATAAAAGAAATTTTAGCCAATACACCAGGGGTAGTTTTACAGGATGACCCAAAAAACAATATTTATCCATTGCCATTGAATGCACATGGAAAAGATCAAGTTTTTGTAGGTAGAATCAGAAGGGACGAATCGGCTGCAAATACCTTGAATATGTGGATAGTAGCAGATAACTTACGAAAAGGTGCGGCAACAAATGCTGTACAAATTGCAGAATATATGATTGAGCACAGCTTAGTTCATCCTTATGGAATTGAGCGATAAAGCAGAATATTGGAAGTTTATAAAAGACCATGAGCAGGATGACCCTGCTCAATTGGTTTTAAAGCAACAGCAATTTTCTAATTTACCTTTAAAAGCATTAGCCTCCCAGATCGCTTCACGCCAAAAAGCTAAAGCTAAATTACCGGAATGGTATGCTAAAAAAGTCTGGTTCCCACCCAAGCTGTCTTTAGAGCAATGCAGCTCTGAGGCTACCGCAAAATTTAAAAGCCACTTAGTATCAGGAAGTAGTTTTGCGGATTTAACGGGTGGGTTTGGAATTGACACCTACTATCTATCCCAAAAATTTGCAGAAAGGCATTACGTTGAACAGCAGCAAAACTTATGTGAGTTAGCTGATTATAATTTTCATGAATTAGGGACTAACATTTCTATTCACAATACAAGTTCAGAGGAATTTCTCTCCTCCATTTCACACCATCTTGATTGGATTTATCTGGATCCCGCCAGAAGAGGAGATCGTAACCAGAAAGTTTTTTTATGGGAAGACTGCAGTCCAAACTTAGTAGAGCTTTTGCCTTTGCTTTTTGAGAAATCAGAAAATATACTAGTGAAAGCGGCTCCAATGCAAGATATCAGCAGGGCTACTGCAGAATTGGGGAATAAAGTAAAAGAAGTTTACATCATAGAATGGCAAAATGAGGTAAAAGAGCTCCTTTATCTATTGAGTAAAGAGTCTATTGAGTACCCGAAAATTCATGCTGTACAAATATCCGCTGTAGGACAACCCATATTCGCATTTACTGGAGATAAATTGAAGGAAACTGAGAACAAGATTAGTTTCGAATTACCCGAACAATACTTGTACGAACCATCTCCTGCCATTATGAAAGCAGGCCTTTTTAGACAATTGGCAGCCCGGTATGAAATTTCAAAATTACACCCGAACACACAGCTTTTCACTTCTGATATTCTGGTTGAAGATTTTCCGGGCAGAGTCTTTAAAATTCTACATTCAATTCCGGTACAAAAAAAAGAATTGAAAAAAGTTCTACCAGATTTGAAAGCCAATTTGAGCACACGCAATTTTCCTATGCCCATTGCTCAGCTCAAGAAAAAGCTTGGTTTAAAAGATGGAGGGGATAGTTATATATTTGCTACCACTTTGAAGGATGAGGGGAAGGGGTTGTTGGTTTGTGATAAGTTATGAATAATAAAAGAGAATATCCTTCTTGTCAAATCCTTCTCCTTTGCTGTCAGGATTGTAAAGCTTTTTCAATATTTGGCTAAAAGAAAACAAGAGGATGTATTAAGTAAGCAGCCATTAAGAAGTGGAACCGCTGTAGGAGCATTAATTCGTGAAGCTCAAAATACAGAAAGTAAAAAAGACTTCATTCATAAATTAGCAATAGCACAAAAAGAATGTGATGAAACGGTTTATTGGCTTGAATTACTAAAAGAGACCGAATATAATTATGGAGAAGAATTTCTAAGCATTTTTGAAAATGCCAATGAACTTTTGAGAATAATTAAAAGCTCAATTTTAACCATAAAACAGAAAACCCTCCATCCACAATTCATCTCTCATCATTCATAATTGGCATGTTTAACTAAAAATAAACTTCAAAATTAAGACAATTAGTAAGGGAGCACCGTAATACTTAAGCACCTTTAATCGGTTTGGTGCGTCATTCCACCAAAGCACCCACCAAGGCCTGATATAGCCGAAAAAAAAGAGCGTCCCAAAGCAAATCAAAAAGAAGTTAATATAATACAATTACTTATCCGGTTAAATCTGATGATTATCGAAAACGAGCCATAACACAAAACAAAATTACGATTTTATCGGATACTAGTGTGAAACAAAATTTTTTATATGATAACGATTGCAGAAAACGAGCAATATTCTTTAAAAGTAGATATCACAAAAAACAGGGCTTTCTTAAAAATCAATGGCTTTTGGAGAAACAAAGAAGACATTCCTGGTTACCTACAGGATTGGAATGAGGCTATTAATAAATTATCAAAAGGCTTTACATTATTAACGGATGCTACTGATATGACTATCCATCCTGGAGATGTGAGAGATGTTCATTCCAAAGCGCAGGAAAAAATAGTAAAAGCTGGTGTCAAAAAAGTAGCAGAACTGCATGGTGAAAATGTAGCAAGTATGCAATTGGACGGTGTTTCGAATGAAAGTGGAATGCCCAAGAAAAATTTTAATGACAAGGATGAAGCCATTAAGTGGCTGGATGCTTAGAAACAAAAAGAGCTCATAATAGTGAGCTCTTTTTGTTTATTATTTAAATATTGATTCTCCAATTACTCTTTTATAAAGCGTTTCACAATTTCCCCAGATTTGGCTTTAATCTTTAGCAAGTAAACTCCTTTCTCTAATTTAGATACATCAATTATTTCAGTACTCTTATAACTTCTGATTAATCTTCCATCTATAGATAAAACTTCTATCTGCTGAAGTTGAATATTTAAATCACTGCTAATAAAAATATGTTCGCTTACCGGATTGGGGAAAATAGTAAGTTCATCTGATTGTAATGGTGTATTGGATAGTACTGCATTTTCTGTAGAGACTGTATCAGACGGATAAGACGAATTTATAATGGAATCATTTTCCACTATATAACTTTGCACATAATATTCGTAAGAAATACTTGGGTCTTTTATAAAGTCATCAAAAGTAAATTCGGTCACTTGATTTCCATCTATAATTTCTAGTAATTCAAACTCCTCCTTTTCTTTAGTTTTTCTAAAGAGCTTGAATTGCGTTTCAAATTCTGAGTTATCATTTATTACCACTTGATACTTGCCTTCTTTTTCAAAATAGGCTACTTCAGTAATATAAGGGTTATTTAAACGGGTTAGTATAGTGTCGCTATAATTTTGATCACTATATTTCCAATTATTAAAAGTTCTTATTACAACAAATTGCCTTGAATTTTCTGATTCTACTGGAATCAAATATATTTGTTTTTCCCCTGTGCTATTTATTTCGGAACGACTTAATGCTTCCCCTTCATCACTACTTAAAAGATAATCAATAATTTCCAAAGAATTAACATTATTAATTGGTTCACTTAATACCCAGCTTACTTCAATTGAATCTTTTGACGTTTGATTTAACTTAACGTTTTTAGGTGGATTAATGATTACATCTCTAGTCCTGGTATAAATACCGCCAGCATCACCTTCAAGATCTCCGCTAATGGGGAAGATTCTAAAAACATAACGATTGTAAGGTCTCAGACCATTAAACTTAAATTTAGTAGAGTTTTGAGCTATTGTATCTAAACTTATATAATTTTTAGTTTTACTAGAAATATTTATTTCATAACATTCTGCGACATATGCTTCCTCATCGGGAGAGTCTGCCCAACTCACTTCAAATGTTTCATAGCCGACACTATCCACATTAAAACCGACCAAAGGATTGAGTCCGCCCTCATTCTTATAATTAAAATTGTTTATCCATCTTCCTTCTTGGCTATATTGCTGCATGTAAACCAACGTATCTTGATATGAAAAAACTAGGCTAGTAGGTTCATAATCATCATTTACTCTGGCCACTTCTTTTTCATATAAATAAGGGGGATTATAAAAATCAAGATCGTAAATTCTTCCATTATATAGCTGGATGAATTCACTATTGATTTTAGTAATTGAATTTTTATATAAAACATTTTGAGTACTCAAATCCAGTTTAGATACGTTTTCAATATTACTGTCGATTGAATAAACATTGTTTGCTTTATTGAAAACTAGCAATGAGTCGTTAAGGTTTCGGATATACGTAACTCGATTACCAAAACCTTTTCCTAAAGGGTTTAATTTTTTTGAATCAATATTCAACTGTACTGCCTCTTCCAGTCCTGAAAAGGACATGTTTTTTACCATTAATAGTAAAGAACTATCATTAATGTGGGTTGCATAATTTACTTGTTCAAGATTAGTATAAGTATCTTCCGTCCAAACGGAATCTGCTTTGTCGTATATGAAAACAGATTTTACTACAGTTCCATCTTCTTTTTTAGGGGTAAAATAATATGCTTTATTATTTAAAAATGTTACTTCTGAAAAAGCAGTCATTTTACTTTCTAGCGGTATATCTGGAAGGCTTACAAGTTCATCTTCATCTAAATCAAAATAAAAGGCTTTTTTTGTGTAAGTAGAAACAAAAAATAGCTTACTATCATTATAATCAATATTAGTTATTTCATAATGTTCCAGAGAGTCAGTAAGGGCTCCAAGTGACTTTTCTCTAAATGAGTCCCAAGAAGCAGTTTTTTGACTAGTTACTGACATCGGTTCACTATATAAGGATAAAGATTCACCATCATAATTCCTCATTCTATATGTATATGTAGCGTTAGGCTCTACATTAGAATCAATATAATTTATTTTGTAATTATTTCCATTAAGCTTAACAGTGTCAATTATTTCAAAATCTCCTTCTGATTTTGCCCTTTCTATAATATTATAGCCTTTAAAATCTTTGATAACTGATAAGAAATCAAATTCGATGGCTTTAGTACTGGTTAACAGATAATTGCCAAATTTGGGACTTAAAATTGGTGCTTTTAACATAAGATGATTGGACGTATCTATTCCAAATATATTTTTATTTACCGCATATACTTCCATGGATTCTTTTGGATATAAATAAATTTGTTTACTAGTTTCATATTTCAATTGATATCCTTCTAAATATTCAGAATTTTTAATACTATCATTTTTATTAGTTATAAGTTTAATACTATCAACATGATTATAAAAATTAAACTTTAATACATATCGAAAACGATCCCCACCATATTTCTCTCTACTGTAAGAAATAAAAGGAGCCATCGGCTTCAACTCTTCTGTATTAAATTCCACAACGTTAGAATAATCCGAATCCTCTCTGTTGTCTGCTATGGTTTTAGTTCTAAAATAGAATATTTCTTTATCTTCTAAAAATTTGGGCTTATAGTGCTGAATTATACTTGTATCGGAGCTATAAACCCTACCACTATCAAATGCTTGATAATTTAATCCATCATAACTTATTTCTATAATAGCTTCTGATGTAACATCATGATTTAAGACAAAATAATTCATTCTAAAACTTAATGAATCATCTTTTCTCTCAATTACATTTATCAATTCTGGTGTGTTTAGCTTTCCTGTATTATATATTGAATAAAAGCTTAATTCCTCAGATTCTGTAACACCCCCTTTGTTATAAGTAGCAACTTTAACATATTGCCTAACTCCTTGCTTCAAAGTATCAAATGTATAAAATAACGAGCTGGTAGTGTAGGCAGAAATAGAATCTTCAACCTCATAGTTATTATTGTCTCCTTCTGACAGGTATATTATAAAACCATCTTCATCATCATAATTGTAGTCCCATCTAATTGTGGTCGGAGAGGTATTAGCTTTTCGCAAATTAATTAGCGCCTCAGGCGGCTCAATAGTCACCAACCTTCTAAAATCATTTTTCTCAACCCCATTTCCAAATTGATCATAAACTAACCCTATTCCAGCATAAGCCTTACCATCTAAATAAAACACTACTCCACGGTTTATCTCATCTTCAAAAGATGAAGCCCCTATTGTTAAAGAATTGTCCGTTAGATCAATAATTACTTGCTCTTTTGTAAATCCTGATTTTAAAATATGCACCAAGCCATCCTCATCCGTATAAGCTGTGTTTTGTTGTAAACTGCTTAATTTTGAGTCTGCAAAAATTTCTTCTGTCCAGCTATCACTTGCAGGATCATAAGAATACATTCCTGTAAATTGCATGCTTCCTGATCCTGAAGCTATATAGCCCTTGCCGTTTGCAGTAAAACCTACTGCTCTACTTCTTGCTTCCTCAGTGGGTAATGATGCAATAGTAGTCCAACTTTCAGTAGCAGGATCAAACTCATAAAAATCATTCAGCGATCCGGTACCATTTCCGCCTAAACCAACATATCCTTTATTATCAATGCTGAAGCTTGAAGCTTCATTTCTAATTTCTCCAGGTAGATCTGAAATAGGTGACCAATTTCCAGTTGATGGATCATATTCATAGAAATCTTTTAATTGAGTAGCCCCATCGGTACCCGTTCCTACATATGCCTTGCCATCAGCTACAAAGGCAACTGCATTCTCCCTAGCAACTCCCGGAAAATCATTGATAGTTTTCCAGTTGCCATCATCAGCATTATACTTATAAAATGAATTTAAATGACTTGTTCCGTTATAGCCCGTTCCGACATAAGCAGTATCTCCTATCACGAAGCTTATGGCTCCTGAACGTGAATCAGGAAAATTTTGGATACTTTGCCATTCTTGAACCTGAGCGTTAACAGTGAAACACAATGAATAAATAAGCAGAATTGCGTAGGATAATAGTAAAGATTTTTTCATATGTACAGTTTTTCAAACTACAAATGTAAGCCATTGAGTCTCAATTCAAAATCTTTATATTAAAAGTTCTATTTATCCACCAAATCAAAACCAAAGCGTTCATTAAAACCCGCAATTCCCTGCAGTCCTCCTGAGTGGACAGCTAAAATATGGTCATCAGAAGAAATATTATCTTTCTTCCACTCCATCATTAATCCGTACATCATTTTGCCCGTATAAATTGGATCAAGGGGTACAGCCGTTTTCTCATAAAACTCAGTAATAAAATCAACTAATTCTGGCTTCCATTTGGCATAGCCCCCAAAGTGATATTGAGTCATCAACTCCCAATCATGTCTATTATTATTTGTTAAATTGCTCAGTTCCTCCTTGACCCAATCCCCTTTTAGCACTGAAATGCCTAATACTTTTTGATGCTCTGATTTTCCCTGTATTAAACCCGCCAAGGTCCCACCTGTACCAAAACAGGCACTTATTAAATTATAATGCTTCGGAATAAAATCATGTATTTCTGCTGTGCCTACAATCGCTTTATCATTTGTACCACCTTCTGGAATTATGTACGGCTCATTAAACCGAGTCTTTAACATGCTGGTGAAATCCGGATTGTCTTTGTTTCTATATTCCTCTCGGTTGATAAAGTGGAGTTCCATTCCATATTTTTTGGCAAGATTTAAGGTGGGATTGCTTACCTCCTCACCTCGAATTACACCGATCGATTCAAAACCACAAGCTTTAGCAGATATAGCAGTTGCTACAACATGATTTGAAAAAGCACCACCAAATGTTAATATGTTTTTGAAGCCTTTTAGCTCCGCTTCTAAAAAATTATACTTGAGTTTAAAAAATTTATTACCAGAGGCACCACGATGTATTTTATCTAATCGCAAGATATCAAATATTAATCCGGCAAACTGCACTCTTTGAATAGGTACCTCTTCGGGAGCAAAGAAATTTTTGACAGACATAAAGCTAATTTATAGGGATTTGATTAAATTTATTCTGTTCAACGGAGATTTGTTGAAATAAAATCAATTTTTATGAGGAAGTATTCCATTTTCATGATTTTAGTAGCGATTGGGTTTTCATCTTGCATGAAGTCAGTTTCCATTAACACCTTAAGGCCCGCTGATATTAATATACCCAATGAAATCCAATCGATTACCTTAGTGGACCGAACTGCTTATGAACGAGATGCCATAGGTGTAATTGAGGGAATTATTACGGGTGAAGGAATAAATGAGGATCAAGATGGAGTAATGGCTATGTTCTCTAGTTTACAGAATAGTTTAAGGGTTTCCCCTCGTTTTGATGTGGTCTTGGCATCCGAAAAACTAAGAGGTCAAAATATTTTAGGCTCATTTCCTGATCCATTGGATTGGAGGCAAGTTGATCAGTTGACTAGAAAATATAATACTGATGCCTTATTGGCTATTGAAATCTTTGACAGCAACTTTATCATTACCAACGGCAAAAGGAAAAACACCAGAACTGTGGAAGATGCTGATGGCAAAAAAGTAGAAGAAGAATATACAGAATTTTTTGCTGAGGGGGTTGGAAATACTAGAATTGGTGTTCGATTGTATGATGCAAAAAACAGAACCGTAATAGATCAAGATATATATACTCAAAATAAAACTTGGGAGGCTTCTGCTACTAGCTTGAAAGAGGCATTAGCTCAATTAGTTAGTAAGTCGCAAGCCACTAAATACTTAGCTCAATCCGTTGGCAATACCTATGCTAGTAAAATTGCTCCTATGCCCGTTAGAATATCCAGAAGCTATTATACAAAACCTAAAAAGAATTCCTATCTAAGCAAAGGGGCTAGACAAGCCAGCGTTAATCAATGGGAGTCGGCTATAGAAACATGGAAGGCAGGTTTAAAAAAATCCTCTGATACCAAAGCAAGTGGAAGAATGGCATATAATATTGCGATCGGATATGAGATATTGGGAGATTTGTTTTTAGCTCATGAATGGGCTGGAAAGTCATTTGTAGATTATGGTGAGAAAAAAGGAAGAAGCTATGCCAGCCAAATCAATAACCGTATGATTACAGAAGAGATATTGGACGAACAACTTCAATTACCAGAGCCCAAGTCGCAAACCGAAACTGGAAATAAGGACAAGTTAGATAAGCCCACTATAAAAATCAAGATGAAAGACAACTAGATTATTTAGAAATTACAAATTAATAATTGATGGTTAGATATATTGGGCTTCAGATAGAATCATTATTCTCTATTAAAGCTTGATCATTATTCAATTAAATAAAAATTTAATAATTGACTTTATTCATCAATTATTAATCAATTATTAATCATTAATTGCACTCCTTTGTCTGACTGCTTCAAATACTGCGATGGCACAAGAAACAGAAACATTAAGGGAGGCTATTTTACCGCTCATAGGGATTTTAGCCAGAAAATCAGCGGTTCTTATTAAATCATTGCTGATCCCATCCTCTTCTGAACCAAGAACAATAGCTAAAGGCTGATTCATTGGTGTATCATAAATTAAATCAGTCCCTTTTTCGGTGCATGCAACTACCTGTAGTCCACTTTTTTGCAAGTACTCCACGGTGTTTTTCAAACTGTTTTCCCTACAAATCGGGATATAATGCAAAGCCCCTGCTGAAGTCTTTACCGCATCAGAATTGATTTGCGCACTTCCTTTAAATGGAATTACTATGGCATCTACTCCCGCACATTCCGCTGATCGAGCAATCGCTCCAAAATTCCGTACATCTGTCACTCTATCCAAAATCAAAATCAATGGGTCTTTCCCTTTTGCATATGCTTCGTTAATGACATTGTCTAAAGAGGCGTAGCTCACTGCAGAAACCATGGCTATTACACCTTGATGGTTTTTCATCGTGATACGATTCAACTTTTCAATTGGCACTTTTGTGAAAGGTACTTTTTGTTCTTTGCACAAATCCATCAGCTCACCTACCAATTCATTTCGGACTTCTTTATCAATATAAATATTATCCATCTCCTTACCAGCATGAATAGCCTCAAGGATAGCACGGGTGCCGAAAATATAATCTTTATCGTTTAGTTTAGGTCTTTTTTGAAATCCTGCCATAGTCTAGAAATTGAATCGCAATATTCTTAATCTAATTTGGGAAAAGCTAATAATCTGCTTTTTATAAAATAAATAAGTCAAAAAAATAGCCCACAAATATTTGTGAGCTATTTTTATCCGTCTTCATAAAGCCTTACATCCTCTCGTAAAGTACCCTTAATTGATCTTGATATTCTATAGCTTGTTCATTCATTCCATATTGTCTCATAATTTGAACTATCTGACTTAAAATGGCAAAGCTAATTTGTCTTTCTCGGCCCATATATATTAATTCATTGTTCACAAGATACTGGAACTGTTCAAAGTTTTGCTCCCATAAAATATTGATTATTTCATTGGCTTTTTCTTCATTCCCAGTAGCCAAGTAAACTTGAATATAATCTAAGGCGGTCATATCAAAAGGTACAACCTCATTTGGAACCTTTTTAATAATAAAATCAACTACTTCAAGCGCTCTTTTTTCATCGCCTTCAGCCACCAATGATTTAGCCAAAGCCGTATAAACAGACCGATGATTTAAAAAGAAGTTTCTGTAATTTTCATTGTAATAAACATCAGGATCTGTTGTATTTGTGAAATGGAAATCGTTCATCAAATTATTGTACATCACCTCAGTATTCACAAATTCGGATTGCACATCATCTCTTTCTATCGGCAATAACCTATAAGTCAGTCCTTCTTGTACCACGTATTTACGAAGATCCATTTTGATGCCATTCAAGGAGGTAGTATTGAAGTAAATTGGTCTTTCCCAATTATTTTCATTCATGATATCCAAAATCATAAGGTCCTTTTTCTCCAACCCATTACCTTTCACATTCCACACCATTCTATCCACCATCATATTTGCCTTATCATCTGGGATTATTCCTAAACTTCTGACATGAGCAGAGTCCACCTTTAAGCTCAATTGCTTAGACGGCAACATATTATAGCTTCCCACAGATGTTGGCACCTCTAAACTTTTATTGTTGCTTCGGATTAAACTTAGATATCGGTCAATTGGAATAGCTCCTTTAATTCCTGCATTTGCCATATAAGGTAAGAAATCATTCTTGCCTCCTTGTGCCACTTGCTCCTCACTAAGTGTTATTGGCAAAGGCTCAGAATCATAAGCATTCTGACGCATTTGATTAATGTACCAGTCTGTATTGAAGTAGCTTAATACAATAACCCGGACATCGGTCCTGAAACCTTCTACTTCTTGAACAAACCAAAGGGGGAAAGTATCATTATCACCGCCAGTAAACAAAATTGCATTTGGCTCACAGGAAGCTAAATAATTCCTAGCTGCATCAACTGAAAAATACCGGTCTGATCTGTCATGGTCATCCCAACCTTCAGAAGCCATAATGCCAGGAACGATCAAACAAACAACTCCGGCTACTGCGCCCGCAACTTTAGGGTTTTTGATGGCTCTTTCCAATAAAGATGCAACTGCCAATACTCCAAAGCCTATCCAAAAAGCAAAAGCATAATACGAACCGGCATAAATATAATCTCTTTCTCTAGGTTCGGTAGCCGGTGAATTCAGATAAAGAATTAGTGCAATTCCCGTTAAGAAAAAGAAAAGCCCTACTACACTGAATCCTTTTATATCTTTTCTATACTGAAAGAAAATTCCAATTAAACCTAAAATGAAAGGCAGCATATAGAAATTATTACGCGCCTTGTTTTCTTTCATGATATCAGGCATTTCGCTAGTATCCTGAAACATGGTTTTCCAACCCGCCCCTTCAATGTCACTTTCTCTGCCAGCAAAATTCCACATTAAATAACGGAAATACATATGTCCAAGCTGGTAGCGGAATAAAAATTTTATGTTATCTGCAAAATTTGGTTTTTCATTTTGACGTAAGCCCGTCCACCTTCTGTATTCCTCTGCATGGCCCGGTGCTCCACTGTACATTCTAGGAAAAATAGTCGTCCTACTAGGGTCATGTTGTGTCGTGATTTTGTAATCCGTTACTTCATATTCTTCCTCTCCTTTGCTATAGACGGCATCACCTCGGTCTTGCGAAACAACCTCTGCATCAAAATATTGTCCATGAACTAAAGGTCTTGACCCATATTGATCTCTATTTAAATAAGACAATAAGGTCATTACATTTTCGGGATTATTTTGATCAATTGGAGGATTGTAGTTCGATCTGATTAATACTATAAAGTAAGACGAATAGCCAATCAAAATAAATGTAAACGCCAATAAGAAGGTATGAAGGGTAACTTTCTCGTTTTTTATAGCATAGTATATACCATAAGAAAGTCCGCCAATTAAAAGTAACGCAAAAATTAAAGCTCCAGAACCAAAAGGTAGTCCGATAGAATTAATAAAGAAAATCTCAAACTTACCAATTAAGTTAGGTACACCTAAAATAATAAACTGCCAAATCACGATCAGGATAGCGCTACTGATAAGTAGTGCAAAAAAGATTCCCTTGAAGGTTACATTTTTATACTTTTTGAAATAGTAAATCAAACCTAAAGCAGGAAGCGCGACTATGTTCAATAAGTGAACCCCGATGGAGATTCCAATGATATAGGCAATTAAAATTAGCCATCTATTTTCTGCAGACTCATCTTCAATTAAATCCCATTTCAACATGGCCCAAAAAACTAAGGCAATTAAGAATGAAGACATGGCATAAACTTCTGCTTCTACAGCAGACCACCAAAAAGAATCCGAAAAAGTAAACGCTAAACTTCCAATAGCACCTGCAGCAAAAATTTTGATCATTTGCCCAGTGTTGGCCTCGCCCACTTTTATCTTCATTATTTTATGGGATAATATATTTATGGACCAGTACATAAAAAGAATGGTAAACCCACTACTTAAAGCAGATACCAAGTTTACCGCAAAACCAACTGATTCCACATCACTGCTTGCAAACATGGAGAACATTCTCCCAATCAAAAGAAACATTGGGGCACCAGCAGGATGCGGAACTTGTAATTTATAAGCACTGGCTATAAATTCTGCACAGTCCCAAAAGCTGGCAACCGGCTCTAAAGTGAAGATATAAACGGCAGAAGCGATTAAGAAAATAATCCAACCACTGATGTTGTTAATCTTTTGGTATGACATCATAAATAATTGATTTTTTATAGTAGAGGCGAAAATAAGAAATTTCATTCTATCGGGCATTAGAACGTAGCAATTAATTCAGAATTGCGGTCTTTAATGTTTTTAATTAACATTTTTAAGAAGCTTTAAGCCGGCTATTATTCTTAAGAATCCCTATATTAGTAAATAGAGACCTTTTAAAATAAAAGACAATGACTGGTGGAATTGGATTTAGTAGGCAGGCTAGTGACTCATTTAAGCAAAACCGTGCTTTAAGAAATAAGCGAAAATCAATGAATAGCAACCCTTATTCTTCACAGAAGATGGGAGTAAAAAGGAGTCGTGGTAATTTTGACTTCAATGAAATTCAAAACTTCCGATCCAAAAGAAAAAGAAAGTCTCGGCTTATAAGCATTATTGTTATGCTCGTTTTCTTAATGGTTGTCTCCGTTTTGATGGCTTTGATAATGACTTAAATCAAAGGCTCCAAATACTTCCAAATCGTTTTGGCTACAATTTTATGGCCTTCAGGTGTTGGGTGAATTCCATCTGGCTGGTTTAAATCTGCTTCTCCACCTACATCTTTCAATAGAAAAGGAATAAGGTTCACCTCTTTATCTTCAGCTATTTTAGGAAATACCTTTTGAAACTCTTCTGCATAGGCTTGTCCCATATTGGGTGGAACCATCATGCCAGCCAGCAAAACCTTTATTTCAGGGTGAATTGCTCTTACTTTATCAATTATCGCACGAAGGTTTTTATTCGTTTCCTCAGGTTTAATTCCTCTTAAGCCATCATTTCCACCTAATTCCAAAACGAATATTTCGACTGGCTGACGTTTTACAACCCACTCCACACGGGATAGGCCACTGGCAGTGGTTTCCCCACTTACTCCAGCATTGATAATATTATAGTCATAATCCAAAGAATCCAACCTTTTCTGGATTAAACCTGGAAAAGCTTCTTCAGCCTCTACTCCATATCCTGCTGTCAAACTATTTCCAAAGAAAATGATATTATTCTTTTGGATCTCTTTTTGAACTTCCGCTTTTTGTTCAAGAGTTTCAGATTTCTTTTCTGACTTTTTATTGTTGGGTCCACATGCTGTGAGCACTAAAATAAATATAGTAATCATTGAATTGAAATATATTTTCATCTGCTTATTGTATTGAATTCTTATTGCTTTCTTTTAAAAGTATTAAATTACGCAAATTGTTACAAAATGATGGATTATATGAAAATTCCACTCTTATTAATTTTCGTGTTTTTAACTATTTCTTGTAATCAGCAATCAAAAAAAACCATTTCTGATGATGCAGAAATCAAGAAAGTATCTGATGGCTTTAGTTTTACCGAGGGCCCGACATCAGATAAAGTTGGAAATCTTTATTTTACCGACCAACCGAATAATCGGATTTATAAATATGACATCGCTGGAAACTTGAGCATATTTTCTGATCGTTCCGGGAGATCCAATGGTTTGTATATTGATGATAAACAAAACCTTTGGGCTTGTGCCGATGGAAAAAATCAACTGTGGAAATATTCTTTGGATGGTGAAAAGGAAATAGTTTTAAACCCTTCCGGTGAAGTCAATTTCAATGGCCCCAATGATGTTTGGGTGCATCAAAATGGAAACCTATATTTTACGGATCCAATTTACCAAAGACCCTATTGGGTAAACGAACATGATACGGTTGGACCGCAATCCATTTTTCTATTGAAAAATGGAAATCCTATTTTATTGGATTCCACCTTAATGCAAGCCAATGGAGTGGTCGGAAATTCCAAAGAAAATTTATTGTTTGTGGCTGATATTGGAGCCAATAAAACCTATCGCTACAAAATCAATATTGAAGGCGAACTGGAAAGTAAAACGCTTTTTATTGAAAAAGGCTCTGATGGCATGACTTTAGACGCTAACGGTAATTTATATCTGACAGGCGAGGGGATCGATATTTATGATAGAGATGGTCATTTTCTTCAACACATTGACATCCCTGAAAAATGGACGGCCAATGTGTGTTTTGGAGGTGAAAATTTTGAGTATTTATTTATTACAGCATCGAAATCATTGTATCGCGTTAAAACTAATGTCAA
This sequence comes from uncultured Marivirga sp., assembly GCF_963974845.1. Classification (NCBI taxonomy): domain Bacteria; kingdom Pseudomonadati; phylum Bacteroidota; class Cytophagia; order Cytophagales; family Marivirgaceae; genus Marivirga; species uncultured Marivirga sp. The sequence continues at coordinate 601,751 of NZ_CAXBEQ010000002.1, forward strand.
CTCCGTTCGTTGAAAAACACTTGCAAATAGCTGCCCTACTTATATTTTTGCAAGTACTTTAACTTTTCAAATTGAATAGTATGATTTTTAGAATTGTCACTGTAGTGCTTTTTATGTCTTCTTTTTCAACAGTTTTCGCTCAAGATGATCCTGATTTAGGAGCATGGTATATGTATTTCGGAGGCTTTGAATTTGAAGATAGCCAGTTTGGAATTCATGCAGAAGCTCAATACAGAAATCATAATTTCATTGGTGATTTAGAGCAATTACTATTGAGAACTGGCGTCCGCTATCATCTGAAGGATGGTTCAGCCACTTTCACTTTTGGTTATGGAAATATTACCACTCAAGCTGTAGGTGAACCGAATAACCCAGTGGCTGAAAACAGAATATATCAAGAGGCCTTGTTGAAGCAAAATGTTTCTTTAGCATCACTGAATCACCGTTTTCGATATGAACAACGCTTTGTAGAAGGACAAGATTTCAGAACCAGGTTTCGTTATGCTTTATTTATCAATATACCGCTGACCTCTAAAAAATTTGCTCCCGGTGGGTTTTACATTCCTATTTATAATGAGGTATTTATCAATGGAGAAAAAATGGAAAACATTGAATATTTTGATAGAAACAGACTTTATGGGGGGTTGGGCTATGTTTGGAAAGACAATACAAGAGTGCAATTAGGAATTATGGAGCAGACCCTGAACTTTGGTTTTAGCAAAACTCAATTGCAGTTTTCTCTGCATCATAATTTTCAATTATAAATAAATTCAAAGAACCATAAAAATGAAGAGCTCAACCTTATCATTTCTCATCCTTACCATTCTATTTCTTACTTCCTGTAAATCTGCTCAGCAACGAAAAATCGATGCCGAAGAAAAATATGGATATCTTCCAGATGAAGTGAGAAACCTAGAAACCATCAAAGCTTATGCATCAGAATGGGGTATTCCACAAGAGTCACTTTACATAATGGATACTAAAAATTATAGTGATGAGATATATAGTTACGAAAGTGACAATAAAAGACTCACCCATGATTTATACCAATGGCATCAATTAATGGTTTTTGATCAATCTGATAGTCTATTGTCATATCAACTAAACTGCACAACAAAAAGAGTAGATAATAATTGGAAATGGAATTATGAAGGTACGTTTGATCAATATCCTCCTAAAGATAAATCGGTTAAGAAATATCAGAGAGAACTAAGGTTGTCAAATGTTTCTCCCTATTTTAAAGACTTATCAGGCAAGCCTTTCAGTGAAAAGATCAGTGAAGATACTGAATTATTCATTATTGTTTATTGGACTATTTATAATGGAAGGCAGTCCAAAAACTTAATTGAAGAAGTATTAAACTATAGAAGAATGCAGGCGGACAAAAAAATTGAACTCGTTTTCTTGAATCAACCGTCTGTCTTCATTGAAAACGAAATGATTCATTAATTTTTTGTTTATTTAATCCTATACTTTGTCTAATACTGAGATTCATTAGGCCTGTATGCTTTTCAGTTATTGCACAGCGTAACATACCGTCTATCTATTTAAATTTGGATTGATGTAATTCCGGCATCCTGTTCTTCAAAAATGTGTTAACATTGGGTGTCAGGTTAATAATTCTATAAAGTAGCCATACAGGATGTATAAAAAATTATCTGTTATCTTCATTTTTCTAGTTTTCTCAAGTGTAACTATTTCAGCAAAAGAAAAAGAAAAAAAAGCTTTCCGGGAAATGGAGACCCAATTTGTGGAAAAACTTACACCCTCCATTGATGGTGATTTAGAGGATGCTTTTTGGCAAGATATCACAGAAACTGAAGCCAATTTCATCACATTTGTGCCAGAAAATGGAGCTAAATCAGATCAAAAAACTTATATCAAAACCGCTTATACTGATTTCGGAATTTACATTTCTGCCAGAATGGTAGATACTAGTGGTGAGCCAATCAGACAAGAACTGGGAATTAGAGATGATGACAATAGAAATGCCGATCAATTTGGTGTCATTTTAGATACATACCAGAACGGACAAAACGCATTTTACCTAAAAGTTAGCGCAGCTGGTGTTCAAACTGATATATTTATCAATAGAGGTCGAAGTGATTACAATTGGGATGCTGTTTGGAAAAGCGAAGCAAAACTAACGCAAGACGGTTGGCAAGTTGAAATGGAAATTCCATATTCTGCTATTCGTTTTCCAAAAAATCAAAATCAAGACTGGAATGTTAATTTCATGCGTAAAATCCAAAGCAAGAACGAAACTTCCTATTGGAATTATGTGGACAATTCTGTTGATGGATTAGTGAATCAATCAGGCGTTTTAAAAGGTTTGAAGGGAATAAAACCTCCATTAAGATTATCGGTTTCTCCATACATCACTGCCTATTACAATAAAAGAGGTGCTGAAAGCGGTATGGACATTACAGGCGGTATGGATTTAAAATATGGTTTAACCGAAAGTTTTACCTTAGATATGACTTTGATCCCAGATTTTGGCCAAACTGTTTCTGATAATCTAGTTTACAACCTCGGTCCTTTTGAAGTTCAATATGCGGAAAACAGAGCCTTTTTTACAGAAGGTACTGAGCTGTTTAATAAAGGGGGCTTGTTCTATTCTCGTAGAGTTGGACAGTCATTCGGTTCCGTAGATCTGCAAGATTCGGATTCCCTTATCAATAGACCTTCCGAAGCACCATTGTTAAATGCTTCAAAAATTACTGGCAGAACAAAAAGTGGATTAGGAATTGGCTTTTTCAATGCGGTCACCAATAGAACATTTGCTGAAGTCTACGATAAAGAGAGCAAAGGCAAAAGATTGGAGCAAGTTGATGACCTTACGAATTTCAATGTTATGGTAGTCGATCAAAGCTTGAAAAACAATAGCAACATCAGTTTGATTAACACAAACGTTCAGCGTTTTGATGGAGGTCATAATGCTAATGTAATCGGTTCAGATTTTAGACTAAGAGATAAAAGCAACACTTACCAAATTGAAGGTTTTGGAGCCTACAATAACATACAAAATCCCGAAGGATTTGTAGAAGATGGTTATAAGTACAATGCATCCTTTGCAAAAATAAGTGGTAAATATCAGTTTGAAGTCGGGAGAAATGTTGAAAGTGATAGCTACAATCCTAATGATATGGGATTTTTACGAAACCCCAACGAGATATCTCATTTTGCTTCAATCGGCTATAATCAATTTCAACCCACTCCACTTTTTAATCAATATAGAATATGGGCCGGAGCTGATTACAGTGAACTATATGAGCCCAAGTTATATCAAAATTTCTCTCTTTGGAATCAATGGTGGGCCCAGACAAAGGATTTTCAGACTTTTTCTGTGAATTTGAATTACCGTCCCGCTAAATCATTTGATTATTTTGAGCCTCGGGTACAGGGTGCCAAATATTTCAGGACCTGGAATTATAGTACCAACTTCCGGTATTCATCTGACAGTAGAAAGGCGCTTATGAGTAATATTTCTGTCGGTGTTTGGAATGCTCCAGATAGAGATCAGTTTGACTATTGGGTGAACATTTCTCCTCGATATCGATTAAATGATCAGTTTTCTGTTGATTACGGTTTTAATTTCAACAAACAGTTTAGTTCTATCGGGTTTGCTGAGCATTTCACAAATGATGAAGGAACTGTATCGCAAGTTATCTTTGGAGAAAGGGATATTGATGTGATGTCCAATGTTTTGGGAATCAACTATACTATCAACAATAAAATGGGGTTCAATTTCCGATTACGACATTATTGGAATAAAGTAGATTACTTTAATTACTTTAACTTAAATGCCCAAGGAGACATTGAGCCTATCGCCTATTCAGGGAAAGATTTGACTTCTGATAATTACGAAAAGCATGACACAAACTTTAATGTCTTCAATATTGACGCTGTTTATTCCTGGCAAATTGCCCCTGGCAGTTTTGTAAATGTCGTATGGAAGGATGCCGTTCAAGAAGTAAACCAAAGTGTGGATATGAATTTTTCAGATAATTTCAGAAACGTACTATCTACCATGCACCAGCAAAACTTGAGTGTTAGATTAATATACTTTTTAGATTATACACAAATTAAAAGGGATTTAGCACTAAACAGAAGTTAATCTGTTAGCTCATCTTTCATTAGAGCCTGATTCAATATTTACTTAACGACAAGATTGATGTTCTGCGATTTTCTTAGAAGGCTTTTCCCAGAAAAGAATAAGCAAAAAACGGAATGTATTTTAACTCCGACTGTCAATGATTCCTGTAAAGAAAATCAATCATAAACTGTCAGATGCTGCGCATTATTATTTAAGTGACCGACCCGTAAATAATACTTAGCTTTCAATTTCCTCATAACCTACCCTTAAAAGTACATAAGCCAAAGTACCAGAAAGAGCCATAAGAAATATCACCATTGCAAAAACTCCCCATGTGTTTTCAGCTCCTTGAAATGATGTTTTGTATGCCATAACCAATAATGCTACCAAGCATATTACTGTGGTGATTAAGCTGCCAATACCGAAATAAATGGCTAGTCCTCCATTTACTCTTTTTTGCAATCTTCTAGACATAATATTTCCCTTTAAAAAAAGGTTATGCTAATCTGCATTAAATAACCAAAAACCATAAATGCATCCAATCCTAAACGCAAATCACAGTTTCTTACTTTATAAAAGTATAAATATTGTGATAAAAATATTATTATAAAAGCAAAACAAATTGAATCAAGAATATCAATGCTGCAATTAAAAATATTGTTAACCTATATTCATTATTTTTAACGTAGTATAAATAAGCTAGTAGTATCAAAATTGTTGTGGGTATCAAAAATCCAAAAACTCTGAAAACGCTATATTCACTGTAGATTGTGACGGTTTTTTTATTATTTGTTAAGAAGTCTCCTTGCTTAAATATCATACTTCTTTTTAAGACAAGTGTATCATCAATTTCTATCTTTGCTATTTCTTCCTTTCCAAACCTAAAAGTCATCCCATTATTTAATTCCGCTCTATAAATGTAATCAGTATTTGGTTTCGTTGTCCCTGATCCATATCGCGAAAAAGCTTTTACCGTTTCTATTTCATCGATTTTTACTGGTTCAGATACTTTAGGTAGGCAGAAATCAATCAAGAGAAGTATATTAAAAACTAGAATTATAAAAACGAAAAGCTTCAACCTTACAAACAACCACTTAAACATCTCATCTTTTTGCGCTTTCGCTTTTTTAGATTTTTGCCTTTGATGATACGCTCTCTTTCTCCTTTCATAATCTTTTTGTGAATTAGAATGAACAGACTCATTTTCGTCTTGCGTTGGAGGATCAGGATACCTTTTTAGAAATCGATAAGCAGAGTTTATTTCCTTAAATTTTGCCCCACCATCTATTTTATAAATATCAGGATGATATTGCTTAGCTAAATTTCGATATGATTCTTTTATCTCTTGTTGAGATGCTCCAGCATTCAAGCCCAATATTGAAATGGATTCAATATACGTTCTCTTGCTACTAGCCATTTGATTTACTAATGTAAAAATAGCCTAAACCCAGCGCAAACCCAATTCCGGTGAACAATGAAATATTATGTAAAAAGTATCCTGTTAACATTCCCGCCAGAGTAGAGAGCCCGACTTTAAAGAAAGGATTTTGCCAGATATTTTTCATTCTGCCATTAACCTGTATACAGGGTATCTTTTATGAGATTTTTCGTAATGCTCTGATCGTTTGAAAATCCAATCTAATTGAGCATAATTACTGGATGCAAAAGAGGAGTCATTCTCCTGCTTATTGGAAAATTCGTTTTGCTCTTCTTCAGGCATATCCGATAATATATTTTCAGCCTTCTGTTCGAATACATAGCCAGAAAATCCTTCCTTTTGCTGTAAAATGCTATCGAAAAAATTCCAGTTGAAAAAAGAATCCTGTGCCTCTGGCTCTAGAATTTCTACTAAATATCTTCTTGCTTTTTGACGAGTATCAATCAAATAATCACCTTTTCTTAGTGCTACTTTTTGATTTGACGATTTCACTTTTGTATTGTAATGCACATAGTGCCCTTCATATGGATTGGATACCGTTTTATAATCTTCAATATGATAGATCTCTACCGATAAAACCGTATCCTTTTTCAAAGCATCCATCTTCACTCCATTGGCTTTTAACCTATTGATCACTTCAAACCAAGCTTGCGGAATTACATAATAATTTGGAACCTTTACAGACTTCTCTGCTTTATAATAGTTGTAAAAAGGAACCTCTTTTTCAAAGGTATCATCCCTGTTATATTTTAATAGTGGGTTTCCTGTCAAGTCACTTTCAGGATAGCTTGTTTTATATCCATTCAAAGTAATCATTTTAAATTGATCCTTATCGTTTTTCCACATAATGGGTAGAGAATCTGCTTGCTGAATTTGATCTCGATCATGTGCTTTTAATTTTTGAATTTTAGCTCCTTCTTTAGCAGTAAGTTTCGAAGCAATACTTAAAAAATCGTATATATTTTCAACTCTAGTTTTATAGTCTTTCCACATATGGTCTTCAGTCATAAAACCAAAAGTCTGAAATAATGTAGTATATCCTGTTGAATAACGTGGTGCATCCCAAAATTGACTCCAACCATTTTCTGGTGTCGTACCATGCACATTTACATATTCAATAGGATTTCTGTCTTTGTCTTCCATCATTTTGAAAATCATGGGTTCGAATTCCTCTTCCAAATATTTACCCAGCTCGCCACCAAGTTTATCCTTTTGAGTAGTTAGAACCGTCACTACATGCTGATGATCGGAACCATTGGTAACATGTGTGTCAATAAAAACATCAGGGTCAAGCTGATGGAAAATTTCTGCAAAGGCAAATGCATTTTTAGAATCCATTTTGATAAAGTCCCTGTTCAAATCGTAATTCTGAGCATTTCCTCGAAAACCATAGGACTTCGGACCATTTTGATTCGTTCGAGTTGTGCTATTTCTATTTAATGCTCCACCAACATTATAGAACGGAATCACTGCTACGATCACGCTATCCAAAAATGAATGCTGACTTAAATTTTGTGCCCAATTTCTCAACATCATAATTGAAGCATCAATTCCATCTGATTCTCCTGGGTGAATTCCATTATTAATTAATAAAATAGGCTTTTCTGAATCCTGTAGCTCACTAAATGGAAATTTTTCAGATTTATTAAAAATTACCAAATGCAAGGGCTCTCCGCTATCTGTTTTGCTCATTTCTCGCATATCTATTTGTGGGAACTTTTGCGCAAGTGCTTTATAGAAAGCTATTCCTTCTTGATAAGTAGCTGTTTCGGTTCCATTGGATTTTTCGAAAGGAGAAACCAAATCTTGAGCCATTGAAATTGAAGAGCAAAGGGCAAGTACAGTAAAAAGGAATGATCGCATCATTTTGGGATTTTAGGTGAAAATTAAAATTACAAAATCAGAAATGATTATTATAAACAGAAATGGGTTAATTAGATATTTATCTCCTCCCTCCCTTAGTGCCTTTCTTTTTACGATTTGCGAAAAACTCTTGCTTCCTTCTTTGCTTTTCCTTTTCGAACTCTTTTTTCTCTGCGGTGGTCATCGGTTTATCTGTTTGTGGAAACGGATTATTCTTCACTACAGGTATTTTCTGATTGATGAGTTTTTCAATATCTTTCAGGTAGTCATTTTCTTCTGGTTCACATAAGGAAATAGAAACTCCTGCCTCCCCGGCCCTTCCGGATCGGCCAATTCGATGGACATATGTCTCGGCAATATTGGGGATATCATAGTTAATCACATATTGCAATTTGTCGATATCAATTCCACGGGCTGCAATATCAGTGGCAACCAACACACGTATTTCTTTATCTTTAAATTGATTTAAGGCCTTTTGTCTTTGGTTTTGCGCTTTGTCTCCGTGAATGGCAGCTGCTGAAATATTCTTCTTTTTTAGGTCCCTTACAATTCTATCTGCACCATGTTTCGTTCTATCAAATAGTAAAACCTGATCCATTTTTGGGTCTTTTAAAATGTGAAGTAGTAAATCCTTTTTATCTGATTTATTGGTATAATAAAGATATTGTTGAATCGTTTCAGCCGTGGAAGAAACTGGGGTCACCGCTATCTTTTTAGGGTTATTCAAAATTTTTCTCGAAAGTTCCACAATCACATCGGGCATAGTGGCCGAGAAAAATAAAGATTGTCTCCTTTGTGGTAAAGCGGCAATCACTTTTCTGATATCGTGAATAAAACCCATATCCAACATGCGATCTGCTTCATCTAAAACGAAATACTGAATATCTCTTAAATTAATAAAGCCTTGATTCATTAAATCCAATAATCGTCCTGGAGTTGCAATTAAAACCTGCACACCGTTCTTTATGGCATTGGTTTGCTTATTCTGATTTACTCCACCAAAAATTACTGTGTTTTTTATGGATGTATACTTTCCATAGCTGGTAAAACTTTCACCGATTTGAATAGCTAATTCTCTAGTTGGAGTTAGGACTAATGCCTTAATTTTTTTCGCATTTACTTGATCTTTTTCCAGATGTTGCAAAATGGGTATAGCAAAAGCTGCAGTTTTTCCGGTTCCAGTTTGAGCACTGGCCATGATATCATTTTTCTCAAGTAATAGCGGAATAGCTTGTTCTTGAATAGAGGTAGGCTCAGTGTAATTTTCTTCTTTAAGCGCTTTCAAAATTGGCGCAATAATATTCAGTTCTTCGAATCGCATATATAGGATTTTTTGTTCCTATTAACGTAATAACGACAAGGAACTTTGGGTATGAAAGATTAAGAATTCAAAGGTAGGAAATTAGAATTCATTTATCCGCTGATACAATCTTTATTTTAAAAATTGAAAGATCTCATTTAATTCACAAAGTCTCCCCGTAACAGGCGGAATCTTTTTCTAGCTTCTGCTACAAAAATACTACCGGGATACTCTGTTAATAATTGTTGATAATATTCCTTGGCTTTATTTTGGTCTTGAATAAGTTCTTCATAAATCAGTCCCATTTCGAATAGTGCATCATCTGTTAATATATCATATGGCATATCTGTAGCAATTCTCTCCAACAAACTTATCGCATCGGCATAGTTCCCTATTTCCTTATCCCTTTTGGCTTTTAGCCAAAGCAACTCATCAAGAATCGGATGTTCTTCATATTCTTCTATTAAACTATCCAGAGCTCTTTGTGCCTTTAAATACTTATTTTGATAAAGCAATAAATCGACATCTGCATAGGCGCGAAGCGCCTTTTGCGTACTATCCAAAATAGTATTGTTTTTTATTAGAATACTTAGGTCCATTGCATCATTAGCGATTTCTCTTCGGGTGGCATTTTTTAAAATATCTAAATGTTCCTGTGCCAATTCAAATTCACCTTTATAAAAAGATAGTTTGGCGTTTTTCAATTTTGCATTTTCGCCCAAATTTTCATTTTTATGGCTTTTTTCCACTTGATAGTATAAAAGGACAGATTCCCATGGCTGTTCTTTAATAATATAAATATCACCCAAATTCAGTTTAGCGATGGCTACAATATCTTTTTCTGCATTTGGGAAATCTATAACATTTTGAAGCATATTAATTGCCTTATCATGTTCATTCAAGTAAAAAGCATGTAGCAAAGCTTGTTGTCTGTAGGCTTCCAATGTATAATGAGAAAGGCCAATCTCATTTACAAGGTTTTTGTATGAAACAACCAGGTTTCGAATTGAGGCTGTATCAATGGGAAAGTGATTCTTTATTCTTATTTCTTGTGTTTTAATTTTTAATTGCTTTGCTCTTATGTAGTTCATAGAATTTGGGAAATTATCCACCACATAAGAAAAAATCATTTCAGCTATATCGTAATCCTCATTTTGATATGCCAGTTCGCCTATTTCCAAACTATTCTCTCCTTCCAATTGATTTCTTTTATCAATAGCTCTGGCCTGCATAAATGCACCATAAAAATTTTCTAATTGTAAATTTGCCCAAATAAGAAGATCGGAATACATATCCTTTTCTTTACTGCTTTGTAACTCCTCCATTATTTTTTCTACAAAATCATGAAGTTCATCTTTCTCTGTAAGTGAGAGTTGCAGCATATTTTTCACGTATCGTAAATTCCCTGGCCTTTCATTGGCATACTTTAAATACTCAGTAACCATTTTATCTTTTTGGTTGGTATATCTATACAATGTAGCCAGCTGAATCGCAAATGCATTTGGATCTCGCATTATTTCACGAGCTGACAAATAAAGCCGTTCGGCATATTCTCTGTGTTGCTTGTTAATAAAATATTGAGCTGCTGATCTTAAGTTTCCAAGGTTATCTAAGACTCTCGATTCAATTTGCTGGTAAATTTTTTCAGCTTTTGAGCTATCATTTATAGTAATGTAGAAATCCACAAAATCAACTTGATAATTAATATTTGCCGGAAAAATCTTGTTAATAGATTTCAAATACTTTTCGGCTTCATCATTGTATTGTTTTGCATATAATATCTCAATATAGTTAGTATGAATAAAAGATAGATTTTGCGGTGCTTTTGCCAGCTCTCGATATATTGAAATTGCTTTGTCATATTCACCTTCTTGATAATATGCATTAGCCAAACCGATCTTTTGGTTTGATTGTCCATAACTTATTATGCTAGTCAATAAAAAAAATGAGAAGATCCAATATTTCATATTTCTTCAAGTTTTAACCTGATGTGTTTTTCCACACACGTAATATTATATTATTTAATTATATATAAACTATTATCTATTGTTAATCGTGTTGATATGTTGATAAATACTTAATTTAATTAAATCTTTTCTTCTTTGTATAGAATATGTAGATAAGATTTGAAGATATCCACTTCTATTTATTTGAAAATTAAATACTTAACATTAAACTGGATTTATGTTAATAAAAAATTGTATTCTACTGTGTGAAATAAATCTGTGGATTAAGTTGTAGATATGTTTCAGTTTTTCATACTTATCATCTTAACTTATTCACTTTATCCTCTATCTTATTTATGCTTGTTAAGTTATGTGTATAAACCCTAATTTTTTACACTACTATCCACTTGCTTATCCACACTTAAATCAAAGTCTTTGTCTATTATTTCCCAGTTTGCTTTTACAGTTATTTCTTCATTAAAAAAAATATATTCTTCTGGTTTCTCTAATGTGTAAACATTACCTGCATCCCAAACTTGGTTGTTATTGATGTCTTTCAGAAGCCTTAATCTGTATTTTCCAGGTTTAACATAATTGAATTTATAGTCATGTTGATTAACTAAGGTGTCAATGACTTCATATTTATCATTGAGTAATTGGACAACAAAGGGAAAACCAGGATTAATAATTTTTCCTGTAATAGTCCCATGGTCTTCGATTTTCTTGAAAGATAGTGAAACTTCGGTTTGCTGACTGGAATCGTTCTCAATACCCCTGAAGGCTGATTTTCCGAAGTAAAGTTGTAATTTTCCAGAGGTGCTTGGAGAAGTATTGACTTGCCTTTCGCCTATATTAGATGTTCTTCTTGAGAGATCTCTTGACATGGCTTCTTTTTTTGTGTTAGTGTCTGATACGATGGTTGTATCTGGTGAATCATCCTTTAGGGAATCAGTTGCCAATAATTTTTGATGTTTGACAGATAGACTATCAATGATATTATCAATTGTACTTTGTACGATTGTTGTTGTTATTTTAATCTGTTTTTTACTGAAGTTTTGTTCGATGTCTTCTGGACTGAAGGTATATATAGGAATGCTATCGATTCTTAATTGTATAGAATCATAGATGATCTGATTTACTGGTTTTGAAAGAGTTAGTAGAAATTCTTGTTTTCCAGAGATTAGTTCAGCTTTAGGTTTATCAATGATCTTTATAGTATCATTTGTCAACCTACTTTCTCTCAGCCTGAAATATACAGAATCTGTTATCTGTGAACCGATAGAGTCAGTCGCCTTGACCATTAACAATGTAGAATCCGTATCAAAATTGAGCTGTGGAAAGTTTTCTTTGTATACTTTTAGATATTTTGAATTTTCTATGTTATTGGTGTAAATATATTGATTACTATCGCTCGGATTAGTTAGTTGGTAATTGACCAAGCCTTTATTGTATTGAATGATGAAGTCTTTGCCAACCGGACTGTACTTTTTTAACCGTAAAGTATCTTCATTTCTTTTGTAAGTATTAACATCAATTGTTCCTATGCTGTCATATAAGTCGATGATTTCAGTGTGAAAACCAAAGGCTTCATTTTGAGAATTATTTAGTAAATCATCGTTGTTATCTTGAAAAGTATATAATCTATATTTACCGTTTCTGAGATTCTTCATTTGATACTGTCCATTCTTATCTGTTGTGGTAAAATATACCGGTTTGCCCTGTCTCAAGTTAGCAGTATCATAAGCAGTGGTGTATAAACCAACAATGTAGCCTTCTTTTACTGTATTGTCTTTAAGTTTGGTAACAGTCCCGGATATTTGCAAAGAATCAAGGTAAGGTCCAGTACTAAAGGCGATTACAGGATTTTGCCATAGGTTACCCTCAGTGATATCTTTTAATGCCTTTCTGAAATTGAAGGTGTAAGTGGTAGAGTCTTGCAGTGGTTCCTCTAATTCTATAGTGAGTTCTTGTTTTTTTAAGCTTGCTTCATATTTGATATCTTCTCTAGGAGTTATAATTAGTTCTTTATCAAGTTGTTCAAGCTTCATCCACTCACTAAAAAACAGTTTTATTTCTTGGCCCTTAAATTTAATTGACTGATTTGCAGGATTTGATTGATACAACTTGGGAGGTACCTCGTCTTTATCACCGCCTGTGGGTCCTTGTACTGTTGCGCATGCGTAAACGATAATTAGTGTTAAAAGGGATGCTACTTTTTTAATCATTTTTTGATAACGTAAATAAGACTTGAGAAATTATTGTTATGATTTGTTGCGTAAGTATTTGATTTATAGCCAGTTATAATAGAATTGATGAACTTATTTTTATTATATTTATATTTATTGCTAAGTAAACTTATGTAGTATGCATCCAGTTTCATGGGATAGACTTTTTTCACCTTGAGGCCGTGTTTCAACATCAAGGTCTTCATTGTTTCCTGGCTGAAGTGGTACAAGTGTCTTGGTACGTCATAAGCTGCCCATTCTTCGTCAAAGACTGAATTCTCGTAACTTTCAATATTTGGTACTGCAACAACAATCTTACCTTTCTCTTTAAGAATTGTTTTAAGCGTTTTAATTGTATTGTTTATGTCATGGATATGTTCCAAAACATGCCATAAGGTGATAACGTCAAACTTTCTATTTTTAAGGTTCAGATTTTGGATATTGTTATGGACTGCCGTTTTTTTATTAGCAATAGTCCGTGCAATATCATTAGGTTCAATTCCATAGGTTTTCCATCCATTAGCTTTCATGGTTTCTAGAAAATAACCCGTACCACAGCCATAATCTAATATTCTACCTTTTTTCTGTTTTGCTATTGAATTAATTAACTTTCTTTTAGAGGCTAATGCATATTTTCTGGCCAATTTATACAGAAGGTTAATCGGTGAATTTGCTTTATCCGAATGAGAGATATAATCCTCAGATTGATAGTATTTTCCTATATCGTTTTCACTTGGTCTTGGATTTGTAAATTGAAAATTACAATTCTCGCATATCATTATATTAAAGCTTTCCTTACTAACAGAATGATCTTTAATTACTTTATGGTTTCGTAAATTAGAAGCGCCACAAACTGGGCATTCGTCAAGCTTTTCGTACATATCTATCGTCCTAAGTAAACCATTAGTATTGAAATATCTGCAGGAGTAACACCGCTTATTCTTGAGGCTTGTCCTAAGGTCTGTGGTCTGACTTTCCTTAGCTTTTCTTTGGCTTCAGCCGACAAAGCTGGAATCTGATTAAAATCTAAAGAATCTTTGATTTTTAAATCTTCAAGATTTTTCATTTTCTCAATCATTTGATTTTCCTTTTCAATATAGCTTTCATACTTTATATGAATTTCTGACGCTTCAATCACATCTTGGGTGAAGCCGTTTATCATTTGATTCAAATCATCTTCAATATGCTGAAGTTCCTTGAAGCTAATTTCTGGTCTTTTAAGAATACTGTATGCATTAGTTTTTTCTTTTATAGGAGCAGAGTTGATCTCACCTAATCTGTCATTAACAATATTAGGTTTGACCTTATGAGTTTTTAGATTGTTAATAAAGGAGTCAATATGGTCTTGTTTTTCTTCTACCTGTTTTAGTCGTTCATCAGATGCTAATCCAATTTTGTGTCCCAAGGGAGTCAAGCGGGTATCTGCATTATCCTGTCTTAATAAGATCCTATGTTCAGCCCTGGATGTGAACATTCTATAAGGTTCTTCTGTACCTTTATTTATTAAGTCATCTATCAGTACGCCTATATATGCTTCCGATCTAGATAAGATAAAGGGCTCCTTCTCATTTATTTTTAGATGGGCATTAATACCAGCCATCAAGCCTTGACAAGCTGCTTCTTCGTATCCAGTAGTTCCATTAATTTGTCCAGCAAAATATAGATTGTCTACTAATTTGGTTTCTAAGGTAGTTTTCAGTTGTGTTGGAGGAAAGAAGTCATATTCTATAGCGTATCCAGGTCGAAACATTTTAACATCCTTAAAGCCTTCAATTTCTCTAATTGCCTTGTATTGGATATCTTCTGGCAAGGAAGTTGAGAATCCATTTACATAGACTTCTACTGTATCCCAGCCTTCGGGCTCCACAAAAATTTGGTGTCTATTTCTTTCTGCAAAACGGTTGATTTTATCCTCAATAGAAGGGCAGTATCTAGGTCCTAAGCCTTGAATTCTTCCATTAAACATTGGAGATCGTTCAAAGCCTTTTTCGAGGATTTCGTGAACCAGTGGGTTTGTATAGGTTATGTGGCAGCTTCTTTGGTTTGTTAGCCTTTGCGTTTGATTAGAAAATGAGAATTTTTCTGGGAATTCGTCTCCTTTTTGTTCTTCTATTATACTGTAATCAATTGTTCTGCCATCTACTCTTGGAGGGGTCCCTGTCTTCATTCGTCCCGACTCAAAACCTAGTTCTTCTAATTGTTCAGTTATTCCTTTAGATGCTCTTTCTGCTGATCTACCACCACCGAATTGCTTTTCTCCAATATGAATTAAACCATTTAGGAAGGTTCCATTAGTTAGTACTACTGCTTCTGCTTTTATTTTTAGACCCATGCTGGTTTCAATACCTACAACCTTATTGTTTTCCACTATTATTCCAGCAACCATTTCTTGCCAGAAATCAAGTGTGGGGATTTTTTCCAACTGCAATCGCCATTCTTCCGCAAAACGCATTCGATCATTTTGTGTTCTTGGACTCCACATTGCTGGGCCTTTGGATTTATTAAGCATTCTGAACTGGATCATAGATTTGTCTGCTATGATACCCGAATAGCCGCCTAAAGCATCAATTTCCCTAACTATTTGTCCTTTAGCCACACCACCAACTGCTGGATTGCAAGACATTTGTGCAATCGTATTCATATTCATTGTGGCTAACAGGACTTTTGAACCCATATTTGCCGCTGCGGCTGCAGCTTCGCAGCCTGCGTGCCCACCTCCTACTACTATTAAGTCGTAATCTTGAAACATAACTAGATTATATTCTGTGTTCCACGTGGAACACCTGATTTTGATTTTATTAATTCTGAACTGTTCCACGTGGAACAGTAGTTATTCTTTATTGTGTCAAATGTTCCACGTGGAACATCTTTTGACTGATAATAATTCAATTGCTTTGTTTTCTGCAATTCTCATTTCTTTTTTCTGCTCCTCGGTTTTGTCCTTAAATCCTATAATATGCAATAGACCATGTGCCATTACTCTGGCCAATTCAATTTCTTCCTTTGTTTTGAAACTCGCACTATTTGCTTTTATTCGCTCCATACTGATGAATATATCTGCTTCTACAGTGTTTTGTTCTTCTGAATAATCATTTAGATCAAATGTAATAATGTCAGTATAAGTATCGTGGTTTAGATATTCCAGATTGATTTTAAGTAAATATTCATCGGAACAAAAGATATAATTAAGCTCAGAAATCTTGTGCTCATAGGATTTAGCGACATTATTAAGCCATTTTTTATGCTTTTGTAATGTTCTTAAATCTATATTGTAATCTTCCTTAAAGAAGTAAATATTTGTCATTAATTGATGTAGAAGCTTAGTTTTACTTTCTTGCCTTCTTCTTCAAAACTTAATTCATCGCTTAGTGCTTTCATTAAGAATATTCCTCTACCGCCTGGTTTGTCAATGTTTTCTGGCGCAGTCGGATCAGGAAGTGCGTTATAGTCAAAGCCTTTACCTTCATCTGAAACATTAAATACGATGGTGTTCTCTTCCATAGTTAATGATAGAAATACGTTTTTGTCCTTATTGCCTTGGTTTCCATGAATAATAGCATTATTGACGGATTCCGTAACAGCAATCATGATGTTGCCATAAATGTCATCATCTAGGTCAAATTTCTCTTTTGCATTGTCAATAAAGCTCTCAACTATTCTGATGTTTTCGCTGAGAGATGGAATACTTATACTGATGTCGCTCATTGTATTAGGTTTTCTTTAGATTTTAATCGGTTATAATATTTATTTATTTCATTCTTGTAATATGGAGTGAAATTAGGTGGCACGTTTCTTAGCTGCTCAATTTCTCTTTGCTTTTCTTTAATGTAATCTTCAAATGCGTTGGGAATTCTTTCCCTTTCATACTCTGTTGCAGTCTCTCCTTTGCGTTCGTCCTTTTCCTCTTGTTCGTCCTTAGCTTTCTCTGATTCTAGAAGTCGGGTAACTATTTTTTGTTGCCTTTCTAAAAGTTGTCGATTTAATCGTTTATTTACTAAGTCTTCCTCGATTTTCTCCATCTCTTCGGAAATGCTACCGCTATTGCCACCGTCTTCCTTACCTTCTTGGCCGCTCAGTTTTTTTTCAAGCGCTTCCATCATTTTCCTGATTTTAGCTTGTTCTCCGGCTAATTGGCCTAATTGTTCTGAAAACTGCCTTCCGCTTTTTTGACCCTTGCTCAATTCTTGTGTTTTTTGATTCAAGGATTCTTGCATTTGTGATAAACTAGGGCTTTGCTGATTGCCTTGCGATTCTTGGCCCATTCCCATCGCAGATTGCATCTGCATTTGCATTTGTTCTAATACATCGTCCAGCATTAAGGCGAGATTGTTCATAGCAGTCATGGCAAATTGCTGTTCACCAATCGCTCTGCTATTTTCCCTTTCTCTTAAAGCTTTAACGCTTGCCTCCATAGACTCATTCATTTGGTCAAGCTCTTTATATATAAAGTTTTTTAGTTGAAAAACTCTTTCTGCTAAACTAGAAAGGCTGTCCTCTACGATTTTAGCATCATCTTGCATAGCCAGTTGCTTCTCTGATAATGTAATGAACCTCGGGTCGCTAGGGTTAACTGCTTTAAAGTCATTCATAAGGGTTTCTTGTCGAAATGAAAGCTTCAAAAGATTATCAACAATATTTTTTAAATCATCGATGTTTTCTTGCAACATCTCCATTTCCATACCCATCTGCATTGAAGACAGCATTTCAGACATCTTCTTCATTTCCTCTGAGGCCTTTTTCTGTTGTTCACTAGCCCCATTTTTATCGTTTTCTTGGATCTTTTGTTGGCTGTTCTGTTGGCTTAGGTCTATTTCACTTTCTTGCTCTTTAGTGTCTTGCAGTGCATTAGGTTGCTTTAGTGACTGATTGCGCTGTTCAATATCTCTTAACTCTTCTTGTAAATCTTCAAACTCTTCATTTAATTCTTTTTGTTTATTTAATGCTTCTGCCTGCTTTTGTTCTGTTTGAAACTTCCTTTCTTGATTTTCATTATCAATCTTGCTTTCTTGTGGTTTATTCTCTTCTGATAATGCCTTTTGTTCTTCTTCTAAATCTTTAAACTTCTCCCCTACTTCCTTCATATCATATTGAATTTCCATTCTTTTGAAGAGTTCCATCAATCTTTCCATTTCCTTAAGCTTGTTTTTCTGTTGCTTCTTAAGGTCTTCAACCGATTCCCTAAAATCATCCGATTGATTTTGCTCTTCTAGAAGTGATTTGATTTTTTCCATGAGTTCTTCATTTTCATCTTGAAGCATCTCTTCCATTAAGTTTTCAAGCTGTTCGGATTTCTCACGCAGTTGTTCATCTTGCTTATTAAATCGGTCTCTTTTGGCTTGATTCTTTTCTAATTCGTTCTTAATTTTCTCTAATTCTTTTCTTCGGTTTTCTCGGTCTTGAAAGATTTCTTCTATTAACTTTTTATCTTGCCAATCTAATGTTCGTTTTGTTTTAAGAATTTCTTCTAATTCCTCAAGTTTAAGATTTGTACGTTTGGCAGCATCGATGTTTTTATCTATCTGATTTTCAGTTTCTTGACGCGTTTTTTTAATTTCTTCCTCAATCTTATCTGCATCTGGTAATTGAAATTGATAGGTTGCACTTTTTGAGAATTTTGCACCATTTACTCCGTCATTATCTGCAACTTCAACGAAATATTCAATTCTCATCTCTTTCTCTGTTAATAAAGAATCAATTTCCCAGACCTTAAAGTATTTTTGATTTAGTATTTTTCTGTCAAAGGCTAACGGGATAAGGCCTTTGTCAAGCAGTTCACCATCTTTAAACTTTTGATAGATGATTCTCAACTGTGAAAATCCGTAATCATCGCTTATTTCACCTGCCAAAGCTACTTGATTGAAGTAGGTGCTATCGTTAATGGGACTTAGGTTGATTTCTGGATATTTATCTTTGATTACTTCAATTGAGTAGTTGATTTTCTGGCTATAGGCTGCTTCTATGTTGATTAAGTTCAATTGATAGCTAGAATTTTTTATCAATTTTTTCGATAGATTAAAAGCATTACTTCTAATTTTATTGAACTGGGAACTGTCTTTTTTAGTAGTATAATAAATTTGATCACTGGATTTGCTTTTTATTAGCCATTGTGCTTCCGTTCCCTCGGGGATGATTAGATTTCCTGAATTATTAATTCTTTCTGTTTTGGTCCCGATATAATCTGGATAGTTCAGGGTGATATTCATTTCCTGAATTCTAGGTTTTTCGTACACAGTTAGTTTGTAATCTTTGGAATTGAACCCCGCTGCTTCCAACTTAAAATTTAAACTTTTCTGGACATTCTTGATGGTATATAAGTACTCATTGTTTGAAAGCCTTTCAAATTTTTTCTTTATACCATCTTTGTTTATGAAAAGATTCTGTGGTAGTTCATTCCCTTGTAATTTAGCTTTTAAAGTATAATTATCTCCTTTAAAACTTCGTAAATCATCATTTTCTAGGATAAAAGAAAATGGTGCTTCTACTATAAATTCTTCATTAAATTTTAATACGCGGTAGCTTCCTTCTGTAATCATATTAGGAGAAAACATGAGAATTAATCCAATAATAATAGTTGGTATTATTAGATAAGGAAGGTAAGCAGAGTTGGAGCTTTTTATATTGATGCTTTCCTTGAAATTCAGTAAAGCAATTTTGCCGGACTTCTGTTCTATACTTGCTGAAATTAGACTGTTATCAGAAGAAGATAAGCTGCTTAACTGTATGATGTTCAGTAGTTTATCGCTTATCTCGGGAAAATATTTTCCTATTTGCCTGGCAGCATCAGTATCACTCAAGTGTTCTCCATTTCGTAGGAGATGATAGATTGGAATTAAAAGGTAACGGACAGAAAAGAAAGCTATGAGTACAAAAGAGAGACTAAAAATAATAGTTCTTGCCAATCGGCTCATCTGGAAACTATATTCCAACCAACTGCTTATCAAGAGCGCAACAAGAAAAATAGCAATACTGATTATCAGGCCCTTTACTATTTTATTCAAATAGTATTTGCGTTTATAGGCCTTTAGCTTTAGTAATATATCCGCTATGTTGCTGTTTTGAGTCACTTCAGTATTAACGGTAATTTTATGACAATGATTTCCAATATATTATCAATTTCATGATACATCCAATTCAATTTTGATCGGGCAGTGATCAGAGTGTTTTACGTCTTGCAAAATGTCTACTGACTTTATTCTATCCTGTAAATTGTCAGAGAGCATATGATAATCAATTCTCCAACCCTTATTTCTTTCTCTTGCTGCAGCCCGATAACTCCACCAACTGTATTGATCAGCTTCTTTGTTTAAATATCTAAATGTATCGATAAAGCCATCGCTCAAGAATTCGGTCATCCATTCTCTTTCCTCAGGTAAAAATCCGGAGCTGTTTTTATTTCGTACCGGATCATGAATGTCTATAGCTTGATGGCATATATTGTAGTCACCACAAATTAATAGATTGGGATAGTCCTTTTTTAGCTCTTGAATGTAGTTTCTGAAATCGGACAACCATTTCATTTTAAAATCTTGGCGAGTGTCCCCACTTGAGCCACTAGGCATATAGGTGCAGATAACAGAAAACCCTTCAAAATCTGCACGAATCACTCTACCTTCTCTATCGTATTCGGGCATCCCGCAACCAATTTCCACGTTTTTCGGTTTTACCTTTGTAAAAATACCTACACCGCTATAACCCTTTTTTTCTGCTGAATGCCAATATATATGGTAGCCTAGGTTTTCGAAAACGGAAACATCGATTTGATCTTGATTAGCTTTTAATTCTTGTATACAAAAAACATCGGGCTGTTCTACTTGGAGCCATTCGCTCAATCCTTTTCTTTCTGCAGCCCTAATTCCATTCACATTATAAGAGATGATATTCATTAAAAACTTTTCAAGTTAAAATTCTAATCCGATTTCTTGTTCAAAGTACTCAATTACATGCATTTTAAGCAATTTTTCCTGTTCTAATAAGTCAAAATGTGGAAGATTTTTGATTAACTTCCAATGTGGCCATCCGTTGTTATCTACTCCTTCCAATTCATAAAAGCCAGAAAGACTTAATACTTTACAAATGGCAATATGCATTAAGTCTTGTTTTTCCTCCTTACTGAAATTATGAGGACCTTTTCCCAACTCTTGAACCCCAACTAAAAAGAGGATGGCATTCATGTCTTTTGGTTTTCTTCCAACAGCATCTTTCAAAGACAATCGTAGTGCTTGCCACTTTCTTTCAAGATCAAGGTCTTTTTTAATCATCAGCGGTTTCTTTCAAATATTCCCAATATTCTACCGCTCTTCTCAAATGAGGAATCACGATAGTTCCGCCAATTAAATTAGCGATTGAAAAAACTTCAAAAACTTGATCTTCCGTAACACCTAATTCAAAGCATTTTCCTAAGTGATAGCGCACGCAGTCATCACAACGCAAAACCATCGAAGAAGATAATCCAATCATTTCTTTAGTTTTTTTGTCTACACTACCTTCTGCAAAAGCATTTGTGTCAAGGTTGAATATACGCTTAAGGATTTTGTTATTGCTCCCCACGATTTTATCGTTCATTTTTGCGCGATATTCGTTGAATTCTTCTACTTTATTCATATATATTATTACTTCTGTTGCTTATAAGCCGGCCCGTAACTATTGAAGACTAACATTTGATAAAAAACTAACTTCCCACAGCATTAAATTCAAACTTGTGTTTTTAATGTTGATTTCATAAATTAATTCTACTATCAGATTAAAAAATTATTTAACCCGCAAAGTTAGCCGTTGTGAACTTAGGAAACCAAAACTTTACCTTAATTGTATCAGATTTTTTGTCATTATTTTTCCCTAATTATTGCACCCTCTGCAATTTAACTTTATCGAAGTCCGAGAATCTGGTTTGTAGTCATTGTCTTTCAAACCTGAACAGAACGAATTTGCATCGTGATCAGCCAAATCAACTTCATAGACGATTTTTTGAAATTCCTAATCTACATTATGTTATGAGTTACACTTGGTTTCAAAAAGATACCGCAATTCAAGAACTTCTACATCAACTTAAGTATGAAGGAAACGAGGCGATAGGCCTTTTGTTGGGAGAATATTATGGGAAAGAATTATCTCAATACTTTTTTGGAGAATGGGATTTAATAACCACAGTGCCCATTCACTACAAAAAACAAAGAAAAAGAGGGTATAATCAAAGCGATCTTATTGCAGAGGGGATGAGTTTAGCTTTAAACATCCCGTTTGAGCCCCTTATTGTAAAGGCAGTCAATAAAAAAAGTCAAACCAAAAAGGACCGATTGGAAAGGTTTGATAATGTTGAATCAAGCTTTCAACTTCTTAACCCGAACAGGAGTTTGCGTGACAAGAATATCTTACTGGTTGATGATGTAGTTACCACTGGGGCAACACTTCAAGCGAGTAGTCAACCATTAATAAGAGCGGGTGCTGAAATTTCCATTGCTACTATTGCCGCTACCAGAAGTTAGTTTACTCTTGATTAATTGAATTCAGCATTGCCACTACGTGAGTACCGAGCGATTCAGCTACTATTTTTTTATACTCCGTGCTACTTGTAAACCCACCATCTTTATTAAAGAATTCTGCTAATATAGGCTCCCAGTCGCTATTTATCGGCATAATGAAACCAAACTCCTCTCCTGTCTTATCTCCCGCAACGTGCCTCTTGATATTACTGACTTCTTCAATTGCGGTTAAGTAAGAGGAAAAATCCAGATAAGTAAAATAATTACTATTTTGATTTACTCTTTCATAACATTCCTTAAAGGAATTAACAGATTCAATTTTTAATTGAGGGAATGATCCAGCTTTTAATTCATGAGCTCTTTTTTCATGGGTAGTACCTTTTTGAACAATTAGGGTTTTGCCAGAAAATTCACTGGAAATATTACTAAAGCTCTTTAGATCTGGAACGGATTTATTAGTCAGCAATATAGATACGTTAGAAAAGAAAGAGGGGCTGAATTGCACTTCCTTCTTACGGGACTGTGTAATCGTGACATCGGCCAGTCCAAAGACTCCCCCGCTTCCGTTTTCAACACTTTGGTAGAATTCGGAGAAATCAACAGCATCTTGAGGTTGATGAACATTCACATCTAAGTTTACTTTATGTGTGCTTTCAACATATTCCACGAATTCATTCCAAATTTTAATGCATAAGCCATCTAATTCACCATTATTTTGGAAGATGAATTTGCCAGAATAGTTGTAAGTAACCGTGACTTCGCCAGTCCCTTTGGACTTAGTTTGTTTCCAGCTGTCCCCTGATAATTGTGAGTTTGCAGTATAACTTAAAAAAAATGCCGAGATAATTAATATTAGATTCTTCATATCTGTTAAGTTTATTGCTAATTTTTGAATATGAGTTTTATTCAATTTAAACAATTCTAACGTGAAATAAAACAGATATTGAATTGCTTTTGTTCTATTACCTATAGAAAAAGGACGTGAATAGGATTAGAAAAGTCTAATTTTATGTAAGTTGTAGAGCTTATTACATGGCAAAAACAAACGTGATTTTCAATTAAAAGAATTATAATCTAATTTGGTCTAATTCAATAATTCGCTAATCGAAACTGTGCATGATTTTATATAGCGTGATAGATTAGTTAAGATTGTGCGCCTTGTTTTGAGTGGTTTTCATTCCATAGTAAGGAACAAATGCTAAGGGAAATAAGAATTTCTGATTATCTAAGTTTTTCTAATATTAAATCCTGATGTTGTAGATATACAATCAGGTTTTCTAATAATATGTCCGACCCTTCTTTTTCATCTTGTTGCGCCAATACTTTTTCACAAACCTTGTATAGCACTTGTCTAGATGATAAACCATGAATTTTGGCAGCTTTCAAAATGAATTTAGCAACCTCATCCTCGTGTAATGCTCCTTCGGGCAAATTGTCCAGTTTTTTGATTTCAGATTTTAAAGCTTCCACCTCGGCCAATTGAGTCGGTTTTTTAGATAAATAATCTTTGCTCTCATCGCCAGAACCGGGAGCCTGGTTTTTCATAAATTCATTTAGGTCTTTCAATGTATCTTTTTTCTTAGCCATAGTCATTATTATTAAAGATGTGAAAGTATCGCTTTTGTGATAGGTAAAAACTCTTTTTCTGCTAAAATGGTACTGAAATTAGCAAAAATATTCTTTGCCGGAACTTTTACTTCCAAAATTTCAGCATCTAATTCCGAAAGAGCGTCCTTAACGGTATCAATTTTTGTGGCTGAGTGAACTCTGTTGGGCAATACCAATATTTTTAATTTTTCATTTTCTTTTAGAGCATATTTAATGTCTTCCACAGTTTGATAAGTTACTAACAAATCATTAGGTGTCAAACTTGTCGGGACAATCACTAAGTCACTACTTAAACTTAGTTTTTTAATGTGCTCATCTGTAGTTTTCCCGGCACTATCTATTATTATAAAATCCAGCTTTCGATTCTGTAGTTCTTTTATATCTTCCAAGGCCTTGTGGTCCTCAGAAGCGATAATTGGAAAAACAGCAGATTCTTTTGCTCCTGTTTTGTAAAGTTCCATTTTTCTCAAGGTATTGAGCGTGTAATTGGTGTCTGTCTCCAACATTGCCAAAGAATGTCCCAAACTGTGTAACATAGTGGCAAAATGAATAGCGCTAGTGGTTTTTCCCGTACCGCCCTTTCGTGAAATAAATGAAATTATTTTTGTCATAACAAAAAATGAATATCAATAAAAATACATAGCTGTAACCCTTTTTCCAAATCTAGGTTAAATTTGCAAAAAAGATAATGAAGAAAATTATTAATATAGAAGAATTTAACGAATTAATAAGGTCCAGAAGATCTATTTATCCAGCACAATATTCCGGTGAAAAAGTGAATGATCTTATTATTGAGCAAATGTTAGAAAACGCGAATTGGGCACCTAACCATAAACATACGGAACCATGGAGGTTTATAGTTTTTACTGATAAA
Source organism: uncultured Marivirga sp. (assembly GCF_963974845.1). NCBI lineage: Bacteria > Pseudomonadati > Bacteroidota > Cytophagia > Cytophagales > Marivirgaceae > Marivirga > uncultured Marivirga sp. The sequence continues at coordinate 626,580 of NZ_CAXBEQ010000002.1, forward strand.
GGCTTGGACCAGTTAGGTAAATTTCAATCTGATATTTATCAACAAGTATCTAAAGCAAAAGGGAGCTTTGATCAGGCTAAAATGGAGACCCTTAGAAATAAACCATTGATGGCATCGCATGTAATAGCCATTGGTATGAAAAGAGATGAAAAACAAAGCATTCCAGTTGAAGAAGAAATTTCTGCTGTTGCTTCTGCTGTACAAAATATGCAATTAACAGCTAGTGCATATGGTGTAGGTTGTTATTGGGGTTCAGGAGGAATCACTTATATGAAAGAAGCAAAAAACGCATTAGGATTAGAAGAAGAAGACAAGTTAATGGGCTTTTTATATGTTGGCATGCCTAAAGAAGGCTTTTGGCCAGAAGGAAAAAGAAACCCAATGAATGACAAAGTAAACTGGGTAACTGGATAATTTGGACCTATGATTCAATATTGGGAATATTTACAGGTAGTAATTGCATGGTTAATTTTTGGAATTGCCCATTCAGTTTTGGCGTCTTCTCTAGTTAAGGAGAAGGTGAATTTAAGGCCACGTTCTTATCGCAGGCTGTATAATGTAATTTCAGTTTTTGCTGTACTATTTATTTTTTTATTAGGGAGCACAATTCAACCGGAATTTTTATTTCCAAAGGACCAAAGTAGTAAGGCAATTGGTTTGATTATTGCCACGTTTGGGTTTTTATTAGCGAAGTTGGCCTTTAAGCCGATTAGCTTTTCAGAATTCTTAGGAATTAAATCTGAAACAAATCAAAAGCTAATCACTCACGGTATTTATGGTAGAATGCGCCATCCACTTTACACCGCATTGATTTTAGGAATCGTAGGTTTTGTAGTTTTTAGCCCAACTTATACTAATTTGTTACATGCTATTTGCATCTCCTTTTACCTCTTCATTGGTATTCATTATGAGGAAAGGAGATTGATAGCACATTTTGGTAAAAAATACGAAGACTATAAAAGTAAAACTCCAATGCTATTTCCTACTTTCAGACGAAAATGACTGAAATAATAATATGAGATTTTGGCACTTTTTAAAGTAAAAAAGGGTTTACTCATTTGATTGCACTTACATTTGGGCTCGTTAGTCGAAATATGTAAGGAAAACTGAAAAATTAACAGTGAAATATTTTACTTTTTATGTTAGCAAACTACATTTGAAGTGTATATTTGCGCCACGAAATTCTAAATTCCTTTATGGAACTTATTCAAAGTAAGCATTTTAGTCAAGAACAAATCGACCAGTACAGGGAAGAGTTTGAATCTTCCAAACCATTCCACCACCTTATCCTAGATGACTTTTTGTCAACAGAGGTAGCTGAAAAACTTCATAACTTCTTTCCAGAAGATGATCTTTTCAATAAGCCTAAAAAGGATAAGCATGAAAATAAGCTTGAGGGAGATAAATTTGAGGAATATCCTCGATTATTTAATCTCTTGAAGGAAGAAATTGCCCAGCCTAAATTTTTGGAACTTATCGAAAAGGTAACTGGAATCAAAAATGCTTTTATCACTAATGACGGTTTTGGAGTGGGAATTCAAAAAGGAAAGAAAGGTTCTTTTGAAGATGTACATGTAGATTTTAACATTCATCCAGAAAAAGATGTACAAAGAAGGCTTAATCTTCAGCTTTACTTAACTCCTAGGTGGAAACCCGAATGGAACGGGGCATTGGAAATGTGGAACGATTGTGTTTCCAAATGTAAAAAAGCGGTTTCATGTAGATTTAACCGGGCAGTAATTTTTGAAGTGAAAGACACTTCCTACTATGGGTATACCAAGCCCTTAGACTGTCCTGATAAAGAAGAAAGAAAAATGTTTTCTGCGACTTTTTATACCAAGAAGGAGAAAGAAGATATTGCTTTTCATGACACAATATTTCCGGAGCATCAAGAGGAAAAGCAACAACCAACATTTTTTGAGAGTATCAAAAAAGCTTTAAAAGTCAGCTAAGCAATAAATCATGGCCAACGTTTCAACAACGGAGATAACCTCCGACTCTATTGCATCCGATAACCCTATTCATCAGCGACTTTTGTCTGCCTATGTTTATGCTCAGCCGCAGGTTGAAGGCAGGTTATTAGAAATAGGATGTGGGACAGGAAGAGGTTTGGAGATTCTGGTGAATTCAGCTGATCATTATACCGGCATTGATAAGTATAAAAGCTTAACAGACGAATTGCAGGAAAAATATCCTCAGGCTGATTTCAAATCCATGCATATTCCGCCTTTGACAGGAATTAAGGATAATTCCTTTGATACTGTGGTTTCATTTCAGGTAATTGAGCATATAAAAGATGATGAAAGCTTCTTGAAAGAAATCTACAGAGTATTAAAGCCTGGGGGAAAAGCGATCATTTCAACACCCAATAAGAAAATGACTTTGACCAGAAATCCCTGGCATGTTCGCGAATACTTTGCTCATGAGTTAGTATCACTCTGCCAAACGATTTTTTCAAAAGTGGAAGCTAACGGCATTGCAGGAAATGATAAGGTAATGGATTATCATGAGAAGAACAGACAATCAGTCCAGAAGATTACCCGATTCGACATTTTGAATTTGCAATATCGATTACCAGCGCCATTACTAAGGTTTCCTTATGAGTTTTTGAACAGACTCAATAGAAATAAGCTCGATCAGGCAGAAAACGCCCTTGTGAAATCAATCACAGTGGCGGATTATTTTGTAAATGAAAATGCTGCGGAAAGCTTAGATTTATTTTACACCTTGGAAAAGTAAGTTAGCAACTTACTTCATTCCTGGCAAACTGATTCCTTTTAATTTCCTATAAAGATTTATTGCATATCGATCCGTCATTCCACTGATGTAATCAATGCAAATTAGACTGATTTCATAAAGACTGGCTGTATCGGTAATTAATTCCTGATAGGTTTCGGGCAATAATCTAAAAACAGTTAGATCTTTCTTGCTAGATTCTTCTATTCCTTTTTGTGCAATGGCCGCTCCCAAAAATTCTTCTAACAAGCCCTCCAAAACACGATGCCCAACAACTTCTGTCTGTAAAACTAAATGGGAACGATAAATTTTCTGAACCGAGACTTCGATAATATCACGTAAAACTCTTTTAGAAGGCACCTGGCTCATCAATGAGGAGTCGAATTTTCCAGTCAAAATGTCTTCTTCATTTGCTATGAATACTTCAGCACATTCATTAATAAGTTTGTTTATGCATAGCGCTCTTAAGTAAGCAATCTTCTCGTTTTTGCCCTTTGTTTTTTCAAGTTTTTCAGGCAAGTAGGATTCACCTAGCACATTAGCTAACAAATCACGTGCTTGCTCATACGAAACCCAACCCAAACGGCAGCCGTCTTCCAAATCAATAACATGATAGCAAATGTCATCAGCGGCTTCTACTAAAAAGGTTAGAGGATGGCGAACCCAACTCATTTCATTTGAAAGGCGAATCAATCCTAATTCATTCGCTAATTCTTCGAAATAGTGCTTTTCCGTTTGAAAAAAGCCATATTTCTTCTGACTTTTTCTACTGTTATCTTTTTCAAACAAATGGGCAGTTCTAGGATATTTACTAAAGGCGGCTAAAGTGCTATAAGTCAATTTTATCCCCCTATTATCGGGCCTGTGGAATAAGCGGAACCCTTGAGCATTGCCTTCAAAATGCGTTAAATCTTCCCACTCTTCAACAGACACTTGTGATTGTATCCATTTTCCAAGTTGAGTATTTTTGAAGAAAGCGGAGATGGCATCTTCCCCTGAATGACCGAATGGTGGGTTTCCTATGTCGTGAGCTAAAGAAGCGGCTGCAACTATCGCTCCGAAATCAAAAGATGAAAAGCCGGACTCTTGCAATTCAGCGTATTTTTCGACTATTGATTCGCCTACTTTTTTGCCCAATGAACGGCCCACACTACTTACTTCCAAGCTGTGCGTCAGCCGAGTATGAACAAAATCTTCCTCGGGTAACGGAACCACCTGGGTTTTATCCTGCAATCTCCGGAAGGGATGAGAAAAAATAATTCTATCATAATCCTGCTCGAAAAATGAGCGTGCAGAAGATTGATTGGTATTGGTGCTTTGTTCTAAGCGATTTGGGTTTAGTAATTTTAGCCAGTTCATTTTTTCCATAGCTTAAAATTAATGGAAAGAATTGATTTTGGAATTATAGATTGAGTTAAAAAAAGGAGCCAAGAGGCTCTCCCCAAAATGGAAGTAGTACGTACTTTCTAGAATAGGCTTATACATGTTAGGAAACAAAAGTTTTTACCTGTTCTCACTTCTAACAATAGTATTATCAATATATAAATTCCGTCCAGATAAACTAGTATAATATTCTCTCAATTTTCTGGGAGAAGGGCTATTGGTAGGATACCCACTTAAATTATAGAATGAATTTCCGCATTCGCATTCCAGATATTGTTGACCAGCATTCATGGACACTATTGAGCAATCTTTTTCTGGTTCGTAAGGACATGTTCTTTCAAAAGCAGCATAGTCATTTTCTGCTCTTTTGACTACAATCACTCCGTTTAGGCCAACATCGGGTAAAATCACATTTTTCTCAAACTGCAGACTTTGATAGCTGACTAAATCCAGATTGAGGGATAATTGAAAAGGATCTGGTAAAGGAAGTTCATCTACAAATACTTCAGGATTCTCTTCTCCACAGCTTAAAAACAGTAAAAAAGGTAATAATAGAACAAATGAAAATCTCTTAATTGTAATCATAAAATCCTTTGCCGCTTTTTCTTCCGTGATGGCCGGCATCCACTTTTTGTTGTTGTATTCTGCTTGGTCTGAATTTACTGTCGTAATAAAAAGACTCAAACATAGATTTGGTCACTGAAAAATTAGTATCTACACCAATCAAATCCATTAACCGAAAAGGACCCATTTTAAATCCCGAACTTTCCACTAATCTGTCTATTTGTTCAAAATCAGCCACATTTTCTTCCGCTATCTTCAATGATTCCACATAAAAATTGCGCGCTACTCGATTAACGATGAAACCGGGCGAATCTTTTGCCATCACGGCCTTTTTGCCCATTTTTTCAGCTAGGGCTTTAGTAGTTGCAGCAATTTCTGGATGTGTTGAGGCTCCAGAAATGATTTCCACTAATTTCATTATGTGAGCAGGATTGAAAAAATGCATCCCAACTAATCTTTCAGGATTTTGCAAGCCAGCGCCAATTTGCGTAATGGGAATGGAAGAAGTATTTGTGGCTAAAATAGTACTTTCTAAATTGATCTTTTCCAATTTACTGAAAAGGTCAATTTTTACCGGCAGTTTTTCTACAATGGCTTCAATAATGACATCAGCTTTCAGCTGTTCTAAATCAGAAATAAAACTGATGTTCGCTAAGCAAGCATCTTTTTGATCTTCTGAGACCTTACCTTTTTCAATCCCCTTATCGAGGTTTTTAGTAACGGCAGTTTTTGCTTTTTCTAACGCAGTTTCTTGAATATCAAATATTGTGGTTTTATAGCCGGCCATAGCACTCATTTGTGCAATTCCGGAACCCATGGTTCCTGCCCCTACTATGCCAATTGATTTGATTTCGTTTAATTTCATAATGCTTTGATATTTAGAACTAGAATGGTCTTTTTTCCAGAAAAGGTCTGAAGCTTAACTCAAATGCTTAAACTGATTTAAAAAGCGAACGTCATTTTCGGAGTAAAGCCTTAAATCATTTACTTGAAATTTCAACATGGCAATTCTTTCAATTCCCATCCCGAAAGCGAAGCCAGTATATTCTTCAGAATCAATTCCGCAATTTTCCAACACATTAGGGTCTATCATTCCAGAACCGAGAATTTCCACCCAGCCAGAATATTTACAAATATTGCAGCCTTTTCCCTTACAGATATTACAAGAAATATCCATTTCTGCACTTGGTTCCGTAAAAGGGAAATAGGATGGACGGAATCTTACTTTAGTGTCTTGCCCGAACAGCTCTTTGGCGAAATAATATAGGGTTTGCTTTAAATCCACCAAACCCACATTTTTGTCTACGAAGAATCCTTCCACCTGATGGAAAAAGCAATGTGCACGAGCAGAGATGGCCTCGTTTCTATAAACACGACCTGGCGCTAAGGTTCTGAAAGGTGGTTTTTGATTTTCCATCACCCTGATTTGAACAGATGAAGTGTGAGTCCTTAATGCAATATCCGGATTGCTTTCAATAAAGAAAGTATCCTGCATTTCACGAGCTGGGTGATTCTCAGGAAAGTTTAAGGCTGTGAAATTATGGAAATCGTCCTCTATTTCTGGACCATCTGCTACATTAAAGCCGATTTTTTGAAAAATCTCTACTATTCGATTGTGTACATAAGTCAATGGGTGAACAGTACCCAAATTAACATTGGGTGGCAAAGTCAAATCAATTGGGGCAGAAGACCTAGTTCCTGAATCGTTGCTTTCCAATCCAGCAATCAGTTCTTTAAACTTTTCTTCGGCCAGTTGTTTTACTTCATTCACTTCCTGACCGTAAGCTTTTCGGTCTTCAGGAGCAATATTTTTCATGTCAGCGAATAGATCCCCTAAAACGCTTTTACGACTAATGAATTTTAATCTATAAGCCTCCAGCTCTTCCTGAGTTTTGGCCGTTGCAGATGATATCTGTGCTTTAAATGCTCTTATCTTTTCAGACATTGAATTTATAATCAGTTTTCTCTAAAAAAACAAAGTTAAACGAAAATGGCGGAATATTAAATAAGAGGGAAGACTAGTTGGGATCATGATGTACTATTGCATTTACTCATTAAGAAATCTTAACCTTTGCGGACCACAAAAGAAACAAAGAACAAAAAAGATTTTTCGCTTTAGCGAAAAGTCATTCCTCGAGCTAGTGATAGAAATTAATTCATATACCCATCCCACCATTCTTGAAAAACAATCAGCGCCCAAACATGTGCGTGACTATCTTCAGGATTGCTCGAAAAGAGTTTTTTCTTTAAAGCTTGAATACCGTCCCAATCAAATACTTCTTGTGACTCAATTAATTCTTTACTGAGCCATTTTTCGTTGATCTCTGATTTTAAATCTTTTCGTAGCCAATCCAAAAGTGGCACCTCAAAGCCATGTTTTGGGCGATTGTAAATCTTTTCCGGCAATATATCACGGAAAGTATCTTGTAAAATCATTTTCTTTCTTTTGCCATTAGTTTTGAAAGTTTCGGGTAGGCTATTGGCAAAAGCTACTAACTCATGATCAAGAAAAGGAACACGAACTTCCAAAGCGTGTTGCATGCTCATCAAATCTACTTTCTGTAGCATATCGCCTTGCAACACCAATTCTTGGTCTAACTGTAAAGATTGGTTAATCGACTTAGAGGTTAGTGTTGAAAGCAAAGTATCCTTCCAAAGATCAAAAGCTTCAAAGTCAATATCTTCTAGTACTGAATTGGATAGTAAGTCTGTTGTTTTTCGAACTGATTGTAAACTAGCCAATATCCAATATTGTGATTGTATATCCAGTTTTGAAGCGTCCGCAAATTTCTTCAATTGCCGAACTAAATTTCCTACGGGGTTATTTCGTGACTTGGGTAGTACATTCCAAGCTGGAGACATTGTACTAACCAATTTTTCCTTTGCGCCCGGATGCCAAAGTTTATACAGTGCAGCATGCTTATTGTAGCCTGCAAAGAGTTCATCTGCCCCATCTCCTGAAAGAGCAACAGTCAGATTTTCTTTGGTCAGTTGACTTAAAGCATAAACGGGCAAGGCAGAACTATCGGCAAAAGGCTCGGAGAAGCTTTTAAGCATTTTGGGTAAATAGCCATATAAATCATCTAAGCTTAAAGAAAAAACTTGATGCTTGGACCCTATATGTTGGGCTACGGCATTGGCATATTCGGTTTCATCAAAAAATGAATGCCCTTTATAGCCAATGGAAAATGTATGCAAGCCCTCTACTCTTTTAGAGGCAATGGCTGAAATGATAGATGAATCAACTCCGCCACTCAAAAAAGTGCCTAATGGAACATCCGCCACCAATCTTCTTTCCACCGACTTTTCCATCAAAGCCTTAAGTTGAATTTGAGCCTCTTCGTAAGTGCCTTGAAATTGGTGCTCGAATGTAGTTTTCAATTCATAATAAGAATTGATTTCCACTGACTTCTTTTTGATAAGCGCGTATTGCCCAGGCATTAATTTTTTAACCCCTTTCACCATACTCATAGGGGCAGGTAAATAATTCAATTGCAGATAAGTATAGAGCGAGTTCGTGTCAATATTTCTGTCGATTCCAAATTTCAGAATAGCTTTGACTTCACTGCTAAATATAAAGCGGTCTTCATCTTCAAAGTAGTAGAATGGTTTAATGCCATATCGATCACGAGCAACCAACATTTCTTCTTTTTGCTGATCATAAAAAGCAAAAGCGAAGAATCCGTGCAATTGGTTTAACGCATCTTTCCCTTCATGAATCAGCAATTGCAAAAGTACTTCAGTATCAGACTCTGTTTCAAATTCTACTCCCTTAGAAATCAAATCTTGTCTAAGGCTTTTGTAATTATAAATTTCACCATTAAAAACCAATTGGTAGCGGCCATCATGAGCAGACATGGGTTGGTTAGCATTGGGATTTAGATCAATAATAGATAATCGCCTATGGCCTAAAGCCACAAAATCCCCAACAAAGACTTTCTGAAAATCTGGCCCACGATGTTCTAAGGTTTCCGTAGCTATGGAAATATTGGGAAGGTTGAACCTGCCAATTTCATTAAATGCAAATACTCCTGTTATGCCGCACATGCTGCGAAGATAGTTAATAATTATTCGATAGAAGATAATGATTAAAACGGAATATTGAACATGAAAATATTTTTAAAAGTGACTGCTGTGGAGTTAACAAGTTGCAGGTAGTTAATAGGACAACCGAATGCCATAATTGGACTGGTTAGCTCACTAATTGGCACAAAAAAGCTAAAAAACTTTGCTTTCTACAAAATATGTTCTATGTTTGTAGAACAAGGTACTAAAACATAGAACATGAAGCTGTCAGAAACAGAGGAGAAATTAATGGACTTAATATGGATGCATGAAAAAGTGTTCATGAAGGATTTAATTGATCATCATCCTGATCCAAAACCTGCGAAGTCAACAATCGCTACTTTGTTGAAGCGAATGCAACAAAAAGGCTTTGTGGGATATAATTTATTTGGAAATTCCAGACAATATTATGCATTGATTAGTAAGGCAGATTATTTCTCAAATCGCCTAGGCAATATGGTTAAAAATTATTTTGATGATTCTGCTCTCAAGTTTGCCTCATTTTTTACAAGTACCAGAAAAATGAGCTATGAAGAGCTGGAAAAATTAAGGAATATCATTGATTTAGAAATGAAACAAAAGAAAGATGATTAATTATCTGATTCAATTTACTTTGTGCTCTGGATTGTTTATTTCAGTCTATATGATGCTCCTTCAAAACGAGAGGATGCACAAATTTAACAGGCTATACTTACTTTTCAGTTTAGTGGCTTCAATGTCCATACCTACTATAAATTTAGAAAGCCAAATCAATTTGTTGCAAAAAGCAGAAGGAACGGTAAGCACAAACATTGAATACGTTGGTAATGAAGGAATTATGACCACTTCAACTTCTGAGAAATATCAATCAATAGTTAAAGCGCTATTTTCACTTTATTTGATTGTTTCAATAGTGCTCATATCACGCTTTTTGATACTAAACTGTGTTATGATCAACAAGATTGTAGGCGCTAAAGCGAAATCTCTAAAAGACATTAAGCTTATAGTAGTTAGTGGAGAACAAGCTCCTTATAGTTATTGGAATTACATTTTTGTAAATCAGAAAGATCATGGTCAAGGGATAAAAAATGAAATATTTGAACATGAGCGAGCACATATCAAACAAAAGCATACGCTAGACATCCTCCTTATAGAGTTAATAATAGCTTTCTTTTGGTGTAACCCTTTTTTATATTTTTATAGAAATGCGATTGGTCTGAATCATGAATTTCTAGCCGACAGGGAAGTTTTAAATAAGGCTAATAATACAGCTCAGTATGCTGAATTGATATTAGAACATATAGTGTTGGCTAATAATCCAAAAATGAATAATCCATTATCGAGCTCATTTAACTATTTAAAAACCAAAAAAAGATTAATTATGATGACCAAGAACTATTCAAAACCGCGAATTTTAATAAAGCAAATATTAATAATACCTATCTTAGCTTTGGCTATCCTGTTATTCAGCAACAATTCTATTGCTCAAAAAACAGTTTCCACTGAAAATAAGACGGTATCAAAACAAGGAACTGATAGCGATCCGGACTTGCAAGTCGCTTTTGACCAAATCATCAAAAAATATATAATAAAAACTGAAAACGGGAATTCTTCACTTAATATAAGTTTCACAGAAGAAGAAAAGAAAAGATTACATGATATTTACTTAAAAATGTCGTCAAAACGGCAGGAAATGCAAATAGTAAAATTTAGTAAGAGAAGATATGAAAAAAATACTCCGACTATCAGTCAGTTTGAGGAGTGGAAAGACCCTGAGAAGTATGGTATATGGATAGATAATATAAGGATCAATAATGATGAGCTAAGGAATTTTTCAAATGCAGACTTTTCTCACTACTTTCTCAGTAAATTAGAAAAAAATGCAATGAATTACGGCAAACATGTTTTCCAATTGGATTTGATGTCAAATGAGAGATTTGAAATTCTTAATAATAGTCAAGACATTCGGATTAGACCAAATAATGTAAATAAGTAGAGATTGGATCCGAAGGACGAAGATGCTTTTCTCCAAGGCAGATAGTTTGCAATGATAAGAAAAAAAATATTGCACTTGCAGGAGTAATAAATGGAGTAAAGGCTCAAATTGGAGTGCCTTGGATGAACGGAATTAGAAATGCTTCAATGTTTAAATTATTAATTCTACTTGGGCAAAGATTATTTTGATTATATACCGACAATGTATAGATCCATATGTCAGCCAAACCAATATGTTTAAGTTTAGAATTCAATTGCTTCATTTTTTTGAGACCACGTATTTATGTCGGCTAAGAACCTTTTGAAGTACCTAAGGGTATTTTATATGCATTCTGATTTTCATCAAGCTAAGGAATTAGTAATTCAATAGAAGCCTGGTAGAGGCTCCTTTAAGCTACAAGAAAAAGATATTCCGTTGAATTAAACGTTTAATAACCGATTAATTATACTGTTATTTTTACTGATCAATTGGAAACCCATAGCTCAGGCTTTGCTCCTAAGCTGTGCAACCATTGGCGATAATACAATCTGTATTTAGCTTGAAGCTCTATGTATTTCATGCGCGCATTGACTAAACTCATTTGTCTATAGTTGATGAGGAAAATACTGCTTTCCCCAATTTCGAACTTCCGTAGTTCTGCTTCTAGTAATCCTTCATATTGAGAAACCACATTTTGATAGGTTTCAAGCTGTTGAGCAATATTTTCGAAAGTATTTTCATATTGTCTCGCTTTATTACGAATAGATAATTGCTTTTGCTGAAGCTCGAAATTAGTGTTTTCCAATTTGATTTCATTCATGCGCAGTTCGCCTCTTGGCTGTCTTAAAAGTAAAGGCATGCTGAAACTTAAACCCCAATTGTAATTGTCCAGATTTTGGATTTCACTAATATCACCCGCTGGATCTTGTAATAGGTTGTATTCTAGATTTAGTTTTGGTTTTAGTTTTTCCCGTTTTAGTCTATTGTCAATTTGTAGATTTTGAATTTTATATTCACTTTCTCTAATAGCTGGATGCTCCTGTATGAATATGGGCAGACTAGCTCTTAGACTGTCGATTTTATTTTGGGAAATACTGTTAATATCCGAAGCTTTTATATCTGTTTCCACAATGGGTTGATTGTTGCCCCAAAGAAATGTAAACAGATTTAATTTTGCATTGGCTAAATCTACTTCCAATTGCTGGTTTTGAATTGTGAGGTTTTGCAATTGGATTGAGGCTTCTAAAGTATCTACCGCTGGTTTGTCTCCTTGCTCAAAAGATATTTTATAATTCTCAAAATTATCTTGCGCTAATTCAATAGCTTCTTCAATTACGTTTTTTTGATATTGAAATTTGGCGAAGTGCCAATAATAATTACTTGCTTCTAACAAAATGTCTATCAAGAGAAGCTGCGCTTCATTTTCAAATGCCCTTCTATCTACAAAGGCTTTTTGCAAGGCTGCTCTTCTATCATCAATAAAGAGACCCTGCAAAACAGGAACGCTTACGCCCGCATACCACAATCCAGCATTTGGCAGAGTAGATTCGTTGCTTAGAAATTCTCCAGCCGTATAATCATATCCTCCCTGGAAGGTAATACCTGTTCTAGTCGCTAAGCTAATTCCAGATTCACTATATTGATAGTAATTCTTTTGGTCGTAGTATTTTTGTTTGTTCTTGGAGAAAAGTTCCGGGTCAAAATTTCCTCTGGCCGCCATTACCGCAAAGTCTCCCATTTGTTTTAGGTTTTCGGCCTGTTGAATTAAAGGATGATTTTGCATTACCAGCTGTAAGAAATCTTGTTCACTTAGTTTTTCTTGATTAAGCGTTTCCTGCGCTTGCGCTGAATGCAGAATTGTGATCAGGCAAAGGAATGTGATTAAAATATGTTTTACACTAAACATCATTTCTTAGCTTTTCCGTCAAGTTTGTTTTTTTCACTGGAGGTGCCGGTATTTTCAGGCGTATAGAAATTTGGCGGAAATCCATTAATCTGCCTCCATATTTCATACCAAACAGGTACGATATCTAACAAGGCTAATCCGTTTGTACCACCACCAACTCTAAGCGCGTCTGGCCATTCTGGTTCATCAGGATCTTGAGCAATCAAGATTCTGTATTTCCCATTAGGGCTGATGAACCGATCAATAGCTACAACTTCTCCACCAAATGTACCATAGGTAATTATAGGCCAACCAGAAAATACGATTGAAGGCCAGCCGTCAAATATCAATCTGACCTCATTACCCACATTAAAGAGAGGTAGGTCTCTCGGCATGATGTACATTTCTACAGCATAGTCAATGTTGGCAGGCATTATAGAGACTAAAGATTCACCCGCTTTAATGTTCTCTCCTATACCTGTGCTGACTGCTCTTGTAATATATCCATCTTGAGGTGCAGTTACATAATAAAAACCAAATCGAACTTGATAATTGGTCAATTGGTTTTCCATTTTAACTACTTCTGCCTGGGCATCTTGCAAGGTTGATCTGGTACTAAATAAATCTGAGCGTGCTTTCTGTAATTTATCAGTATACTCGTTATAGACCGAATTCAATTCAATTTTGGCATTGAGATATTGGTTTCTACTGCTCAGTAACTTACTTTCCATACTGATCTTTTTGGCTAAGGATTCCTGGTATTTATTCGTCCTCATTTCCAAGTCAGTTAAAGATTTCAAACCTTCATCATAGAGCTCTCTTTGACGACCCAATTGCTTATCAGCAATACTCAAATTTGTTTGAGCAGCTTCATAATCAATGCTGTCGGCTTGGATTTTTAATTCTGCTTGACGCAAATAGTTTTTTGCCTGACTAAGTTTCAGTCCTCTATTTTCTTCTATGGCCTTAATTTGGCTTTGAAGTGCCTCTATTTTTTCTTGATAAAACCCTAGCGCTTGCCTTTTAGCAGAAATCTGTTCTTGAGTTCTTTCGAGTAGTTGAGGATCAAAATACTCATCTTTTATTTCTCGGATGAATATGATAGTATCTCCTTTAGCTACGTAATCACCTTCTTGTACATACCACTCTTCAATTCTCCCATCAATCATTGAATTCAAATCTTGAGGACGGTGCATCGGAGAAAGAGCCGTTACTTGTCCGTTTCCTCGAATGTTTTGAGTCCAGGGCAGGAAAGCGACACCTAAAACAAGTAAGAAGAAAATAAGGAGCAAGCGCTTCAATATTTTATCCGCACGTATTTCTTTGAACATGCTAAAGGTAGAGTACCTTTTGGTATCTACTTTATCTTTTATGGAATATGGACTTATATTAAGCATCTTTATTTAAAACTATTTTTTCAAACCATTTATGATTTTTGACCTCTTGACCAGCTATATCGTGAACGATCTCGCCTTTGTCCATCCCGATCACTCGATCGCATTTTTCCAACACTCTGATATCATTGCTGATCATAAGCACAGTTCTTGGATTGTCTTTAGTGCAGAGAAAATCTGTGAACTTATGCTTTTCCTCTTGAGACATCATTCCGAAGACGTCTTCCCAAAGAATTAATGTTTTCTGTCCTAAAATGCCTCTAGTCCACAGAATTTGTTGCTTTATTTGTTTTGGGAAAGTTCGGTCTCCAGGGAAAACCATCTTCTGATAGCCTTCCGGCTCAGTTTCCATATACTTGTCTAAACCAGTGATTTCTGCGGCTTTCTGAATTTCTTGAAGGCTACTTAGCGGAGAGCCAATACTAATATTTTCTTCTATGGTGCCAAGAAAAATTCCTCCCGAATTCATACAGTCCCCAATATGTCTTCTTACTTCCGAAATATTGAGGTCCCTTAAAGCAGTCCCATTAAACATGATATTGCCTTTGTAATTGCCGTACCAACCAGAGATTAACTGGATTAAAATGGACTTCCCAGCATTGGCGGTGCCTGAAATCCCTATTTTTTCTCCGGAATTAATATCAAGATTAACTTTATTTAAGAAAATATGCTCAGAATCGTGCTCTTGCAATTTTATGTCTCGCAACTTGATATGCATTCCCTCTGCGTTGTTTAGAGGTTGAACCCCAGAAATAAACTCCTCTAATGGTTTATCAGTGACCACCGCTAATTTTTCCACTGCTGTTAAAACATCGTAAACGGATTCTATAGTAAAGATGATCTTTTCAACGGAATTAATTATTAAGATTACTATAATCTCTGCAGCAACAAATTGTCCAATGTTCATCTGTTGCTCAATCACTAAGATACCTCCAATCAATAAAAGCCCCGCAGCTACAACGGCTTTGAAACCAATCATTAATGAGAATTGATTGATGATAACGTTGAAATGAGACCTTCGTGCATTCACATAATTTTGGGTATTAGAATTGTTTTTCTCTAAAGGAAGAGAAGAGTCACCCGCCATTTTGAAACTTTCTACATTTCTGGCCAATTCCTCAAGCCAATGTGCTGTTTGGTATTTGTAATTTGATTCTTTTAAACTCGTTTTAAGACCTTTAGGTCCAGTCAAACGCACGATTAAGAATATAAGAATGATTAAGAAAAAGGAAAATATAATGAAGAAAGGGTGATAAAACGAAATTAATGCTAACCCAAATATAATCTGGAAGAAAGCCGTTGAAAAATCAATTAGGATTTTTGCTAAACCTTTTTGCACAGACATAGTGTCGAAAAAGCGGTTGATTAACTCCGGCAAATATTCTTGACGGACTTCATCAATTTTGAATCTTGGAATCCTATAGGCAAATTCAAAGGATGCCCGGGTAAATATTTTCTGCTGCAGAACTTCATTTATCGTCAATTGCCGAACTTGCAATATGCCATTAATAATGATCCCTAAGATCACTAAAAAGACCAAAATTATCCATGAAGTGCTGACCTGGCCACCCATAATTAGGTTTATAATGGCCTGAATTCCTAGGGGAAGTGAAAGACTAATTAAACCTGCGAAAATAGCATAAATGTAGATGGTAAAAACCAGGCTCTTTTCAGGCTGCAATAGGTTTAGAAACCTTTTAAATGGGTGTACTTTAAAGTTGTCTGCCATTTTTAATTCTTCAAGTTTTTAAGAATAATCTGATAAAAAACATATGAAAGTTCGTCTCTGTCATACTGTATGTCAGATAGAGAGGGCATATGTAATGCAAAATACTGCTGATGTAAAATTCCAACAATACTGGTAGATGCAAGCGTATTGGCATAGCTAAAGTCTGGATTTATTTCAATCATTATGTCTGCCAATCTCTTAGAAACCTTTTTAAAAGTTAGAAAGAGTCCAAATTGGTTTTCTTTATCCACTTCCTTGGTTAAATATGCCTTTGAAGATTCTGATATTACAATGTTGATCAATTGCTGAAAATTAAGAGCGCTAATGCTTTTATCTTCCTCATCAGGTTTACAAATAACTTCTACTGCCCTTCTTAATTTTGAATCCGGACTTGTGAGGTTATTTGTTTGAAAAGCGAGTTGGAGGTCAATCCAGCTCCAATACCAATTATAGAAATACAATAAAAGTTTGTGCTTGCTTTCGAAATAGCGATAGATAGAGCTTTCCGTGGTGCATAATGCTTTGGCCAGCTTGCCGAAAGTAAAACTCTCCAATCCCATATCATCTATCATTTCTAAAGACTGGGAAAGGATTTTTCTCCCTAATTCTGATGAATCAGGATCTTTTTGGAATAAATGAGGGTTAAGTTCGATTTTAATAGAAGAAAGTAAATTATCCACCACTTGTTTTTTTACACGCAATATTAAAAGTAATACTATCGCAAAACGGATAAATGCTCATCTTGTTTAAAAAATCTTAAAATATTTTTTCTGGGTTTAAAATATTATTTGGGTCAAATACATTTTTAATACCTCGCATCAAATCTAATTTCACATCGCCCATTGCCATTTGCATATATGGTCTTTTGGCGATACCAATTCCATGTTCACCAGAAAGAGTGCCTCCTAAGCGAACTACTTCTTCAAAGATTTCACCAATCCCTTCGTTTACTTCGTTATTCCAGTAGTTATCGCTCAAGTTTTCTTTCATAATATTGATGTGTAGGTTTCCGTCTCCGGCATGACCATAGCAAACTGAATTGAAGCCATATTTTTCACCTACATTTTTTATAAAAACAATCAAGGCAGGTAGATTTCCTCTGGGGACTACTACATCCTCCGCTTTTGTGAGTGAATAAGCATTTACCGCAGGGCTTACATTTCTTCTTAATTTCCACAGTTCATCCTTTTGGGCTTGAGTATCGGCAAACAGCACTTCTCCTCCAGTATCAAATTCTTCCAATACGTTTAATATGACTTCGGCTTCATTCATCATAACTTCCTCGTCATTCCCGTCTAGCTCAATTAGTAAGTGAGCTTTTACATGCTCGGGCAAATCAACACTCACCGTTTCACCCATTTCGTTTTGAATGTAAGCTTGAGTTTTCACAATGGCATCTCTTTCCATAAACTCCATTCCAGAAGGAGCCACACCAGCTTTGAAAATAGCCGCAATAGCTCTGCAGGCCTCTTCATTACTGGTAAATGGAGCTAATAAAGTGACATCCTTTTTTGGATAAGGACGTAATTTGAAAACTATTTTAGTAATGATTCCTAATGTGCCTTCACTTCCACACATTAATTGAGTTAGGTTATATCCAGTACTATTTTTCAATACATTAGCGGCTGTCCAAATGATCTCCCCATTAGGTAAAACGACCTCCATATTTAAAACATAGTCTCGGGTTACGCCATATTTCACAGCTTTGGGTCCTCCTGCATTTTCAGCCAAATTCCCACCTAAAAAGCAAGTGCCTTTACTAGATGGGTCAGGAGGATAAAATAATCCTTTTTCTTTAACAGCATTTTGAAAAACTTCCGTTATAACTCCGGGCTCAACCGTAGCTTGTAAATTTAATTCATCAATGGATAATATTTTATTGAACTTTTCCATGCTGATAACCACCCCTTTTTTGGTCGGGAGGGCGCCCCCACTGAGCCCCGTACCACCTCCTCTGGGAGTTACAGGGATCAAATGCTCATTACATTTTTTCATAATGGCACTGATTTCTTTAGCAGTTGAAGGTTTTAATACCACATCCGGCATGAAAGAATAGTCCTCAGTATGATCGTGAGAATATTTGTATTTGTCCTCATCTTGCAAAAAGGCATTTTTTGCACCTACAATGCTGACCAATTCCTCAAAAATGCTTTGATTTGTAACCGTATCCATGAATTAATTGATTTCTGATCTTGAATTATGCTTCAACACAAATTTAGGAAAATATATTCCAACCAGCTGATTTTATTATTATTGATTGTAGTTTTCCTATCAGGATGTGCGGCAAGCAAGAAAAGAAAAGTTAGAGAGAGGCGATTGGATATTATAATCCAAACCGCCCGTTCGTACACGGGAACACCCTACAAATGGGGAGGAGTAAATAGGTCAGGAATGGATTGCTCCGGTTTATTATATGTTAGTTTTAAGGCAGGAGATGTTAATATTCCAAGAGTTTCAAGAGACCAAGCTAAGGTTGGGAAGAAAGTGAAATTCAGACAACTTGAAGAGGGCGATGTGGTCTTTTTTGCAATGGGCAAAAGAAGGAGAAAAATTACTCATGCCGGATTAATAACAGAAGTTCGGGCTAAAGATGATGTGCGATTTATACATGCTTCTTCAAGTGTAGGTGTTGTGGAAGCTAATATTTATACTGATTACTATAAAAAGAAATTCAGGAAAGCGCGTAGGTATTTTTAGAAATGGATTTTTTGTCTAGCTTTGCAAGCCTTAAATGGTAGCTCACTACCGTTGAGCCACTTTTTACAGAATGGGGCATTAGCTCAGCTGGCTAGAGCGCTACGCTGGCAGCGTAGAGGTCATCGGTTCGACTCCGATATGCTCCACAAAGCTACTTCGATAGAAGTAGCTTTTCTTTTTTCAACCAACCCTAAAATTGTCATGAAATATTTTGTCTATATCCTTTATTCAGAAAAGTGTGATAGGTATTATGTAGGACATTCGGATAATCTGGATAGAAGATTCGATGAGCATAATTCAGGAAGAGGAGGAAAATATACGGCAAGATGTAAGCAATGGGAATTGGTTTATACGGAGTGTTATGAAAGCAGGGGTTCAGCGGTCGAGCGTGAATTTGAGATTAAAAAAAGAAGAGCAGGAAATATTTTGAAGATCTAATTACAAAATAGAGCAGAGGCATTGGTTCATCAGCTGGCCGGGGCGTCCCGATGCCGTGCAACGGGAAGGTCATCGGTTTCCTGGCTTTCTTCGGGACGGGCGACCACCGATATGCTCCACAAAGCTACTTTGAAAGGGGTAGCTTTTTTAAGCTTACATTTAAAATTAAAGCTAGTCATTATGTTATTAATAACTTGATGACCTTACCTTTGCCTTAATAACTAAACACAAGAATCTTGGCCTATCAATATTTAACCGAAGAGAATATTAACCAATTTATAAAAAGCGCTTTAGAGGAAGATATCCGTGAAGGAGACCATTCATCATTAGCATCTATTCCCAAAGGAACCCAAAATACTGCTCAGCTCATTATTAAAGATGATGGTGTTCTAGCAGGAGTTGAAATGGCAAGACACATTTTTAAGGCTGTTGATCCAGATTTAACACTGGACATTTTCAAAAAGGATGGAGAGCGTGTAAAAAAGGGGGATATTGGGATGAAAGTTAGTGGTGAAGCCTCTTCCATTTTGACTGCAGAGCGACTAGTTTTAAACTGTCTGCAAAGAATGAGCGGGATTGCTACTTATACTCATAATTTAAATCAGTTAATTGCTCACACTTCCACAAAGCTTCTTGATACCCGGAAAACTACCCCAAATTTTAGGATTGCAGAAAAATGGGCGGTAAAAATAGGCGGAGGGCAAAACCATCGCTTCGGCCTTTTTGATATGGTAATGCTCAAGGACAACCACAATGATTTTGCTGGAGGAATAACAGCTTCAGTAAACTCAACAAGACAGTACTTAAAGTACAAAGGCCTTGATTTGAGAATTGAAGTAGAGACCAGGAATATTAAAGAGGTAAAAGAGGCGCTTTCCGTTGGAGGCGTGGACGTTATCATGTTAGATAATATGTCCGTAGAAATGATGAAAGAAGCCGTCCAAATAATTGGTAATCAATGTGAAACGGAGGCTTCAGGAGGAATAACAGAGGATACTATAGTCCCTATTGCCGAGACTGGTGTAAACTTCATTTCAGTAGGTGCTTTAACGCATTCTTATAAAAGTTTAGACATCAGTTTGAAAGCAGTTTCCTGAAACCATAAAAATGAGATATATTTGCAGACCCAATCAACGGGAGGTTAAAATTTATTTAAGAAAATAGAATTGCAGCAATGCTAGTTAAAACAAAAAAATATAAGCTGGATAACGGCACATACATTAAAACAGGCTTGAAAAATATTGTGAAGGAACAATGGTGGGTGTTTTTAATTGCCCTTGCCATATGTTCTGGTTACGCATGGATTCCCAATATCTGGTGGTTTATAGGATCATTCATAGCCTTATTGTTATATTTCCTTTTTTGGTTAATTCAGTTTGCCGGGGTAACGCAATTAGATCAATACAAAATATTATTTGAAAGGCTTTCTTATGAAATCAGCTCCCAACAAATTCTCATTAAATTAAATACCAAACAAGGTATGCCCATCAAATGGGATCAAATTAAATCAGCCAAAGTAGGGAAAAATGCATTTACTCTTGTGTTATCCAAAGCGCAATTTGTTTATCTCCCTTTTAAAGTATTCAAAACAGAAAATGAAAAGAAATTTGTGGAAACTATTTTGAGAAGGAAGGAATTGGTTAAATCATGACCGATCCTAAAAACATAGCTGTTTTGGCTTCTGGTTCTGGAAGCAATGCAGAAAAAATTATTCAGTATTTTAAAAATCATAAGATTATTAATGTGTCTTGTGTCATTACAAACAATGAAAATGCTGGAGCCATCGAAAGAGCTGAAAAAGCGAATGTTCCTTCAAGATATTTTTCAAAAACGGACTTTGAAAATCCTGAATATATTCTTCGGTATTTGAAAACAAATAAGGTTGATTTTATTGTCCTTGCAGGATTTCTATTAAAAATTGCTCCAGAAATAATAGCGGAATACCCAGATAGAATTATTAACATTCATCCGGCACTTTTACCAAAATATGGAGGTAAAGGAATGTATGGTCATTTTGTGCATGAAGCTGTAATCCTAAATAAAGAGGAAGAAAGTGGCATTACCATTCACTTGGTCAATGAAAACTATGATGAGGGAGAAATAATTTTTCAAGCTAAATGCAGTATATCTCCACAGATGGGCGCAAAGCAATTGTCTGCCAAAGTTCAGCAATTAGAACATCAGCATTTTCCTAAAGTTATTGAGGAGTTTTTGGAAAAGCACTAAAGAGGTTATTATTCCTTGCTAAAAAGCTTCTCAACCAGATCAGAAAAGTTTTCTGGTTCAGAATACAATCTGTCCGAATAAACACTCGCCATTATTTTTAAAAAGTGAGGTTTTTCATCGTGAAGGATCAATTCCAAACTAATATTTCCAAATCTTTGGTCAATGGGGGGCTCCATTTGAATGGGTGGTTTTAAATAGTACATTTCTTTAGTTAAAACTCTATCCTGCTCGGCTGTCACTTTTCTATTGGAACCTGATTGCCTATAACCAAGTGATAAAACCTGTTTTTTAAAATGTTCTAATAGCATTTTATAATCTGAATCTAATAAGCTGCTGCAATTGGCGATTGCAAAGCCATTGGCTTTCTCACTTTGGAATAGGGCAACCGGGATTGGATTTTTAATGTCTGTTTTTTTTAAGTGGTATGCCCTGAATATCTTATCCAATATTTCATTGCTGACATCTGAGGAAAGCCAATCTTCATATGAATTAAACTCCTGTTGGCTTCTTTTTAAAACCTCATTTGAGAGGATCACATTTTTTTTCTCTTTAGGAAATATTTTATTTACGATTTGATTAAAGAATGACATTCAAATTGCTTTATAAATTAAGAGTTAAATTTTAGATTGCTTTTGTCAGTAACACATTATAAGGCTGAAAGATTAGTAAAATGAAGATATTCTTAAAAAATATTTATTCTTTAACGGACAAAGTTATTTCAAAATAGGCTACTAATTCTACGGTTCGATCCTCCCTTCAAGGAAGTTTTATCTAAAAGCCGCAATATATAAGCACTCAGTATATTATAAACGTAACCAACTCAGGTTAATGCATTATTTTATAAATTTTTCGGCTTAAATCAATTAGTTTTGCAACAAAACTAATTTTCAGCAAAATGTCAGTAAAAAAAATCCAATCTGCACTCATTTCAGTTTTTCATAAAGACAATCTAGAGCCGATCATTCAAATATTAAAAGATAAAGGGGTTAAAATCTACAGCACAGGAGGTACACAAAAGTTTATTGAAGACCAAGGTGCTGAGGTTACCGCGGTGGAAGATTTAACTAGCTACCCTTCAATTTTGGGGGGAAGAGTCAAGACACTGCACCCTAAAGTTTTTGGAGGAATACTCAGTAGACGAGAATTAGAATCAGATAAAGCGCAACTGCAAGAGTATGATATTCCTGAAATAGATTTAGTAATTGTTGATTTATACCCTTTTGAGCAAACGGTTGCTTCAGGTGCTAGCGAGCAAGACATAATTGAAAAGATTGATATAGGTGGGATTTCCTTGATTAGAGCAGCCGCTAAAAACTTCAAGGATGTTGTGATTGTAGCCTCTCAAAATCAGTATGCAGACTTGGAAAACGTCTTGGCAGAGAAAGACGGTAGCACTGATTTACAGGACAGAAAATCCTTTGCCTCGCATGCATTTAATGTGTCTTCTCACTATGATACTGCCATTTTCAATTATTTTAATGGAGATGATGCTATTGCAGGTTTTAAGCAGAGCATATCCGAAAACAAGACTTTACGTTATGGTGAAAACCCTCATCAAAAGGGAGTTTTTTTTGGAGATTTAGAGGAACTTTTTGATCAATTGAATGGAAAGGAACTATCGTATAATAATCTTGTGGATGTAGACGCGGCAGTTTCATTGATTGAAGAATTTGAAAACGAAACTGCTTTTGCCATATTAAAACATACTA
Organism: uncultured Marivirga sp.; assembly: GCF_963974845.1. Lineage (NCBI taxonomy): Bacteria > Pseudomonadati > Bacteroidota > Cytophagia > Cytophagales > Marivirgaceae > Marivirga > uncultured Marivirga sp. The sequence continues at coordinate 649,360 of NZ_CAXBEQ010000002.1, forward strand.
ATGCCTGCGGAATGGCTTTGGGAAATACAGTAAAAGAAGCTTATCAAAAAGCATTTGCTGCTGACACACTTTCGGCCTTTGGCGGTGTTTTGATTACGAATGAAGTTGTAGATAAAGAAGCTGCCGAAGAAATGCATTCGCTGTTTTTTGAAATTCTAATTGCACCTGATTTTACTGCAGAAGCTTTGGAAGTACTTAAAGGGAAAAAGAACAGAATATTATTGAAAAAGAAAACGAATCTGGCCACCAAAAAGCAGTTTAAAAGTTTACTAAATGGAGTAATTGAACAGGACAGAGATTTGCAGACTGATAGCCGATCAGATTTGAAAGTAGTGACTAAAGCAGCACCAACTGCCGAAGAAGAAAAAGCACTACTATTTGCCTCAAAAATTTGTAAGCATACCAAATCGAATACTATTGTATTAGCAAATAATGGCCAATTGCTGGCAAGTGGAGTTGGTCAAACTTCACGAGTAGATGCCTTAAAGCAAGCAATTGAAAAGGCTAAGATTTTTGGCTTTGATTTAAATGGAGCGGTTATGGCTTCTGATGCGTTTTTCCCGTTTCCTGATTGTGTAGAAATTGCAGATCAGGCCGGTATCACAGCTGTTATCCAACCCGGTGGATCTATCAAAGATCAAGACAGCATTGACTACTGTGATACGCATGGGATGAGAATGGTCACTACAGGAATTAGACATTTCAAACATTAGGATATTAATCTTTAGATAAATCCCGAAATATTTTCGTTGAACTGCTTAATTTATCAAAGTAATTTGTAAATTTCCAAAGCGTTAATTTTTAAATATATTATACAAAAACATCCATGGGGATATTTGATTTCTTTTCAAGTGACATAGCCATAGATTTAGGTACAGCCAATACCTTAATTATTCATAAAGACAAAATAGTGGTGGACGAGCCTTCCATCATTGCCATTGATAAAGCTACTAACAAAGTGTTGGCCATAGGGCGCCAAGCCATGCAAATGCATGAAAAAACTCACGAAAATATAAAGACCATTCGGCCTTTAAAAGATGGGGTAATTGCTGACTTCCATGCTGCGGAGCATATGATTCGTGGGATGATAAAAATGATTGATGGAGGGAAAAGGAGTTTCATGCCATCTTCTCACAGAATGGTGATTTGTATTCCTTCCGGTATTACAGAGGTGGAAAAAAGAGCCGTTCGAGATTCAGCTGAGCATGCAGGCGCTAAAGAGGTTTATATGATTCACGAACCTATTGCTGCTAGCATCGGGATTGGTGTAGATATAGAACAGCCGGTGGGATCAATGGTTGTTGATATTGGAGGTGGAACAACCGAGATTGCCGTTATAGCACTTTCCGGAATTGTATGTGATCAATCCATTCGAGTAGCAGGTGATACATTCACAAAAGACATTTTGGATTATATGAGAAGGCAACACAATCTTTTGATTGGGGAGCGTTCTGCTGAGAAAATTAAAATAGAAGTAGGAGCTGCTTTAACAGAACTAGATGACGGACCTGAAGATTATGAAATCAGAGGGCGAGACTTGATGACGGGTATTCCGAAAGTTATTAAAGTTTCTTATTCAGAAATTGCTTTTGCAATTGATAAATCGGTATCAAAAATAGAGGAGGCGGTGCTTAAAGCGCTGGAGATTTCCCCGCCCGAGTTGTCGGCAGATATTTATGATAATGGAATTCATTTAACTGGAGGAGGTGCTTTATTAAGAGGGCTCGATAAAAGATTAGCACTTAAAACGAAGTTACCGATTCATGTTGCTGATGATCCATTGAGAGCGGTAGTTCGTGGTACTGGTTTGGCTTTGAAAAATTTGAATCATTACAAAGCCGTTTTAATGAGTTAAATGAATTATTTGATACAAAATATTTTTGGAAAAGGGAATCCTACGAAAGGCATTCCTTTTTCCTTTTTAAAGCAATTTATTTTTTTGCCTGTAATCCAAAAGGTAAATGCGTAGGCTATTTCAATTTATTTATCAATATAGGGCTTTCTTTATCTTTTTATTATTGGAAGTCATCAGTGGCTGGCTTGTCGTTAATCATAATGATTATATAAGCGCGTCATATTTCAATAGTTCAAGTGCCATAGCAGGAAATGTTTATGAAAATAAACAAGCGGTACAAGATTATTTTCAGCTAGCGAAAGTGAATAAAAACCTAGTTCAAGAAAATGAACTATTGCGTAACCGGCTAGCGGGGGATAGTATTTTTCTAGATACTGCAGAAGTAAATATACCATTTGAGCTTTCAGGGCAATATAAATTTGTAACAGGAAAAGTTGTTAATAATTCTGTCCATCGTTTTAGAAACTATTTTACCCTAAACATTGGAAGTGAAGAAGGCGTGGAGGAAGGAATGGGTGTGATTAATCCTCAAGGTCTAGTCGGAAAAATTAAAAGTGTATCAACTAATTTTTCTACTGCTTATTCTGCTTTACATAGCAGTTTGCTAATATCTGTGCTAATTGATGATACAGAGACTCTATGTACGGCAAAATGGTCCGGTGAAGACCCTACTGAAATCTCATTAGAATATGTTCCGCGACACATTAAAGTACAAGAAGGGATGCAAGTGGTAAGCTCTGGCTATGATTCCATTTTTCCACAAGGAGTTAAATTAGGAAAGGTCAAAAATGTTGAAATAGATGAAGAATCAACTTTTTATGATATTGAAGTGTCGCTATCTGCGGATTTCTTCAGTTTGGATTACGTGTATGTAATTGGAAATAAATTGATGCAAGAGAAAGATTCGTTGGAACAAGAATTACAATCAGAATATGAACAGTAGCAATAATGTAAAACAAATTTTGATCTGGGTGCTGTTCGTAGCATCTCAAATATTGTTTGCACAAAATTTTGTGTTGTATAATCGCGCATTCTGTTTTGTATATGTTGGATTCTTGCTATTACTACCGTTAGGAATATCCAGAAATTACATTTTACTAATTGGCTTTTTCACAGGGTTTATTATAGATGTCTTTTACAACAGTCTGGGAACCCATATGGCAGCCATGACTCTAATTGCCTTTTTAAGGCCAATTTGGTTAAATGCGATTACCCCGAGAGGAGGATATGAAAATGTAGATAGTCCCGCCATTAAAGACTTAAGTCTGTCATGGTTTTTGGCTTATGCATTACCTTTAATGTTTTTGCATTTAGCAGTGGTCTTTTTTATTGAAGCAGGTGGCTTTCACATGTTTTTTTATGTGATTTCGAAGGTGTTATTGAGCACTTTATTAACTGCATTGGTGTTAGTAATCCTACAATATCTTTTTTATTCAAAAGGAAGGTTTTCATGATAGAGAATAGGAAATACATCATTCAAATTTTAATCATAGTAGTTGGATTAATATTCTTATTGAAGTTATTCTCCATTCAAGTGATGGATAGTCGTTACAAAATGGCGGCTGAAAACAATGTGATCAACAAGGTGGTGCAATATCCTTATAGAGGATTGATCTTAGATAGAAATAGGCAAATTATTGTGCACAACACGCCTGTCTATGATATAATGGTTGTCCCAAAAGAGGTGGAGGTTCAAGACACCACTACTTTTTGCGATCTGTTGAACATTACAAGAGAAGAGTTTCAGTCGAAAATCCAAAAAGCAAAAGAATATTCGTACATAAAACAATCTCTTTTTTATCCGCAATTAAGTAATGAGGAATTTGCCAAGATTCAAACTCGTTTGGTTGAATATCAAGGGTTTTATCCTGTGGCGCGAACGGTTAGAAAATATCCGGAGCCTATCCTAGCTAATGGACTGGGATATATCGGTGAAGTAAGCAAAAGACAGTTAGAAAGAGATACTACTAACTATTACAAACAAGGGGATTTTATAGGAATTTCTGGTATTGAGGCCGCATATGAGGAAGAATTGAGAGGAAAAAGAGGGGTAAAATATAAATTAGTAAATGTAAGAGGAATTGAAAAAGGGTCTTTTAATGATGGGAAATTTGATACACTTTCCGTTCCGGGAAATAATTTAGTATCCACTATCGATTTGGATCTTCAGAAATATGCAGAGTATTTGATGGACGATAAAGTGGGGAGTATAGTGGCTATTGAACCGTCAACAGGTGAAATTTTGGCGTTTGTAAATAGCCCTTCTTATGACCCCAACATGTTAGCGGGAAGAAACTATAGTAAGAACTTTGGAGAGCTAAATAAAGATACGCTAAAACCGCTTTTCAACAGGCCAATTATGGCTCAGTATCGACCGGGTTCGGTATTTAAATTAGTACAATCCTTAATTGCTTTACAAGAGGGAGTGATTACACCATCTACAAGAACGGTATGTAACAGAGGGACTATCAATTGTCACGGGTCTCATACCAATGAAGATTTACATGGTGCTATCAAGTATTCCTGTAATCCTTACTTTTATCATACTTTTAGAAAGATCATCCAACAGGGAAAGGTAGAGGGGATGAACAAGGATGCGAGAGTGGGGCTAACTACTTGGAACAACTATTTAAGTGACTTGGGATTTGGTAGAAGATTAGGCATCGATATTCCAAACGAAAGTCCCGGTATGGTTCCAGGCCCTACCTACTATGACCGATATTATCAGAAAGATCATTGGAATTTCTATACTATTTTCTCTTTAAGTATTGGAGAAGGAGAATTGTTGACAACTCCTTTACAAGTAGCCAATCTAGCTTCCATTTTAGCTAATAGAGGGTATTACATCCAACCACATATGGTAAAAGGTATTGAAACCTCAGATTCTTACTACAACATTCAATATGACAGGCAGAATACTGGTATTGATTCTGTTCATTTTAAAACGGTCGTAGATGCGATGGGCGAAATTGTGGATGGAACCGCTAGAGTAGCTAGGGTAAAAGACATACAAATTGCAGGAAAGACAGGTACTGTACAAAATAAGAATAGCTTTGACCACTCCGCTTTTATGGCTTTTGCACCCAAAGAGAATCCAAAAATTGCCATTTCGGTTTATGTTGAAAATGCAGGTTGGGGCGGAGGAGTTGCTGCAGCAATAACAGGTTTACTTATTGAAAAATACATTAAAGGTGAAGTCGCTTCTAATAGAGCTTGGGTGGAAAATTACGTGATGACCAAAGCATATTTAAATAATTTATGAGAAGGCAGGATAGTTTATGGAATAGGGTCGATTGGTTGCTGATAGCGGTGTTTTTCATATTGGTTATCTTAGGATGGCTAAATATTTATGCAGTAGTTTATGATGCAGAACAGAGCCAAAATATTTTCAGTTTTGATCTAAATTCAGGAAAACAACTAGCATGGATTGCCGGATCGCTTGTGATTATTATAGCGATAATGATTCTGGATTATAAATTCTTTGATAGTTTCGCTTATTATATATATGCGGGTTTTTTGGTGCTTCTGGTACTAGTTTTATTTTTCGGAAAGGAAATAGCTGGAAATCAATCCTGGTTTGTTTTTGGCCCCGTTCGACTCCAACCCTCTGAATTCACGAAATTTGCTACCGCTTTGGCAGTGGCCAAGTATTTTAGCGCTAAGAATGTACGCCTCGACAAATTCAATGAACAGATTAAATCCTCATTGTTGGTCTTGGTGCCCATGAGTTTAATTGTACTGCAAGGTGATGCAGGAACTGCAATGGTGTTTATTAGCTTTATTATTGTTTACTATAGAGAGGGACTTCCTTCTTTTTATGTGATCACCGGGCTGTCGGTTGCTATCATTTTCATTTTGACCTTGCTTGTTGATCAATTGTATTTAACTATTGGGGTCATAGTTTTAGCTACTATTATTGTTGTCATCAATAATAAGCGATTAAAGAATATTGGAGTGACAATTTTGATGGCTATCATTGTTATTGGCGTAATACAAAGTGTTGATTATGTTATTTCAGATGTGCTCAAACCCCATCAACAAAATAGATTAAAGGCTTTGGTTAACCCTGATGCAGATCCTTTAGGCTATGGCTGGAATGTTACCCAATCAAAAATAGCCATTGGCTCTGGTGGTACATTTGGGAAAGGTTTTCTCGAAGGAACCCAAACTAAGTTCGACTTCGTCCCGGAGCAAAGTACAGATTTTATTTTCTGCACTATTGGTGAAGAACATGGCTGGGCGGGAAGTTTTGTTTTGATAGTACTTTTTTTGGTGCTAATGATCAGAGTCGTTTTTATTGCAGAAAGGCAGAAATCAAATTTTGCAAGAATTTATGGCTATGCAGTAGCGGGGATATTCTTTTTTCACTTTGGAATTAATATAGGCATGACCATAGGACTTTTTCCTGTCGCGGGTATTCCACTTCCATTTTTTAGCTATGGAGGCTCTTCACTTTGGTCTTTTACTATTTTGCTATTCGTATTGATTAAGCTAGATGCCCACAGGATGCAGGTATTGACCCGTTAATTAATCTCCATCGGAATCACTAAAAGTGGTCACCAATCCTAGTTGACTCATCAAATCTGTTTTGAGTATGATACTTAGATTAAGAGATTCAAGATATAACAGATCAACTTTTTTTGATTCTTCAAGTATGAGTTCTGATAATGGTTTTTTTTCTCCTTCTAGATTAGCTTTTAGGCTATTAATCTGTTGGTTGATCTTTACGTCTAATTGTATATTATCTGACATCTTGATACTCAAAGAATTTAGATAATCATCAACACCTTCTTTGGTTCCCCCATTAAATGATTCTTGTAATGCTTCCAACTTTGACTCGATTAATTCTGAGGAGATTTTGCTATATGGAGCTTGAAGATTAAAGATGTTCCTTTCAATACCCACAGTTTTTCCTGCGGGTCTTCCAATTTCATCTCCCTTTATATAATCTACTACTTCAATCCACTGATTAGCAAGCTTGGTTATACTCGACATTAATTCGCTTCCTGTGTTTTGGGCAAATTCTTTTGCATATTGATCTCTCCATTTTTTTAGTACCTGCTGATTCAATTCCACTAAGCGATTACAGAGCATTTCCATAAAGGCGATTTTAGTTTTCTGATCAACTGAATCTTCTGTAAAAAGTAGAAATTCTAAAGCCCCTAATCCTTGGCTATTACTTCCTAGCGATTGGATATGGTCTCGGTTTCCATCAAAGTTGGATACTTGCTTTGACAGTTTTGTGGTATCCACCGGAAAGTAGTAAAAGCTGTTTTTAATTAGCAACTCATCTACTGGTCCAAAACGATAGGGCGCGGTTTTAGCCCAATTTATTGCAGCTGTTTTCCAAGAATTTCGCAAGATATTGATACGAGCAGTATCAGTTTTATTTCTGGAAGCAACTAATTCATGTTGCAGGTTTTCAAAGCTGGCAAGACTTTTTTCGTAGGCGGGGATTGCCAAGTTAAAGGCAATATTTTTAAGCATTGGACCTTTGTCGAAATCTGTTTTTTCCTTAGTGTCACTGCAACCAAAGAGTAGCACTGTTAGCCCGAAATAAATAACGATTATATTTTTCATCTTATAAGGAATTAACAAAAGAGATTAAATTTTCCCTTTCAATTTTCGATAAATTTTTAAACTCAGTTTTCGTTTTTTCAGCTTCCCCTCCGTGCCAAAGAATGGCTTCTTCTACATTTCTTGCTCTGCCATCGTGGAGTAAAGTAGTATGTCCGTTAACAGTTTTTACTAATCCAATACCCCACAGAGGAGCTGTCCTCCATTCAACTCCACTTGCATCACCATCTGGCCTATGATCTGCTAGTTCTTCTCCCATATCGTGTACCAATAAATCCGTATATGGGTAAATCTTCTGTTTACTAAATTCAGGGATATCATTATGCTGAGCAGTTGTAAATGAGGGGTTATGGCAACTACTGCAGCCAATTTCGGAAAATAGCTGAGCTCCTTGCATTACTTTTTCGCTGTTCGGTTCTCTCCTCTTCGGAACTGCCAAAACCTGTGAATATAGCGTCACGCGATCTAAAATATCATCGGATACCTCAGGATTACCACCGTTCTCAGCCTGAATCAGTTTTCCTTGATTCGAGGTTTCATTTTCTGCTGGAAATAGAGAACTACTTAACCCCATATCTCCCTGGAAAGCTGCAGCAACCTGCTGTCTTACATTTGGTTCATTAGCTTTCCAGCCAAATCTGCCTAACTGGAGGCTGTCCGTCAACACATTTTTAACATAATTAGGCCGCCCAGAAACCCCGTCACTGTTATGATCCTGCGGATCTGCTAGCGCAAGTATGTCATCTGCAGCAATGGCTTCCAATAAACCTAATCCGATAATATGTGGCGCTACTCGTGGAGAAACCAATACATCCTGCTGCATGGATCCATAATTCAACTGGGTGAATGTATACAAAGGTTTTCGTAGAGAGTATCTTTCTCCATCAGGATAAGCCCCTATAATTTCTTCATAGTTGATTTCTACTTGACCCTCTTCTTTCTCTCCTAAAATAGCAAGGTGGTTAAATTGATTGCCGTAATTAGGTTCTGGTTTTGTTTTTCCGCCCTCAGTTGGTACACTTAATCTAAAAAGTAGAGCGGACGATTGGCCTTTCTCAAAGCCAGGTTCTCCCTTGCCATCCAAAAAATGACAGCTTGAACATGATTTGGCATTGAAAAGGGCTCCTAGTCCATCTAGGTCAGTCGTTGAGGATGGAGCTGTTACCCAGTTTCTTTTGAAAAATGCATTGCCGGTCACGAACTGCATTTGCTGATCACTTGAAATATTGGGTGCGGCATGACCGAAAGCATTTACAGAGAAATCATCGGTTGTTGCTCGTCCACCCGGATACATTGCTGTTTCGCTTACTGCTTGATAGGTGCTTTTACTGCCGCAAGCATTCAAAATAATCGCGGCTATAAGAAGCGCTAGAAAGTATGCATTGTAACTCATCTACAGCTCGGGTTTATATTGCTTCAGGGTCAAACTGGAATCCAAATTTGCTAGCAGTTGCGGCTAACAGATCTCCTTGCTTTCGAAATAAGCCTATGGTCTTGGCAATTTGCGCCCTCCCGCTCTCCTCTTTTATTTGCTGATCGAATGGAGCTTCAATCTTTTTACTTTCAGCTATTCCTGTGGCAATCGTTTTTTTCAATTCATCTGCCAATACTTGGTCTTTTTGTTTTAACACATCAAATATGCTCGGGCCTGATATATTATTTTCCACTGTAAAAGACTGATATTTTCCTAAGAAGACGTTTTCAATGCCTTTAGCATTAGCCACAATATCATTATGGGTATTATCACTAAAACAAGAATGCTCATCTTCTTTGGATCGTAAGTCGTAAGCCACAAACATTCGTTCTCCTGCTAATTCTCCTTTACTTAGTTTGCCAAGACCAGATACAATTTTTTCTATAGATTGATCTGGGTTTGCTACAAATTTAGCACGGTAATTTTGTTGGTTTGGCTCCCATGCTGCCATGACTGAATTCAAGTCTTTGATCAGTAAATTCACTGTTTCAAGCAGATATTTTTTTCTCCTATCAGCATTTTTTGCACTTCCTTTCTCTCCTTCTATATAATCTAGATACGTCCGTTGACCGGCCCCTGGGCCATCACTTAGATCCTGGCCCCAGAGTAAGAATTCAATTGCATGGTAACCAGAGCTAACATTAGTTTCACTCCCTTTTTCGTTCATAGAGGCAATGAATGCTGTCGTTATCTCGGGAAATTTTTCTGGGCTATTGATGATATTAACATTGGTATTTTCAGCAGCAACGTAGTCTATATATGCTTCATCTAATGGCCATGCATTTATTTGTCCTTCCGGACCGTTTTCTCCATCTATCGGTCCACCATAAAAACGGAAGGCTTCGGATTGGCCATAACTTTTTCTCGCTAAAATCCATGCTTCTTTGCTTTTTGCAAACCCTGATTCGGTTGGGTTTTCAAGGAAACTTATGATTACTTTTCTTAGTGCAATTGCATGCGTATGTACATCCTGATAATTCGCGTAGACAATGTTGCTATAGTTTTCTACGACCTCTTTGTTTGTGACCTGTTCCTGTGAACTGCAAGAAAAGAAGACAAATGTTGACATGAATAGGTAAATCGCGCGCTTCATTTTATTTAGATTTATTAAATATAATGCAAAAGTAACACAGAATGTTTTGAAAAAAAATGAAGTTTAAAAGAATGCACCAGACTTATTACCTTCCAAATCGCTTTTCCACTAGTTCCATAAACTCTTGCACTTCCTCAGTTTCCATATCCCAATTATATTTATCAGCGAATGATTTTTTAATATGGGATGATGCTTCTTTATGGTTTTCCATATTGTCAATTTGCTCTACAGCAGAGAGGAACAGATTTTGCTTGCCATCAAACAATTCGTTCACAAACATAAACCGCTGATTGAGAGTCAGCATTTTCATCATGCTTTTTCTACCGCTTTTCGCGAGCGTATCTGCCAGGCTTTGCTTCTCCTTGCTTTGCAGTTTTTCATTTAGCATACCAGGATGTTCTTTTTCTTCCTCTAAGTAAACATCGGCAATTGAAAGCGGCAAAGTTTTGGAAAACTCAGACAAAAGGGGTTGAATATCAGCAGGTTGTTCATCAGCATTGCTGCAGACTTCATTAAACATTTCAAATGCAGTATCATTGAAAACTACCTGCTCTTTATGCGATTCGAAATTCTCAATTAAGCCATCTAAAAGAAAATCGTTGAACTTAATATACTTTTTTAAATCTTTCAGATCCGATAGGCGTAATCGACTATCATCTCTCTGGTTAATTTCCTTAGAATAAAAATCATAGGGGGAAAAAGCTAGTAAAACACTATCTTTGATGGACTCCTTTAATAAGGGTTCGAAATGTTCTTTTTTAACATAGATATGACGGGAGAGCGTATTCATGAAGTCCTTCATGGCTTTTTTTACCTCATCGCTATGGTAATCGAAGTAAGGACTTTGCAACTTTGCATTCTCTTTTTTCCATTTTTTGAAAAGATTTTTGAGCACCATTAAATTGATCTGCTTGTTGGGGCTCAGTTCTAAAATCTCTTTTCCGCTAATATGAGATGAATTGCTGAAGAAAGTTTGACAAAGTTGTTTTGCTAATGCTTTGCTATAAGCATCAATTGCCTGATGATTTAATTTGCTCTCCATTATTTATTTTACTTTTTTTGCAATTTATTCTTATGCCTGAAATTGAGATTTCTAACCTTTATGAACGCAAGATAATCACTAATAGCACAGAAAAAAGAGCATTAGAGATTATACACGAAAACTTTATTGATTGGATGCATGCCTGTGGAAAAAAAGGTAGGTGCACCACTTGCAAAATGATAGTGGAGCAAGGAATGGAAAATTTGGGCCAGTTGACGTCCGCAGAGGAAAGATTTCGAAACCAGAATAGATTAAAGAATAATGAAAGATTAGCATGCCAAGCAGTTGTAGTGGGTGATATTAAGATAAAAGTGGCAGAGCGAAATAAGTTTCCTCACATGGAATATTCAGATTGAAAGATTTGGTTAATCAAACTTGTCAGGTTTCATGTAATCAAGTGTAGAAATATAGTAAATAAGTTTATACTTCGAAAAAAGGAGAAACCTGACAGGTTTTAAGCATATAAATGTATTATTGAGAAATGTTTGTAGAGCCACATATAGGGAGAGAAGAAGGAGGAAAAGGCAAAGGATGGATAGAACTGATTTGTGGTTCTATGTTCAGCGGAAAAACTGAGGAGTTAATACGTAGATTAAATCGGGCGCTAATCGCCAAGCAGAGAGTGGAGATTTTCAAACCGAAAATCGACAAGCGTTACGATGAAACAGAAGTTGTTTCTCATAACAAAACTGCAATCCGATCTACTCCCGTGGATTTCGCAGAAGACATCTTATTATTTTCCGGTAATTCAGAAGTAGTAGGAATTGATGAAGCCCAATTTTTTGACTCGGAGATAGTAAATGTAGTTAATGCTCTCGCAAATCAGGGTAAACGGGTAATCATTGCAGGTTTAGATATGGATTTTAGCGGTAAAGCTTTTGGATCGATACCCGAATTAATGGCTACCGCAGAATATGTCACAAAAGTCCACGCTATTTGCGTAAAATGCGGAGGAATAGCCTCTTATTCTTATCGCCTGAGTGATGAAAAACAGAAAGTCATGCTGGGGGAAAAAGATAAATATGAGCCTAGATGCCGGAAGTGTTTCCATGGCTCCTAGTTCATTAGTTAGGTTTTTAAATAACTACTAATCAAAATACCACAACATCTTAATTTTCAGTTATTATATTTGAAAACAATATTCACTGCACCTAAAGAGCTATGCTGAAAGCACTTTCATTTTCATTTTTTTTATTATTTGGTTTCTGTCCCGTGGCACAAGACATACCCATGGGTAGCTGGAGAAATCATGCAGATTATTCTACAGGAAAAAATGTGTCGATTTTCGATGGGAAAGTTTTCTGTGCTAGCACGAACGGTATATTTTATTTCGATCAAGAAGATGGAAGTCTCAATACCTTAAGCGCCACTGATGGATTAAGTAGCCTTAACATTAGCATGCTGAAGAAAATTGACGATGTTTTACTCATAGCCTATGACGATGGTTTGATGGATGTATTGGATAAGGAGCTTTCCATCACAACTTTCAATGAACTTTTTGAGTCAGAACTTAGGGGCAGTAAAAGAATCAATGGAGCTGTACAAGTAGAGGAAATTGTTTATTTAGCTACAGATTTCGGAGTGGTGTTATATAATGCTGAGGAAAACGAATTAATTGATGCTTTTTTAGATTTAGGGGAAAATGGAGAAACTACTGTTATTAATGGAATTAGTAGCGATGGAGAAAAGCTTTATCTAAGTACTGAAAATGGATTCTTGATTGGAGATTTACGGAGTAATCTCAATTTAAAAGATTTTCAAAACTGGGAAAGAGAGTATTTAAACGGAGAAGTAGCTATCCAAAGCACCGCTTTTTATCAAGAGGATTTGTTTGCATTAGGGACGAACGATAGTATTTACCAACGACAGAATGGAAGCTGGCAGTCAGTTTTCGGATTGGGAAGTCCAATTGAGAAACTAAACTCTATTAATGAAAGCCTATATTTATCATCGGGATCCGAGCTTTTTCGATGGAGGGAAAACACTTTTGTATTAGATTTTAGTGTAAATGAAGCTGTGCAGATTCATGATTTTGTATTTGTTGAAAATCAATTCTTCTTGGCAGATGAAGTTTTAGGCTTAATTCGCTTTCAAGATGGTGCTCAAGAACGTCTAATTCCTCAAGGGCCCAAAGGCAGAACTCAAAGTCTTCATCAATTAGAACAATATACAGTTCATTTAGCAGAAACTACCCCTGGGTTTTCCTATTTTGAAAATGGGAGTTGGACTTATATCAAAAAGGATGTTGGTGGTAATCATTTAGCTTTTTTTCAAGACGTTGCACTGGATTTGCTTTCTGGAAATGGAATTTTCCTCAGTAAAGAAGATGGACTTTTTAGCTGGGACACTGAAGATATTGTAGCACTTGACATTGATATTTCTTTAATTTCAGACTGGGTTAGTCTAGCCGAAAGCCCTCAAGCTAGCTATTGGGCTTTAGTGAAGACCGAAAATAATCTTTATGCAGTTTTCAATCCCGAAACAGAGAACTTGGTAGAAATTAATTTACCAGCTAGTACAACAGTAAGTGATTATTTAATCGTGCCCAATGGCGACCATTACATCGCGACCACTTCTGGTGTGTTTGTTTTCAATCCCGAAAGTGGACTAGAAAGAAGACTTACTACTGTTTTGGGAAATGGGAATTTACCCAATAACCGAATTAAGGACTTAGCAATGGATTTAAATGGACAGCTGTGGATTGCCACTGAAAGTGGTGTTGCATTTTTCAATCGTTTTCAAGGAGTGCTGGACGGTGACAATGTGGATGCATCTCAGCCTATTTTTGAAGGCTTTTTCCTTTTTGATGGAATTCCTGTTAATCATGTGGTAGTCGATGGTGGCAACAGGAAATGGATGAGTACACGAGATGGCTTGTGGCTTTTTGACGAAAATATTGAGCGAAATATTGTTCACCTCAGGAGGTCGAACAGCCCCATTATAAATACCAATATACAGCAAATGGTAGTCAACCCTCTAAATGGTGAGCTATTCATTACCTCTTCCAATCAATTTCTTTCTTACAGAACAGATGCAACTCGAGCAGGAGCCAACCATTCTAATGTGGAGGTTTTCCCAAATCCCGTCCGGCTATCAGTTAATAGTACAGTCAGCATTCGTGGATTGGCCTACAACAATGAAGTTATGATTACGGATATTGCTGGAAACCTCATTCATAAAGGGAAAGCAAACGGAGGTACCTTCTCATGGGATTTAGACAATTATAGTGGATTCAGAGCCAAAAGTGGAGTCTATTTAGTTTTTTCTATTAATGCAGATGGAACTGAAACTTTTCAAACCAAATTTGCGGTAACGCCTTAAGCCATGCTTCACAAAACCAAAGGCATAGTATTAGGGCATGTAAAATACGGGGAGAGCTCCTTGATCATCCAGATCTACACCGAAAAATTTGGGATTCAATCGTATATCGAAAATGGGGTACGAAAAGCTAAAGCCAAACATAAAATGGCGATTTTCCAGCCTTTGACATTATTGGACTTAGTGGTTTACAAAAAATCAAATAGTAGCATTAACCGTATGTCGGAAATAAAAGTGAACCCACCCTACCGGACAATTCCTTATGAAATTATAAAATCCTCAATCGGTTTATTCTTGGCGGAATTTCTGAATCATATTTTGCGAGGAGAGGAAGATGAAAACCCGATGATGTTTGGATTTATACATGATAGTTTCACATATTTTGACCAGAAAGAGGAAAGCTATGTGAATTTTCACTTACAGTTTTTAGCGCAGCTGTCTTCATATTTGGGGTTCAAACCTTCTGGAGCTGTGGAGATAATGGATGAACTTTCTCAATATCATCAAATTAAATTACGACCAGATGAAATGCTCAAACTGGAAGAACTTTTAGATAATGACCTAACTTATGATTTAAAAATTACAGCAGAACAAAGACAACAATTACTAAATGTGTTGATTCAGTTCTATCAAATTCACAGTCATTCGTTCAAGGAAATTAAATCTCTTCGAGTTTTACATGAGGTATTGAGTTAAAGGGAGCTATACATAGTTTGATTTATGAAGAGCTATTGAATAGAAAGTAAAAACTTTTCCAAAGCTTGATACTTTGGAAAAGTCATAATCAAAGATTACATTTTTTCGATTGCTTCCTCAATACGGTACGTTCCAGAAAGTAATTCTAAGGATTTTCTGTAGGTTTTTTCAGCTTCTAGGGACTTAACCACTACATCTGCAACATCCCATCTTGGTATTGAGCCTCTTCTTTCGTCCGTTCTTTCACCATAATCTACTTTGCCTTTGGGTTCGTCATCAGTTAACATGCCTGGTTTAAGAATTGTGTAATTCAAACCGGTCTGTTGTAAATAGTCATCAGCTGCTGACTTTGCATGGTAATAGGCTCCCATGTTTTCTGGCCATTCTGATGGACTAAAATCGGCACCAAAAGCACTTACCATCATAAAGCGATCAAATTTATGCTGTACAGCTAAATCAATTGCTTTAATAGCACCTTGCTGATCAATCGCTTTTGTTTTATCATCCCCAGTGTGTCCACCACTTCCTGCCGTGAAAACAATGGCATTATTTCCTTCATAGGCATGACTGAAGTCTTCCTCCAAGTCACCTAAAACCGTCTTGATTCCTTTTTTCTCAAATTGCTCTCTTTGAGATTCTTTTCTTACCATGGCTATGGCATCGTGAGGTGAGTTGCTATGAATTTTATTAACTATTTTCTGGCCAATTTTTCCGTTGGCACCTATTACTAATATGTTCATATAATAATGTTTTTAGATTTTTGGTATGTTAAGTTATACGGATTTAGCACCATAGGTTTAGAAATTTTCATAGTCGATTTATTTTTATGTACTAATTTCTTAATTTTAAAGTTCACAGGATGAACTTATACTTAAACTATTAACTCTATTTAAAAATGAAGAAAGCATTAGGCATTATCGCTATTTTAGTTTTTACCTTTACTCAATCAAAATCACAGGATAAGCCAAATTCATTAAACAAAGGAGAGCAAGTAAGCGTTTCTGATCATTTGATAAAAATTGAAACCGGGTTGCCGTCACTTGTAGGCCTATCATATGAGAAGAAATTAAATCAGAATATTTCTTTATATAACAGCATAAGTCTGCTTGGTGCTTTTGGAGGAGGTTCATTCTCTCGAACTTTCTACGGAGTGGATAATTATTATCTTTTAACACCCCAAATAAAAATGCAACCTCGATTGTATCATAATCTGGGAATGAGAGCTATAAAAGGTAAAAATGTAAATTTTAATGCGGCAAATTACTTAGGACTTTCGGCCAGCTTTTATCATACCTCTTTTTTTCTAACTAATGCACAAGCATTTCCACAAGGGCCGGCAGTGTTGGATGTACAGTTAGCATATGGAATACAAAGGATATTCTTTAAAAAATTTAATATTGATTTAGCATTTGAACCTGGTCTTGAGTTCACTCAAGGCGAAATCGGAGCTTTTATAGGGCTTAATTTACAATTAGGGGTTGTGGTGTTTTCGAATTAAGGTACTTAATATTCATTTTATTTGAGTTTATAATTTTTCAAATCACAAATTCAACTGCCCTATATGACTTATCTGCAAAAAGAAATATACAAAGAAAGCATTCAAGCAAAGAGCAGAAATTAAATTTAAACCCATAGTCCAACCAAAATTTGCATATTTTTCATTTCTATGAACCAAAGCAAACCAGATTAGAAAATAGATGACTGTAGGCGCCATAAAAAGCAAAAAGGCAATACCCATTTTTTCATTATGGTAATTCAAAAAGTAATATTCAAATCCCAGAGTAGCTAGAAGAAAAGTAACCAAGGTAAACAGAAAGGTTCCTTTAATGCCCAATACTATGGAAAGCGTATTGTCGCCCCTCTTCCCATCTTCTTTATGTTGGTAAATTTGAGTCATGGGATAGGAGCCCCATAAAAAAGCAGAAGTTAATAAGCCAGGTAATATCACTTTCCATTTCAAGGCAATTTCCCATCCAAAATCATTGATACCGACATATGACATATAAAAAGTAAAAACGCCTTGAAAAAAACCAGCCACTAACCATCCTACCCAAGGATACTTCTTTAGACGGATTCCGGGGTGACTGTATGCCTTTGAAGCCAAACCATAGACAAAAACCAATAACGCAAATTCCATGCTGATGAGCCAAGCCAAGGCAATTCCTATAAAATCGAAAATCAAACTTGTATAATATAAGCCAATAGAAACAGGAGGAGGCTTTTTCATTAAGCCTATACTATCTTCGTCTTTGTCGAAATAAGAATTGTAGGCATTACTGGCGGGGTAAATGAAAAAATGCAAAATCACAAAAGTTAGAATAATTCTATCTTCTCCTAAATTTGGACTTATTCCTAAAGCAAAAATGTAAACAGGCAATAGAAAGAAGGAAAAAGGAATCCTTAGATGCTGAAGGATATGAATAGCTTTTTTCATACGTACTTAAATGTTTTTTAATAGCCAGCCTTTCTCAAAAATTCGAGAGAAGCCTTGGAGTTGTTAATGTTTATCAATCCACAGGAACATGAAATCTTGTTTCTGTTTTTCAAATTATGTTGACATGTTTTTGTTTATGACTATTTCATAAACAAAATCGAAAATTTTTGCTTAATATAGTCATTCAAGAATAATATATGCCATACATTAACCTGATTTCTCCTGCCAATCCGCAGATTAGTATTTCCCAAAATGATATAGCCGGCTTTATGCAAAAAGCTATGCATTTGAATGAGGAAAACAGCCGTAAGTTACGGGCCATTTTTAGAATGTCAGGTATTGAAAAGAGACATACAGTTATTTCTGACTATCAATTTGCAGATGATAGAGATTGGAAATTTTATCCGCAATTGAATAATGGAAAATTACTGCCGAGCACAGCTGATCGTATGAAATTATTTGAGCAGCATGCGTTGCCGTTAGCTCAAAAAAGTCTTGAAAGCATTTTTCAGCAATATGATCCCAAAGATTTCACACATTTAGTAACAGTCAGTTGCACCGGCATGTTTGCTCCGGGTTTGGATATCCAATTGATTAAGAAATCAGGATTGAATTCAGGTATTGAACGAACGTCTATACAGTTCATGGGCTGTTTTGCTGCGTTTAATGCCCTCAAGACCGCCCATCACATCTGTCGCTCAGAACAGAATGCTAAAGTTTTGATCGTTTGTGTGGAGTTGTGCACCATTCATTTTCAATCTGATTTTTCAGAAGACAATTTATTAGCCAATACACTTTTTGGAGATGGGGCTTCAGCAGTGGTAGTCAGTAATGAAAAAACCGAGCAAGCATTGCAAATGAAAGCTTTTAAAAGCGTTGTGGAAGGCGATTCAGAACAAGAGATGGCTTGGAATATTGGAAACTTAGGTTTTGAAATGAAATTAAGCAGTTATGTCCCGGAGGTAATTGCCCAAAATATTGCTAGATTAGGTGTGGAATTGATGGAAAAATTGCAACTAACGCTAAAGGATATTAATCAGTTTGCTATTCATCCAGGTGGAAAGAGGATTTTGGAAGCAGTGGAAAAAGGCCTAGAGCTACCCAAGGAAATTAATGAATCTGCTTATAAGGTTTTGAAGGAGTTTGGCAATATGTCTTCTCCGACAGTACTCTTTGTTTTGCAGGAAATGTGGAATAAAATTCAACCTAGAGATAAAGTGTTAAGCTTTGCCTTTGGACCAGGCCTAACGATGGAAAGTATGCTATTGGAGCGTGTAGAAAAATGACAAAAGTTGATTTATCCTATCGGTCGGAAGAAGAAGAAATCATGGATGACTTATCCGATGATAGCCCTGCCCTTTATCGGGCGCTTAAAGAATTGGATATTATCAATCATTGGCTGGGCGGAAATGCTATTACCTTAAGTGCTGTAAAAGAGACGCTCAGAAAACATCCCGATAGAGAATGGCAAATAGCGGATTTAGGTTGTGGAAGCGGAGAGATATTATTGAAAATAGCCAAATGGTGCCGAACTCAGAATATTAAAATTCGACTGCATGGGTTTGATGCCAATCCTAATGTGGTTGCTTATGCCCAAAAGCATTGCGAAGGCTATCCTGAAATCGCATTTCATGCGGAAAACATTTTTTTAGAAGACTTTAAAAACAGAAAGTTTGATGTGATTTGCTGTACACTTTTTCTTCACCATTTTCCTCAAAAAGAATTGGTCAATCTCTTAATACAGTTTCAAGCACAATCAGAGAAAGTGATTATCAATGATTTGCATCGCCACTCTTTCGCCTATTATTCCATTAAATGGATTACCCATTTTTTTAGCAAATCGACTATGGTGCAAAATGATGCTTGTCTTTCAGTGTGGAGAGCATTTTCAAAAAAGGATTGGAAGGATATTTTGAAATTAGCAGGAATCAAAAATTACGAATTGGGTTGGAGATGGGCCTTCAGATGGAGGCTTATTTATTAATTCTAGTTTTCCTTTATCCACATAATTTGCCATTAAACCCAACCTTTTCCCCCTAACGAATGTTAGTTGGGTAGTTAAGCTATTTTAAGCTATATTTGCACTTATTTCAGGAAACGACTAACACAATATTTATGGATTTTGGATTGAATGAAAACCAGGAAATGATTGCGCAAATGGTGCGTGATTTTGGAGCTAAAGAAATTACCCCGCATCGTGACCAATGGGATGAAGAACAACATTTCCCTGTTGATGTGATGAAAAAATTAGGAGGCCTAGGCTTAATGGGTGTTCTCGTTCCTCAAGAATACGGTGGCGCAGGTTTTGGTTATGAAGAATACGTAACAGCCATTATGGAATTAGCTAAAGTAGACCCTTCAATAGGACTTTCTATGGCGGCACATAATTCTCTTTGTACAGGTCATATCATGCAGTTTGCGAATGATGAGCAGAAGAAGCGGTGGTTGCCAAAACTGGCTACTGCCGAGTGGATTGGTGCTTGGGGCTTAACAGAGCCGAACACCGGTTCTGATGCCGGGAATATGAAAACTACTGCTGTGCAAGACGGAGATTATTGGGTAATCAATGGTGCTAAAAACTGGATAACCCATGGTATTTCCGGTGATGTTGCCGTGGTAATCGTGAGAACAGGGAAAACGGGAGATTCACACGGTATGACTGCTTTTGTTGTAGAAAGAGGCTCGGAAGGATTTAAAGGTGGTAGAAAAGAGAATAAATTAGGAATGCGACTTTCGGAAACAGCAGAAATGATTTTTGAAGATTGCCGTGTACATAAAGATAATATCTTAGGAGAAGTTGGACAGGGCTTTATTCAAGCGATGAAAGTACTGGACGGAGGAAGAATTTCCATTGCTGCACTTTCCTTAGGAATAGCAGAAGGCGCCTATGAAGCGGCTTTGGCTTATAGCAAAGAAAGACATCAATTTAATCAGCCGATTTCAAGCTTTCAAGGAATAGCATTCAAATTAGCAGACATGGCAACGGAATTAGAAGGCGCGAAATTATTGACCTTCCAAGCGGCAGATTTGAAAAATAAAGGGAAAAGCGTTAATAAAGAATCTGCGATGGCTAAATATTACGCTTCAGAAGTAGCGGTAAGAAACTCAGTTGAGGCAGTTCAAATTTTTGGTGGTTATGGTTACACTAAAGATTACCCAGTAGAAAAATACTATAGAGATTCTAAGCTTTGTACTATTGGGGAAGGAACATCTGAAATTCAAAAACTAGTAATAAGCAGAGCTATTTTGAAAGGATAATTAGCTTATAGAATTATAACTAAAAACCCACAATGGACTGCTATTGTGGGTTTTTTAATTTGTCAAAACTTATAAATTAAAATTCCTCAAAAACCTCATCGTCCCATTCTTGAGCAACCCTAATATTTCCTAAAGTCCTTTCTCCCCTACCTGAAGACAATTGAATTTCCCCATAATTTTGATAGCCTGTCCACTCATTGCTAAAACTTGCAGCACTATCAGCAGCGTTCCTATAAAAATCCCACTGTAGAATTAAATGGCTCTGTGGATCGATATAGGCTTTATATTTGTTTTGAGGAGTAAAACCAACGTCTTCAAAAGTTAAGCTAATGACTTCGGCATCTTTCCCACTTAAGGTGCTGTCCTTACCATGATATTTTAATTGAACGCCTGGGTCCTTAAACTTGAATGGAAAAACCAACCAATAGGAATCATTGACCCAGATCTGCTTTCCTCTTTCTATATACTTCTCCAAAGAATCACTTTTGATGAGCTCTCTGTCACCAATTTTTACGCGACCAGTATCTTCATTAATATTGATTAGATAAGTAGATTGTTGTCCTGGAAAATCTATTCTTACATTTCCGGTATATTTATCCCATATTAAATCTCTAGCGCCTAAGAAATTCCAAGCAATGTAGCGGGTGTTATCCCAATTTTCTTGCCCCCCATGAGTTTTTAGAACTTTATCGGCTAGCTCAACAGCTTTAGCGTCAGAATTTTCAGGCTTGAAAACAGGGACTTCCCGAGTTTCTGGTTGCTGATTCTCATTTTGTTCATCGGATTTTTCCTTTGACTGACAAGCAAAACAGAGTATTAATGCGGAAATGAATATGATATTTTTCATGAGTATTTATTCTGTCAATATTAGAAATTCGTTTTGACCTATTTAAAATTGCTTCAAGATATTTGAAAAATTCTTACAGTTTCAATCTATAATCAAAGTATTTGTTTAAAAGAGCTTCTTAAAAGTGACTATTTTTCTTAGGACATCATAATAAAGTGTTAAGTAAAGTATAATGCTCATCAGCCATATAATTGCCAAATTAAATTGCAGCGTATTAAAAATATATCCTGCAAAATATTTTTCGCCAGCGTAGAATTGCGTTCTGAAATCCAAAGCATGATCTGGCTGAGGTTCCATGTAAACCGGATAGATTTTTTGAATTAATTTACCATCATATTCAATTATCCTATCAGGGTCATTAGTATTTTTAACTAAGTTGGCAACCGTCTTATTGTAGTAATTATCTCGAAGGTATTCGAAACGAGCTTTTCGTTCGGGATTGGAAGTGAGCATATAGATTGCTTTTTCTTTTTTAGCATTGGCCTCATTGAAGAAATTATTATAAAACCTACTTAAGGTATTTAAAAAGCCCTGAGTTTTTTCAGCTGTCCATTTGTCAAATTTGTCCACTGACAATTTATGATAGGCATCAAACTTGTCCTTTCCTACAATTTCCAGTTCCAAACCGATTTCCCTTTTTAAGATTTCAATTGCTTCACTAAATTCTTGTGAGTTGTTATCATCTAAATTCTGACTCAGGAAGTTTAGTTTAGATTTTAATCTTGGGATGTAATATACTGTTTTATATTCCGATTGAGCCATTTGTTGGTCAAGCTCAAAAAATGGCGCTGCATACTCATTGGATTTGAATTGAGCAACCATGGAGGCTTCAAAAGCCCATCTGGAAGCCATTAATTCACCAACCAATGGAACTTTATCAGGAGTTGTAATTTGTGGGTTCAGGTTGTCAAATTTTACTACAACCCCACTTAAAATCAATTGAGGAATTAATAAAATGGGAATTAGAATATAAATGGTGATGGCGGAATTAAAAGCTGAAGAAATATTTAGCCCTAGCATATTAGCAAAGCAGGCTGTTGAAAATAAGATCGCCCAATACGTAAGGCTCATGCCGTCAATCTCAAGAATTAAATCGCCTATTATGACATAAGTAAAAGTTTGAACGGCTGAAAATAAAAATAGAATTCCAATTTTAGAAAAGAGATAACTGCTCCTGCTCAAATGCAGAAAGGACTCTCTTTTCAATATTTTCCTGTCTTTAATGATTTCCTCGGCACTCACAGTAAGCCCCATAAAAAGTGCAACAATAATACTCATGAAGAAGAAGGCTGGAATATTAAGATTGTCGACAAAAAGATACTGATTCTTTTCATTTTCTGGGTAGAAGCGAATAATATATGCAAGCAATATAGCTAGAATGGGAGCTTCCAATAAATTGATTAGTAGGTACTGACGGTTGGCAAGCTTTGACTTAAAGTCTCTTTTAAAAAAAAGACTTATTTGTTTAAGCCAACTAGGAATTTGTAATTCAGGTTTGGGTAAAGGATCAGGATCCTTCATTTTGGGAATTAATAATTGCTTTTCAAATAAGCTAAACCATTTTTTAGGGCTTATTTTTCTTTCATCCGTGGCTTTTCCATATTCATTCACCACTTTGGTTTCAATTATATTGAAGATTTGCTCGGGATTTACATTTCCACACTCAATGCAAGCGGCTTGATCTTTATCTATCGTATCAATTTGATTTTTGAAATACAGTACCGCTTCCACTGGATTTCCATAATAAATTTGGAAGCCCCCGACATCCAGAATCACTAATTTATCAAACATCCTAAATATATCCGATGATGGTTGATGTATAACCACAAAAACCATTTTTCCCTTTAAGCTCAACTCTTTGAGAAGGTCCATAATGTTTTCTGAATCTCTTGAAGAGAGGCCTGAAGTAGGTTCATCTACAAAAAGTACTGATGGCTCTCTTAGAAGTTCCAAACCAATATTTAATCTTTTTCTTTGTCCGCCACTTATGGTTTTGTCAAGTGGAGAGCCCACTTTTAGATGTTTTGTTTCTGATAATCCTAAGGAAGCTAAAGTTCTCGAAACCAAGTCTTCTATTTCTCCGGATGTTTTGTCATCAAAACATAGCTTAGCCGCATAAAAAAGATTTGCATAAACAGTTAGTTCCTCAATCAGTAAATCATCTTGGGGAACATAACCAATGGTTCCCTTGATTGCAATAGGGTTATCATGAATATTTATGCCATTGATTTCTACTTTTCCTTTGGAAGGCCTTTCGTTTCCATTTAAAACATTGAGCAAAGTGGATTTTCCTGAACCTGAGGCACCCATTAGGCCTACTAATCTTCCCGTTTCTTCAGCGATATTTACCTTATTTAAGCCAATATGGCCATTTGGAAAAGTAAAGCTGATATCTTCAGCTAAGAAAGAAATATTGGGAGTGTTATCGTCAGTTTTATAATGACTTGCAACATCGCTATAAAACACGGTTTGAGATTTTTCACCCTTAATAGTGCTTCCTGAAGGAAACAGGGTGATGGTATTTTTTCTAAGCGGAATGCCGTTCATGTTCAATTGAGCATTGCCAATGTACTTCACAAAATACATTTCTGTACCAGATAATTTTAAAACTGATAGGAAGCCATCTAAGTGATTTTCCTGTATATAATAAGTCGATTCCGGCACTTTAGCATCATCTTCTGCAACAATTAGGAATTTGTCGGATTCAAAATCCTCGATGTTTTTTGCCAGCGCAAAAGATTGAATATAGGCAATGATTTCAAGTGGGAGTTTAGTTTTTTCGGCTACCCGGTCTAAAATCTGAGTCTCTTCTTCGGCTATTTCCCCATCTGCTAAAATAAGTTCTATGAGTTGCAAAGCGAGAATGATTTTTTGAGGATAAGTGAATTCCTCATTTATTTTATGGCATATTTTATCAATTTTTTCGTTACTGTCACTGAATGAAGCCTCAGTAAATTCATCAAACATTTTCAGATGACGTTCTGCGGATTCTTCAGATAGATTTTCTGATAAGAAACTTCTTACGTTATTCCGTTCATCTTCTGTTACAGTACCTTTTTTTGCAACTATTGCGAATAATTCCAATAAGGCTCTTAATAAATTTTCACTCATGGCTTAGTTTGAAATACAGTGGGGATTGACTTGGTTTTTTTGCAGAAAAAAAGGGCAGAGACTGCAATTCAACATGCTCTCGTACCCTCTTTAGTATTTATGTCTATTTTAATTTCATCCGGTTACATCATCTCTGATTTTACCCATTTGATTTGTTATGTTGTCTAAAGTTTCATCTTCCAACAATTCAGAACCTTTCCCCTCATCCATCAATTGCTGTACATTTAGTTTTTTGTATTCTTCTTTCAATACTTTTAGATCAGCAACAAGTGTTTTAATATATTCGTCCTGCTCAACACTTTCCAATAGCTCGATCAAATCAATTAGTGGTTCTTCCTGCTTAATGATGACATCAACTAATGGGATTAAAATTAATTTTCGTGCATTGTCAGGTAAATCTTTAGGATAATTTTCAACTAATGCCGTAGCAATGTATAAACCTTCAATAAAAGAGCCGGCTAGCAATAGTGCAGCAACTTTTGGTCGATCTGTTTTTCTTAAGTGATCATCAGCATTATTAATGGCCTCATTTACTATCATGGCCAATGAGTCTGTATTGGATAAATTGCTTTCAAATCTTTCTACCGTTTTAGGATCGAATGAACCCGATAAGGATAATTGATCTGCTAAAGGTCTAATTTCAGTGATATAGTTTAGTGCTTTTTGTGATTTTTCATATGCACTCAAATAGGCTATATCAGTGGAGTAAACGCCTAAGTTTACAGCAGCCTCATTATTGTTACTGCTATAGTTACTTACATTTTTGACATTATGGATCAGACTCTCATCAAGGCTTGCTCCTGTCTCCATTAATAAAAATGGAATCTCCGAAGGTGCAGGCATTTCCTTTACTACACCAGAGATTTTCTCTTTTACTTCTTCTTGAGCTTTTTCAAAAGCTTCAGAATTACTTTCTTCTTTATCTTTCTTTTCGGGGCTACATGCTACAACAGCCAATAAGGCTACAATTACAATTGATTTTAAGTACATATTCATTGTTTATGGTTTTTTTCTAAGTCATTAATTTATAAAATAATTTTAATAAATAATATTGTTTTGGCAAGTGGATTTTGAAAAAGTGATATTTGGTCTCTTTTTATTAATGTTGGATGTTAATTATACTGGTATCGATGCAAAAAATTTAAAGCTCTCGAAGCCCTCTTTTTACTGGCCGATTTACTAAAGTACCCATTGATCACTTGTTTTTAGTCTTGAAGAGATCTTTCATTTTTATATTGAGGATGTTAGTTCCGATATATTGTAATTGTGATTTTATTTTCTTTCACAAAGGTGCTCATTACGACTTCTTTTAAATAATTGGTATAGTTTCAAAATCATGAAAAGTAAGATTATATTATAAGTGCATTTGCCAATCTAAAATTCATGATAAATAAAAAATTATTTTCATCAATAATGACACAAGTTTTTGTGTAGCCCGTAATTACATGTATATACATACAATTTAAAATTATGGAAAAAATAATATATAAAGCAGAATCAAGAGGCCATGCTAATCATGGCTGGTTAGATACTCATCATACTTTTAGTTTTGCATCTTACTACAATCCTGATCGAATTCATTTTGGCGCATTGAGAGTTTTAAACGATGATAAGATCACGAGTGGAACAGGTTTTCCAAAACATCCACATGATAATATGGAAATAATCTCTATTCCTTTAAACGGAGATTTGGCGCATGAGGACAGTATGGGAACCCAATCGACTATTAAGCAGGGAGATGTACAGGTGATGTCAGCAGGAACAGGAGTGACGCATTCAGAATTTAATCCTAACAATGATATTGGTACTGAATTTTTACAAATCTGGGTGTTTCCTAATAAGAAAAATGTAGAGCCAAGATATGGTCAAGTAAGCTATCCGATGGAAGAAAGAAAAAATAATTTTCAAATGGTTGTTTCGCCTAATGTAGAGGAGGTAGACACTTGGATTCAGCAAGACGCTTGGTTTCATTTAGCTGATTTTGAGGAAGGCTTTGAGAAGAAATATGAGATGAAGAAAAAAGGTAATGGCCTTTTTCTATTCTTATTAGAAGGTGAAGTAGAAATCGAGGACGAAAAGCTAAAAAAGAGAGACGGCATTGGCTTAATAAATTTGGAAGAAGTAACGATTAAAGCCAATGCAGATGCAGAAATGTTGCTGATGGAAGTTCCACTGGAATGGTAAAAATATAAAATCATGTCGGAAGACCATTTTCGATATGATTTTTTTCTATTTCCTACAATTTCCTACAATAAATCATATAGCTTTGAGGTTTATTTTATATAATGAACCAAAAGCTCTATTCAACCTTAATAGTTATTGCCTTTCTTGCCCTTTGCGTTAACAATTCCTTGGCTCAAAATGGATTGGAAGGAAGAACTAATATTAAAGCTTCACATAGTTATTTTAACTATGTAGGATTTCAAAAAATACATTATTTTCAAATAGAATATAATAGAGGAATTACTAAATTTCTTGAAGTAGGCTCTTATTTATCTACCCACTCAGATTATTACCTTGTCACAAGAATCAACCCTTTCAATAATGAACCATATACCGCAGGCCTAGAAAATAGAGCATTTCATTATGGTTTTCAAACCAATATCCACCCTTTACAAATTTTGCTCTCTGAGGGACATCGTTTTCGGTTAGATTTATATATCAATGCAAAGTTAGGCGGTAGATATTCTCCGGTTCCTAATGATGCATTACGCCAAAGAGAAAACTTTTTTGAGTATGACATTGGAGCTGGCTTAGCTTACCATCTTTATAAACACTGGGGTGTTTATGTGGAATATAATTACAGATCTCCCGCTAATTTTAGATATGGCTTAAGTATAAAGTTTTAAATTATGAGAAATATATTATTAAGTGTCTTTCTGATTTTAATAATTGGAATTTCAAGCTGCACCAAATTATTGGAAGATGATTTCGCGGAATTTAATGATCACTGGGTCATTAATAATATCATGATTGCAGGGGACAGCATAGAAGTAGAAATAACCAAAACCACTTCCGTAAATGGTGAGGGAAATCCGCCAGTTGAAGATGCATTGATTCAACTGATGGTTGAAAATGAAACTTTTGAGTTGAGTTATGATGAAAACTCAGCCACCTATAAATTAAATCAACAGATTGAAACAGCTAAAGAGTATAACTTTGAGTTATTTGATGCTTCAGGAGTACTCAAAACAAGTTTCAATCAAATGATACCCCCACCTCAACCCATTTTAAGTATAGAACATATTGATGTGGCGGGTGTGGATGATGAAGGAGTGACTCACCCAGCTATTAAGATAGAAGTTCCTAATAATGCCGCAAAGAACTATTTTTATGTTAATATTCGACTTTTGGAAAAAAAATATGACTTTGAAATTGAAGAGATTGACGACAATAGATTTGAAATCTTCAAAATTGAAGACCCCATTTTATTGAATGAAGGAGTTCCGTTTCCGTTATTCACTAATGAATTAATGACCGGAAATAGTCAAGAGGTTTTTATGAATTATCAGGCTGGTGAAACTAATGTAAACGGTGTATGGGTTGGAGAAAATTACCCCTTAGTGGTTGAATTATGGACACTTAATGAAGCATATTATGAATTCATGAAGCAAAATTATCAATATGAAAATAGTCGATACCCCATTATAGGTTCAGGAAACCAAACCGCTATTTCCAATTTTGATAATATTGATGGGGCTTATGGGATTAATGCAGGCTATTCTTATATAAAAACAGACACTATCTATCCTTCCGGAACCGAAAATTATTTCAACCAATGATTAGGATTACGACCTTTTGCTTGAGTTTATTTGTGTTATTCAGTTTTGAGCATGCTTTCTCTCAAGAAGTAAATGTTTCAGGATATGTGAGGGATGCAACTGGCAAAGAGAAATTAATTGGTGCGCATATTATCAATGTCAAAACAAAAAAAGGAGTCATTACCGACCATAATGGCTATTTTGCCTTAAATGCAAAGCTTAATGACTCTCTTAGAATTTCTTATGCAGGCTACAAAAGCCCAGTACTTGAAGTTAATGAAAACAGCCAGAGTATATTCGTTGATCTTCAAATGGATGGGAATTTAAAAGAAGTCAAAGTAATGGGAGTTAGAGATGTTTTCCAGCCCATGACCCAGCTTAAATCAAAGGACTTTACCAATATTCCCACTATAGGTGCAGCTCCAGATGTCTTAAAAGCAGTGCAATTATTTCCTGGAATTACTGCCCAGAATGAAGGAAGTAGTCAGTTGATTGTTCGTGGCGGAAGTCCAGGTGAAAACTTATACATGATCGACAATATACCGCTGATTTATGTTAATCATTTAGGAGGTTTCTATTCTGTTTTCAATCCTGACATGATTAATTCAATGGAAATTTACAAAGATGGTTTTCCTGCTCGATATGGAGGAAAATTATCTTCTATCATCAGTCTTTCTCAATATGAAGGAAATGCTGAAGAATTTAAAGGGAATTTCAGTATCGGTCCTATGGCAACAAGCTTAATGGTGGAAGGACCAGCGCTCAATAAAAAAGCAACTTATATGCTGAGTGCAAGAAAAACAATGATTGACGGATTGATGGCATTAGGAACAACACTTTCTGAGGGCAATGATTTTACTTTTGCCTATGGCTTTCATGATTTCAATGGAAAATTCACTTATAATTTAAATGATAAGCATACCTTATCAGCTAATTTTTATCAAGGCGATGACTATTTAAATTTATGGGCTGAATCTGCTTCCACTATTCCCAATACAGTAGGTAAAAGTCGGCTACAAACTGTTTGGGGGAATTGGTTGGGTGCATTGCAATGGAAATATAAACCCAATGCACGATTAGTAGGCGAAAACAGCTTGTCAGTAGTTCGTTATCGACTCAAAAACAACAGTTTTTATTTTGAAGATGAAGATAATAAAGAACCGACTTTTGATAATCGCTTCCAGTCTTCTTTGATGGATAACCGCTTGCAATCAGACTGGAAATATTTTAATAGTAATTCCTTAACCACGCATTTTGGCGCACAAGTTTCTTATAAAACCCATCAACCCAACAATACTAATGCACAGAATATACTTACAGAAAATCAAATAATTCCCGTTTTAGAAGGGGCACTTTATTTTGACGAACACATAGATTTCTGGGAAAATAGTTCATTAAAAGTTGGAGGAAGATTCAACTATTATCAAAATGATAGGTATTCAGATTTTGATTTTGTCCAGCGAGGGCAGTTAGCAGTTGGCATTAGCTCTAACCAATGGTTATTAGCTCGATTTACCGCTGCAAACCAATACGCACATTTGCTTTACACAACCGGAGACATTGGCGCAAATGAGATTTGGATTCCAGCCGATGAAGAGGCACCAGCTTCCAGATCTACTCAATATTCTTTAGGCTATAAAGCAAATTTCCAGCAAAGTAATTGGCAAATGGAGAGCGCTATTTACTATAAAGAGTTGAATAAGCTGACTACTTACAAAGAAGGAGTAGCAGCCGTATTAGGTGATTCCAATTGGAAAAACAAAATCACAAGTGGAGGAAAAGGTGAAAGCATGGGTTGGGAAACGATGCTAAAAAAGTCAAAAGGAAGATGGACAGGTTTTGCTTCTTATACTTTATCTAAAACAGAATATCAGTTTCCTGAAATTAATAATGGCAATGCTTATGTTTTTGAATATGACAGACCTCATATATTCAATGTAAACCTGAGTACAAAAATGAATGATAAATGGGATTTTTCTGCTAATTGGACTTATCAAACAGGTCTTCCTTTTACTCCGGCGGTTGGGCTTCGTAATTCTCCGGACCCATTTAATCCGGAGATTGAAAGAGAGACCTTAATTTATGGAGAAAGAAATTCCGGCAGAATGCGGGATTTCCACCGTTTAGATTTAGGCTTTAACTATCATAAATTAACTAAAAGAGGCAACAGAGCTACTTGGACTTTCTCAATTTACAATGCTTATAGTCGTCAAAACCCATATTTTAATTATTACCATGTTGATGGGAATACGGATTTTAGTTTGGGACAATTGGACTATTCAGATGAGCCTTTAAAATTATATCAAAGAAGCTTTTTCCCTTTCCTACCCTCTTTCTCCTATAAAGTATATTTTGATAAAGGGATTTTTAAAAGAAGTAGCAAAGAAGAAAGAGCCAATAGACCAAAAAGCAATGTTTGGTATCATAAAGAATAGTATAATTGTTGTAAAATAGAAAAGGGCAGCAATGCTACCCTTTTCGCCTACAACCATAAAACTATGAACGGTAACCAGCCATCCACAGAAAGATTTCAATTTCAACCAAAACCTTCTAAATCAAAGACAACCAAAAACGCAAAAGGGTTGGAAAGTTGGAATTATTAAGTAAAATAGAACCTTATGTTTTTACGGGCTTTGACGCTTTAAAACAGATTTTCACGCTTGGGGATATTCCATCGTAAATCTATTCCATAAAATCTATTCTCACTGCTATTATTGCCAAACTCACTTTGCTGATTTCTTATACTGTAATTCAAATCAAGAAATAGATTATGATACGGCATTACACTTAATGTCATTTTAATAAACTTTAAATTATTGCTTTCCCCTTGTCCTATAGTATGCCCAAACTGCCATCTGCGTCCGGTATCAGGATTGATATGGCTGTATCGAGCATTATTGGCCTTAAAAATATCTCCTCCGAAATGGTTGTTTTCCGTTGTGTCCGTGCCAAATTCTGCCAGAACTGCTTTGGCCTGGAAATGTATTCTTGGGGTAATTTGATAGCGTAATGTTGCTACCCATTCTTCGAAATTGGCTCCTAAAGGATGGGCTAAAGATTGTTTATAGTTTGCATAATTTGTGAAATTGGAATCATGAGCATACATAAAAGGGCGAGCTACATTATATTCAGCTTGTAAGTCCAAATTAGGGATTTCGAAAGCGTTGAAATACTTCATCCCGGTTTGAACCGCCCATTTATTGGCCCACCAGCCCCCTTGTCTCAAATTTTCGATCAAGAACTCATCTAATACTAACTGTCCATAAAGGCTAAATCGCTTCAAGAATAAAGCTCTGAAATCCATACCAACTAAGGCATTTCCCGAACTACCATCTTGCTGTTCTAAGGCACGATAGAAGATGATAGGATTAAAATACATGGGATCAATTGGATTTTGTGCAACCGAGGAGTCTCCAGACATGATAGCCTCGAAGATACCAATATTGATATTGTCGGTAATGTTATAACTTAAATGATGAAGCGACATAAACTTTCGGGGATACTTGTTTTGAGTACCCGATAATTGATTGCCTCGCAGCACAACATCTGCTGTTTGTAGTCCGAAGAGATTGGTGTAATTCAATTTCCAAATGTTGGTTTCAGCTTTTAAGAATAAATAGCTTGGGGAAAAATCACTTAAAATAAGTGAACGCTCCCCATTGCCTATAAAAAAGCGGTCATGACCAAATTGTAAGTTAATGTTTTTGGTTGCTTGAAAGGAAATATAGCCACGTGCTGTGAAAAAATCGACCCCTTCATTATTATCACCATAGGGTTTCCAAAAACCCTCGTTCGGAACCGCGCTAAAATCGCTAATGTAGTCATTAACATAAGTGGGAAAAACCACTTGATTTTCACCTACAAAAGTGTAAAAGCCTAACTTATTATTAATTAAACCCCTAACTTCTAGCCCTCTGGTGTTGGTAAAAAGTCTATTATCGCTTAGGCTTTCTTGGCCCAAAGAAAGACCAAGAACAGGGTTGACATGTAAATCAAATTCATTTTCATGCACATTTAAAAAATCGGGTTTTGTCTTGTAAATATATCCAAGAAGGCCTTTTTCATTTTTATAGTCTGCACTATCGACCCATTCCCAACTGTCATTTTTCAAATAATTGTAGTTGAACTTATCTTTCCGGTTTAAATTATTGGTATTTAAGCCATCTAAAAATTGGGCAATTTCTTTTCTGTTAAAAGGCTTCATGGAAGCATGGAAGCTTTCTGAAAATGTTCCGTTTCTTACTTCCAGTCTTTCTATTAGGTGATAATAGTCACGATTTAACGGAGCATTGACGGCTTGAGAGAAAGCATTGAAAACAGATAAAGAAAAACAAAAAACAAATAGGAATCTCATAGTGAACAAATTAGCGCCTGCAAGTTAACCAAAAATATATCACGGATAAACAGGAAGAGGTTTGGAAAGAACAAATCCTTCCCTTATTTTTGCATTCCTTTTAAAAGAATTGGTTGGAAATCAATAATTTAATTTACTAGTTATGAAAAAAGATACTCATCCAGAATACAAAGATGTTGTTTTCTGGGATACTCAAGCAGACGTGAAATTCTTAACGAGGTCAACAATGTCCTCTGAAGAAACCATCAAAATGGACGATGGGAAAGAATATCCGGTAGTTAAAATCGAAGTTAGTTCAGCTTCTCACCCTTTTTATACAGGAAAGAAAATTTTCTTGGATACTGCAGGCCGTGTGGAGAAGTTCAACCAAAAATACAAAAAGAAGAAATAATATTAAATTATCACTTCTTATCAAAAGTCTCTCTGATGTTAAAATTGGAGAGACTTTTTTATTTATATACCCTTGAGACTTATTGCATAATTAATTTACCCGTATATTTGAAAATAAGGTTTAAGCAAGTATTTAATGGATATAGAAGAATTTAGAAAGCATGCACATTCCATGGTGGATTGGATGGCAGATTACCTGCAAAATGTAGAGGATTACCCTGTTTTATCAAATTCAAAGCCCGGTGATATAAAAGCGAAACTACCCCTCCTGTTTCCTGAAAATCCTGAAGACTTTACAGCAATTTTTAAAGATTTTGAGGACAAAATCATGCCCGGGATTACGCACTGGGAAAGCCCCAATTTTCTTGCTTATTTCCCAGCCTCTAAAAGCAAGCCATCAATCCTGGGTGAAATGATTATGTCTGTTTTGGGTACTCAGGGCATGGTATGGCTCACTTCTCCTGCCGCAACCGAACTGGAAGACCGTATGATGGAATGGATGCGTGATCTGTTGGGTTTATCCAAAGACTGGACAGGTTCTATTCAGGATACAGCCTCTACCGGAACTTTCAATGCATTAATCACAGCACGGGAAAAAGCCAGTAATTTTCAAATCAATGAAAAAGGCTTTTTCAGAATGCCAAAATATAGAGTTTATGCTTCGGAACAGGCGCATAGCTCCATAGATAAAAATGTGAAAATCGCGGGTTTTGGTTATAAAAATTTAGTCAAAATTCCCGTGGATGAGCATTTTGCTATGATTCCTGAAAAGCTAGAGGAGAAAATTCAGAATGATATTGATTCTGGCTACGAACCATTATTTGTATTGGGTGCTTTAGGCACTACCGGGACTACCGCTGTGGATCCATTAGAGAAGATTGGGGAAATCGCGAAGA
The DNA here is from genome assembly GCF_963974845.1 of uncultured Marivirga sp. NCBI lineage: Bacteria > Pseudomonadati > Bacteroidota > Cytophagia > Cytophagales > Marivirgaceae > Marivirga > uncultured Marivirga sp. Next base: position 683,466 of record NZ_CAXBEQ010000002.1, read on the forward strand.
AATATCATATATGGTTTCATGTAGATGCCGCCTATTCCGGTGCAGCATTGATTTGCCCTCAACATCGATGGATGAGTAAAGGGCTTGAACTAGCAGATAGCATGGTTTTTAATCCGCATAAATGGATGTTTGTTAATTTTGATTGCAGCTTATATTATGTAAAAGAACCTGATTTACTCAAACAAACCTATAGTATCACTCCAGAATACTTGAAAACAGATGCGGATGAGGAGGTTAATAATTATAGGGATTGGCACATCCAACTAGGCCGAAGGTTTAGAGCATTGAAGTTATGGTTTGTTTTAAGAGAATTTGGAGCTGAAAAATTAAGGTCAATAATTGACCATCATATTAAATGGGCACAGGAATTAGAAAGCGAAATTAAACAAACGGATAATTTTGAAATGTTGGCTCCAGTTCCAGTTAATCTTTTATGCTTCCGATTTAATAATGGGAAAATGAGCGAGGAGGGATTAAATCAGTTCAATGAGCAGTTGTTGAAAAATGTTAATGCCACTGGTAAAATATTTATCACCCATACTAAACTAAATGGGAAGTATTCACTAAGATTGGTAGGTGGGCATGCTGAATTGACTAAAGGTCACTTAGAAAGAGCATGGGGCTTGATTAGGGAGACAGCATCAGCTTTACAAAGGAGATGATGTAGCTCTCCTCTCTACTAAGAAAGAAGAACTACAAAAGTTGTAAGCTTGGATATCGTGAAGTAGAAGGGGTACTTAGTAATACCGTTAGCATTGATAAGGAAACCAGGAAAGTATGTGAATTAGTATGCTTTGGCACGTGTTTTGTTGTTTTTCTGCAAAGAAATATAACCATAGCAGTCAAGAATGAAATAGTTTGATTTTTATTAACCGTTAAAACCCATAGTTTAGTGTTATAAAAAGCTAAAAATATCAACTTTAACATATCATTGTCTCTATCAACCTACATTCGATGACTAAATTCACCTTTAAATTCGAGCTTATGAACTCACAAAAAATGAATCCTTTGTTTCTTACCTGTCTGGCCTTTGTAATTTTTTCAATGGTAGGTTGTAGTGAAGATGAAATTGAGTCAGGGCAATTAATTGTAAATGGTAATCTTGAGAAGGGCTCAACTTCTCCAGATGGTTGGACGTCAAATACCGGCAATCCAGACAATTTTAATTTCATTTGGACAGAAGATTAATCATTTTCTGGAAACAAATCAATAAGTATATCAACACAAACTGCTGATGCAAGTGAATTTGCCTATTGGGTTCAGGCCATTTATGATGATCTACCAACTGGTAAGAGCGTTACACTCAGTGTAAGAATAAAAGGGAACTTGAGTGGTGAAGGAGTTGCAGTTGTATTAAGAGGTGATGATGCCAGTGGAAATATGGAGCAGTTTGTAACCACAGAATCCACGGAAGATATTACTGGAGTTTTCGATTGGACAGAATACAGTATTAAACTGGATAAGGTAGATGCTAGCACGAAAAGTCTACTAGTCTTTTTAGTATTCTCATCTGATACAAGCGGAGAAGTATATTTTGACGATATCTCTCTTACTTATTGAAATGGAAGAGAGTATATAGAACAGCATTTTGAAGAATACTTTTAAAGCATTTTTGCAAGCTCTCCAAGGGATCTCTGTTTGGCACCAAGAACCCGAATTCCCTTTAATACCTTTAAAGCCACCTAGCCCTTGTTGGCAAAGAGGATACCAAAAAGGCGGAGTTCTAATTCATGAATTAAACTTGCTAGGGGTCATTCTTAATTGAAAACAGGACATTTGGAAAGAATTTGGTATTAGGTTCTAGAAGCAAGAAATATGCTGAGGGCTTACTTTTCATTAGCTTTTTGAGCTCTGGGAGTCTAAAATATTTTTGTTATATTTATCATATCAGTTCAGATACATCCAAAACCTAATTTCCATGTTGTTTGCTGGAAGTGTAAGTATTGATAAAATAGCTTATGGCGGGGGAATCAATAAAAGAAAAAATAGTTCATTTAAGTAACATTGCTGTGGTTACGGAGAGAAGCACTTCGAAAACCACCACCAAGCCATATGCTTAACGTTAGAGATTATTTTTTGTACACATATAGCCAAAACATGAGGAGACTTTTATTTGCAAGCCTGATTTTAACAGTGACTATAAACGCTTTTAGCCAATCATTTACACTTGAAGAAACATTTCAAAACGGATTACGAAGTGGAAGTATTTCTTGGGGGGATATTAACAACGATGGCAACCTAGATTTCATTCAAACCGGAAACGATATTGATGCCACTGCTACAACACGGTTGTTTATAAACACTGGTTCGACTTTTGAGCTTCTAAACACTGATTTGCCAAACATATTTGAAGGAGCCTCAGACTGGGGTGATTATGATAATGATGGTGACCTAGATTTGCTTTTAGCTGGTTCCGGTACAGACGGACTTCTCACTAGACTATATGACAATATCGAAGGAGAATTGATTCTAAATGGAGCTGTTTCATTACATGGTATTGATAGAGGATCAGTTGAATGGGGGGATTATGATGCAGATGGAGATCTTGACCTTTTGATCTCGGGTCAAGACGGTGAAAGCGGATCAGTGACTAAGATTTATAATAATGAAAATGGAACATTCACCGAAGTAGAGACTAGCCTAACTGGTGTTTCATTTGGAATTGCTTCTTGGGTAGATTTTGACGGAGATGGAGATCTGGACGTAATGCTATCCGGATTTACTAGTACTGGACCTAAGGTTTCAGAGCTATATGAAAACACAGGAACAACATTTTCATTAGTATTTGAAGACTCATTTAAAGGCTTATCCGAGAGCTCACTGGATTTTGGTGATTACGATAATGATGGAGATCTGGATTTTCTCGTAGCTGGTTTTACAAATTCAAATACTTCGTTCACAGCAATTTACCAAAATAATGGATCATCATTTGATATAGTTTTTGAAGGCTCGCTTCCAAATGTAATCGAAGGAACAGTTTTGTGGGGAGATTCTGATAATGACGGTGATTTGGATATCTTTATAACAGGAAATACTGTCTCAGCAACTGATAAAATTGCACAACTCTATTCTAACAATGGAAGCGGATTTGACCTTGAATCATCATTTGATGAGGCCGGGCAAAGTGCAGCAGCCTTTGCTGACTATGATTCTGATGGAGATTTAGATATTTTTATCAGTGGTCAAAGAAATGATTTCACTATATATTCTGGTATTTATGTAAATGAAAATTCCAATGAAATTCAGGCAAGCAATGCTAATATCAAACCTATACCCCCAAGTGGATTAACTTCTCAAATTGAAAATGATGCAGTTGTATTATCATGGGATTTAGCATCCGATAACAGCACACCTCAAGATGCTTTAACTTATGCTCTCTTTGTTCGTAGCGAATCAGATACATTAGTAAATCCTTCTTCGCTAAGCGATGGGAAAAGAAAGCTTGTAAAGAGAGGAAACTCAGGAAGTAGCAATTCATTTAACTTCAATTATGAACTAGACCCTGGAGATTATTTTTGGAGTGTCCAATCTATTGATAATGCATTCGAAGGATCGTCTTTTGTGGATGAAGAATTATTTCACATCAATTTTCCTCCAGTTATAAGTGGCACTTCTTCGTCCTTAGCCACTCCCGAAGAAACGAGTTTACTCATTGAAATACAGGATTTAGAAATAGATGATCCGGATAATGAGTTTCCTTCTGACTTTACATTGACGGTTTTAGAAGGTGCCAACTATACATTTACAAACAATGAAATTACTCCCGAATTAGATTTTAATGGGATGCTTTCTGTTCCCGTTTTGGTTAACGATGGAACAGATGATAGTGAAATAGCAGAAATAGCTATTGAAGTAACTCCTGTGAATGATCCACCAGTGATTACAGGTTCAAATGTTACATATAGTACTCCAGAAGAAACAAATTTGACTATTGATATTAATGACCTTATCGTTCAAGATCCAGATAATAAATTCCCAACTGATTTTTCTTTGGAAATTGGCGAAGGTGACAACTATACGCAATCCAATAATGTAATTACTCCTGACAATGGATTTGTTGGAGTAATTAATGTGCCAATTACCGTCAATGATGGGACGGATTCCAGTGAGCCTTTTGATTTAATGGTTGAAGTAATGCAAGTACTTGGACTAGATAAAGATTTTATACAAGACAATTTTGCGGTATATCCTAATCCCACAACAGATTATGTAATTATCCAACCCAATGAAACTTCTATTGCTTACGATCTAGCAATTTATGATATAAACGGAATCTTGCTATTTGCTGACAAAATTTTAACTAACAGAAAAAAAGAAATTGACCTACGCAAGTTTAGTATTGGTCTCTATTTACTTAAGATTTCAAGTGAATCCAAAGTTGGAACAATGACTATTTTAAAAGAATAGCATGACTAAACAATCTCTAACAAACATTGAAATGAATATGCGTACTGAGTACTTTGAATGGACATTGCAAGCTGCTAGCTTTGGTGCTTCTAGCAACTTGGGCGCATACTCATTTTAGTTAAGCGTTACCCACAATATGGTTCAGCATATAATAGAAAAAGGTTATTTATCGTCAACCTTCTCCTCCTATATACTGAATTTGAAAATAAAGCATAAGACTCAAAGACATGATTAATTATTAGTTTTAAAAACTAACTTCGTATTTACTGAATATCAAATAATTACTTACTCTACTTTGACCATGATAAAGATCACCCATTGTAAATTTCTAGTTCTATTTTTTCTAATATGTACTTCAACAATACTCAAAGCCCAAGAATTTAATGAAGATATAAATTTCAACATTCCAAATGCAAATTATATAGATCTTGGTGATTATGACAATGATAACGACCTTGACCTATTAGTAGCTCATGAAGATTCGGGAATTGAAAATCTATCTATCTATAAAAATATAAATGGAACCTTTCAATTAAGTCATACTTTACTTGAAAATGTAAGAGTTCAAGCGATTTGGGGAGATTTTAATAATGATGATAAGTTAGATATTCTTGCCAGCGGTTTTGAGTGGGATACATTTGAGAATTTTATCTGTATATTAAATATAAGCGAAACAGCCGTTGATACAGCTTTCTATACAAACGATTACAATGTTTCTAATCCAAGTTTATCTTGTATAGATTTTAATAACGATGGTTTTCTTGACTTTTTAATTACGGGTGAAGATACTGATCTTTCAGGAGAAATTTACACTCGCTTATATAAGAATAACGGTGATAATACCTTCACTAATTTAGCAAATCACGGAATTACACCTACAGGGCAGGCAAGCATGGACTGGGCTGATTTTAATAATGACGGTTATTATGACCTTCTAATTGCTGGTTTTGCGGAGGATTTTTCAACTGAAAACGTGACTGATGTACTAATTAATAATGGTAACGAAACATTTTCCAAACTTGGAGGTGATTTCTATAAAGTATTCAATGGAACATCTAAATGGATAGACATAAACAATGATGGGGATTTAGATATTATATCTACAGGTGGTGGAAATGATGGGTATAGGATGAGTATCTACCTAAATAATGAAGGGGTATTTATAAATAGTACATTAGCTGCCGATTATAATTTCCCAAATGTTACAGAAAACTTCCCCGCAGGAATATCATTGGTAGATTATGACAATGATGGAGACCAAGATATCTTTATAAGTGGTAGAGGTGGTGGATCCACAAATCCAATTGCAGTAACTAAGCTTTTTCAGAATACAGGTTCTGATTTTATTGAGGTAGAAAATATAGGGATAGAACAGCAATACCTTGACTTTACAATTTTTGCTGATCTTAATAATGATGGAGATAAAGACTTAGTATCTCTCAATCGGTTTACGAAACCCATTATTTATGAAAATTCGAGAGGTAATAACATATACACAAATAATACAAAACCTCTTCCTCCTACTAATTTTGAATATGAACGCTCAGTTACCTCAGCATTATTTTCATGGAATGCTGGAAGTGACAACCAAAGCAATAACGAAACTTTAGATTACAGCCTATACGTTAGTGATAATTCTTTAAGTCAGAATTTAATTTCACCAACTGCCAGTATAAATAGCGGTTTTAGGAAAATATTCAAGACAGGTAACACAATTGACCGATCTAGAAAATTAGAATTAAATAGTGAAGGAAATATTTATTGGGGAGTTCAAAGTATTGATGGAGCATTTATTGGCTCCAACTTTTCTACAGAGCAATCTTTCTATTTTATTAAAGGAACATTTCCCACGCTAAAAGTATTAAATGAGCCCTTAAGAGTAGAGATTGAGTGGATAGATAATTCTAATATTGAAAATTCCTATCAATTATATAAGTCTACTAATTCTAGTAACTTGGAATTATTTAAAACCCTTAACGCTAATGCTACATTTCATATTGATTCTGTTGTATCACCAGAGAGCTCTTATAATTATAAATTAACTGCCAAAAATGATATCGAAGAGTCGGTAGGTATTGTAAATGAAGTAATTTTACTAGACCGTCCAATCAAATTTAACTATTCCAGTCAAGATTCAACATTTAGTTGGGAAGATAAATCCTCATTTGAACACGGTTATGTTATTCAACAAAGTATTGATTCCAGTAAAAACTTCATTTCATTTGATTCTATAGCTGCTAACTCCACTAATTACCAAATAAAAAGCTCATTAAATGAAGGACTCTACAATTTCAGAATACATGCATTCAATCAATACGGTAGAAGTAATCTTTCTGACACGCTAGCAATTCCATTCATTAAATCTCCCTCAAATCTCCAAGCAGCTATTTCTTTTAATCCTAATTCATTTAATCTTTCTTGGATGAACAATTCCGAGATAGCTGAAAGCACCATTGTGAGTCAAAGTAGTAATGGTAGTGATTTTGAGATCCTTGATTCATTAGATAGTTATATAAACCAGTACATTATTACTGAAGGAATAGAATCTGAAAAAATTTACACCTTCAAACTTGAAGCGTTAAAAGATTCATCTAGATCACAGGAAATAATTGTGGAGAAAATAATTTTAAATCGTCCTGAGGGACTTAAATATGAAAAACAGGGGGACAATATCGTATTCTCTTGGGATGATAAATCCTCATTTGAAGAGAGTTATACAATTGAACTATTGAAAGACTCTTCAAATAACTTTATTTCCTTAGATTCTATTGGTAGCAATGAAACAACAACTTTAATAAACAATAGCCTCTTAACTGAGGGCACTTATAAATTTAGACTTCATGCTTTTAGCGAAATAGGGAGAAGTAATTATTCTGACACTCTCATTTTTGAGAAAATTAACGCACCCTCTAATCTACAGATAGAAATATCCTATCAACCTAATATAATAAATTTAACCTGGACTAATAATTCAGAAATAGCGAAATATACAGTTATTAGTAGAAGCGATAATTCTGAAGATTTCATTATAATAGACTCTGTAGATATTAGTGCAGATCAGTTTATCATTGAAGAACCAACTTTAAATCAAGCTCCAGTGTCATTTAGATTACATGCAATTACGGATTTATCACGTTCTCAATACATCTTTTCTGACGGAATTATTACTTCTAATAGTAATGTTAACAACGAAATTATTAAGATATTTCCCAATCCAGTACAAGATTATTTACATATCCAAAACAATGAAGCGGATCAAGAACTATCAGTCTTTGTAAGAGATTTTTCTGGAAAGACATTATTTCACAAGATAATTCCTGCAGGAACAAGTAGTAAAATTGATGTGAAAAACCTAAACCCGAGCATATACATTCTTGCATTGAAGGATCATCAAAATAAGTGGAAAAGGTTTAAAATAGTAAAGAAATAATAAACGTGGGTAAAACAACTAAGCATTCGTGTGGTCGGTACGACCCAACATGAATGCTAGGTTGAGCGAATCAGAGGCTGGCAAGAACTGCAAGCCCCTTATGGGTAAATTGAAGCATTGGGGGTGAGTTTCAATGCTCAAAAGCGGCCACTTCTAAGCTGGCAGTATAATCAAATCGGATTTTTCCAGATCTCAAACTAGATCATTTTGATTTTAGCAGACATGAAAAAACTGATTTTAGAGCATAGTTTTCCCACCACGTTCACAGCCGTTTGAGTTTTTAGTATTCATGTTATTTTTTGTGCCAGTGGCTTGGGGGGCCTCTTTTGTCAAAGACGGCCACCGTCTGTATCTTTCTTTTTTTACATGTAGGTCAGATGCCCAAGCATGTGCCTTTAAACTCGAGGATGAGCAGCTTAAGTTTACCGATTTGTGAATCTACGATGACTTTGTATTCCTTTTTGCATCCGCCTGAAAGAATACCAAAATGCCTTATACTAGTAAATCCTTTGGGCAATATATGCATGGCAAATCTTCTATTAAATTCTGCCGATTTTAAAGGCACGATGTGCTTTTTGCCTCCTTTCCTGTAGTCCTTGGCAGAGAAGCTGACTCCGTCTTTGCCCACATCGGTCAACCTATGATTGCTGATGGCCACTTTATGAGTATATCTGCCCAGATATTCCACTACTTGTGCCGGACCGTAAAAAGGCTGCTTGCAATAGATCACCCAGTTCTTCATGAACAACTGTTGGCCTTACTGCTTTGTCAGCAGCTGCTCTCTCCTCAAGGCAGCAACCATCTTAGCCCTAAAGACTTTGCTCATCGCCTTTACCGGGAAAAGGTATTTACCCTTTCCCTTACCTTCTTTCCATTTTTGCGATCGGGTCAATCCTCCGGAAGGAATGATACAGTGCAAATGGGGATGTAGGCTTAAGTTCTGCCCCCATGTATGAAGCACAGCAATCATGCCGTTCTGGGCTCCCTTGAACTTGGGAATGGCAGCAAAATCCTTTACCACTTGCCAAGCTGTTTTGAACAATAGCGCATATAGCAATCTGGGCTGTTCCAAGGCGGCTTGATTAAGTGTGTCTGGCAAGGTGAAGCCGGTATGGAAATAGGAAGTGTTGCGCAAGTCCTTTTCTCTTTCCCGCACCCATTTTTGTTGCAGGTGGCCCTGGCATTTTGGGCAGTGCCTGTTGCGGCAACTGTTATAGCTGATATGCAATGTATGGCATTTGGGATTGTCACAACGGTCTACGTGCCCTCCCAATGCAGATGTCCTGCATTTTGCCAGTGCGTACAGCGTCCTCCTTTTCCAGCTGTTGTGGATAATGTTGGGAAGGTGGTGCAGCTCTTGTCTGATGGCCTGCGCCACTTCAAAGGCCGGTATCATTGCGGATAGAGTTTTTCCAAAGGGGAAAAAGGCAAAGCCCTGCTTACTCTTGCCACATGCAGGTAAATCAATGTAGTCTCAATGTGTCCATGACCCAGCAAATCCTTGAGCGTGATGATATCGGTGCCCATTTCCAGCAAATGAGTGGCGTAGCTGTGACGAAGAGTATGGGCGGTAATTTGCTTTTTGATGCCTGAATGTTGGCGAGCCTGTCGCATGACCCATTGAACTCCTCTGGTTGAAATTCCTGTAAAGCCTCCTTCTTTATCAGCCTGTCCATTAAAAAGATATTCCACTGGTTTTTCAGCTTGCAGGTAGGTTTTAACGCCTCGGATCAGCAAGTCGCAAACTGGCACATAGCGGTCTTTTCTTCCTTTTCCTTGTTGAATATGAGGCTGTGCCCTTTCCAAGTCTAGGTGAACTAATTTAAGATTGCACAGCTCATAATTCCTTAAACCCCACCCATATAATAATGCCATCATTAACCTGTGCTTGAGCAGTTTTGGAGTCTTTAAAAGCAAGCGCACTTCCTGCTGGCTCAACACCACGGGCAAGGCCTTCTGCCTTTCAATGGATGGCAATATGACCCTGCTTTCTGTTCGGTCAAATATTCTGTAGAGGTAGCGGAGCCCGTAGACGGTATGCTTGAAAAAGATGTCAAAAGGCGTCTTCCTTTTAGACTTCAACATGTGCAGGTAATCCAATATTAGCTCTTCATCGAGTTCCAGAAGATCACATTGCAGGTGCAGACCTATATGTGCCAAACACCTCCCGTAATTAGTGAGTGTACTCTGGCTCTTGCCAGCAATATCAATACTACTTCTCAGCCTTTTATACTGTAGGCCGAAGCCCAGCACATTTTGAGAGGCTTTTTCGATCAGAGGTTTACTTTTTTTTCATAACTTAGAATTTAATGAATGAATACACAACCTAAGTTACGGAAGTCTGAACAAAACGGTAGGCTTCCGCCCTTAGGCGGATTCGTTCAACACTTAATATAGGTCATTGGGCTGATAGTGCAAAAGTTGAAAATGATTACATTTGAGGAAATATATAAGTAATTGGGTTTTTGGAGCCTTGAAGAGCCCAAAGCCCGATATTCTTAACGATAGCCACAGACCTTTAGTGAAAAACATTTATAAACTCAACAATTAAGAATCTATGAAAAAATTAATCCATTGCCTCTTCATTTTTATTGTTCCCTGCCTTCTGTTCTTGGGTTGCAGCGAGGAAGAGCCAGAACCTAACATTGCTAGTTGTAGAATTACAAACTACAAATACAGTGATGATTCAGATGTAAGAACCTTTAGCTACAATTATTCAAATAATTTAGTTTCTTCAATCGACTTAACCATAATTCTTTATGAAAAAACTTACACCCTTTCTGCTCAATTAGAATATGATGATCAGAATAGGATTGTTTCTATCAAGACAGATGATGAAAATTATGTAGGTATTACTTATGATAATTTATCTATCGAAGTACGAACCAACAGATCAAGATTGTCGTCTCCAATTGTGGACAATTACACTTTAAATGATAAGGGGCAGATAATAGAGTGGGTTGGTCACGTAACAGAAGAATATGATTACAATGAAAAAGGTCAGTTGATTAGAGAGTATGCTACTTGGAGTAATGGAGAAGAAGCATGGTCTGCCGAATTTCAGTATGACAATATGCGAAATCCATTTGAAAATATTCCCGCTAAAGTAAATTGGTCAATACCTACTGGAGAAGATGCACAAATAATGTTTGATTTTGCTTTTAAAAATATGATGTCAAATAATATTATAAAAGCTGATTATTCTAATCCAGATGGAGATGTATACGTAAGTAAAGAATATGAATTTACCTATGATTCGAATGATTACCCAATATCAAGTACCATTGGAATAATTGATTCGGAGTACTCATATGATAGTTGCGATTGATTGTCCACCAACTTAAAGTTACAGCGAACTGTTAGTAATAATTAATTGGAATGATAATAGAAATAGTTCTTGTTATTTCGCAACGCGATTTTAGAGTAACCTCATGAAATCAATGGAATGCAAAAGAATATAGTATTACATCATAAACGTTGGTAACATATACTATCATCCATAAGCTCATTGAGCTCTTTGCATAGTAGGCTAGTATCATGAGATACTTTTAAAGATATTTGAAAAGTTCAGCTTACATATGATAGTTGGACGTTTAAACAAGCCAAAGAAGCAGCGTGCTGAAATTAAAAAATCTGTGAAATGACAAAAATTATTTCAAACCTTAATTGTGGAAACTCACCTAAAATGGGGTTTCTAAAGGACTTCAATATTGCTTTTGCAAAGGGAGACTTGGAATTTATTGAAGATAGCGTAACGGATGAAATTGTTTGGAATATAATTGGCAATAAAAAAATTGAAGGAAAGCAAAAATTCGCAGAGGAGTTGGAAAAAATGAAATCGACAAAAGTTGCGGAATTAGTTCTCAACCAAATTTTATCGCACGGAAAGCAAGGGGCTGTAAATGGAGCTATGAAATTACTGAAAGGAAAAGAATATGCATTTTCGGACTTTTATATTTTCCAAGGAGCAAAGGGTGCGAAATTAAAATCGATAACATCATACATAATCGAGATTTAACAATAACAAAAAGCACGGATGCCTATAGGTTGAGAAATATGAACACCGAAATAAAACAATATAACGAAAATCAAGAATTGAAGGACAGGGAAATATGCAACCTGCTTGCTCTGAGTATAGAAAAAGCACTGACTGATGTTCAAAGTGAAATTTGGCACGGACACCCAGTTTGGCTTTTAAACTGAAATCCAATAGTTGGTTACTGAAAACAAATGAAAGCTTAAAGATTAATGTTTTGGATTGGAGCAGGCGTTGACGAAAAGGATTTCAATATTCCTGGCGAAAAATTTAGGGATGCTTCCGTTTTTTATAATTCGATAATAGAGATTGGTGAAACGAAATTAAATAAATGGCTCCAAAAGCTGTACGTTTCTTAGCCTTAAAGAATACAAAGAAAACAATGCGAATAGCTTTAGTCATATTAATTGGGATACACGGAATTATCCATTTATTCGGATTCCTGAAAGCATTCGGAATATCTGAATTTAACGAGATTTCACAAGCGATTTCAAAAACTTTCGGAATATTTTGGTTCTTGACTTTTCTACTTTTGGCTATTACAATCGTTTTATTTCTTAATCATTCTAGTTATTGGTGGTTAAGCGGGTTTTTAGCTGTAATAATTTCGCAAGTGTTGATTTTCAACTTTTGGTCTGACGCAAAATTTGGGACAGCAGCAAACGTAATTATTCTATTAGCTACAATTCTCGGATACTCAAGTTTTAATTTTAAGCATAAAGTCAACCAAGAAAGAATAAGTCTGTTTGAAAATGCGGAAATCCAAAGCCAAGAAATCGTCACCGAAAAAGCACTTGCTGATTTACCACTAATTGTTCAAAAATGGTTGACTAAGAGCGGAATAATTGGTAAAAAATTCATTTCCAATGTGCATTTAGTTCAAGAACTGCAGCTCAAATTGAAACCTGAACAAGCAAATTGGAATAATGGTACGGCAGAACAATATTTTACTGTTCAACCACCAGCCTTCAATTGGAATATCAATGCTGAAATGAACTCGATATTGAGGGTAGTGGGTAGAGACGAATTTGTAGATGGTGAAGGCGAAATGATAATCAGACTTCTTTCACTCATTCCAGTTGCAACTGCAAAAAATGACGAAAAGATAGATCAAGCAAGCTTGCAAAGATATTTGGCAGAAATCGTTTGGTTTCCTTCAGCGTCTTTGAGTCAATATATAAAATGGGAGACTATAGATGACTATTCTGCAAGAGCAACGATGGAATATAAAGGAACTAAAGGTTCAGGCGAATTTCATTTTGACAGAAACGGAAATTTTGAAAAATTCGTGGCCATGCGTTATCAAGATATTAATGATGCCAACCCTACGGAATGGAGCGTAAGAGCCACCAAAATTGAAGAAAAAAATGGAATAAAAATACCAGTAGAATGTGAAGCATCTTGGAAAGTGGAGAATGCTAGATGGACTTGGTTAAAATTAAAAATTACAGACATTCAATATAACGTGAAGGAAATGCCGGTGGGCAACTCCGTATATAAAAAATACGGCAAACAGCATCACTAAAACCAAAAGGGAAATGAAAACCGAGTTCATAGAAATATCACCAGTTCTGCCTAGTCAAGATATTGACAGGGACGTAGATTGGTATGAAAAAAAAGTTGGATTTAAATGTCTTCACAAGGACCATATGTACGCTGTTTTGAGGAGAGAAAACCTTTGTATTCACCTACAGTGGCATGCAGATACTGAAGATGACCCTCTTCTCGGAGGGTCTGTGATGAAGGTTTTTGTGAGGAATGTAATCCCAATTTTCGAAGAGTTGTTAGAAAGAGGAACGATAAAAAGAGAAAAATTGAGATTAAAGACGGCTTGGAATACTAGCGAATTCGGGTTTTATGATTTGAATAACAATGCCATCTTCTTTGTTGAGGACTTATGAAGAAAAAAACGTTTTGTAGCCAATGAAAATTAGAATGAAATTAATATTGATAGGGCTTGTTTTGATACTGGTATCATGTTCAAAGAATGATGGTGTAGCGCCCGAAAATGAGAATAGAGATGGATATTTATTTGAAGATGGATTTGAAACCTCAGGAAATGATTTGTCGGAATTGTTTCCAAATGATGGAAGCCGGTGGAGTAATTTGCAACAAGTTGATACCAATGGTGGAGAAAATGAAATAGATTTAGAAAGTAGCATAGTATCAGAGGGAAACAATTCTTTAAGAATCTATGCGAGAGCATCTGATAACACCCTATCAAAAGCGAACATAGAAAAGGCTGGGTTTAATGCGCCAGAAGGTTCAATAGTAAGTATTAGTGCAAACTTCTACATTGCTTCCACGGAAAATATAGAGAATCTGTTATTAATCGACCTGGAGTGTTGTTCTTGTTGGGACCCAAGAGTACCAGATAATCAATGTCCCGGAATAAGATTAATGATGAAGGATAATGACTATTTATCTATAGAACGAGGTAAAATTTTAGGCTCAACTATTGTACAATCTGAAATTGCTTTTCCAAGAAATGAGTGGGTAAATGTAGTTTGGGAATTGAAATTATCTCAAAATAACGATGGTATAAATAAACTCTTCATTAATAATCAAGAAGTTTTATCCGAAAGCGGTATGAATATGCCAAATAAAAGTCTCTTTGAAACTGAATTTGCTAACAATGGAATTGACTTTGAACTGCAGGAACCTTTATTCTATGAAAGATTCCAAATTGGAGCAACTGCAAATCCAACACCCTTCGATGTAGAATTATTTATCGATGATGTGAAATTTGAAATAATCGAATAAAACGAAAAAAAGATTAAGGTTAGCAGATGCTTGCCGAAAGGCCAAGAAAAAGAGCGGCTAACAAGAAAATGCAATCCCTTTTTTCGGGGATGAATTTGAGCTTACTACCGGCATGACCGCGGAGTACATATTTTTTGTGCTAAATCAATCCGTCATGACTCCAACTTGATATGCCAGATGATAGGACTGATATCAAGAAAGGGAGACCGAATTTTTCAAATAGATTTTTATGCATTATTTTAGGAGTAATTAAATATATTTAAAGCAATATCAGCTATAGTCTCATTTTTGAAAGGTGATCAAAGCACTAAGATTCCCAATCAAAACGATCAATTGAAATTGAGTGGCGCTATAAATAGTAAATGGATATAGAACTATCATCAAAAGCTAATAACATTAATTCTCAAATCAGCCAGAACACCAAGCTGGGGGATCTTCGAAAAATCGACAGAGAAATAAAAAAGGACCATGATTTAGCCATGGAGCTTTGGTCTACAGCTAAGTTTTTATCCCGTCAATTAGCTATTTTAATCATGGACAAAAAGCTTCTGACTCAAGAATTGATTGACAAACTAGACAGTGATATTCAAGAACATGAATTTGAAGAAGGAAATCAGTTAATTGATTGGTTGACGGCAAATCAGTTAAGTAAAGACAAGAAAATGGTCTCAATTATAGCGTCTTGGCAAAACAGTACTTCGAAGCTTCAAAGAAGAGTTTTTTGGTATTATCAAGCGAGATTAAGGTGGACAGGGAATACAAATCACCCCAATACTAAGGATTTATTAACGACTGTAGAATCAAATATGGCAAATGAAGAACCTGAAGTGCAATGGGCAATGAATTTTACAGTATGTCAAATAGGTGTCTGGGATGAAAAGTATCGAAAACAATGTATTGCAATTGGTGAAAAAATTAGGTTGTATAAAGACGAACCCGTTCCAAAAAATTGCACTCCTGACTATATACCGGATTTTATACCAATAGAAGTTGCCAAATTGAATAAGAAATAACACATCTCAGGTCGTATTAAGCTGCATTAAAATGCGGTTTAAATGACTTATTGAATTCTTATTTTCTCCCCTATTCCTCGTTTTTAAGTCTTGAAGAGAACAAGTACTACATGATTTTTATGGCCAGCTGGACAAATAAATTTTGCCATGCTACTAGTGCCATTTAAACATTAGTAGCAAGCTTGAAATATTTGCAAGACAAAAACTAAACCTCTTTCCTCAATATTTCCAAAGGCGGCTTATTCACTACTGATCGGCTATTTATTAAACCTATAAATACGGTTAATGCAGTAATAGCAACATAAGTAATTAGCACGGCCAAAAGATTGGGAACAAAAACAGTTTCAAAACTAAAATAAGCCAGTCCCCAAGCAGATAAAATGGCGATGATGATGCCTGTCAAACTCGCAATACTTCCCAGAAAGAAATATTCCATAAAGTTGATACGTACGATTTGTTTTCGGCTTGCCCCTATCGTTCTCAGCAGAACAGCTTCCTGCATTCGTTGGAATTTACTGATATTTACTGCTCCAATTAATACGATCACACCGGTAATGATGCTAAAGAAAGCCATAAACTGAATCACAAAGGAAATTTTACCTAAGACTTCATCCACAGTTTTCAAGATCAAATCCAAATCAATGATGGAGATATTGGGGAACTGACTGACTACCTTTTGTTGGTATTTCGCAGAGGTTTCAACTTCTTCATAGCGCGTTAATAAGACATGGAATTTTGGTGCTTCTTCTAGAACCCCTTCCGGGAAAACTACCAAGAAGTTGGTTTGCACTCTTTGCCAATCAATCTCTCGAATGCTCCCAACATAGCATTGGATTAATGCTCCTTGCACATTAAAAGTAAGCGGATCACCCAGACCAACTTTCATATCTTCTGCTAAGCCATCTTCAAGTGAAATAAATATGGAATCACTCGGATTCTCTACTTTTCCTTTCCATTCTCCCGCTAAAAGGGTTTCCGAATCAATTAGATTGTCCCGGTAAGTTACTCGATATTCTCTTCTCAACACCCAATTTCGGACTCCTGCCGTAGTATCTTCTCTAATTGCGTCAACAGATTCTCCTTTTAAACTATGAAGTTTCATGGTGACTATCGGCACTTCTGATATGACAGGCAAACTGTCCTTTTCGGTAATATTGATTACCTCATCCACTTGATCACTCTGAATATCGAAGAGCACCATATTAGGCTGATTATCGCTACTGCTCAGTTTTACTTTATCCAATAGCAAATCTTGGCTCAACATCAGTGTAGTGATTAAGGCCGTGCCCAATCCAATGGTCACTACCAGTATTAAAGTCTGATTATTGGGTCTATATAAATTGGCCAAGCCTTGTCGGGTGGTGAATGCCGCTTTTTCTGGGAGATACTTTCTTACTGCCCAAATGATAGCTCTACTCACGCCCATCAAGATTAGGGCGGCCAATAGCAATGATGCAGTGAAAACTCCCGCTTCCTGAAGGGAATCAAGCTGTAAATAGGAGAATCCGAAAACGAAGATTATCACTAATAAATAAACAAAACGACTCGCTTTAGAGGTTTTGCCCCAGCCCAAACTTCTTAATACATTTAAAGGAGAAACTTTGCGGATCTGCAAAAGCGGAACCAATGCAAAAAGTATTGAAGCCAATAAGCCAATTAAAATCCCTTGAAAGAAAGAACTATAACTAAATGTCAATTCAATTTCAAATGGTAAAAAATCAGCAAATAATTGGGGTAAGAAATATTGGATACTGCTTCCTATCAAGGCTCCAATCACTGAGCCTATCAATCCTATGACTGCAATTTGAATGAGGAATATCCACATGCCTTGTAAAGAAGAAGCACCTAAACATCGTAGAATGGCTACTGATTTTACCTTCTCTTTTACATAAACCTGCACTGAGCTGGCCACTCCTATACAGCCCAAAAGCAGGGCAATAAATGCTGTTAAATTAAGAAATCCGGTGAGGTCAGAATAAGCGTCTCCTAATTCTTCTTTTCGCTCCTCTACATCATCAAAGCGGATTTCTTCTTTTTCCAAACGGGGTTTTAAGACCTCGTTAAAATACTTTTGATCATCAACGCCATCAGGAAATTTCACATAGAGTTTATAATTGATTCGACTTCCCTTTTGCATTAATCCGGTTTCTTCCAACCTGGAAAAGGGAATAAATACAGGCGGAGCAACTGTAGTGGTAATGGCAGATTGTCCAGGCGTTTTATTGATTTCACCTGCAATGGAAAACACATAATTTCCTATCCTAACCGAATCATCAGGGTTCATATTAAACTGCAACATCAATGATTGATCTACCAATGCTTTCTGGCTATTGTTATAGTTTTCTGCGGATTCAAAAGGAGTGGTTTCAATCGCTCCATAAAATGGATAATTGGCTTCGACTGCTCTAACATTTATGAGTCTTGTCCCGCCATTTTTTGGAAAATAGACCATACTGGCAAAAGCTCTTTCCTCAGAAAGCTGAAGGTTTTCATCTTGTAAAAACTGATAAAGAGAATCAGGAAAAGGACTCCTACTTTCTAGCTCTACATCAGCGCCTAAAAGTTCTTTGGCTTCAGAATTAATTTGCTCGGTGAGATTATCTCCAAATGAATTGATGGCTACTAAAGCCGCAATGCCGAGCACGATACTGCTCATAAACAGAAATAGACGCGAGCGATTTCTGCGACTGTCGCGCCAAGCCATTTTCAGTAACCAGTTTAAATTTTGCATGAGAATGGTTTTATGCTTCTTGAGATGTTAAGTTGGCAGAATCTTTAATCAGCTTTCCGCCTTTGAGCTGTAGTACGCGGTCAGTTCTTTTTGCCAGCTCTTGATCATGGGTCACTAAAACCAAGGTGGTGCCTAATTCTTTATTCAAATCAAAAATCAGAGCTTCAATGGTGTCGCCTGTCTCTTGATCTAAATTACCGGTTGGCTCATCGGCAAATAAGATTTTTGGTTGGTTGGCAAATGCTCTTGCAATGGATACCCTTTGCTGTTCTCCACCTGAAAGTTGAGAGGCATAATGATGCATTCGATCTCCCAAGCCTACTTTTTCTAGTAAATCTACTGCTATGGGTTTTACATTTTTCTTTCCCAATAGTTCCAACGGAACCATCACATTTTCCAAAGCTGTGAGAGTGGGCAGTAAATTAAAGCTTTGAAAAATAAATCCGACAGAAGCATTTCGAACAGCCGCTCTTTCATCTTCCGTAAGTTTTTCCAACTGTTTTCCATCAAGTGTAACAGAACCCGATCCTGCTTCATCTAGTCCCGCGCATAGTCCTAATAAGGTAGTTTTGCCACTACCGGAAGGTCCGATTATAGCGCAACTACTGCCTGCTTTTATTTCAAAATTTATGTCTGAAAGTACGGTTAAGGACTTTTCCCCTGATTGATAGGTCTTGCTTAGATCTTGGACTGCTAAAATTTGATTCATTATGATGATTTAGTAATTCAATTAAAAGAAAACGATGGAACTTATAAACAGTTTTAGGAATGTGATAAATGGTGTGCGGGAACCATTCATCAAAATTCACCTCCCATCTTATCCATCTCAAAAACTTATTTATTAACTTATCCCTTCAAAATAAACTAATTGCAAAAATGAAAAAACATATTCTATTATTGATTGGCTTTTTCTTGTTTTTGAATCCTAGTCTTTGGGCACAGGAAGAGGAAAGCACCTACGTTAAAGATAACTATGATAAAGAAGAAGTGTACATCCCTATGCGAGATGGCACTCGACTTTATACGGCCATTTACACTCCGAAAGAAAAGGGGAAGCATCCGATTATGATGCAAAGAACCTGTTACAGTATTGCACCTTATGGAGCAGATCAGTACAAACGGTCTTTGGGGCCTTCTAAATACTTAATGGAAGATAAATTTATTTTTGTTTATCAAGATGTGAGAGGCAGATGGATGTCAGAGGGGAAATTCACTAACATGACCCCCAACATTCCCGGCAATAAGCATAAAAAAGAAGCGGATGAAAGCTCTGATACTTACGATACTATTGAATGGTTATTGAAACACTTGAAAGGTAAAACCAATGGTAATGTGGGTCAATGGGGAATTAGTTACCCAGGGTTCTATACTGCAGCGGCTTTACCAGATGCTCATCCAGCTTTGAAAGCAAGTTCACCTCAAGCTCCAATTGGAGATTTCTTCTTTGATGATTTCCATCACAATGGCGCTTACTTGCAGAGTTATACAGCCGCATATCCTGTTTTCGGTTACCAAACAGACGGACCAACAAAAGAATCATGGTATAATGAAGCTTTTGCCAGAATGAGAACAGCCAATGCAATTGATGGTTATGATTATCACTTAGACATGGGTCCATTAAAAAATATTACTGAAAAACTTCATTTCGATAATGAGTTTTGGGAGCAAACCGTAGAGCATCCTAATTACGATGAATTTTGGCAAAAAAGAAGTATTATTCCCCACTTAGATGATATTGATCATGCAGTTATGACTGTAGGCGGGTGGTTTGATGCAGAAGACTTATACGGTCCTCTTAATATTTACAAAACCATCGAAAAAACCAGTCCTGACGCTTATAATACTATAGTTTTCGGTCCATGGAGCCATGGAGATTGGGCGAGGGAAAGAGGAATTCAAGCCGTAAATCATATTTATTTTGGCGATAGCCTCTCTACATTCTATCAAAAAGAAATTGAGCGCACTTTCTTCAATCATTTCTTAAGAGATGGCAAAGGCAAACCGGAATTACCTGAGGCTTATATGTTTGATACCGGTTTAAAAGAATGGCAAAAATTTGACGTTTGGCCGCCACAAATTCCGAAAACCACTTTAGGCTTTGCTCAAAACGGCAAGCTTTTGATTAATGATGAAGGAAGTAATGAAGATGAATTCAGCTATGTTTCTGACCCAGCTAAACCGGTTCCCTATACCTCTTTTACGGAAAGTGTAACCTTTACGCCTCGTCCATACATGACCGATGATCAGCGCCATGCTTCAAGAAGACCTGATGTGCTAGTTTGGGAATCCGATCCTTTAGACGAAGAGTTGACTTTGGCAGGTGAAATTGCCGCTAAATTAAAAGTGGCCATTTCTTCTACTGATGCAGATTTTATTGTAAAAGTAATCGATGTATATCCTGGTGATCATGAAAGCTATGAGCATAACCCAAAGAATATAGTGATGGGTAATTATCAGCAATTAGTGAGAGCAGAAGTTTTTAGAGGTAGGTTTAGAGATAGTTTTGCAGATCCAAAACCTTTTGTTCCCAATGAAGAAGACGAAGTAGAAATAGCCTTACAGGATATATTGCACACATTCAAAAAAGGGCATAAAGTAATGGTTCAAATCCATAGTACTTGGTTCCCCTATATTGACAGAAACCCTCAGAAATATGTAGAGAATATCTACAAAGCAGAGGAAGAAGATTTCATTAAGGCAACTATTACAGTGAAGGGCGATTCTAAAATTGAAATTGGTGAGTTGCAGACAACACCGCAATCCCTTCAATTGGAAATGGATAAATAATATCCTTACGAAGCAAAAACTATTGAAGCCACTTGAAAACCTTTCAAGTGGCTTCTTTTTTTGTCACAAAACTACATATGAGGTTAGCACTTCCTAATACGATTTCATATTTTTGATTTCTATGCAAAAAGAAAATAGACTTAAGTGGGTCATCTTACTCAATGTCATCATTACAGCTTCTCAAATAGTTGGAGGAATTGTAGGAAACTCTATGGCATTGATTTCCGATGCTATGCACAATTTCAGTGATGTGGCAGCTCTTGCTTTAAGTTTAGTAGCAATTATTCTGGCAAAAAAGGAAGCCACATATAGCAAATCTTTCGGATATAAAAGAGCAGAGGTCTTAGCTGCATTTGTAAATTCTGCCGTCATTATTGCCGTTGCAATTTACATCATAATAGAAAGTATTAAGCGCTTACAAATTACACAATCATTAGAAATTGATAACGATATTGTGATTTGGTTGGCAGGAGTAGCCATTATTGCAAACGGCTTAAGCGTTTGGTTTTTAGCCGCAGATGCAAAGCACAGCATGAACATGAAATCTGCCTTTTTACATTTGCTTTCAGATACTTTATTCTCTGCGGCAGTTTTGGGTGGTGGATTAGCCATGAAGTATTATGGAGTCACTTGGGTGGATGGCGTATTGTCTATTTTAATTGGGATCTATTTACTAGCTACCTCATGGCAATTACTTTGGGGTAGTACAAAAATATTGTTGCAATTTGTTCCCGAAGGTATCAACATCCCACAATTGGTAAAAGAAGTAGAAGAGCTGGAAGAAGTGAAGAACATTCATCATATTCATGTTTGGCAATTGGATGAATACACGATTCATTTGGAGGCTCACGTAGATTTACGAGAAGACTTGAATGTGAGCCAGACACATGAAATTCAACAGAATATTGAGGACTTATTGCATACTAATTTTTCAATTGGGCATATTACCCTCCAATTTGAACATGGTTTAGAAGAGAACAAAAAACTGATTCAATAAAAAAACCATCCCATAGCTATTTACCAAAGGATGGTTTTCAGTATTTACTTAAGAGTGGTTTTTACTCTCCTTTTTCTTTAAACTCGTCTAATTTTGTTTTGCTTTCTGTTTTAGGGAAAACATTGTTGGCATTATCAGTATCGGCTAATCCTCCTTCAGGATCAAAAACAAGTTTTGAAACTTCTTTATCTAAAATTAGCATTTTACGAGTTTTACCCTCATTTTTTCTCCAAATCTCAGCAGGTATGTATTTTTCTTCTGTTGTTCCGTCTTTGTATTCAATCTTGAACAGAAGAGGAGTTACCAAACCGCCTTTATTGCTTAGCGTCACTTCATAGAAGTGCTTATCAGCATATCTAGCCTTAATGGCCTCATCATCCACTTTGTTGCGGTATTCACCGTACCAAAACTCTGGAGTTTCAGAAACTGAAATATAAGCAGGCCCATCACTGAAATCTGTTTTCATTTCTTTTTCTTCTTTTTCACCCAAGTCCCCTGCTGGTGCACTGGTATTTTTCTCCATATCAGATTCATCCTGAGCGATACGGAAATACTTCACTTCATCCACACTTACATCTACATGATCGGTAGTATAGAACCAACCTCTCCAAAACCAATCCAAATCAACTGCTGATGCGTCTTCCATAGTTCGGAAGAAATCGGCTGGAGTTGGGTGTTTAAACATCCATCTTTGCGCATAGGCTTTGAAAGATTCATCAAAGAGCTCAGGCCCCATAATTGTATTTCTCAATAGATTTAAGGCAGCGGCCGGTTTTGAATAAGCATTAGGCCCTAATCGCAATACTTGCTCAGGATTGGTCATAATTGCTCTTTGCTGGTCTTTGCTACTTTTCATATAGCCTGTAACTGCTTGTGGGATATTATCAGAATAAGGTAAGTCCGGATAATATTCGAACATCACGTTTGATTCCAAAAAGGAATTAAGCCCTTCATCCATCCAGGCCCACTGACGCTCATCTGAATTCACAATCATTGGGAAATAGTTGTGTCCAATTTCGTGAACGATTACATAAGTCATGCCTAATTGAGTTCTCACTGAATACTCACCATTTTTATCAGGCCTTCCGAAGTTGAAACAAATCATGGGATACTCCATTCCAATGGAAGCAGCATGTACTGATGTTGCTTGCGGGTAAGGATAATCAAATGTTCTTTCAGAATATAATACTAAGGTATTTTTAACTGCTTTGGTAGATTCTTTTTCCCATAGTGGGTTTCCTTCTTTCGGGTAGAATGATTGCGCAAATGGTTTAGTAGATTCTAATTCTACCATTTGACCGTCCCAAATGAATTTCCTTGAGGCAGCAAAACCAAAATCTCTTACGTTTTCTGCTTTAAACTTCCAAGTCTCATATTTTGAAGACTTTTCTTTTTCATTTTTAATGGCTTCTTCTTCCGTTACAATGAAAGTTTGTTCTGTTGATTTTAAAGCTTTTTCATACCTTTTCGCCTGATCTTTTGTTAAAACTTCTTTCGGGTTTTGAACCATTCCTGTAGCCCCAACAATAAAATCATCTGGCACCGTGATTTCTACATCATAATCTCCAAAAGTAAGGGCAAACTCACCAGAACCTAAGAATTGTTTGTTTTGCCATCCTTCAACATCATTGTAAACCGCCATACGTGGGAAGAATTGTGCGATGGTATAAAGAGCATTTCCGTCTTCTTCGAAATACTCATATCCACTTCTCCCGCCACCTTTCATTCTGTCATTTACATAATAATTCCAGTCAACGGAAAAGCTAATGTTTTCACCTGCTTTTAATGTTTGAGGTAAACGGATTTTCATCATGGTTTTTTGTACCAGATAGTCCATTTTGTCACCATCAGCATTTTTAACTGATTCAATATTGAATCCACCAGGGAAATCGTAAGAATTACCTCCATTGGCAACATATTGCTCTAAATATTTTCCGGGAATAGTATCGTTAAAAAAAGTAGCTGTTCCAACTAATTCACTATCTGATCCTTCAGCTCTCATATTTTGGTCTAATTGCAACCATAAATAGTTTAAAGGATGTGGAGATTGGTTATAGTAAGTGATGGTTTCAGAACCCGTAATCTTGTTGGCCGACTCATCCAATTTCACCTTGATCGTGTAATCGGCTTTTTGTTGCCAATAATTTTCTCCTGGAGCACCTGAGGCAGTTCTGTACGAATTAGGGGTTGGCAACATACTACCCAATTGTTCAAAACGCTCTTTGTATTCTTGCTCTTGTGCCACTGTAAAAAATGGTGCACAAATCAGCATCATGATTAATAATTTCTTCATAATTCTCTAAATGTTAGCTAAAAATATACCCAATACTACTAAAAAATTGCGTGTCATCCATTTTTGCCATTTCAAAATTACACCAAAGGGCGAAAGAATTTTTCAAAGGGGCTTTTTATTAACGCAACTTTTATATATTTGCAACAATGTTGCGTTTAATGAAATTATTACTTTACATTTATTTAGTTGCCTTCTCAACGGTAGGCTTTGCTCAAGAAAACTGTATGGTTTCCTTTTCTGGACAAGTACTATCTGAAGTGGAACATGTTCCTGTGCCTTTTGCCAGTATTTACATCTCTGAACTGAACGAAGGAGTTCAAACCAACGAAGAAGGGTTCTTCACAATTCAGCTTCCGTGTCATGATAAGTACGAGCTTATTATCAGCCAAGTTGAATATCAAAAAGCAAGTACGTATATATCAGTTGAAATTGAAGATTTAAAGCAAACCTTTTATCTAGAATCAAAAAACAATATCCTCTCAGCGGTCAGCGTTCACTCGCATAAAAGAGAAGAAGTACTCTTAAGTAATGTAGAAAGTGTGCTTTCTGCAAGAGAATTAAAGAAATTAAAGGGGAAATCGCTCTCCGAATCAGTAAGTACTTTACCTGGGGTATACAATATTAAAACAGGACCAGGCATAAATAAACCGATGATTCATGGTTTATATGGAAGTAGGATCCAGGTAGTCAATAATGAGGTTTCTCAAATGGGTCAGCAATGGGGGGTAGATCATGCACCAGAAATTGATCCTTTTGTAGCATCTAGAATAACAGTTGTAAAAGGAGCTTCCTCCGTAAAATATGGGCCTAGAGCGATAGGCGGAGCTTTGTTGTTGGAACCGGAGCCACTGGTGCCAGATTCCGTGTTGCATGGAAGTTTAGATTTAGTAGGGTTTACAAACGGAAGAGGAGGCATTGGTTCTGCAATGCTATCGGGAAGTTTTCTATTAAACGAGGAAGAATCCATCAATTGGAGATTACAATCCTCGGCAAAAAAATCAGGAGATCAACATGCGGCCAATTATAATTTAACTAATACGGGTAGCGAGGAATTAAATTTTTCAGCTGCTGCTAATTATATCAAGAATGATTTACAAGCAGACCTCTTTTATAGCAGGTTCTCAACTGAAATAGGGATATTAAGAGGAGCACACATTGGCAATGTTGATAATTTCTTTGAAGCCTTAGATAAACGGCCACCATTCTTTACAGAAGATTTTTCCTATGAAATCAACAATCCTAAGCAAAATGTTGTCCACCAATTATTGAAAGCAAAAATCCATTTAGACCGCTCAGATTATGGAGACTTCGATTTTATTTATGCTTTTCAACAAAATGCCAGACAAGAATTTGATATTCGAAGGGGCGGAAGGAGCGATAAGGCATCTGTTGATCTACAACTAGACAGCCATGTTGCCAAGCTTCTTTTCCATCATGAACCTATTTGGGAAAACTTAAGCGGTGAGATTGGATTAGATTACGAATATCAAAATAATAAAAACGTGCCAGGGACAGGTACGACTCCATTAATTCCTAATTACTCCAGTTTTCAGACTGGAGCGTTTCTCAATGAATCTTGGGCAAAGGAAAATTGGAATATGGAAGCAGGTTTGCGTTTTGATGCCATTGCAATTGATGTGTTAAAATTTAATACCGAAGATGAATTAATCAACCCACAACATAAGTATAATATGTTTTCGGGCATAATTGGAGGAGGTTTTGATATTAATAGAAGCATTAAATATAAATCCAACTTAAGTTGGAGCCAGAGGGCACCAAGCATAAATGAATTGTACAGTCAAGGCTTGCACCATAGCGTGGCAGCAATAGAGGAGGGAGATGATCGACTTTCACCAGAAACTTCTATTAAATGGTTACATAGTGTGCAATTAAGCTTTAATGAAAAACTTAGGCTAAATATAGATGCTTATGCAAGCAGAATACAGAACTATATCTATTTACAACCGGAAGAGCCCAGATTAACAATTAGGGGAGCATTTCCAGTTTATCAATATAAACAGACATTAGCGGATATTTATGGAACCGATATTATAGGTAGCTATGAATTCTTCCACCATTTCACCTTAAATACAAAAGCTTCTATCATCAGGGGAAATGATATTTCAAACGAACTACCACTGATTTTTATGCCTGCAGATCGTTGGGAAAACACCCTAAACTGGAGGTTGAGTAATAAGTTGGGATTTAAAGAAATAGATCTCAGTTTAAGTGGCTTAAAAGTATTTGAGCAGTTTAGGGCACCGGTTACCGAAACAGAGGCTTACGAACAAGCGACTGTTCCTGTACCGGAGGGTTATTTCATTACGAATTTCTCTTTGGATACTACTCGAAAATTAGAGAATGCACAATTAAATATTGGCTTCAGTATTTACAATTTAATGAATACAGATTATACCGATTACCTGAACAGGCTACGGTTTTATGCAGCGGAAACCGGTAGAAATTTTGAATTACGAATCAATTACATCTTTTAACAATAAATTATATCAACAATGAAAACCCAAACACTGAGTATTTTAAGAAGTATGTTACTGCTCGTAGCCGTATTGCTATTTTCACGATGTAACACTGAAGATCCGGAACCAGAAAATGAGGAGGAGTTAATTACGACTTTGGAAATGACCTTCACCCCAGTAGCCGGAGGCAGTGATGTAGTATTTTCAGTTTTTGATGAAGATGGCGATGGCCCAATAGAGCCCGTTTATACCAATGGCACATTAGCTGCAGACACTGACTACAACGTATCTATTGAAGTCAGAAATGATGAAGAAAACGAAGACATCACAGCAGAGATCATAGAAGAGGATGAAGAGCACCAATTCTTCTTCCAAAAAAGTAATGGCTTAAACATTGAGTTTGCATATGATGATGCAGATGGAAATGGAGACCCCATTGGTTTAGCTACTATTTTTTCAACTGGTGGGGCTAGCGATGGTCAACTAGTTGTGATTTTACGACATGAGCCGGACAAATCAGCAGCTGGAGTTACAAATGGCGACCCAAGCAATGCAGGTGGTGAAACCGACATTCAAGCTACTTTTGACGTGGTAATTGAATAGACGTAACTATATTTTGGTTAGACTAGCAGTGATTCTAAAGGGTTGCTGCTTTTTTTTGACTTTAATTTTTAAATATTACTATTCCGAGTGGTTCTGAAAGTATTTTTGTTCTACTTTTAATGAATCGTAAATTTAAGAACTTGAAAACCTATAAATCTTTTATCAGTGCCTTTTTCTGCTCACTATTATTCATCCTCAGTTTTTCCACACCCGCAGTAAGCCAAAATATATATTCTGGGATCATAAAAGATAAAACTACTGAAGAGCCTCTTCCTTATGTAAATATCGGTATCGTGAAAAAGGGAGTTGGAACTGTTTCTACTTTTGAAGGAAAGTTTAGTCTCGAGCTCAACGAGTCTTATGCTACAGATACGCTACGAATTTCAAGTATAGGTTACGAAGCCAAAAACATTGTGGTAAAGGACTTCAAAAAAATACTGCAAGGCAAGTCGATCCTGTATTTGTCTCCTGAAATCACGGAACTTGACGAGGTCGTTGTGACCAATAGAAGATTGAAAAAGAAGGTCCTGGGAAATAAAACCACTTCAAAAAGTATAGTTGCGGGCTTTAGTTCCAACAAGCTAGGTAACGAGGTCGGAATATTAGTAAAGATAAAGCGAAGTCCTACATTTATTAGAAAGTTTAGCGTATCCATTGCAAATAACAATTTTGATCACCTGAAATTCAGACTTAATATGTACGATTTAGAAGATGGATTACCTGGTAAATCGCTCCTAAAAGAAAACATCATTATTGAAAGCGATGCCCAAGAGGGTGTTTTGGAAATTGACTTGGAAGACTACAATATCATAGCCCGAGACAACTTTGTAATTTCCTTGGAGTGGATAGAGGATCTGGGCGGAAAGGATGGATTGACATTCTCCGCCTCATTCTTTGGCAATGATCTGTTTGTCCGGTCAGTCAGTCAAGACTCCTGGGAAAAGATCGGAATTGTTAGCCCAGGAATGACTGTTACAGTTGAATATTAGATCACAAAGTCACTTTTCCACTGCTATCATACGATACTTTGTTTCAGATTCATGTCCGCTTTCCCGGTCCTTAAAAGTATAGACAAATTTCTGATCTGCTAACCTCCTTAACTTAGCTTGAAAATCAATCGCTTTATTTAGAATGCTAACTTTTTCCCCACTGTCTTGGATGCAGAATATGATCAAGCTTTCTGTTCGGATCTGAGAAACGATTTTCTGAACTAATGCAATCTCTTTTGCCTTGTCCTTCTTAGCAAAATGAAACATGCTGTCGAGTAAAATAATATCATAGTTTTGATACTCATCATAAGAAAAGATATCTCCTACTTTTCCTCTCAAGGGTAGGTTTTTGACTTTGGCAATTTGGTTCATTTGATCAATTCCAACCTTGGAATGATCTATTCCAGTTACATCATAACCCATTCGAGCAATGGCTATTGCATCCCTTCCTTGCCCGCAACCTAAATCCAGTACTTTCCCCTTTTTCGGATAATGAGACAAAAATTCTAGCAGTTCAGGATATGGATCTCCGAACAGGTTTTCAGTTTGATAATATTCATCGTAGGCGACCATAGATTTCATAATTTAAACTTAGCATATGACAGGCTTTATGTCCACCTACCGCCTAAAAAATTATAATGAGTTTTAAGGTGTGACTGTATAGGAACTGCTATCATAAATGTAGTAAAATAATTTCAAATCGTAAGGCACAAAAAAAACCTGCAGCGTCTCCACCACAGGCTTTCCCATCATACTAAAATGTAATTTATTCTTTTACTTCGATAGCCTGATATTCCTTAAAAAGGGAAAGGTCTAATTCGCCAATGCTTTCCTGATAGGCTTTCCAATCCTCAGCAAAGAATTTATTAAGTGCATCAATAGCAGGTTTAAGGGCTTCTTCAGCTTGTTGCTTCAATCGCTTTTGGGTATCACCTGGTCGGTCAAAGCTATCAGCTGCATAAGCGAAAGCTTGTCCGATTCTGTCATCTATAGCTGGAATTGGTGTTCTGATGATCCCTTGCTTTTCGCTAAAGTCTTCCCCTACAAATGGCTCAAATAATACTTCCAATGAATCTTTAATGGCATTACTTGCTTTTATCTGTTCCTTGAAAGCATCCTTGTCCTTCTGTTTCATCCAGTTAATGTAATGATCTACCGTTTCCTTTGCTTCCAGTACTCTTTGGCTGGCATCATAGGCTACAGCTTGCATTTGGTCAATCGATTTTAGGAAATCATAACGCGCTTGCAAATCAGATTCAGAAACTTCTAATCTCGGATCAAACTCGACCTCTAATTCAGTTGAGTCCTTCTGTTCTCCGAGATGCAAAACTAGTTTATAGGTACCCGGTAATACATCAATTCGACCTACTTCTTCAGCATCCTCTTTAGTTAACCTCCTGCTAGCAGGTCGACTGGAAGCTTCATTCATTCTCCAGTACATGCGATGTAGGCCATTTTCCTTTGGCGCTTTCTCTCTTAAAGTACGGATTACCTCACCTTCCATATTATAGATTTTAAGATGAAGAGAATCGTATTTTACTTTATCTTTGTCATCTTCCTCCTCTTGTTCTTTCTTATCTTTTTCTCCTTCTTTTTGCTCCGGTTTGTTGATCAAGTAAGTAATCATTGCATTAGAATTTCTGTTTTCGCCATTGAATAGCGCATTCGCACCAAAGCGAGATCCGCTGGGTTGCTGATTAACCGCTTGATAGGCAGTTGGCGGAGTAAACAATTTTAAAGACTGATCTAAGATGCCTTTTCCTTCTGTCGCTAATGCTCTTAATGGCCTGATATCGTCCATTACATAAATAGCTCTTCCGAAAGTACCAATGACTAAATCATGCTCACGTGGATGAATCACCATATCCCGAGTTGGAACATTCGGATAATCATTGGTCCATTTTTGCCAGTTTTGTCCTTTATTGACACTGAAATATAAACCGCCATCTGTCCCTAAGAACATCAAATTGGGTTCTTCAGGATCTTGTACTACACTCAAAGTATAAGTCCAAACATCATCTCCAGAGGTTAAATTAGTCCAACTCTTACCATAATTAGTGGTGTGAAATAAATACGGCTTGAAGTCGAAATTTCTGTAATTATTCACTACCACAAATGCCTCTCCAGCACTGTAGGTTGAAGCTTGAATTTGCGCGACCCATGATTCCGCAGGAAAGTCTTTGATTTTGGAGCTTACTTTTGTCCAGCTTTCTCCGCCATCTTGGGTCAATTGAATATTGCCGTCATCTGTTCCTACCCAAATTACTTCTTCTTTTAGAGATGATGGTGCAATAGCGGTAATCGTTGTATTATTTTCGGCACCTGTAGCATCATACGTTAAACCACCACTTTCAAATTGTTTTTGTTTTTCAGGATCATCAGTGGTCAAATCCGGTGAAATGATTTCCCATGTTTGTCCTTTATCTGTGGTTTTATGTAAAAACTGACTACCAAAATAAACAGAACTATTATCAAATGGATTTTGGGCTATGGCCGCATTCCAATTGAATCTTAACAATACATCTTTATCAGGATGTGTGGGTCTTACAATTTGATTGTTACCTGTTTCTCTATCATAGCGAACTACAAAACCTTGTTGCGATTGAGCAAATCCATATCTCGAATTGTCAGGGTCTGGCATTACATCGAAACCATCTCCAAATGCTAGTTCCTGGAAGTATGAGTTTCGAATACCCTGAGATTTCCAAACGTAAGCCGGGCCGATCCAACTACCATTATCTTGCATTCCGCCATACACATTGTACGGATAATCATTATCTACATTAATGTGGTAGAACTGACCAACAGGTAAATTTTGCACAAATCTCCAGGTTTTCCCTCCATCATAGGTGATGTTTAATCCCCCATCATTTCCATCAAGCATCATATCCGGCTTATTTGGATGTATATACCATGCGTGGTGATCAGGGTGTACACCAACTTCAGTACCGTATGCAGGCATTAATTCTTTAAATGACTTCCCGCCATCCTCACTTACATTTACATAAGTGAAGATTGTATAAACTCTGTTTTCATTGGAGGGATCAGTATACAATTCGGCATAATAGAAAGGACGATTTCCGATTTCTCCCATGTCGGAATTGATCATTTTCCATTTGTAACCGCCATCCGTTGATTTGTAAAGGGCATTCTTTTTAGATTCCACTAAGGCATAAACAGTTTTAGAATCAGCAGCTGAAATGGCTAAACCTATTCTTCCTAAGTCACCTTTTGGTAAACCATCTTCCTCCGTTAATTCCTTCCAATTTTCTCCGCCATCTACGGTCATATATAATCCAGATCCAGGCCCACCGGATGTGAAAGTCCAAGGCTTTCTTCTATGTTCCCACATAGCCGCGAATAGCTTATTCGGATTATTTGGATCCATAATCAATTCCGCAACTCCGGTTTTATTATCAACAAAAAGACTTTTGTTCCAGCTTTTGCCTCCATCGGTAGTTTTATAAACGCCTCTTTCAGGATGCTCACCCCAAGGCGAACCTATCGCCCCTACAAACACTGTGTTAGGATTTTTAGGATCAATTCTAATTCTGTGGATATTACGGGTTTTCTCCAAGCCCATCAACTTCCAGCTTTTTCCGCCATCAAGTGATTTATATAATCCATAACCTCCGTTTGAACTGTTTCTAGGATTTCCTTCTCCGGTTCCAACCCAAATCACATCGGGATTATCTTGTTGGATAGCTACAGCTCCAATAGAGAGGATTTGTTGGTCATCAAATATCGGTTTCCAGTCAACCCCACCACTTTCTGATTTCCATAGTCCACCAGAAGCGGATCCTACATACATCACTTGTGGATTATCATGCACCACATCTATAGCCGTTATACGCCCACTCATTCCGGCAGGTCCGATGCTGCGGACATCAATGCCTTTCAATTTTTTTAAATCTAATTCTTGTGCTGAGGCTGTAAAATAACAACCCATAGCAAGCAAAGTAAAAATCCATTGTTTTATAAATGATTTCCTCATATCGCGAATGTTTAATTTCCATTAATCTCGCAATAGGAAGTTTTAAATGCAAGTAGCTTTTACTTTAAGGGTTGATTTGTGATTTGAAATAATGCCAAAATTTACTTGAGGGATTGAGAATGGTTTGAATATGTTTAATGGTGCAAGTTGACGCTTGAACTAGAAATTGAAAGCTTTAGCCAGAAATAGTTACGTTTTAATTATAAGATAAATAGTGATCGATTGACAATTTCTGTATCAGGAAACAGTTAACTTAAAGTAAATAAGATTAAAACTTGAACCTATGAAAACCAGCTTAGTATTTATTTTTTTCTTGTGCTTCCCGATTATCATTAATGCACAAGCGGAACCAGAGACAAAAAAGCCTTATCAATTCGAAGGTAAGATCGGGGTAGGACTAACTGCATTTAATGTGACGGGTTATCACACGGAGAATTACCCCGCTACCGCCATTCGCTTAGGTGGTATGATCACTAGGCCTATCATCAATGATAGAATTAGGATAGGATTAGGGCTTAATTTGTTTTACCGTGATAAAAGCGAGTCACTGCTTGATGGAATTTATTATTATGGAAGAGGTTATCCTTTGCACAGATTAGATGAAACGGCTATTCAAAGACATCTCGCATTTGAATTTCCTATTAATTTTCAATATTTATTAAGTTCCAGTAGCTCCATTGCGGCTGGCTTTATGGTAAGACAGTGGGCAACGAATAAAAACGTAGATTTATTATCGTCACAAATGGAATATGGTATTATAGCAGGATTTAAGCAAAATCTTGTCATGGGAATGAGTATAGGCCTTGACGTATTTACGGGTTTTGATTTTTACAACGCTTTACTTGTAACGCCAAGTAGAGATGGTAGAATAGGGATTAACAACCATTCAATATTATTAATCGCTGGCTATGATTTTTAAGTCAGAATATTTACTTCAAGTAGATGCCTGATAATCAACTGCCTCCATATTCCCACCTTCATCAATGAAATGCGTTTCCTTGCCAGGAACGATATCAGTATTTTGAGCTGAGGCACAGCTCCATTTGCCATCCTCGCTTTGGTGTAACACAAATGTAAAAATGGTATTTCTAGCTTTTGCTTTTTTATCTTCAATATCTGTTTGGCCTTCTAAATGAATCCGGGCATTTACTACTGCTATTTTATCAGATAGATATTTGACTTTCAGCTTTCTTAAAGATAATGCTGAACCTTTAAAAATGACTATCAAGCCGTAATCATGAGCTTTAAATATAAATTCTCTATCGTGCCACCATAATCCGGTCACATTGATAAACTCTGCATCTTCATCAAAAATGGAAGCTAGCATTTTGGCATCTTTTAGATTCCAGGCTTTGACGAATGTTTTGGGGATTTCTTCGGGTTCAAATATTCTTATTTTAGATGAATTGGCCATGTAGGTTAGCGAGCCTTCTCTTTAATAGAACTAAACCGGCAGGAAACAAAAATAGCCACTCGAGGAATGGCTATTTTAATTAATTTCTACTTTTTCTAATTACTCACTAATTGCTTCTTCAGGATTTTCCACCTCTTCATCTACTTCAACGCTGTCGACCTCTTCTATGGGTTCATCTATTAATTCATCACCCTGAGTTTGAAGCTTATTAAGTTCGTTTTTTAAATCCACCATAAACTGAGAGGAAATAAATGACTCATTTTCTATAATTTCTTGAATGGCATTACTTCTTTTCTCTTCATCTTCTATTTCAAAAGCTTTTTGAGCATAGACTGCCACTGCAATGTCTACTTCATTGTCTGATAAATCAGTCCGTTTTACCCAACCGGACCAAAACCAGGTTTCACCTTGGCTTTTGCCTTTTACCTCAACCCACTCATCACGTGTGTCAATTAAAGCCATCACATCCATTGGTTTGAAACTATTATCAGTTTTAGTCAATAGATCTGGACGTTTGTATACTTGAACATCTTTTAAAGCAGTAACAGCAGTTCCTTCCTCAACAAAATCACTCACAACCCAGCCTTGCTTATCATCACCTAATCTTATTTCGACATATTCTCTGTTCTTCTCAGAGGAGTCTACAGCAGTATGTCCAGTGAGCTTTATTTTTTCTCCCAGACTGATGGAAGATACCCATTTACCTTCTGAATTAGGTTCCTCACGAACAGAAATCCCATCCCAAATGCTGACTGCATCGACCATCTCTACTGGTTTTTCTTCTTGAACTGTAGTTTCTTCTGTGTTTTTTGTTTCATTTCCTGAGCAAGACATCAATCCCATTGTTAATATTGCGCAAGCAAAAACATAGTAGTGGTTTTTCATTTTTTTGTAATATTTTGGTTTTTAAAAATTAGAACTAATGTAATTGATTTTTAAAGGCTATGAAAAAAAACGAATGAATAATTTTGAGCGGATTTGATTGCTAGGAAGTAGACACAGGTCTAGATTATAGTTACTAAATTAAGCCTGCGAAGAAGGGCTCACAGGCTTAATAAATTAGATTTTGCTTTCCGCAAGTGGATAAACTAACTCAACAAATGCCAGACCCTTTATAAAGCCTGACCATTATCCTCACAAAAAGGGGAGTTTGGATATTGATCACAGAAATTGTTACATCCACCATAGCTACCGTTTGCAGTACCACTTAAAGTATAGCTATTGTTGCAATTATCAGTAACAGTGAAGGATAAATAAGTTTGACCAGAAAAGGAACTTGTTTTGATGTAAATATACTCTCCGGCCTGTCTGGTTATAGTAGCACCACTAATTTGCCAGCTATAGGGTGCATTTCCACCACTAACCTGTAATTCAAGATTTGTAGCTGGGCAAGTTCTGTTATTAGAATCCCAGTTTGGACTTAATACAGTAATATCAGGATTACTTTGGCAGCTTGGTGAAAAATTGAAATCGGATTTGCTCGTTTTGTCAAATTCATTTCCCAAATCGCAAGAAGCAAAAGTGACGGTTAGAAAAAAAGCAAATGCAAAATTTTTGAATAGGGACTTCATAAGGTTTTAAATTTTGGTTAAACATAAAATAAACTTAATTAAATTTATTAAAGATAACAACTAATAAATTAAGAATAATAAGTTCTTTGGAGAATTTAAGGGCTCTTGGAGATGGTAAGTATTCAACAAAAAAGCCGATTAAATTTTCATCTAATCGGCTTTAAATTTTATGGTTTAACTTTGAGTTTACTTCAAAGTCCTTTTTACTTCTCTTTCTTCGAAACCTTCAATTACATCTCCTTCTTTAATATCATTATAACCTTTGATGCTGATACCACATTCATATCCTTTCTTCACTTCCTGAACATCATCTTTGAAACGTTTTAATTGATCAATCTCACCTTCGTATTTCACGATACCTTCACGGATCAATCTGATTTTATTATTACGTTTAACATAGCCGTCAGTTACCATACAACCAGCAACAGTACCTATTTTGGATATTTTGAATATTTCTCTAACTTCAATATTACCGGTGATGATTTCTTCAGTAGTTGGTGCCAACATACCTTCCATCGCATCTTTTAACTCATTAATAGCATCATAGATAATAGAGTATAATCTGATTTCTATTTCTTCATTATCAGCTAATCTTCGCGCATTTTGTGAAGGCCTCACTTGGAAACCTAAAATAATAGCATCAGAAGCTGAAGCGAGCAATACATCCGATTCTGAAATTGGACCCACTGCTTTATGGATTATGTTCACCTGAATTTCCTCAGTAGATAGCTTCAGTAGGGAATCGGATAAGGCTTCAATAGAACCATCCACATCACCTTTGATGATTACATTTAATTCCTTAAATGAACCAATTGCCAATCTACGACCAATCTCATCAAGCGTAATATGCTTCTTAGTTCGCATACTTTGCTCTCTCTGGATTTGCTCTCTTTTGTTAGCAATATCTCTTGCTTCACGATCGCTGTCCATTACATTAAAACGATCTCCTGCTTGCGGTGCTCCATCCAAACCTAGCATAAGCACAGGAGTAGAAGGACCTGCCTCACTAACTTTCTGTCCTTTGTGGTCAAACATGGCTTTCACTTTACCATAATGAGCACCAGCCAACAATACATCACCAACTTTCAATGTACCTGCCTGCACCATAATAGTGGTAACATACCCTCTACCTTTATCAAGTTCAGCTTCAACAACTGTACCTACAGCAGATTTTTTAGCATTTGCTTTTAGCTCCAATACTTCTGCTTCTAATAATACTTTTTCAAGTAAGTCTTCCACACCTGCACCAGTTTTTGCCGATACTTCTTGGCACTGATATTTACCACCCCAGTCTTCTACTAGAATGTTTATGGCCGATAATTGTTCTTTAATCTTATCAGGATTGGAATTCGGCTTATCCACTTTATTGATGGCAATCACCATTGGAACTCCTGCAACCTGTGCGTGATTGATTGCTTCTTTTGTTTGAGGCATCACGGCATCGTCTGCTGCAATTACAATAATTGCAACATCAGTGATTTTAGCACCTCTTGCCCGCATCGCTGTAAATGCCTCGTGACCTGGCGTATCCAAGAAGGCTACTTTTTTGCCAGACTCAGTCATCACATCATAAGCACCAATATGCTGAGTTATTCCACCAGCCTCACCAGCAGTTACTTTTGATTCACGAATAAAATCCAATAGTGAAGTTTTACCGTGGTCAACGTGACCCATAATCGTAACAATAGGGGCTCTATCTTTTAAATCTTCAGGAGCATCTTGTTCTTCAATTACCTCAGTTTCATCATCTGCTTCAGTGAATTTCACATCAAAGCCAAACTCATCTGCAATAATGGTAATTGTTTCAGCATCTAACCGTTGGTTAATGGATGCGAAAATTCCCAGATTCATACATTTAGCAATCACATCATTTACGCTTACATCCATTAAAGATGCTAAGTCATTAGCTGAAATAAATTCAGTTGTTTTTAACAACTTGGAATCTTGTTCTTGCTGTTGCAAGTCATCTTCTCTTTTATCAGCCTGAGTTTGACGCTTTTCTTTTCTATATTTTGAGCGATTACCACTAGCACCTGGCGTTTTGCCGCTCAAGCGGGCCATGGTTTGTTTGATTTGCTCTTGAATTTCCTTTTCAGTAGGCTCGGCTTTTTCTACTCTTCCTTTTCTACCTCTGTTTCTATCATTTCCTCCACCTCTATTTGGTCCTTGCTGACCTGGTCCTCTACTTTGACCCGGTGTACCTCCAGGCTTTGAATCTTGAGGTTTGCCTGCAATCCTTTTTCTTGGTCGTTTTCCTCTTCTTGCTTCTTTTTTATCATCAGATGAAGCAACCGGTTTAACACCTTTCTTTCCTTTTCTTTCCTTTTCTTTAGGTAAATCAATCTTACCTAAAACGGTCAATCCTTTCAAAGAATCTGCTCTTGCAGCAATAGTAGAATCTGCTGGTTTTTCTTCTTTTAAAGGAAGTTTCTCAGCTTTCTTCTCCTCATCTGATTTTTCAGCTTTCGGTGCTTCCTCTTTCTTCGGTTCAGCTTTAGCTTTTTCCTCCGTCTTCTCTTCTTCTTTTGGTTTTTCAGCCTTAGGAGCTTCCTCTTTTTTGGCTTCTACATTGCCTTCTTTAGGCTTGGCAGCCTCGTCTTTTTTCTCTTCTTTCTCCTCAACTTTCCCCTTTGGCGCTTCTTCAGCTTTTTTCTTTTCCGCTACAGGTTCTTCTTCTTTTTTAGATTGATCTGCGGGTTTTGGAGAATCTTGCTTCTTCCCTTTCTTGTGTTCGTCTAAATCAATTTTTCCTAAAACTTTAGGTCCAGATAATTTGGCGCTTTCAGACTTATAGACGTCATCCTTTGTTTCTTCTTTTTTGCTAGAAGTATCTTCCTCTGTTTTCTTCTGTTCAGAAGAGGGTTTTTCTTTAGACTCACCTGCATTTTTAATCAGGACTTTATCTTCATCGTCATTTCTGTCATCAGCATTGTCAGCATCAGAATCGATGACTACATTGCTATTATGCTTTTTACCAATAGACAGGCTGGATGCTTCCTCCTTCTCTTGAGCAGAGGAGGCAAACTCTTTAGCGAGCATTCCAAATTGCTCTTCTGAAATTTTTGAGTTTGGTTTACTATCAACCTCATAACCTTTTTTACCCAAGAATTCCGTGATTGTAGATAAACCTACATTCAATTTTCTTGCCGCAAGGCTGAGTCGCATCATTTTTTCTTCTGACATAAATGCTTTGTATTCTCCTAAAAAATTATTGAACCTGAGTAATAAAAATGATTACTCAAATTCCTGACTGAATATTTTAAATATTTCGTCAATTGTTTCTTCTTCTAAGTCAGTCATTCTAACCAACTCTTCTCTTCCTAATTCCAACACTCTTTTGGCAGTGTCAAGACCTACTTTCTTCAATTCTTCAATAACCCAATCTTCCAATACGTCATTGAATTCATCAATCAACACATCTTCCTCTTCAGCATCAGTTAATTCACGGAATACATCTATTTCCATGCCTACTAATTTACTTGCCAATTTGATGTTTTGACCTCCCTTACCAATTGCTAAAGAGACCTGATCAGGCTTCAAATATACAGAAACTCGTTTATTCTCTTCATCAATTTTCATAGAACTTAATTTTGCAGGGCTCAAAGCACGCTGAATATAAAGCTCCATGTTTTCAGTAAAATTAATTACGTCAATATTTTCGTTTTGCAATTCACGAACTATACTGTGAATTCTGGATCCTTTCATTCCCACACAAGCACCAACGGGATCAATTCTATCATCATAAGATTCAACTGCAACTTTCGCCCGTTCTCCCGGCTCCCTTACAATTTTCTTAATATTGATGATTTCATCATAAATTTCAGGTACTTCTTGCTCAAACAAACGCTCTAAGAAGACAGGTGATGTTCTCGAAAGTACAATTTTTGGATTGCCATTCTGCATCTCTACCCTATGAACTACAGCGCGAACTGAATCACCTTTTCTAAATCTATCTTTAGGAATTTGCTCTGACTTCAGCAATACAAGCTCATTTCCTTCTGCATCCGTCAGTAATATCTCGCGACTGAGAATTTGGTAGACTTCACCTGTGATTATTTCACCAACAAGCTCACTGTATTTATTGAATAAAATATCCTTCTCAAGGTCTTTTACCTTTTGAATTAAAGTTTGACGAGCAGTAGTCACCGCTCTTCTGCCGAAATGCTCTAATTCTACCTCTTCGGCAACTTCTTCACCGATTTCGAAATCAGGCTCAATTTTCCTAGCTTCAGTCAAACTGATCTTATCATGATCCCAAATATCCTCTGAATTATCATCCACAATTTCGCGGAAACGCCAGATCTCAAGGTCACCCTTGTCTGCGTTTATAATAATATCAAAGTTATCGTCCGTTTCGTATTTTTTACGAATCATGGTTTTAAACACATCCTCCAGGATGCGAATCATGGTTGGACGGTCGATATTTTTTTGCCTTGCAAAATCGGCAAACGATTCTATTAGATTTAATGTGTCCATGTTACTTAAATGAAACCAAGACTTTTGTTTTGTCTATATTTTCGAAGGAAACTTTCGTTTCTTCCAACTTTATTTTCTTTTTACCTTTTTCCTTTATTTCCTGATTTACAAGAATAAAGCCATCTTTTGCTTCCAAAAGTTCTCCTCGAATGGATTTTCCATCTGTAGTATCCACCTTAACTTTCCGACCAATATTTTTTAAATATTGCCTTTGATTAGCTAAGGGATGATCCAATCCCGGTGAAGAAACCTCCAATACATAAGCTTTCTCCAACAGCTCGTCTTCCTCCATTCGATGTGCCAATTGACGGCTTACACTAGCGCAGTAGTCAATTGAAATACCATTATCTCCGTCAAGTAGTACAACAATTTTCAATTTATCGTTTCCACTAATCACAATATCCACAATAAAATATTCTGGCTCTGCAATTATTTCTTCTAAATAAGCTCTTACTTTATCCTCTAAACCTATCATCCTACGATAAAAAAGAGGGGACTTAAAAGCCCCCTCGTCACCTTGTTTTACTAACTTTGTTGCAAATTTAGAGTAAATAATTGAGCAAAACAAATACTCTTGCTGAACAGATTTACATATTATTAGTATGTAACACAAAATTCAATCATGTTTTTGTGCCTAAAAAGAGAATCTTATTTATAATTTTGCCTTATGGACAAGGAATTAAAGATACAAAACTCGCTGACTAGACAGAAGGAAATCTTCAAACCCATCAATCCTCCCTTTGTAGGGATGTACGTTTGTGGCCCTACGGTTTATAGTGATGCCCATATGGGAAATGTAAGAACATTTATGAGTTTTGATGTCATGAATCGTTATTTACGTCATTTAGGGTATAAGGTGCGCTATGTTAGAAACATCACTGATGTAGGGCATTTAGTAGATGATGCGGATGATGGTGAGGATAAAATCGGTAAAAAAGCCAAGCTCGAGAATGTAGAACCTATGGAAATTGTCCAAAGATATGCCAATGGGTTTCACAGGGTGATGGATTTATTTAACATTTTGGAGCCAGATATTGAACCCACAGCTACAGGACATATAGTTGAACAGATCGAAATCAATAAAAAGCTATTGGAAAATGGCTGGGCATATGAAAAAAATGGCTCAATCTATTTTGATGTGTCCAAGTACAATGAGGCCCACGAATATGGAGTGTTAAGTGGAAGAAAAATTGAAGACTTACAAAGCAACACTAGAACGCTGGATGGACAGGATGACAAAAAGAATCCACTTGACTTTGCTTTATGGAAAAAAGCTTCGGATGATCATATCATGCGATGGCCTTCACCCTGGAGTGATGGTTTTCCAGGTTGGCATTTAGAATGTACGGTGATGAGTACCAAATATTTAGGAGAAACCTTCGACATCCACGGAGGCGGAATGGATTTGAAATTCCCTCATCATGAATGTGAAATTGCACAATCTGTGGGTGCAAATGGCAAAAAGCCAGTAAACTACTGGATTCACACCAATATGCTGACGGTCAACGGTCAAAAAATGAGTAAATCTTTAGGGAACTCATTCTTGCCTACTCAATTGGTAACGGGAGATCATAAAATGCTGGAGCAAGGGTATACACCTATGACGGTTCGGTTTTTCATGATGCAGACCCACTACTCTAGCACTTTGGATTTTAGTAATGAGGCCTTGAAAGCAGCGCAAAAAGGTTATAGAAGGCTGGCAAATGGTTTAAAGATCGTTAAAAGCCTTAGCTTTCAAAATGATGAGGGTAAGAAAAACGACCAAGTAATCAAGCAGATAGACCAAGCTTGTGAAGGTTGCTATAAATCAATGAATGATGATTTTAACACTGCAAAAACTATTGCACAGCTCTTTGAATTGTTGAAAAAAATTAATTCTCTGCACACTGGTCAGTTGAAATATGGTGAAG
Source organism: uncultured Marivirga sp. (assembly GCF_963974845.1). Classification (NCBI taxonomy): domain Bacteria; kingdom Pseudomonadati; phylum Bacteroidota; class Cytophagia; order Cytophagales; family Marivirgaceae; genus Marivirga; species uncultured Marivirga sp. Next base: position 725,357 of record NZ_CAXBEQ010000002.1, read on the forward strand.
TAGGACAAGATGCATTTGAAAAATTATCCGAGACTTATCAAACATTTATGGAGGAGATCTTGGGCTTAAAGGAAGAGACGCCAACTGCTGTTGATCCAATTATTGATGCATTATTGGAAGTTTACAAAAAAGCCAAAGCGGAAAAGAATTATAAGCAGGTTGATGAGATTAGAGCAATTCTCAAGTCTAATAAATTAATCATAAAGGATTTGAAAACTGGAGTAGATTGGGGATACGAAGAATAATTTCATCAAAACAGAAAAGGCAGCCACTAGCTAGGGGATGCCTTTTCTACTTTTAAACCAAATTGATTTCTATTCAGGTTGGGGGGTAGTTCTTAAGTAAGGCTTTATAATTTTGTGCCCTTTAGGAAATTTAGCCTCAATCTCTTCATCTTTAACTCCCAAACCAATAATTACATCATTTCCAGGGGTCCAGTCCGCAGGAGTTGCCACAGGGTATTTTGCTGATAATTGTAAAGAGTCAATTACCCTCAAAATCTCAGCGAAATTCCTACCCGTGCTTGCAGGATATACAATGCTGGCTTTAATTTTTTTATCCGGTCCGATAAAAAACACAGAGCGAACAGTCGCTGTTTCTGATGCGTTTTCGTGAATCATGTCATAAAGATTAGCGACTACTCTATTTTCGTCCCCAATAATTGGAAATTCTACCGATGTATTTTGCGTTTCATTTACATCTTTTTTCCATTCATTGTGTGATTTTACATCATCTACACTTACTACTGCTACCTTGGTGTTTCGCTTTGCAAATTCGTCTTTCAACTGAGCTGTTCTACCTATCTCAGTTGTACATACCGGTGTAAAGTCGGCCGGGTGAGAATATAATATTCCCCAGCTGTCACCTAACCAATTGTGAAAATCTATTTTACCTTCTGTTGTATCCGCTTGAAAGTTGGGTGCGGTATCTCCTATTCTAAGTCCCATATTTTTAAATTTTTAGATTTATATATCATATTTAACGCTGGACTGAAAAATCGGTTTGAGGAAAAGAATTATTAAGTGACTAATGTTACTTAACTCACTGAAAAAAGCTAAAAAAACCCTTTTTCCTGTGCATGATTCAATGCTTCTTCAGTATTCTCCAGCATTAATAAGGGGACACCTTTATCTTCGAATTCTTGCGCGGTTTCGCGATCAAATTCATCTTTCTTCCCAATTTTTCTAATGTAAACAGCCAAAATCCTGGTTGGAAATTCATGCAACGCCTGTCTGTAAATTTCAGTATCCCTTTGACCACTGTCACCAATCAAAATGAATTTCAGATCTGGAAACAGCAACATAAGTCTTTTAATTTTTTCTTGTTTATGTTGATGACTTCCACCCCCAGTAAAAAGCAGGTCTCGCAAGCCCGACTTATATTCTTGCAATAGAAATGGGCCTTTGGGAATACTTCTGACTTTGAAAAAATCCTGAAGAAAATCATATAAATTCCATTCGCTACTGCTGACATAAAAGAAAGGATTGTCGTTTCCCTTTAACTTTTTATAAAACTCAGCCACCCCATCAAAGGGCAAACGGGTTTTAGCATTTTTGGTCATGATGAGCCTGAATTTCTTGAATAGTTGAGTGGCATGTGAAACCAAAATGGTATCGTCTATATCCGAAATGGTACCAAATTGGGCTTCTTTCGCTACTATCAAAAACTCTCCTTCTGCCTTACAAATTTCTCCCCCTTGATTGTTGATCACGTAGGTAACAGGGTGCCAACCTGGTTCAAAATCTCTTTTGGGCTCAACCCAAGCACTGAAATAGCCATAATCATCTGTTTGAGTTGTGAAGCTCTCGTTCTCCAATATGATTTGAACTTTCATTTCGGGAATAGGAGAACTCAGATAGCGAGAAAGCATGATCCTGAAATTCTTCCTCCTTTTATCCGTTGCCTTAGCGTCAAATTCTGGGCGATTTTCCACAACGCCTCCTTTTAGGTAAATCAACTTATGATTTCCATAGCCCATAAATGGGACAATTTTAGGAGGAGAAATAATACCTAAAAGTCGTTTTAAGTAAAGTGCAAATCGTATATTTAGCGAGCGTAGGATAATTTCTAATTTTTAGTTTAAATGCAGCCAAAAAAATTACTTTTTATTATCAATCCCAAATCAGGGGACAATGATAAATCATATTTGGAACGTCAAATCAAAAGCTTCTGTGCTAAAAATAATAAGGATTATGCGGTTTTCTATACAACGGGTCAAAATGATCTAGAAAAAATAAAAGAAAGGCAATCTGAATATAAAGCCGACACATTGGTGGCTTGTGGTGGCGATGGTACTGTGAATTTAATTGCTCAGATTGTTATAAATTCAGAAATTCAATTAGGAATTATTCCACTAGGATCTGCCAATGGCTTAGCTTATGAACTAGAAATTGAAGAAGGGGTAGTAGAAAGTTTAGAGCTAATCTTAAGAGGGAAAACAATTTCTATGGATGCAATCCGGATCAATGAAGAGTTCATTTGTCTTCATTTGAGTGATTTAGGTTTTAATGCCAAAATGATCAGAGAATTCGAAGAAAGCGGGGAAAGGGGTATGTTGGCCTATGCAAAAGCATTTTTTAGCTCGCTTGTCGATAAGAAAACCAATGAATTCAGAATTGATTTTAATGGCACTCAACAAACCATTAAAGCAGAAATGATTGTTCTTGCCAATGCTTCCAGCTATGGTTCAGGTGCTGTTATTAATCCAGGCAGCAAGTTGGATGATGGCACTTTTGAATTGGTTGTTTTTAAGCCAATTCCTTTAAGAGATTTGCTCTCCTTGACCCTAGAGTCTTTCCTTGGGGATATTAAAAACTCTCCTTATGTAGAAATTTATAGAGTAGAAGAGGCTAGAATTTATTGTCACGAGGCAGAGCTGCTGCAGGTGGATGGTGAATTGAAAGGTGACAATAAAGAGGTCAAGGCCGAGGTATTGAAAGGTGCTATCAAAGTCATTTCATAATAATGGAAAGTGAAAAATCTGGTAACCAAAAAACCCCTTTCAGAAAGGGGTTCATAGCAGTGATTTTAATTTCAATTGCTATTTTCGGTATTTATAATCTAGCAATTGACTTCTTAAAATATTTAGGAATTATTTAATAATCTGTAACCATTCCTTCCACTTCATTTAATTTTTTTATTGAAGACCTACCTGCAGTTGAATAAATTATTTGACCTTCTTTATTGACAACATAAAAGTAGGGCTGGTCTTTCTCTGTCATATTCAGTTGGTCTTCATAGTCCCCCATTTTTCCGCTATAAACTATCACATGGGGGTGTAATTTCTTATCTACGTCTTTCTGCATTTTCTTTATAGCGGAACCCGAAGCACCTCTTTTTAAACCAGTAAACATTGGAATAAAGACCACGTTTACATCCGGTTTCATTTCTGGAATTAAAGCATTCGGATCAGCCTCTCTAATAAATCTTTCCCAAATAGGCTGAAACCATGTTTTTAGATCATCTTCCGCTTTTTTGCTAAAAGCAATGCCAATTAGAGTCATTTTGTCTTGAGTTGCGGATGGGACGGTTATTTCTTCATCAGTTAGACTAGTTCCAGTCATCTCAGGAAAACTATCTCCCACTTGGGCGTTTGCAAACTGGATTGCTATAAATATAGTGGCGATTGTCAAGCTTAATTTTTTCATATCATTCGAAACGTTGATTATTTAATTCTGTTATAATTCTACTTTGGTAAAAATTTGGAACTTAGCCAAAACCTGTCAGGTTTACTAAAATCACAAAACTAAACTTTTGGTGTCTTATCGCATTAATTTTATGTGAAAACCTGACAGGTTTCCGTTCTATTGGGATTTAAAGAAGTAACTATAATCAAAAATAAAAAATATGCTAGAACATTTCTTTCAGTGCCCACATTGTTTTCAGGAAATCAGTATGTTGGTTGACATAAGTATTTCTAATCAGTCTTATGTGGAAGATTGCGAGGTTTGTTGCAACCCTTTGCAAATCAATTTGGAAATAGAGGAGGGGGAGATTATTTACTTTGAGGCGAACGCTGCTCAATGATTATATTTTGACACTTCAATACATTAGATTTTTTACTAAATTGACTTAAGAAAACTCAACCTACTTGTAATTATGAAAATTGACTGTTCAAATCAGCATATATTGGTCACGGGTGGCACCAGAGGGATTGGAGCTGCAATAACCAGAGCCTTAGTGGAATGTGGGGCTTATGTAGTCGCCCATTATAACCGTAATGAGGAATCTGCTCAAAAACTTAAAGCAGAATTGGGTTCGAGCATTCATTTGATTAAAGCAGATCTATCTGGGGCGATGGAAGTAGCACGACTATTTAGTGAGACTTTAGAATATTTTGATGGTAGATTAGATGGCATTGTCAATAATGCAGGAATTGCTTTATCGTCCGATATCCATAAAAATGCAGTAGAATGGACAGATGATTGGCTCAAAACCATGGATGTGAATGTAAATGCAGTAGGCTTGCTATGTAAAAGAAGCGTAGTACAATTCCAAAAACAGGAAGCGGGGGGCAGAATAGTCAATATCTCTTCTCGTGCTGCCTTTAGAGGCGATACGGCTGATTATTTGGCTTATGCTACTTCTAAGGGAGCTGTAGTTTCTTTAACTAAATCCATTGCCAGAGCTTTTGGAAAACAAAATATTAAAGCCTTTACGGTTGCTCCGGGTTTTGTAAGAACGGATATGGCGCAACAGTTTATTAACCAATATGGTGAAGATTATGCATTGAATGATATTGCGCTTACAAAACTTACGGAACCTAAAGATGTTGCCCCTACCATTGCTCTAATGATGAGTGGAATGATGGACCATGCTACTGGGACGACAATTGATATAAATGCAGGAAGCTATGTCCACTAGTAATTCTAAACAGAAGGAAAGGTGCCCCTGGTGTTTAGGTTTTGACCAATATGTTCAATACCATGATGAAGAGTGGGGCGTGCCAGTTCATGATGATCGAAAGCATTTTGAATTTTTAATCTTGGAAGGAGCTCAAGCGGGCTTGAGTTGGGCAACAGTTTTAAAGAAAAGAGAAAATTATAGAAAGCTTTTTGAGGATTTTGACCCCAAAAAAGTAGCAGAGTTTGATCAATCTAAAATTGAAGAGTTATTACAGAATGCTGGGATCATCCGCAATAAATTGAAAGTTAATGGAGCGGTCATCAATGCTCAAAAATTCCTTGAAGTACAGAAAGAGTTTGGAAGCTTTGATCAATATATTTGGTCTTTTGTTAATCATACGCCTATTGTCAACAAAATAAAATCAATGAAAGAAGCACCTGCTAATTCTCCTGAATCTGATGCCTTGAGCAAAGATTTAAAGAAAAGGGGTTTTAAGTTTGTAGGGAGTACCATCATGTATGCCCATATGCAAGCCTGTGGTTTGGTTAACGACCATTTGACCAGTTGTTTTCGGTATAAGGAATTATTTTTTGGTTTTTAAACACCGTAAAAAGAGAAGGGTTGCGATAACATTACATCAATCAAGGATGGGGAGATTCATTGAATTTGGGGCTATTAAAGCAGATATGAAATAGAAACTCATAAATGTTACAATGTAACATACAATAATTCGAAAAATTAAAACCTATTAAACTTATCACTACCACTGTTGCTATCTGTTTTATTAGAATAGGTATATAGAGTCTTGGCGGTAAAAAAATATGTTCTTATGTTTATAGTAATTAAATAAATGTACTATGAAAAAATTATTTTTTATACCAATAATTATTTTGTTGACTGTAGAGGTTTCTGCTCAGGATCAGAACATTGCCGCAATTACAGATTCACTTTTATCAATCTATAAAGATGAAGCGAAGCCTTATATCCTAAAAATGGCAGAAGGGAGGATAGACCCTAAAATTACAGATGAGAGAGTGCGAGAAATATCTCTAGAAACTATTGTAGGGTTAATTGAATCTAATCATAATCTCGTAAGACAGTACGTATTAAATGAAATAAATAATGATAGTAGCTTAAATATTGCACAAATCAATAATTTAATTCAAAATAAATACGAACGTTTCTACCCAAGTTTAGATTATATTTACTATTCTAAGGTAAATAAAAGGGTGAAAACCCTTATAATTGAACAATGATCTTAGTCATTTCCCCAACTTTCTAGAAAAATTGGGGATGATTTTATCTGAGGTTCTAAATTGGATATGTAATACCCAATGACACGTTGAGTTTTTGGTTGGATTATTAAAATTCTCTTTCAACTTATTAAAGTTTGGGTTGCAGAAAAAAGATTGAATTCTGCAAGTAACACTAAACTACTGCTCACAATATTTTAGAGCAAAGAAATAATCGGAACTCAAACTTAGAAGTGAATATTCAGTTTCTCTTATCATGAAGAAATTCATTTTACTTTTTGTACTTTCCATCTTTGCATGCTCAATCAATACTTCCAAAAAAGTAGAAATAGAGAAGCTGAGATTTAATTACACTGATGATGCCTACATATTTTTTAGAAATATGCGCCAATCAAATTACGATATAGAAGTAATGGAAAAAGGCGAATGGCGAATCTATAGGCATGAAGATAGACAAACCGATACCACGGAGTTTTACGTCAATATCTCATTAGTAGTCAATTGGAGAGTCAATAGAGTTTACCCTATAATTGAAATGACAAAAAGCTTCAATAAACAAAATTTTCAAGTGCATTGGGAGGCTATTGACTCAGAAGAAGAAGGAAGTATTTCAATGGAGGGTGAGAAACGTAAAGATGAGATGATTTTCACTGCCAAGCTTTACAATAAGCTGTCTGACGAAGTAGAAATGTTTGTGAATCATAACAATAAAAAGTTGCCGTTATTTGCTGACACGGATCAGAAAGAAGCTTTTCGAGTCAGTTTATATGATTTTTATAGAATGACGGGACAACTGTAAAAGAGTTTAAAAGTAGATAGAAATCATAAAGCACTGATGCATTAGGTTTTCCAAAAACATTCTTCTACCTTTGCAGTCCTCAAAACAAAGGGCTATTTTATTAATAAACAACAGCTTAAAATTTTGAGAGAATATTCACGAGAGGAGGTGTAAATTATGATCGTAATAAACGTAAAAGAAAACGAATCGATTGATAAAGCTTTAAAACGCTTTAAGAAGAAGTTTGAGAAGACCGGAGCTTTGAAAGAAGTACGTGCTCGTCAACACTTTGTAAAGCCTTCTGTTGCCAGAAGAAAAGAAGTTATCCGTGCCGCTTACAGGCAAAAAATGAGGGATTTAGACAGCTAATTTTTATTTAGCTATTCTCAAATATATTTATTAAGTTAGTATCCACTTGCAGTAATTGCTTGGGAAGGATACTAACTTTTTTTATGCTTAAAATCTTAGTATTTCTTTCCTAAAACTTATTGATAGCTTAGTTACTATATGCTCAATACTTTTTGGAAATATTTAGAATTTGAAAAACGCTACAGCCGTCATACTTTAGCTTCCTACCAAAACGATATAAATCAATTCGTCAGGTTTCTAGAAAGTCAATATCAGGTTCATAATCTGCTGAAGGCAGAGCATCGCCATATTCGTGCCTGGATTGTTGCTCTTATGCAAGAGCAGATCAATCCCAAAAGTATCAATAGGAAAATCATTTCTTTACGAACCTTCTATAAATTCGCCATATCTAGAGAAGGGATCAAGCAAAATCCTACTCAAAAAATCAAGGCTTTAAAAACAAGTAAAGAGCTGCCGCAATTTGTGCAAGAAAAAGAGATGGATAATCTTTTGTCCATTATTGAATTTGCAGACGATTTTGAAGGAAGTAGAGATGCTTTAATAATGGAGCTATTGTATGGAACAGGCATCAGGCTCTCTGAACTCCTTGGTTTAAAATATTCAGATTTCAATATGCAAGCCAAAACCATCAGGGTTTTAGGAAAAGGAAATAAAGAGAGAATTATTCCGTTTCATAATAAAATTTTGAGCCGATTGAATTCTTATATTTCTCATAAAAATAAAACGTTTTCGGGCAACGGCAACATAGCCTTAATCGTTTCTAATAATGGAAACGAAGCATATCCGATGATGATAAATCGAATTACAAAAAAATATCTCAATCAAGTTACTACAATAAGTAAAACAAGTCCTCATATTCTGAGGCACACATTTGCAACACATTTATTAAATAAAGGGGCAGACCTCAACGCAGTTAAAGATTTGCTGGGTCACAGCAGTTTAGCTGCTACTCAGGTCTATACCCATAATTCGCTTGATAAACTCAAAAAGGTGTTTGATCAAGCACATCCTAAAGCGTAAGTTTAACCGTAAAACACAAAAATCATGAAGCTACAAATGCATTCGATCCACTTTGACGCAGACGCAAAATTGCTAGACTTTATTCAAAAGAGAATTGACAAATTGGAAACCTTCTATGATCGATTTATCGATGGGGAAGTGTTTTTGAGATTGGACAAAGACTCTAATAATGCTAATAAAATCGTAGAAGTGAAATTAAATATTCCAGGTAATCAGCTATTTGCAAAAGAGAAAAGTGATTCTTTTGAAGCAGGAGTTGATAATGCTTCTGAAGCTTTAAGGAGACAGATCAAAAAATTCAAAGAAAAACAAATGGCACATTAAACAATTGACGTAAATATTAATTTTAAAAGAGCTCGATTTCAGTCGAGCTTTTTTAATTTTGCTTTCGTTATACTAAGATAAATGATAAGAAAATTATTATTAATTACCTTTCTAATAGGGTTTGCACTTTCCCTCAAGGCTCAATATGTAATGGAACAGGATAGCAGTATCCTATTGAATAATATGTACATCCAAATGGAAGTTAACGCTTCTGTTAATGCTATTTATAACGCAGAGCATGAAAAAGTGGAAAAAGATTTCAGGTGGTTGCGGTATCGTTTCCCAAACCACCCGCTACCCTACTTTTTGTATGGCTTAAATGAATGGTGGAAAATATTGCCCGAACCTTCCCACTATCCGAATAATGAAAAAATGATAGCATACTTGGATACCGCTCAGTTTTATGCGGAGTTCATGAAAGAAAGAGATGAAGATAATATGGAAGCCACTTTTTTCTTGGCCGCCATCCATGGCTTTAAAGGACGCTTCTATTCTGAAAATCAAAGCTGGACAAAAGCCGCCTTCGAAGCAAGAGATGCATTGAATTATATGGAGGAAAGTAAGGGAAATAAGAATTTAAGCCCTGAATTTCTTTTCGGTGATGCACTTTATAATTATTACGTAGAATGGGTTCCAGAGCACTACCCTATCCTGAGGCCTGTACTAAGATTTTTTGACGATGGAGATAAAGAGCTTGGCGTAGAGCAACTCACCAAAGTGGCTCAAAATGCGTTCTACACCCGTACCGAAGCCCAGTATTTTTTAATGAGAATCTGGGCATTAGATGAAGGTGAGTTACGGAAAGGCTTACAACTTTCAGAGTATCTTCATGAGACCTATCCTCAAAATGCTTATTTTCATAGATTTTACGCACGTTTACTTTATACAGCTGGAAGAATTCAAGATTCTGAGCGAGAATGTTTAGAAATATTTGCAAATCTAGACAGTGCGAGGACAGGTTATGGCGGGACATCCGGGCGCTATGCTGGCTTTTTCTTGGGACAAATTTATGAACGACAGGCTAAGTTAGACGAGGCAAAAAAATATTACGAAAGGGCAATGATTTCTTCAGAAAGCGTAGGAGAAGAAGAGGCCGGTTACTATCTTTTTAGTATTTATCACCTAGGGCTTATCGCAGAAAAGCAAGGTGAAGTTGAGCTGGCTGAAGAATACTACAAAAAAACTAAGAAAAAAGCAGGACGGAAGCAAGCGGTTTTCAAAAGTGCTAAAGATAAGCTGAAAGATTTGTAGATTTAGGCGTTGAAAACTATAGATTTCATCATAGCGCCTATCACATTCTTTCTCCTAATGTTTATTGCATATGGAATAAGAGAAATTTCGGCTGATGGCGAAACCAGAAAATATTTTTTTCCGGCTCTTCTGCTGAAGATGATTGGAGCAATTGGTGTGGGATTGATCTATCAATTTTACTACGGTGGAGGAGATACTTTCTCGTACTATACCCATGGTGCATCGCATATTGTTGAGGCCTTTTATGATAGTTTTTCTGCTGGATGGAAACTACTCACTGCAAACGGAGAATTTGATCCGGAAACTTATAAATATTCCTCCAAAATATGGATGTACCGTGATACCACCTCCTATTTTATTGTTCGAATAGCTTCCGTTTTTGGTGTACTTACCTATAATTCTTATGCAGGAGTAGCTTTGTTGTTTGCATTTTTCTCCTTCTGGGGCCTGTGGCTGATGTATCAATCATTTTGTCAAATCTATCCAGAACTCAAACTTCAATTTGCCATAGCTATATTTTTTGTTCCCACTGTTTTTTTCTGGGGATCAGGTATTTTAAAAGATACGGTGACCCTAGGAGCATCAGGATTTCTTGTTTATTCATTTATCCAAATCTTTTTTGAAAGACAGAAATTGATCAGGAATATTATTTTGTTGCTTTTGTCAATCTATATTATCACTTCCATAAAACTTTACATATTTCTATGTTTAATGCCCGCATTAATTTTGTGGTATTTCTTCTATAGAATTGGTAGAATTCCCTCTTTTGTGCTAAGAATTATGGTGGCCCCATTTCTACTAGCAATTGGAGCGGCATTGGCATATTATGTAGCGTTAAAAGCCGGAGAAGATAATAGTAGATATGCTTTGGATCAAATAGCAGAAACTGCTCAAGTTACGGCTTATGATATTCGCTACTGGACCGGTAAGGATGCAGGCTCAGGTTATTCTTTGGGAGAATTGGATGGAACTTTCGGGAGTATGCTCAGACTAGCCCCTCAAGCCATAAATGTTTCTTTGTTTCGACCGTACCTTTGGGAAGTCAATAATCCTTTAATGTTGCTTTCTGCCTTAGAAGCACTTTTTTTATTAGCCCTCACCATAAGACTTTTTTACAGGAATAAATTCATTCATCTCACTCAAAGTGCGAAGTCTCCCATCATTTTATTTTGCTTAATTTTCGCCATTATTTTTGCATTTGGCGTTGGAATATCTACTTATAATTTTGGAACGCTTTCCAGATATAGAATAGTTATGGTTCCATTTTACCTCATGGCAGTTTTTATGTTGGACTTTCATGCAAAAGTTAAGGCATCTCGAAACGATTTAGGAGAATAGGCATTGTCTTGTATCTACATAAAATAATAACGCATATAAAATTTATTACATATTAGCTGAGTTTTTATTATATTGCTGTTACGTGAAAGGTTCAATTTCAACACAAAATTTACCACCGCTACTAAATCCCTATGAATCCTGCAGAATTTGAAAAATTAAAGCTTCTCTATGATCAAGTTGAGTCATTGACTAAATCAGGGGCATGGGAATTGGATCTCCAAAATAATGAATTGTCTTGGTCAGAGGGAGTCTTCAAAATGCTTGGCTTTGAGCCTAATGAATTTGAGGTAACTTTTGAAAAGGGCCTATCTGTTATTCACCCTAAGGACAGGCAACGTGCCACAGCATTGATGGAAGAAGTCGTGCAAAATAAGACAGAATATAAAATAGAGAAAAGACTAATTAAAAAGTCTGGAGAAACTATTCATGTTCGTTCAAAGGCCAAGTTATTTTATGATAATGATGGAAAACCCAGAAAGCTCATTGGGGTTTTTCAAGATATTAGTGATTTTGTCAATGCCCAAAAGCAAGTTGAAGAGCAAAACTCACTCACAAATGACATAATTAGAAATTTACCTGCTATATTTTTTCTATTTAATCGGGATGGAAAGATCCAAGTGTGGAATAAGCAATTAAAGAAAGTAACAGAATTTAGCGATGCAGAAATTGCTTCCAAAAAAGTTGAAGATTTCTTTCAGGGAGAAGAAAGAACTAAGGTAAAATACCAAATAGGAGAAGTTTTTAGAACGGGCCATGCTGAAATAGAGACCTCGATTATTAATAACAAAGGCAGAAATATACCCCTCTATTTCACCGCTTCATTAATTCAGTACAAAGGCGAGGAGTGCGTGTTCGGAACTGGGACTGATATTACTGAAAGAGTTGCGCTGCTGCATGAGCTCCAATTACTTGTTGACAATACTGAGGAAGCGTATACTTATTTGGATAGAGAGTGGAAAGTAGTATCATTCAATAAACAAATGAGTACTCATTCTAATTTCCTTTTGCAAAGTGCTATTGAAAAAGGAAAGTCTCTCCTAGATGCAGTAAAGTTAGATCAACGGGAAGATTTAAAAATGTGCCTAAAATTAGTTTCTAATGGAGAGGAAGTGAACAAGATCGTTCAAGACCAGGGATCAGAGGCCAAACAATTTTACGAACTGAAGTTAAAGCCAATTTTTTCAGAAAAAGATGAAGTTGTAGGAATTTTCCTCACTTCTTTGAATGTCACTGAGGCGCTAGAAGCAAGAAAGGAGCTAGAGGCAAGCCAAGAGAAACTTCAACAAGTTTTGGATAGTTCTCTGGACACTCTGTGTACTATAGATGAAAATGGTATTTTTCAAATGGTAAGTAGTTCATCTGAGCAGTTATGGGGCTATAAACCTGAAGAACTAGAAGGTCAGCCATTTTTGCAATTTATTATCGAGGAAGATCGAGATTTAACACTAGCTGTGGCTGAAGAAATCCAAAAAGGCAAGACATTTAGAAACTTTCGAAATCGATATAGGCACAAAGAAGGATACATAGTACCCGTTGTTTGGTCAGGCTATTGGGAATCAAGCCAAAATTTAATGAACTGCATTGCAAGAGATGCTTCGGATCAGTTGAAAGACGAAGAGGAACTCTACATGAGTGAAAGAAGATTTAAAGCTTTGGTCCAAGAGGGGGGAGATTTAATTGCGATATTAAATTTAGACGGTATTTACAAGTATGTCAGTCCAACATCAACAACAATCTTAGGTCGTAATCCAAGTGAGTTTTTGGGAAAAAGTGCTTTTGATTTTATTCATCCTAACGATTTAGAGTGGGTGCGTGATGAGTTTACTAAGTTAGAAAGTGAAAGAAACATCTATTTACCTGCCTTTCGTTTCTTAAATGGTAGAGGAGAATGGCGGTGGGTTGAATCTTCTTTATCAAATCTTTTAAATGAGCCACATGTGAAAGGTATAGTCGCAAATTCAAGAGATGTTACAGAAAAGATTGAACTGCAGCAAACAGTTGATAATGCTATAAAACTAGCGAGAGTTGGGGGTTGGGAAATAAATATGAAGACTAATGAACATTTTTGGTCTCCCATGACCAAAGAGATTCATGAGGTCCCAGATGATTTTACGCCAGATTTAGACACAGCGATAAATTTTTATCACTCGGATTACCGCGAAAAAGTTACTGAAGCAGTAGAAAAAGCCATCAGTAGTGGAGACTCGTTTGACTTTGAAGCCCTCATAATCACATTTAAAGGGCATGAAAGATGGGTCAGGGCAAAAGGAAATGCAGAATTCCTTGAGGGTCAATGTGTTCGTTTATACGGTAGTTTCCAAGATATACATGATCAAAAAATCGTGGAGCTTCGTTTAGAGAAAATTTCCAATAATGTGCCAGGCGTGATTTTTCAATATCATTTAAAATCTGACGGTACAGATTTATTAGATTTCGTTAGCAAAAGATCTGAAGAAATCTTTGGTTTCACTCCTGAAGAATGCATGCAGACTACGGAGGTAATTTGGAGCCGAATAGAAGCAGGTGGGGATATGCCACAAATGAAAGAATCCATTCTTAAATCTGCTGATCAATTAACTCCTTGGCATTTTGTTTGGAGATATCATCATCCTAATGGGATGATTCGATACCATGAGGGTTCTGGCAATCCTCAAAAACTTTCGAATGGAACAGTTATTTGGGATTCTATTATCACCGATATTACGGATTTTAAAGAATTGGAAATACTTGCAGAAGGAACTGCTGGTTTAGCAAAGATCGGAAGTTGGGAATTGAATTGGCGCAATGGAAAAGAAGAAGTTTATTGGTCTCCCATGACAAAGGAAATATTGGAAGTCGATGCTGAATATAACCCCTCATTATCAGATGGTTTATCGTTCTATTCTGACCACAGTAGGAATTTAATTGAAGAGGCTATCAATGAATTAATTGATACAGCTAAAGAATTTGATTTGGAACTCCTAATAAAAACTCAGAACGGAAACGAGAAATGGGTCAGGTGTATTGGTCAAGCGGATAGAATAGGAGGAAAAACCAATCGAATTTTTGGGAGCTATCAAGATATTGATAAACAAAAGAAGTCGCAGTTAGCTTTGAAGGAAGCACTAAAAGAGAGGAAAGATATTTTAGAAAGTATAGGGGACGCATTTTTTGCAGTTGATTGCGATTGGACAGTTACTTATTGGAATAGAGAGGCGGAAAATGTCTTGGGTAAGAAGAGACACGAAATCCTTAATAGGAATTTGTGGACAGAATATGGTGACGCTATTAATCTTAAATTCTATACGGAGTATCATAAAGCCGTAGAATTACAACAAAAAGTTCACTTTGAAGAGTATTTCCCTCCTTTAGAGAAATGGTTTGAAGTAAGTGCATATCCTTCGAAGAAAGGATTATCTGTGTATTTTAAGGACGTCACTTTGAGGAAAAGTGCTGATGAAGAGATTAAGCAATCAAATGAAAGATTTGAAAAAGTAGCCTTAGCCACCAGCGATGCTATTTGGGATTGGGATTTGCTAACTGGAGAATCCTTACGCTTTGGGACGGGCTTTGAAAAAAGGTTTGGATACTCTAATGAGGAGGCGAATAAATCTCCTACATTTTGGAAACAAAAAGTGCACCCTGATGATCTAACTCAAGTATTAAAATCTCAAAAAGAAGCACTTCATAATAAAAGTGTAAATTTTTGGAAGGAAGAATATAGATTTAAAAAGAAATCTGGAGAATATGCATATGTCATTGATAAGGGATATATCGTTAGGAGCGACAGCGGAAAAGCTATTCGAATGATCGGGGCTACCACTGACATAAGTGATCGTAAAGCTTATGAAACATCATTAGTTGAAATAAATGAAAAACTGGAAAAGCAAACCCATGCCCTTTCTGTTTCAAATGCAGAATTAGAACAATTTGCCTATGTGGCTTCTCATGATTTACAAGAACCCTTACGGATGGTTTCTGGATTTCTGACACAACTTGAAAAAAAATATGGAAATCAGCTTGACGATAAAGCGAATCAATATATTCATTTTGCGGTAGATGGAGCCAAACGAATGCGCCAAATCATTTTGGATTTATTGGACTTTTCAAGAATTGGTAAAGAAGAAGCAGAACAAACAGAGGTCGATTTGAATGATGTGGTACAAGAAGTTTGTTTATTACACCGAAAGCAAATAGAAGAGCTAAATGCAGAGGTGCTATTTGATAATTTGCCAAAGATCACTGGTCACCCTTCTCCAATGATTCAATTATTTCAGAATTTAATTTCTAATGCACTAAAGTACAGAGACTCAAAAATACCACCAAAAGTCTTAATTAAAGCGAGAAAGCTAAAAAAGGATTGGAAGTTTTCTGTTGCAGACAATGGCATTGGAATAGAAAAAAAATACTTTGATAGGATCTTCAACATTTTTCAAAGACTTCATAATAAGACAGAATATTCAGGTACAGGTATGGGACTGGCCATAGTGAAAAAGATTATAGAAAGCCAAAACGGAAAAATTTGGGTTGACTCTGAAAAAGGAAAAGGCACTACATTCTATTTTACGATTCCTATAAATCAATCAAGGGAAATTTAAGCTTAGGGCTCCTTTATTACTTATTAAATTAGAAATTAATAGGAGCAGTATTTTTACCTGTCACATATACTATTTTTGAATAAAAATATGTATCTTACTAAGATTGAATTTAACATTAACAACTATAAATTCAAAAACTATGATTTTTGTCATGTTTTTTGAAATACGAAGCTGGAAAAGTTTATTTTTTCAGGATGAATAAATTATTTTGTAAAAACGAAATTTTAAATAGAGATTAATATTATGTTTAATCGAAAACAATCTACAAGGTGCTGATGATACCATGAGTAGCTTCAAATATTCAAAACCAAAAAAATGAAACCCATACGTATCCTGTTAGTGGAAGATAATGAAGGAGATATAGTGCTAACAACAGAAGCATTAGAAGATAGTAAAATCATCAATGAAGTTGATGTTGCTAGAAATGGAAGAGAAGCACTTGACCATCTTATGAAGAAAAGAGGATATGAAGAAGCCATTCTGCCGGATTTGATTTTATTAGATATAAACCTGCCCATTATGAGTGGCCATGAAGTTTTATTAGAAATAAAAAATGATAAGAATCTAAATAGCATACCTGTTATTATGCTCACTACTTCCTCTTCAGATACTGACATCAAAAAAGCATATCATAACCATGCTAATTGTTTTATCAGTAAGCCAGTCGAAATTGATGAATTTATGACTGCTATTGCTGGTATTGAACAATTTTGGTTCAGTATAGTAAGTTTACCTAGAGATCAGAATTAGTATGTCTAAAAATTTAAATCGATATGATATTTTAGTTGTTGAGGACAATCCTGGGGATTACCTCTTGGTTGAAGATTTTCTACTTGAAACCCGTGTGACTAAGAATATTAGATTGGCTAAAGATTTTCATTCGGCAAGGGATATACTTAAAGGTGAGGTATCTCATATTGATTTGATATTTCTCGATCTTAGTTTGCCAGATTTAGAGGGGGAGGAATTGATTTCCAGAATTAAAGAATACTCAAAAAATGTACCCATCATTATTCTAACAGGTTACACTGATGTAGACTTTGCCATTAAAACCTTGTCCTTAGGAGCTTCGGATTATCTTTTGAAAGATGTATTAAATACAACAGTGCTGCATAAGAGCATCCTATATAACATAGAGCGAAATAAAACAATGGTCAATTTGAAGGAATCAGAACAAAGATATTCTGATCTCTTTCATTTTAGCCCTTTACCCATGTGGGTTTATGATAAGAAATCCTTAAAATTTTTGGATGTAAACGATGCGGCTATCGAACATTATGGATATTCCTATGAAGAGTTTCTTGCAATGGATATTACTGACATTAGACCCCCAGAGGAAATATCTGCATTGAAGGACTCTATGATAAAGCAAAGACAACCCAATAAGAATATATATCATGGTGAATTTACTCATTTAAAGAAAAATGGGGACAGAATAAGAGTGGAGATACGTTCCAATAGCTTTCTTTTTAGAGGGCTACAAGCTCAAATTATTTTAGTCAATGACGTAACTGAAAGGAATCTTCATATAGAAGCGGTTGAGAAACAGAATGAAATACTAAAGGATATTGCATGGACACAATCGCATGTGGTGAGGGCCCCTCTTGCTCGCTTAATGGGCTTGGTCAATGCCATGAAGAATGAGAGAATTACAGATAGTGATAAGGAAATCTTTTATAATCATATTTTGAAATCAGCCGAGGAATTAGATGAAATAGTAAAATCCGTGGTGAGTAAATCTCAGGAAATAAACGTAAATAGCCAAAACGAATGAACTTAAAAAACCTAATTGTTGATGATGATGAAATATCCTTGATGCTATCCGAAATGATAGTAGAAGGGGATTCTTTTTTTCAAAAGCCCAAAAAATTTTTAGATGGAACTTACGCCTTAGAGTTTTTGCGGGAGGACTATTCACAAGACAAAACCTACGCAATTATTTTGGATATCAACATGCCGTTTATGAATGGTTGGGAGTTTTTGGAAAACATTGAGCATTTTGTATCATCTGATAACACCTATGTTTTTATGCTAAGTTCGTCTTCTGACAAAGCAGATATTCAGAAATCCGATAAGTTTAAACTTGTAAAAGGATATTTTACCAAGCCTTTGCAAAAAGAGCATTTAGAGCAAATTCAAGAGCTTATTTCTAAATAAAAAAACTTCTAGCTTTTCACTCTTTTATAAACCAACTTCTTTTGTTGTTTCCTCGAATTAACAAAACCCGTAACAAAAGGAAATAAAATTGCGGATGTGATGACTATTGTCTGTATAATAAGTTCTTTATTCATTTGTATATTTTTATGTACTGTTGGAGATTTAACGCCAACCTTGCATTAATGTTTTGAAATTAAACTAATAAATTAAAACTCTACTTTAAGGTTATGAAGTCTGTCATATAATTCTACTTTACCGCCATTTATTTTATTTCCATCATAGATAATGCTTTTTGCTTCTGGAAATTCAAAAGCTATAGTCCAGTTATGTAATTGAGAAACTCGGATTTCCAAGATATTCCCTACTCTTTTTGCTGATATATCGAGCTTATTGTTTCCAATCCTAATATACTGTAGACTTACATCTTTCCAGTCTGAAGGTAAATTAGGTTTTATTATAATTTCATTTTTCCAGGCTTTTGGCCTAATACCAAAAAACTCTTCTACTACAGGTACTGCTACTGCATAAATATTCCAAGCTTGTGTCATCATGCCAAAATCAGGGCTTACCTCATACATAGAGCCAGGTAGAGCGTAACTAAATGAGTTTTGCAATTTTTTTAAATAGGCCAGTGCTTTATCCGGATTACCATATTTCGCTTCCGCAATGGCCTGCACTCCAGTGGGTAAAGTCATTACAGCTCCTACATAACTAAAAGATTGCCATTTGGCGGCTTTTTCCTGCTTTTCATCACGGTCGATACCAGTAACAAATATTCCAAACCTACTTCGGTATTTTTCTGCGGTTGCTAAGGCCGCAGTAGCTTTTTCTTGATCGGCAGCTCCAACTTCCATTGGGGTATTGACTATCCAATTATGGTGAACTACAAATGGAGAAGGGCCGCTTATCTCCATGGATTTAATGGTATCTAAAGTATTCTCTAATTCAATGACCGACCAAGGCTTTTCAATGCTGTCCGCTCTTATAATAGCAGCTTCGGTTAGTTTTATTGCTTCTGATTTGGTGGCTCGAAAATCCGCATAAGAATTAAATTCCTCTACCCACCATTCAGAATTAATTTTTGATTGTAGCTTTTTAGCTTTTTCCAAGTACTCATCAACCAAGACCTTGTCGCTTTTTACTTTCGCAAAATTGGCTGCTGCCAAGTACATTTCATATTGATAAGACACTACATCTATCATTTCACTATCAAGACCATGGATTTCCATCATGCCTGCACCATCCGGATAACCGTTTCCATTGGTATCTTGAGATTCAATCCAATCAACTGCGCTATGTACTAAGTCGTAGTACTTCAGTAATTCATCATCTCCAGTCCACGCGTAAGCCTTCCAAAGCATACTAACAAATTTTGGAGTAGTATTTAGATTCCCTGGATTAAAAACTACGCCATTTGTAGAAGCTTCGTGCATGATTCTCCCATTCTTTCCATTAATCTTTTCAGATAATTTTACAACCAAATCTATGGTTTGTAAAGCTTGTTGATGCATTCCAGATGCCAATAAGCCCTGCACAGCATAACCATTATCAGTACCAAACCACCAGGGGTAGTCTGGGCTTCCTGCGGTTAAGCCAGTTCCAACATCTGGGACCTCTTGCATCAACCATTCTGTATTATATTTCAACCACCTGAACATTTGATCAAAGTCTTTGTCTTGGGTTTTCAAATTATTAGTTTCACTTACTTTTTGGTAGGCATCTATTTTCTCCCTTAATAAGGTTTCAGGGGTACTAGATAAATATCGAGACGTATTGATAACTTCTTTTTCACCTTTATAAGAGCCGCTAATTATTAAATAAATGGTTTTTCTTTCATTTGCTTTCAGATTTATCGATCGACTCAAAGCATGGTCAAAGCCGTTTCCTCTTCTTTTTATTTTACAAGAGTTCTCGGAATTAGATGGTTTGAAATCCTTTCCGCTAATAGCGGCATACCAATTATTTCCCGAGTCTTTTGCTAAAAAAGTATTATTTCTGTTCTTCCATTCTCCCTCATCATCAAAGTCTTCAATATTTAAAGAATCAGCCAACCAGGCAGGGCGAATATCAATAGCAGTGTTAAATGTAAAAGTGAATTTATTTTCTGACGCAAGAATGTTCTCTAATTGATAGGCTACAATTAATCCGTTTTCATTTCCCGGAACAAAATGGAATTGTGCTACTTTTAAGCCTAGATTCTTAGCCCTAAAAATATGTTCACTACCAATCGGATAATTAATAAATTGGTCAGCTTGAGTTAAGCATACATGTTCATTATTTTTTTTAATCTCCGCATGATATCCATCTAGCAATTTAATGGGAGGCATCCACACGCCTCCCATTTCGCCTTCTATATGCCAACCTAAATCTGGGAAAGTACCGTTTTGGTGACCCACCACATAGAGTCTTTTACCCGCACTTAAGAAGGGACTATTTTTATATTCTGAGTTGCCTTCAATTTTTTCTAAATTGTTAACCTGAGTAAAAAAATCTAGGGATTTATCATTTTGACAGCTTAATAAAAAGATGCTTAGTATTAATGCGATATTTCTCATAATATGTAAATTGACTAAATTTTATAATAAGTTAAATTTAGTTCTTTGTCACATGAAAAATGAGGTTTATTGTAAAATTATAAGATTTAAAGTGGTTTTAAACGAAATAATTGGCAGTAGATGTAAGGTTTTTTCATAAATGTTTAACTTTTTTGTGTGATTTTCATCTAAATAATTAACTTTCCTTTGAAATGATTTAAAATCGGTGAATTAATAAGAATATGGCGAAACTTAAGAATATAATCATGCAACTTTCTGACGCGGATTATCTTGCGATTCATGAGAGTTTATCAACAGGTGGAGCGGAAAAATCTGCTTATTTGCTAAAATCGATGCGTGAAAGTTCTTCTAGTGATCATGCCATCATGGAGGAACTTGAGGTTAATACTAATGCTTATTATACGTTAAGATCGAGATTAAATCAAAAAATCGAAGAATACCTGCTTCAACAAATGGAAAATCCGAGAACGGATATTTTAAAGAAAGTAGCTAATATAAATGAAATCATTTTTACCAAAAAGAAGGCGATAGCCATTGCCACTTTGAAAAAATTGGAGAAAGAGCTTATAGATTATGATCTTTCGAACGAACTCACCATTGTTTATAAGGCATTAAAAAAATTACACCAAAACACGGAAGAGTATTTTGGCTACAGCCAATTGTATAATCGCCATGTTGCCTATATGTTGGCTGTTGACAAGGCAGAAGACCTGTTAAGCAGTTATTTCATTAAGTTTGGTAATTACTCTTTAACGGGTGATGAGACCAATAAACTGGAGCTTGTTCTCCTGAATAGGGAAATGTTGAATACCTGTCAGATTTATGATTCCCACAGACTTTTCGTCTACAAAAATTGCTTAAATATATTTCATAGATTATTTGTTGAAGAAGACGAGAATAATGTTGACCTAGACCCCATTGAGGATGTGTTGGCCAAGGCAGATGGTATCTTTGAATTATATAGTTTGGATTCCATTTACTTCCATTTAAAACTAGTTTATGAATTTTTGAAGTTAGAGTATTATAATCATTACAGATTATATAGGAAGGCAGAGAATTACTTCGAGGAGGTTAATGAATCTTGTGCAGCATTTTTATCAAATTTTAATTTATTTACTTATCCTGCTCAATTTTTAATTACAAAAATACAGAGAGCTAAGAGAATGCCGGATAAGGTGATGCTATCTGAGGAAAATGTAGCTTTATTTCAGGATTTTGAACCTGATAAGGATGATGTTCCTCAATATATAACTTATGCTACTTATCGTTCTTTGAGTTGCCATTTTGACCAAAAGCATGAAGAGGCTGCTAAATGGTTAAATAATTTATTGAATGATGTTAGTTTGAAAAAATATCAAAATGCTCAGCTAGAAATTAAAACATTACTAGCACTTGAGTATTGTTTGATGAAGGACTATGAGTTATTTAATCAGCTTATTAACAGTATTCAGAGACAAATTAGAATTATAGGAAAGGAAAATTGCATGAATATTCAAGTGTTGAATAAAATCATGAAAATTTCTTTAAGTGAATCGAAAAGGAATAAGGAGGAAAAAATTAAGGAATTGGTTAAGAAGTTCAAATCTCTAGAGCCGATGCAGCACTTTGCACCTAGTTTATTACTTGAATTTGACGATAATCTAATAAAGCAACTGGTGGTTTAATTTTTGTTAGATTATAAATTGTAAAAGCCCATTGAACATATGTTAAATGGGCTTTTTCCGTTTATACATGTGAGACAATGAAGCCTCTTTTAAATAGATAACTCCGTTAAGCTCTCTTGAGAAAGCGGTTTGTTGAGATACTTTTTAACGGCATCATATTTCTTTGATTTGCTCACGTCTTGTGGATTGATCGAAGAAGTCAACATGACAATCTTGCATTTATCTTTTGTACTATCTTTCAATTTATTAAACTCCTCTAGGAATTGAAAACCATCCATTAAAGGCATATCGATGTCTAAGAAGATAATATCTGGCAGTACACCAGAAACTATATCATTTTCTAATTGCTCAATATTTTTCAAAAACTCAATTGCACTTTTCGCACCTGTATGTGTATAGATATACTTTGACAAGCCTGCAGCTTCAACCATTTTCTGGTTTATCAAATTATCGATTTCATTATCATCGATTAGCATGACGGATTGATACTTACTCATATTGAACAATTTTTAATTTGGGAACAAGTTAATAAAATCAATGTTGTATAAAAACAATTCAATATAGAAAATGCACACGAATAAACGTGTGCATTTCATCGAAAAAATTAAATATCGAATTTAATTCCTTGAGCTAATGGCAAAGAATTTCCATAGTTCAAGGTGTTCGTTTGTCTTCTCATGTACGCTTTCCAAGCATCAGAGCCAGATTCTCGGCCACCGCCTGTTTCTTTTTCTCCACCAAACGCACCACCAATTTCAGCACCAGATGTTCCAATGTTCACATTGGCAATACCACAATCTGATCCTCTAGACGATAAGAATCTGTGAGCCTCTTGCATATTATTGGTCATAATGGCTGAAGATAGACCTTGTTTCACTCCATTTTGGAGGGCAAGGGCATTTTCGATATCTCCACTATATTTCATTACATATAAAATCGGTGCAAATGTCTCTTCCTGCACGATTTCAAACTCATTTTGAGCTTCAATAATGACTGGCTTTACGTAACACCCACTTTCATATCCTTCTCCTTCTAATACGCCCCCTTCAACAATTACTTTCCCGCCTTCAGCTTTAGCTTTTTCAATGGCTTTTAAATAGTTGTTGACAGAATCTTGATCAATTACAGGCCCAACATGGTTTTTCTCATCCAATGGATTCCCAATACTTAATTGCTTATAGGCATCTTTCATTTTACCGATCAACTCATCATAAATATCCTCATGAATGATTAATCTTCTGGTTGAAGTACAACGCTGACCAGCAGTTCCAACTGCGCCAAATACTGCCCCTATTAAGGTCATTTTCAAATCAGCCTCTTTTGAGATGATCATCGCATTGTTTCCTCCTAATTCAAGAATAGATTTACCTAGTCTAGAAGCTACTTCTTGGCCTACAATTTTACCCATTCTTATAGAGCCAGTGGCAGATACTAATGGAACTCTAGCGTCTTTGGTCATCATTTCTCCTACTTTGTAATCTCCATTGATTAAGCAAGAGATACCTTCCGGCATATCATTTTCTTTCAATACTTCCGCAATAATATTTTGGCAAGCAATACCTGTTAGTGGGGCTTTTTCAGAAGGCTTCCAAACAGTAACATTACCACAAACCCAAGCTAATGCGGTGTTCCAACTCCAAACGGCAACGGGGAAATTGAATGCAGAGATAATACCTGTAATTCCTAATGGATGCCATTGTTCTTGCATGGAATGATCTGGTCGTTCAGATTTTATGGTTAATCCATACAATTGACGTGATAATCCGACACCAAAGTCACAGATATCTATCATTTCTTGAACTTCACCCCAGCCTTCTTGTAAGGATTTTCCCATTTCATAGGAAACTAATCGGCCCAGCGGATCTTTTAATTCTCTTAACCTATTTCCAAACTGACGAACAATTTCGCCTCTTGCTGGTGCAGGCATATTGCTCCAAGTCTTGAAAGCCTCTGAAGCAGTTTTTATGGTTTTTTCGTAATCCTCAGCAGTTGTTACTCCCACAGAGGCAATTTCTTTCCCATCTACTGGAGATACAGAGCTGATCTTCCCGTTTCCTTCCATCCAGTTACTTCCTGTTGAAGTCCCACCGTTGTGACCTTTTACTCCTAATTTGTTTAGGGCCTCTTCTAAGCCGTAAGTTTTCTTAATATCCATAGTATTCAATTAATTACAAAAATTATGATTTATTAGGTTTAAATAGTTTAAAGTATGTTTTCAGCTATTATCCAATCATTTTAGCCTCTACAGTTGATTTTTAATGGCACAAAATTGGCTTTTTTTGAATGATAACAAAAGAAAAAGGCACCCTGATTTGGGTGCCCTTAAAAATTATTTACTAAAGTCTAGGATTATTGCCACCCCATTCCATAATATGCTTTTGTACCGTCAGGATATGTTCCTTCTATTAATACACCGCCTCTTTTTCCTTTTAGGGTAGCAATTAAATCTTCTGTGTTTTTAATTGCCCCTTTATCAACAGCGGTAATAATAAAGCCTTCTTTAATTCCTATATCTTTCCATTTTCCATCTTGAAGTTCCACAACCTTAGAACCTCCAGCAATATCTAAGGCTTCCATTTCATCTTCACTTATATCCTCGAAAGTCGCTCCCCCCAACATTTTTGCTGTGCTTGCAGTTACTATTTCAGTACTGTTTTCTAAGCTTTTCAGTTCAACCGTAGTTTCATTTTCTTTTCCGTCTCTTAGATAGGTCACTTTAACTTGCTCCCCGGGACTGTATCTTGCAATTTGCTCCTGTAATTCTGCAACATTTTTGATCGCTTTATCATCAATTTTAATGATGATATCTTCTTCTTTCATGCCAGCAGCTTCTGCCGCACTTCCAGGTGTGGTACCAGCTACCAAAACACCGGAATTTGTACCAAAGTCTTGATCTTTAATACGAGGGTCATTCAAGTCCACGATACTTACACCCAATACAGCTCTTTGAACAATTCCATACTCTTTTAAATCATCCACTACTTTTTTGACCAAAATAGAAGGAACAGCAAAAGAGTAGCCGGCATAACTTCCAGTTGGAGTTGCAATAGCAGTATTCACACCAATTAGTTTCCCTGAAAGATTGACTAATGCTCCCCCACTATTACCTGGGTTCACGGCAGCATCGGTTTGAATAAAAGACTCAATGCCGTATCTGTTCTGTCTATTTAAAATATTTATGTTTCTTGCCTTTGCACTTACTATACCAGCTGTAACGGTCGAAGTTAAATTAAATGGATTTCCCACTGCCAATACCCATTCTCCAATTTTTGCATGATCTGAATTGCCAAATTCCACGAAATTCAAATCTTCCTCATCTATTTTCAACAGGGCAATGTCGGTATTGGGATCCGCGCCAATAACTTTTGCATTGTAGCTTCTATTGTCATGTAATACCACTTCTAGATTGGAGGCGTTTTCAACTACATGATTGTTCGTAACGATATAGCCGTCCGGAGAAATAATTACGCCCGAGCCCGATGATTGACCTTTTCTGGGTTGCGGACTTTTATCACCGTAATAATCTCTGAAGAATTCTTCAAATGGAGATCTACCTCTTGGAACATCTCTTTCAACCTCTGCTTTAATATGAACCACTCCTTTTGTTACTTGCTCAGCAGCATAAATAAAATTGATTCCTTCTGGGACATTGTATTCAGTTTCATCCAAAAAGCTCGAAAATCGAGTATTATTAGATTGAATTTCATCAAAATTTTGATTGTCTGTTCCAGAAGTGCTAGGATTAAAATATATAAAACCACCTACTGAAAGCAATGCACTGAATATAGAAGCAAAAATAATTCCTATAAAAAACTGTCTTTTTTCCATCACTAAATAATTTAAATTGTTCTATTCAAACGCATAATGAACGTTTCGGTTCATCCACATATTGTCAAAAATGAAAGAAGGGGACCTAGCCCCTTCAAAAAACAATTCCAAAGTGAGATTACTTGATTTGAATTGTTCTTTTTAATTCTTTTTGTTCATCCTTAGGAATCACAATATTTAATATTCCGTCATGATAAGTTGCTTCAATTTTGTCTTCCCTGATATTGTCGGGAAGATGAAATGTTCTTGAGAAGGAGCCGTATTGTGTCTCTACCGAATGATAATTTTTTTCATCCTTTTTTTCCTCAAACTTTCGCTCACCAGATATTGTGATAGATCCATCGCTCATATCAATGTTAAAATCTGTCTTTTTCATTCCAGGTGCGGCTACTGATATCTCAAATGCTTTTTTGCTTTCAGCAATATCGACTTGAGGATTGAAGTGCTGCATTTCTTTTCCAATACCATTAAAGGACTCGTCAAAAAATCTGTCTAATAAACTTGAAAATCTTTTGTTTTCAGTATTAGGTAAACTTGGGTTATACTTTATAAGTGCCATAACTTTTTTGTTTTAAGGTTTAACAATTAATTTTTAATGTTAACATAGAAAAATCTATACCAATTAAATTCTTTTGGTAAAATAAGACATATTGACACTATATTGAAATTTTATCAACTAAAAACATGACGTAATGGCTGGTCTATTGAAATTGCTGAGCGTAAAACTGACGAAATATAGCTTGAAAAATATTTTACGATTTTTTTAAAAGAAGTATTTGGAAATAATAAAAGAGCCTTGCATATTTGCATTCCCAAACGGATAAAATTCCTCTTTAGCTCAGCTGGTTAGAGCATTTGACTGTTAATCAAAGGGTCCTTGGTTCGAGTCCAAGAAGAGGAGCAAAGCCTTACAGAAATGTAAGGCTTTTTTTATGCCTATAGATTTATAAAGTTCAATTTACTTTCGATCTGGCAAGCAGATATCCGGAATAAGTGGATTCTTTTTGCTTGGATTGATCTCTTTTAAAAAAAAGAAAGATCTTATTAAAAATACAAACTGCTCCAACTAAGCTGATTTGGACAAGTCTGAAGGATTATTTCGAAGGAACACGTATAAATATTCGAGAAAACAAAAAGCTTCCTATGAAAGGAAAGCTTTTATGACAAGTGCGGTCTGCCTTCTCTGAAGGACTAGAATAAGCTGAAGAACGACAAGGGAATCCCCAGGGATCGAATATTCACAAGATTTTAAGTCTTTTATCGTAAGCTTTTTAAAAATTCTCTTCCAGAGCTGCTCTTTAACCATTTTTCATGATCCCTTGCTTCTTTTCTGTTAGAAAATTGTTTTGTGTAAATAATCTTAAATGGACTGTAAGGAGCTGTAGTTTTTTCTCTGCCTTCATTATGCCTTTTAAACCGATCCTCAATATTTGATGTGAAGCCTTTGTATATGTAATTTTTATGAATACTCTGAAGGGCGTAGGTAGTAAACATAAATACAAATTAGTATAAATGCCATAAAACACAAAAAGCCTCTCATTACTGAGAAGCTTTTGTGCCAGGAGCGGGCTTGCCTGCTTTGCAGGACTTGAACCTTCCTATAAAAAGGGCAGGTAAACCCGCACGAACTAATGTTCACAAGATTTTAAGTCTTTTATCGTAAGCTTTTTAAAAATTCTCTTCCAGAGC